>CAYRRD010000012.1:0-73798 GCA_964426625.1 uncultured Saprospiraceae bacterium | reverse complement strand
ATCTGCCATTCGGCAGTTTTTATTTCGACTTCCGCGCTCACGAATCGCACAAGGTAGGCTCACGAAGCGCAGGACTTATATTCGAAACTCTATCGTTATAAACTGGAGATGTTAATTTTCCGAATCACCTAGGTAAATTTGGAGTTTATCAAATGCAAAGTTATTTCAGATAATCACTAATAATCCTGGACTAAAACCGCTGAAATTTTATCATACAATTGCAATCCAGTCAAATGTCTAAATCTGAGTAGGCCCTATATAATCCTGCCTACCAACCCTTGAATTCCCCAATGATCGCAAAAGATTTTAGGCCGGTTACCCCCCCAGATTGATGATATCTGCACTGATCAGTTGATCGTATCTTGATCCAAAAGGACGGTAATACGTCAGTATAAGATAAAAATTTTCGGTCTCATTGGAATTGCCTTCCAGCGCATCGAAGTCGAGTTCCGGATCGTCCCCTTTTCCCACCGCATATAGATAATCGTAGCGGCCTTGCTTCATCATGACCGTACCTTTGTATAATCCTTCCTCTTCAATAAATTCCAGCTCAAACCTTGGGTCTGCCATAAAATTGGTAAATCCTCCAGCTACGAAAATCCTGTCGTTCCCGGATCGTTGGGGCACGTCCAATCTAAAATCCACTTCTACGTATTCTGAGGTAACAGCGACATCCCCGGAATAATTCCGTTCATTATCAACGACAAAATTCCCATTTTGGTCAGGTTCCATAAAATAACTTCGACCCGCTCTCGATTTCTCCACATCCTTCACAACCACATAACCATCCCTAAACTCAGTAATTTCATGAATACCAAAACTCCTATACCTTAAATTTCGCAGATCCAAAGGTCGAAAATCCATTCCACCCGGGAAGACCAGTTTACCCCGCCAATCAAATTCAATGACATCGCCAAAAACATTTCTGGGTGGTATATTGGAGATCGCTCGTTGCCAATGACCATTTTGCAAAATGGTCACTGTCACATCCTGGAGTGGATTGGACATATGGAAATCTTTGAAATTAACGGTTAGTTCGAGTTCCTGATGTGTTCTCAATTCTGTCACTCTGGAAGGTCGGCGAAGGATAGCTGAAGCAAAAACTTTTTTATCGACGACCATGAATTTTCGGACCAGTACGACTTCATTCGTGTTTTCATCATAGATCGTGATAAGGTAATTACCGCTGATTTTGGGTGTTAAACCATCGCCGGGGAAATGAACCTGATAATGGACATAATCGATGTGAGTCTGGTTTGAAAATGCATAATTATTGATCAATTGGTCATTGATACCGTCGAGATACTCCATGTCCACCAAATCCGATGGTTGCCAGTTCCGGTCACAATGTTGTAATTTGAAACGATAATAACGGGCATCTTCAGCCAAATCATCAAATGTAAGGGACAATCCCCGGGAATCCCCCAGATTCATCACTGGCAAACCATATATGGTACCCGGGACGGTCACTTTAACGGAGAAGATCGATGGGGCCGTAAATTCCTGTGAGTGCACGGTATTGGACCCCAAAAGCAGCAGACATAACTGCAGCAGCAAAATGTTGTGTTTCATAACAGAGAACTAATTTTCAATATCTGGAGGATGATTCCGGTATTGTCGTTGCCCTATTGCTCCGGCAATCATGCTCTGTCAAAGCGATTGACTACACTAACATGCAAATTACCATTAATATAGAAACGCCACAATTTTTCTTTCCACTCTTCCGCATAATCAATTCCAATCCGGGTCGATGCCACGATATCGGATCCCGGGACCACAAATCCGGGTTCCAGCCAAATAGGACTGGATACCTGGTTCAACAGATGAAGATTGTTGTGTTCTCTGGTTATACCGAGCGCCTGGCAAAGCTTCCCGGGGCCATTGGTTAAATCCCTGATATGGCGAACCGTACCTCTGCGATGTTTCATTATCTCAATTCCTTCACACGGTTCGAGTGCGCGGATTAAAATAGCATGTGCCACATTGGCCGGCCCCGATACCACATTGAACATATGGTGGATTCCATAACAAAGATACACATATGATCTGCCACCTTCCATAAAAATGGTTTCTGTACGGGATGTTCTCCGGCCATTGTAAGCATGGCTGGCTTTGTCTTCCGGCGCACGATAGGCTTCAGTTTCAACTATGTAACCCGAAGTGAATTCTCCGTTGATCCGTGTACATAGTTTCCACCCGATCAAATCTTTAGATAATTGGAGGACATCAGAACTCGTAAGATTTATTTCATTCAAACCCTTAAATGTCTTATCTGCGCTGATAATTTGGGGATTCCTTTGTAATGGTAATATTATGCGGATGACTTTCGGTTATGCCGGAATGTGTAATGGAAACAAACTGAGCATTTTGCAATTCCTCAATATTACGAGCTCCGCAATAACCCATTCCGGCACGAAGACCACCAATATATTGTACCATTACCTCACTCAGGTTACCTTTAAATGAAATCCGTCCTTCTATCCCTTCCGGAACCAATTTTTTAATATCATCTTCCACGTCCTGGAAATACCGGTCTTTGGATCCGCGATTCATGGAACTTATGGAACCCATTCCACGATAAGTTTTAAATTTACGTCCCTCGTAGATGATAGTTTCACCAGGTGCTTCATCCACACCGGCAAACAGAGACCCTGCCATTATAGTGTCCGCCCCTGCTACAATAGCTTTTACTATATCCCCCGTATAGCGAATACCTCCATCACCAATAACAGGTACTCCGGTGGACTGGATGGCTTTTTTTGCAGAATAAATTGCACTGAGTTGAGGGACCCCCACTCCAGCAACCACCCGTGTGGTACATATACTACCAGGACCTACTCCCACCTTTACTGCATCGACTCCTGCCTCCACAAGCGCCATCGCCCCTTCACCGGTAGCCACATTCCCTCCTACGACCTGAAGATCGGGGAACGTTGACTTGATCATCCGGATGGTATCCAATACACCGGCTGAATGACCGTGTGCCGTATCGACCGCAACCACGTCCACATCCACTTCAAGAAGAGCCGAAATCCGGTCCATTGTATCACGAGTTACCCCTACTGCGGCGCCCACCCGAAGTCGACCGTATGAATCCTTGCAAGAATTCGGATAGCTTTTGACTTTTGACAAGTCCTTGTATGTAATCAGACCAATCACCCGATAATTATCATCCACCACAGGCAGTTTTTCTATTTTATTCCTCTGCAATACCACCTGGGCCTGCTCGAGATCCGTATCACCCGGCACAGTGATCAAATTCTCCTTGGTCATGAGTTCATAAACTTTCTTTTTATTGTTGACCTCGAATCTTAAATCCCGGTTGGTGAGAATGCCTACGAGCTTTCCATCCTGTTCAGTGATCGGAATTCCTCCGATTTTGTGCTCTTCCATTATCCGCTGTGCTTCCGCGATTGTCGCATCGGGCGATAGAGTGACCGGATCGATGATCATACCACTTTCACTGCGCTTTACGGCGCGGACCTGGCTGGCTTGTTCCTCAATGGTCATGTTCTTGTGGATAAATCCCACCCCCCCTTGTCTTGCTATCGCTATAGCAAGATCTTTTTCAGTCACGGTATCCATCGCAGCGCTTACTACCGGAACATTTAAAGTAATCTCCCTGGTGAGTCGGGAGGTAATATCAACTTCTCGGGGAAGGATTTCGGAAAAGCGAGGGACTACCAATACATCATCGAAGGTTAATCCCTGTGTAATTATCTTCTCTGTATTCGAATTTGTAATTTCCATGTGCAAAAGTAGGGTTTCTATTCTTAATCCCATAAATTCGAATACAAAATTTTGGAAAATGCAGGATAATGATGAAAAATGGATGAAAATGGCCTTGCTTCAAGCCCAACTCGCTGAAGAAAAGGGTGAGATACCAGTGGGCTGTATTGTCGTGTACCAGGATCGAATCGTAGCCCGTGCTCACAATCAGGTCATTCAACTCAATGATCCTACTGCACATGCAGAAATGATAGCCATTACCTCTGCTACAGAAACCATCGGAAGCAAATATTTGGATAAATGCCATATATACATTACACTGGAACCTTGTTTCATGTGCGCAGGGGCTATTCATTGGAGCAGATTCCCTCGTGTTGTTTTTGGTGCCCATGACCCCAAGAAAGGATTTCTGAAATATCAACCGCCGATTCTACTCCCTTCCACAGAAATTACCGGAGGTGTATTAGAAGAGGATTGTGGTCAAATGATAAAGAAATTCTTTGCAGGTAAGCGATAATCGGCAGGGTGATAATATGTTATTAGGAGGGTATAAGGTGATCTCTTTCGTTCATTGTTTGGAGTTTTCTGAATAATTCCAGGATACATCCTGGTGAACTTTTCAGGAGATTTCATGTATTAATTATTCATTAATATGCCCCCTGTCCGGCATGGAATGATTAAATTCAAAGCATCACCAAATGAGAAAATAAGATGTCCAAAATCGTAATCAGTCTCATAGGAATCCTGATTTCCATAGGGTGTTCACCTCAACTTTCGCCCTTTTCAAGCGCTCTGATTGAAAATTATCAATTTGATGATTCCGCGCTTTCCAGGATACAATTTTACTTATCCGATGACATAGTGTTGCATCGTGAATTGAGGCAAGGTGAGTCAATCATTGATCAGGGTAGAATAAGTATCCGTGACGGTCGAAGGACAGAAGAAATTGTCTTCCGTAAAGGAACACCAGGAGTATTTCTTTTTAGTCCGGGAGACAATAAGCTGGCCATATCCTTCGAAAGAGGTGAAGATCGCTATCTGATATTTGGCCCTACATCCAGATCACGACGGAATCGGGTGGGTGATGAAATATACGGATTATTGGCTAAGGAGTGGAAAAGGGATTTTGGCATTGTAACTTATGATGGCAAGGAATATTACACCCCGAGTCGATCTGCTTATGTTACGTTGTTGGTGGATATTGATGAACAAGTAAAAGTCCATCGCAGGGTTAAGGAAGTGGGCGGCAGAACCGTGAGAAATTGAACATCAGGTGCTGATTTTCTCAGTATTTCTTTTGTTGTTTACTGAAATCCAGGTAACAGTGTAGGGCCGGTTTTAGTGAAAGAACAATTCAAATAATCGGTGAGACCTATGAGCTTAGGTCTAAATTTTTATTTTTCATATTTATTGCGCATATTGATGAATATTGAAGCTTATAAAATATGACACAGTGAATGGCTGTCCGGAAATGGAATTGAACTACCCATACCCTCACATCCTCACAATTAACCTTAATCTTAACAACGATGTTTCCAGATCAATCCAGAGAATTAGCAGAACAGAAAGCAAGATTAGCCATGGATAATCTCAAGGCATGGCGAAAATTCAGTCGCACCATCTTCGAGGATGGCGCTCTTCCTGTAAAAACAAAAGAAATTATTGCAGTGGCAGTAAGTCATGTAACTCAATGTCCATACTGTATTCGGGCTCATACCAAAAAAGCTTTGGAAAGTGGGGCTACAAAGGAAGAACTTATGGAGGCGATTTGGGTTGCAGCTGAAATGAGAGCAGGTGCAGCGTACTCCCATGCCAACATTGCAATGGATGAGATGATGAAATTTGCCGGAGAGGAAAGTGATGGTTAAAATTAAAGTTGTAGTGATCTTATCTGCTGATTCGAAAAGGTCAGCTTAAGGAACAGAACACGCAATCCCCCTCTTTAATCATTTAGATGTGTAATATATATTACAGCCTGATATACTGTATGATATAAGATTCCGTTTGCTTACCCATTCAATTTAAATATATCTCAAAAAATACCCTACCCTCCCAAAACAATGTCAAACATTCTTTTATCTTTAGGGAACAAAAGAAACACCCTATGAAAAAGATTTTAAAATTTTTCTTTTATGTTGTTATGGTCATTTTGGCCATCGTTGTGGTCATGATTGGGTACCTCTCACTGGCTTTACCCAAGGTGGGAGATGCACCGGATTTGAAAGTAGATATCACACCGGATAAGGTTGAGCGGGGGGAATATTTGGCATACCATGTGATGATGTGTGCCGATTGTCATTCAGTTCGTGATTTCTCTTTATTTTCTGGTCCACCCAATCCTGGAACTGAATTTGCAGGTGGCGAGGTATTTGATCAATCGATGGGATTTCCCGGAAGATTCATATCTCCCAACATTACCCCTGCCGGTATCGGAGAATGGACCGATGGAGAATTGTTCAGGCTTATTACTACCGGGGTTACTAAAGATGGAGATCCCATATTTCCAGTCATGCCCTATCATTCATTTGGGAAAATGGCACGGGAAGATATTGAGGCAGTCATCGCATTTCTCCGCACTCTGGATCCCATCCAGTCTGACCATCCCAAGTCAAAAGCGGACTTTCCTTTCAACTTTATCATGCGAACAATGCCACAAGAAGCAAGTTTGCGTGAGATACCATCGACTTCCGATGTTGTTGCTTATGGAGAATATATGTTTACTTCTGCTGCGTGTGGAGATTGTCATACAGATTTTCAGAATGGAAAATTCAATGGCCCTCTTGCAGGTGGTGGCAGAACATTTACCATGCCCGATGGCAGTGTCCTGCGCACCCCCAATCTTACACCACATGATACGGGAATCGGTCCATTATCCAAAGATGAATTCATCCTCCGGTTCAAAAAATATGTTGATTCTTCCTATGTATTACCTTCCGTCCAACCAGGTGAATTTCAAACCATCATGCCCTGGGTAATGTATTCCGGAATGAAAGAAGAAGATCTGGGTGCCATTTATGATTACCTGAACACCCTAGAACCCTACGAAAATGACGTGGAGAGATACACGCCCCCGATGCAGTAACATTGATAATTTAACCGATAACTATGAAAATTTTAATAATTGGAGCAAGTGGAACTATTGGATCAGCCGCAGTGGACAAGTTGCGGAAATTAGGACACGAGGTTCAGGGAATATCAAGAAAATCTCAACCGTCCATCGATATTGAAAATCCAGGGTCAATTGAAGCGTTTTTTTCTAATTCCGAACCTTTTGATGCTATAGTATGCATCGCTGGAGACGCCCGGTTTGGAGCCCTGGATCAAATATCGGAAGAGGACTTCATGATTGGAATCAAAAGTAAGTTAATGGGTCAGGTCCATGTCTGTCGCTATGGCATGAAAAAATTAAGTCCCACAGGACGGGTTGTCCTTACTGGAGGAATATTAGCGCACCAACCCTGGCCTGAAACTACCAGCGTTGCCATGGTCAATGCCGCATTGGAAGGCTTTGTCAAAGCTCTGGCTCTTGAGTTGGAAGAAAACCAAAGAGCTTTGGTCGTCCACCCACCCCTGGTACGTGAATCTGCTATTCAAATGGGAATGAATGGGGAGGGTTTACCTTCAGCAGATGAGGTGGCCACTGCTTACGTCCAGGCCTTAACCACGGACTCCAACGGGAAAGCTATTTTCTATGAGTCTTGAAATTCAATTTTACTTGCATTTCTGGCAATTCTGTGGTATCTTTAATAGAATTCCTATGATCTCCTAACCAAACTTGCTGCATATGAGTCAATTAGAAGGAAAAATCGCCATTGTAACCGGAGCCGGATCAGGAATAGGTCGTGAAACTGCTATGGTATTTGCGAAAGAAGGTGCCAAAGTCACTGTTAGTGACATCAATGATGAAGCAGGGCGCAGTGTAGTAGATTCCATCAAAGCAAACGGTGGTCAGGCTATTTTTATAAAAGCCAACTCCGCTAGCCTGGAGGAAAATCGGATTTTGGTGGATGAAACTGTCAAAGCCTTTGGAGGACTGCATATTTCGGTAAACAATGCCGGAGTGGGTAATGAATTTAATAAACTCGCCGATATTGCTCCAGAGGACTGGTCCAGAGTAATCGATATTAATCTTACGGGCGTTTTTTATGGTATGAAATATCAGATTCCTGCCATGATCAAATCAGGTGGTGGATCTGTTATCAATGTGGCCTCCATATTGGGCCAGGTAGGATTCGCAGGTTCAGCGGCCTATGTAGCATCAAAACATGGCGTGGTAGGATTGACCAAGGCAGGGGCCATCGATCATGCTCAAGACAACGTACGCATCAATGCCATAGGCCCTGGTTTTGTTTACACCGGACTAGTAAATGAAAATACCCTGGGTAAAGATGTCATAAGAGATCTCGAGCAAAAGCATGCCCTGCATCGACTTGGAGAATCCCCGGAAGTTGCTGCCTTGTGTTTGTTTTTGGCTTCAGATTCTGCTTCTTTTATAACTGGTGCCTACTACCCGGTCGATGGGGGTTACCTGGCATTATAACGTTATCAAAAATCCCATTACTTAAGGTTTTCAACTTTATGACGGTTTATATTCCGTCGTACCATCATTATCGTCCCCCAAATAGATCGGGACGGCTACACAATAGTATCTCTTAGGAATCAGAAGAGTAGCACGTTACATATCCGCATTCTATCAAATATAATCCACCAGGGATCTTGACGCTCCCTATCCCTCCCCCAGCCATGTTTCCTTATTTTCCTTGTGTTCAAAATGTCATCCTTCAGACAAGGTACGATAGCAGCAGGATCTATCTGTCATTCTTTTATAATATACCTATCTTTAAGCACCCAAACCGATTTGCGCTATGTCAACAAAAAGGATAGAAGGATTTCAACTTGCTGGTATTCAATGGCCAGGAAAAACAACAAACCAAAACAATCAATCCAGTACGGATTGCGGAATCCTGTGGCAACAATTTGAAAAGGAAAAAATTATCGAACAAATCCCTCATCGACTTTCAGATACCATTTATGCAGTGTATTATGATTACGAGTTCACACCTCAGGAAAAGTTCAGGTATTTCATAGGCTGCCAAATTGAAAAGAATGGCCCGGTACCCGAAAAACTGGATACTTTATGGATCCCAGCGCAGGATTATCAAATAATCAAAGCCCAGGGTAAGATGACGGATTGTCTGGTCAAAGCCTGGAAAAACATATGGACTACGAAAATACCCAGGAAATTTGGATTTGACTTTGAGGTCTATGATGAGCGGAGTCACAATTGGAATGATGCAGAAGTTGACATCTATCTATCCGTGATTAAGAATAATGAGGACATTGAAGTGAAATAGAAATTATCCTTTTTGCCCTGGCAGTATCACCCCAGGATGATTTAAGTTAAATTACAACAATACTATTGCAACTACCAGTATGTCATAACGATATACAAGCAGTCACGTATCAACTATTCATTTTTTTACAAACAGGGACTTTCTTCCATACCTGGAACAAATAGGGCATAACAGTGGGTTGTGTCCACGAGCCGGACAGTATTCCCGTCCAAAGTAAATCATCTGTAAATGTCTTCGATCCCACTCTTCGACCGGAAATAGCTTTTTCAAATCCTCTTCTGTTTTTTTCACAGACCGGCCCGTGCTCAGCTTCCATCGGTAAGCCAATCGGTGAATATGCGTATCCACAGGAAATGCAGGTTGACCAAATGCCTGAACCATAACCACGGAAGCTGTCTTGTGTCCTACCCCGGGCAGTTCTTCCAACAAATCTATATCTGCGGGAACCTCACCATTATATTTTTCCACCAAAATCTTCGAAAGTTCCACAATGGCTTTTGATTTCTGCGGTGATAAACCCACCGGTCGAATAATTTCACGCACTTCTTCCACGGATAGTTTTGCCATATCCCAGGGATTATCTGCTCTATCGAACAGTGCAGGCGTTGTCAAATTGACTCTTTTATCGGTGGATTGGGCCGATAGCAATACTGCAATCAGTAAGGTATAGGGATCTTTATGATCCAATGGAATGTCCATTTGAGGATACAATCCATCAAGGATTATCCCAATTTGGCGCGCTCTTTCTTTTTTCGTCATGAAATGGGTGTACAAGTTAGCTGAAATAGGAAATGACCCAGATCCTCACCGTCTGGGTAGTCAAACAAACCTGGGTTTTGGGCCTGGCCAAAATCGGTTCTTGACACGCCTGGTACTTCATATTTCCCCACGACCGTCTGGATTTCATCCTTTTGCCGAGCCAACATACCAATCAAATGATTCAAATCGGAATAAGTATCGTAATAAATCATTCCGATTGGAGAAGATAAGGATATCTCATCCTGCTTTAACATCACATGAGGTCGGGAAATGGTTGTGTTTTTGTTGAGTAATTCTATGGAAAGATTATAATCGTAATTGTTTTTGTATTTGGTATTGTTCATGATCATAGAGAAATCATCCAAGGCATCAAGGAGTAAATCAAACTGATAACCATGGGGAACAAATATCTTTGACACATTTCGACATCCAAGACCGAAATAATCAAAAATATCATGGGACAATTTGGCAAGATCCTCCAATGTTTCATTGCCATCCAATATGGCCACCGAAGTTCGGTTTCCGCGAAATATAGAGGGATAAGCGCCAAAATATTTTCGAAAATACCGGTTCGTATTGTTGGAACCCGTTGCAATTACAGCATCAAAATCTTTCAAATGATCGACAATAAGAATGCGATCCTGCAAACCCGGATCCGCTTCCTCCATCAATTGTAATACAGCGGGAAAAACATACGGATCTTTGCTGGACAATTTGATCTCGGCATGATGACCTGATAAATAAATGGTGAGAAAATCATGAAAACCCACCAGAGGAATATTCCCGGCAAAGATCAGACCAATGGTTTTTTGAAATTCTGCGCTTACCGGAAATTGGTACATTCTACACCATCGATCCAATTCTGCAGGCACCAACATATGTGTTGCCAGTGAATCAAGACTTTTCCAATAATTGACCTTCTCCAACCAGGGATTGTGAAAAGAGGTACGATGTATATTTGCTTCCAGTAACGGATGTCGTTCTCTGATTGCAGTTTTCAGGTGTGTCAATGCCTGAATATACGTGGTATTATTCCCCATATAATTATAATGTATGTAAAAATTTAAAATCCTTAACTCGCTAAATATTTTGCCCTATCCATTCCAATAATGTTACAGACAACCGCCCTCCACTGCTATTCCTGAAACTCAGCATCTTTCCCTGATCGATCCTGTACGTACCTTTCCCATTTCTCCAATACGTGTCCCATATCATCGGGTAATTCCGAAGTAAAAGTCAGTAAGCGCCCTGTAACCGGGTGTACAAATGATAAGGTTTGGGCGTGTAAAGCCTGCCGATTGCATATGTTAAAACAATTTTCGACAAATTGTTTATATCGTGTAAAAACAGTACCCTTGCAAATTCGGTCCCCACCATAACGAACGTCGTTGAATACAGGATGTCCGATCGATTCCATGTGGACACGTATTTGATGAGTTCTACCTGTCTCGAGCCGGCACTCGATCAAAGAAACATAGTAAAGGTCTTTAAGTACCCGGTAATGAGTTACCGCGTTGCGGCCTTCCTGCGACAGATTTTCATCAACGGTAGTGAACAATAACCTGTTGCGTGGATGCCGCATAATGGCTTTGTCAATGATGCCTTCCTTCGGGTCAGGGACACCCCATACCAGTGCAAGATATCTCCTGTCCGGTTTGCGATCGTGAAACTGATTTGCCAACGCCTGAAGAACTACCTTGCTTTTGGCTATTACCAACAGTCCACTGGTGTCTTTATCCAGGCGATGCACCAGACCCGGCCGATCCGGATCATTGCCATCCATAACAGGCAATTCCTGTTGGTCCAGATGATATGCCAATGCATTAACTAGCGTACCTCTGTAATTCCCGTAACCAGGATGAACCACCAGTCCAGCCGGCTTGTGAATGACCATCAGGTGGTCATCCTCATACCGTATGTCAAGCGGTATATTTTCAGGCACAACAATCCCATCATACGCTTCATTTACCGGAGTTTCAACCGAGATCACATCACCAGGTCTCACTCGGTAATTAGCTTTAACTTCCTCTCCATTGACCAAAATTAAACGATCTCGTATCCCCTCCTGGATTTTATTGCGGGAGGTTTGTCCCAGACGATCCATTAAAAATTTATCGATGCGGAGCAAACTCTGTCCCGGATCCACCTTAATAGTTAGGATCTCAGGATATTCCTCCTCAAATAGGTCTTCGGTCACACGTATATTTTTTCCTCCCACAAAGGTAAAGATTCCTGACGGAGTCGCCAACTGTGGTTTTATTTTGGACAAAATTTCATTTGGAATCGCCCTCCGTTCCGGCCTGAAAAGCCCTGTAATTGCCTGTTTTGTCGTATTCATGGAACGGGTTAGGGAACATATAAGAGTCATAAATTCTTAAGAAATAGAAAAATCAAACAAACCAAATATTTATTTTTGGGTACGTTGTATCGGAATATAAAATCCTATGAATTAACCCGAAAATTCTCAGTCCAAATTATGATTAACGCCATCTTCTCCTCGTTCATTCTAATATTTTCTTCCCTGGTTGCACCTTCTCCTCCCCGCAATGTGGTTATCATTCTAGTGGATGACCTGGGGTGGAAAGATGTGGGCTATGCTGGGAGTGTGCTTTACCATACACCGCACCTGGATAGCCTTTCAAAGGAGGCCACCGTATTCACCCAGGCTTATTCTGCTCATCCGGTTTGTTCACCCTCCAGGGCGGCTATTATGACCGGCAAAAATCCCACTCGACTGGGCATCACCGATTGGATCCCCGGTCAGCGGCCGGCAGACCGAATTTTGCAAACCCCCCATATTCACAATGAATTGAAGTTGGAAGAAAAAACGATCGCTGAATTTTTCAAGGAAGTAGGTTACAGAACATTTTTCGCCGGGAAATGGCATCTTGGGGATGAACCCCATACTCCGGAAAACCAAGGATTCGATATCAATATTGGTGGGATAGACAAAGGTTCCCCTCCAGGTGGGTATTATTCCCCCTACAAAAATGACAAACTGCCGGATGGACCTGAGGGAGAATACCTTACGGACCGTCTGACCCTGGAAACAATTGATTTTATAGACAAAAACAAGGATCAGCCCTTCCTGGCTTTCTTATCCTATTATACGGTTCATACGCCTATCCAGCCAAGTACGAATGACACTATGCATTACGAACATCTAGCGGTGCCGACCACGCTACACTATGAACATGATGCTTATACGGTATTATATCAAAGCAATCTGGAATACGCTTCTATGGTGACTGCCATGGATCGAAATGTAGGATTGCTGATAGATTATCTCAAAAAACAAGGATTGTGGCACAATACCATTTTTGTTTTCACCTCAGATAACGGAGGTTTGTCCACCCTGGAAAGAAAAAGACCTGCACCAACCAGCAATCATCCTTTAAGGGCAGGCAAAGGATGGTGTTATGAAGGAGGAATACGGATTCCCCAGATCATCCATATCCCGGAAACTTCTGCTGAAAATCCTATAGTGGAAGCACCGACTATACACCAGGATATCTTACCCACTGTGTGGGCTGCTGCGGGGATAGACAATCCTTTACCTACGACATTGGATGGAATTAATATTTTTTCTGAATCAAGGTCTCAGGATCGAATGCTGTATTGGGACTACCCTCACTATCATGGAAGTGGATGGACACCTGGTGCGGCAATCCGGGAAGGGGATTGGAAATTAATTCTCTATTATGAACGTGATGTAACTGAGCTCTATAATTTAAATCAGGACCCCGGGGAGACGATCGATTTAAGCCAGCGTTTTCCAGACTTGACTCAACAAATGAGAAAAAGGCTGATCGACCTCATTAAAAATGACCAGGGTCAGTTTCCAGGAGCCCGATAGATGGATTACAATCATTTTTACATACTGAGACTTAACCTTTCCGTATTTTCTTCTTTCCTTTGTATTGAAAATTGGTCGTACCTTCTTCTGTGGACCCAAAATCAAATCCTATGATTCCAGAGGAGCTTTTAATTTCTCATGGAGCCCGCAAAGTTTCGTATTCTCAAAATGAAATGATCTTTGTACAAGACGACAAAGCCACAAATTTTTATCAGATACACCGCGGTCAGGTGGGTATCATAACCATGAATGAAAATGGAAAAGAATTTATCCAGGGAATTTTTGGGAAGGGAGAAAGTTTTGGGGAACCTGCTTTATTCGCTGACATAGAATATCCTGCAAGTGGTATCGTGATGGAGGATGCACAGATTCTCGTTATGCCCAGGGATCATTTTCTTAGATTTTTATCCGAGCACCCTGAGTATTATCTAAAAATGCTTGAACGGCTATCACTGCGATTGCACTACAAAGCAACCATTTCACAGGCGATTTCTACCGAACAGGCTGAAAAAAGGATTTTGATCCTCCTCGATTATTTCAAAGGTAGGAGCGGAAGCCCTACTCACAAAAGGTACAAAGTAAACTTAACCAGGCAACAAATTGCTGACCTTATCGGACTTCGGGTGGAAACCGTTATTCGGGCAATCAGCTGCCTTAAGCAAAAGACTGAAATTGAAATCAAGAATGCCAAAATCTACCGGTAGTCAAGATCGTTTTTGACGGATCTCCCCGTCAAAATGGTTCGGCCCCCGTTTTGATCGGTCTATGGGGGCTCATGGAACGAAGACCAATGTAGTTGGGCAAATCGGATATGCGATAACATATGGAGGACAGGATATATTGTGGCTGTCCCCCTATCTCCATATTTGAATATAATTATGGGAACACAAGTCAGTTTATCGAGATTGAAAGCACAGATTTGAAGTGAATTAAAGGGAGATTCAACATGAAATCCGACTAAAAATCCCACAATAGCGATGGGTTTCTGATTCTGAATTTCCAATAAAGATAAGGAGTTCATTATATCAAAACATCAGATGTTAATAGGATATAAAGAGTTGTGGACGCCGTATAATTTTAGCAAAAATATTTGATCCCCTCGTCTTATTTTATTATAATTACAGAAAATCTATTGGATAGAACCAGGAATACCAGGTTCAAAAATTGCGGCTTATGACATAGATCATAATGAAGCAAGAACTTGAATTGTAATTTTACGGAAAAATACAATCATCTGTTCGCAATGGCAGAAAATCAATACGTATGAAAATCTTTTTCAAAAACACAAAGTATGGAATCAAACGATGAACACTTCGTCCCGCGGGGAGCGATTGCATTTCTTATTGCGCTCTTAATTTTGGGTGCAGTCATTTTCTTTTCGGCTTATTTCCTTCAAACATCAAAATTTTAAATCATGATGGACAAATACGAAATGAAGGCTATGTTGCTAACCGGTGTAACCCTTGCAGTATTTCTCGTGGCCATTTTACGTTCGATTTTCACCTACGCCACCGGAATTCCGGAATGTATCCCATATGATGAGTCATTCACAGAACCTCGGGTAGAAAAACTGGATGACAACGTATATCAAATTTTTGCACTGGCCCAGATGTGGAGTTTTGAACCCCATGAAATCAGGCTTCCGGTGGGTGCAGAAGTGGATATATATCTTACATCCAAGGATATAGTTCACGGGTTGAATATCGCAGATCTGTCTCTTAATATGATGGCAGTACCCGGAGGGGTCAACAAAGAGACCGTGACCTTCAAAAAACCCGGTGTATATAAGGTCGTCTGTCATGAATATTGCGGATCTGGACACCAGCATATGATGGGTGAGATTATTGTAAACTACCCCAATAGATAGAGTTATGACCAAAATTTACCTTTCGAAGTCTGAGAAAAGACTGATGTACGCATTATTGTGTGTACCTCTAGCCTTGCTTACATTGGGGATTTACCATGGTCTGATGCAAACGCTGTATCGTTCGGGTATGATCTCCCAAACCTCATTTGCTGCTCTCGACTATTACCAGGGGCTTACGCTTCATGGCGTGATCAATGCGCTGGTACTCACCACCTTTTTTGCAGTAGCATTTGGACACGTATGCATGTCGTACTACACGGGTTATAAAATGCGGATGACCACTGCCTGGATTTCTGCCATATTAATGATCACGGGTACTATTCTGGCAGCGGCTATGATATTGGCTGGTAAGGCATCTGTTCTTTATACCTTTTACGCCCCCATGAAGGCCCACCCGTTGTTTTACATCGGAAATGTCTTATTGATTGGAGGCTCCTGGGTATCCTTCTTTGGATGGATCGGGATGTACAGGAGATGGCGCAGAGAACATCCGGGAGAACGCATACACCTGGCCGTGGTGGCAACTATGGTCAATTTCACTATGTGGTTCGTATGTTCACTTTCGGTGGCATATTCTGTACTTTTCTTGCTTCTACCATGGTCGATGGGGCTCACCCCTACCGTCAATGTACCGCTTACAAGAACCTTATTTTGGTTCTTTGGTCATGCGTTGGTCTATTTCTGGCTCCTTCCCGTCTATTTAATGTATTACGTGATGATGCCTACCCTTGCTGGTGGAAAGTTATATTCTGACAATGCGGGAAAGCTAGTATTCTTTTTATTTCTGGTCTTTTCCATCCCCGTAGGAACGCATCACCAATTTTCGGAGCCCACGATTACTCAGGGTGTCAAATTTTTCCAGTCCATCCTCACATATGGAGTCGCCATTCCAAGCTTTATAACAGCATTTACACTCGCCGCTTCTCTGGAATATGCAGCGTGGAAAAAAGGACACAGAAGTAAAAATCCATTTGCCTGGTTGACCAGGCTGCCTTATTTTGAAAAGGACCGTTATCTGTTCTCTTATCTCATATGTGGTCTAATAATCTTTATCTTCGGGGGACTGACTGGTATGATCAATGCAAGTTATGTACTGAGCAGCCTGGTACACAATACTGCATTTCTTCCCGGTCATTTTCACATGACAGTTGCCGGACCGGTGTTTCTCGGAATCATAGGAATGAGTCTATATCTATTGGAACGTCTGTCGGGTAAGGAGATTAGATTAAAAAGAATTACAAACATTATTCCTTATCTGTGGACCATCGGCATGTTCATATTTTCAGCAGGACTCATGGTAGGTGGATTCCGGGGTGAACCCAGAAGGACCAATATGGGTATTAGCTATATGGATCCTGACAGTCCGTTGTATCGTCCTGATTGGGTGTGGACGACAGGAACCACTGTTATTGGTGGCGTCATTCTGTTTGCTGCAGCAGGTCTGTTCTTCATCGTCCTGTTGGATCTCTTATTTGGTAAGAAAACCAAGGAAAGCTACATATCCTTCCCGACTTATGATGTGGTCCATAAGGAAAAAGTGATTCCTTTCCTCAATTCTTTTAAACCCTGGATAATTATTATGTTGGCACTCATACTGGTGGCCTATGTTCCGGCTTTTCTCAATGTAATGAAATTTACGGGACGGGAGGCACCACCATATGAGCCTCAAAATCCCAGTCCTTTAGAGCTGTATCAGCAACCTGAGGAAGCTGGCGATACGGATATTTATAATTTGGATCAGAATGAATAGAAGCACCATATTATTTCTCATAATTATCTTGGGATTTACTGCTGTGGGGTACGGTCTGGTTGAAGTTTTTGTCAACGTAAGCCCTCTGCCCGTGTATGGTAAAGAAGGTCATAAGGTCAATCACTTTACATTAACAGACCAGTTGGGAGAAGAATTCAATTCCGAGGATTATGAAGGAAAAATATGGATCGTGAACAGTTTTTTTGCGAGTTGTCCTATTGTTTGTCCCAAAGTCATGAAAAATTTGCAGGAAGTGCACGACTATATTCGCAATGATGAATCTATCATTACGCTGAGTGTGACCGTAGATCCCAAAAGAGACACGCCCGAGCAACTTCTTAACTATGCCCGCAAATACAACGCCAACAACGAAACCTGGCGATTACTTACGGGAGAGAAGAAATCAATTTACAGATTAGCCCGCGTGGAATTTTTAATGGCAGCTTCAGATAGCAGCGGCGACAACTATGATTTTATTCATTCAGAAAACATCAATATAATAGACCCCGATCTTCGGATTCGGGATATTATCAATGGGACAGATCCCAAAGCAGATCAGAAAATTCTGGAATCCATTAAAAAACTTCGAAGAGAGTATAAAATATAGTTGTATGAACCGATTACCTGGCTTTATGAAACGGATAAAATTTTATTTGCCCCTCTGGGTTTTGGGACTATTCCACTTTCTGCCTATGAATGCTCAGGAAGATGCAGCGACCTTATTTCGACACAATTGTATGTCGTGTCATAGCATCGAACAAAATCTGGTAGGACCTGCCCTTAAGGGAGTAACCGAACGCAGGGATAGTGCCTGGTTATACAATTTTATCAAGAATTCCCAGGAAATGATATTGGCGGGCGATCCTCTGGCAGTCGAACTTTTCAATCGCTATAATAAAGTGCCCATGCCAGCGCATCCTCATTTGAGTGATGAACAGATCGGAGCTATTCTGCGGCACATCGATAGCGAGGCAGAACAAGCGGCTCTGGCCATAGTAGATCAGAATCCAATACCCCGTCCTGAGGAATTTTATGGTGCCAATTACCGCCAGTTCACATTTGGAGATATTATCTTCTGGTTACCTATGACGATTACTGTTATTTTATTGATCGTCACCCTGGTCGCCTTTACTCATGCACATGACGCACTCAAGGAAGCTCGCAAGGAAGAGGTAATTCCTCAGGAAGAACTTTAAAGGAAGAGGAGTTGAAGAATCAAACATATGGGGGTTATTCCTCCCTTCCCTGGAGTGTATAGGAAGCAGAGAAAACGTGGCTCAGGGAACTTTTACCATCGGATTCATTCAAAAAGGCCAGAGCATAGTCAATACCGATCCGCCCCAGTTGGAGACCAATTCCCATATTGGGCTGAACGAAATATTCATTCGCATCGGGGTTGTTGATCTTCTTCCTCGATTGTATGGAAGATACACCGGCACGGAGAAAAAGGATGTCCCGGGAACTCAATTCCAGACCTAAATGCGGTTCCATGCTCAATCCATCCGTCTGAATGAGCGTATTCCTCCTTCCGTCGAAGGTAACTTCTAAATCCATGGCCAGGGTGGCATCGAGATTTTCATTTACTCTATAGGTGTAGGATACCCCCGGTGTCATTGAGGGTCTGATCACTTCCTGAGCAGATTCTGGCACCGTATTTCCCAGATTTTGTAGAATTTCTATTTCATCCTCCGTAAAGTTGTATGACCAGGCATTGAAAGTGGTCGATGCATCCCGGAAAACAACACCAAACCTCAAATTATCTCCGGTATATGCTACACTTAGATCCAAACCTCCTCCCCATGATTTGGCAAAACTTCCCAACACCCTTCGGATCAACTTCACGTTTCCTCCAATGCGCCAATCACTATTTCCCAGTTGTCTGCCATAAGTGAATAAAAACGCATAATCAGCTACTGAAAATGATCGAATATTTGCATAATTGATCCGTCCATCTGGCCCGTATAGGTGCAGGGTATTTGGAATATCATCAATACCCATCCGGATCATAGATACACCTCCATAAGCTTTTTGATCAGCCCCCATTCTAAAACCTACACCCAGATAATCATAATTGACGACACCTGCAAACCAAATAGCATGCATGGCACTGAGTTGGACGGGGCCTTCTCCTGTGGAGAAATTTGCCGGATTCCAATATGCGGCCTGTATAGAACTTTCCGTAGAAACCACAGCTCGCCCCATTCCGAGAGAGCGGGCACCTACACCAATATTGAGAAAATCGTTACTATATATTTGTTGGGCCAGCAGAGTCCCGCACTGAGCAAAACATCCGATCAGGATCATCCAGATAATTCTTTTTACCATGCCCACCCAACTTTAATTTTACGGTTCATATTTGTTGCGATATTCATTCCCTTCTGATCCTTGGCATTCCAGCGCGATGAAAGTTCCGTTTATCGTTTAGGAATTTTTCAATCCATCAGCATCTTACCGGGGCCATCGTTACACTTTGACTGAAAGGTTCCAGAATATCAAAGTATCATTTTAAGAACATCAAACCAGAGTTTATCCGTTTCTGATATCGTGGACAAAGCTTTTAACTACACGATCCAACTGATCATCGTTGTCCATATCCATCAATTTCTTAATAAAAGCACTACCCACAATTGCCCCCGCTGAAAAGCGGGCTGCCTGACGATAACTTTCGTGGTCTGAAATACCAAATCCAATTAACGTTGGATTACGAAGATTCATTTTTTGGATCCTCTGGAAATATGCAAGTTGAGCATCAGATATCTTTTGGGTTTGACCGGTAATTGAGGAATCTGACACCATATAAATGAATGAATTTGACAGATCATCGATCTTTCTTATCCGTTTCTCCGTAGTTTGAGGTGTGATAAGAAAAATGATCTCTATGCCATATGCAGCAAACAATGACTGGTATTGTTCTTCATACAGTTCGGGGGGAAGATCGGGTACGATCAGACCTGAAATGCCGACCCGGTTGCAGGATTGTAAAAATTTCTCCTCACCATATTGCATGATTTGATTTAAGTATCCCATTAATAGAATAGGTACATTATATTGATTAACAATAGTTTGAGACGCTATTGAATAAACCTGTTCGAACATCAGATCCAGCGTCATTCCCTCTCGAAGAGCCACACTGCTGCTGTATTGAATGGTCGGACCATCCGCCATCGGATCGGAATAGGGCATTCCGACTTCGATAAGATCGACTCCATTTTCTACCAGGGAACGAATGATGGGGCCAGTGAGATTGAGTCTGGGGAAACCAGCTGTAAAGTATATGTTCAATGCCGGACCCTGGAGGGACTGCAATTTTTGTTTAATTTTATTCATGGTCTAAAAATTTCATATAGGTGGACAAATCCTTGTCTCCTCTCCCACTGAGGCTGATTATATTGATTTCATTGGCCGCGAGTTGGAGATAGGGCAATGCTGCAAGAGCATGGGCTGACTCGAGTGCAGGAATGATTCCTTCAAGAAGACTTAATTCGAGCGCTGCTTCCAGAGCTTCCTGGTCCGTAATCGAGACCACCTCCGCCCTACCCGACCGAATAAGGTGAGCATGCAAGGGACCGATACCCGGGTAATCCAGACCTGCTGAAATCGAATGTGGTTCAATGATTTGGCCATCCTTGGTTTGCATAAGAAGGGTTTTACTTCCATGGATGATACCCTCCGTACCTAAAATCGAAGTAGCTGCCGATTTCCCGGAATGGATGCCTTCCCCGGCCGCTTCCACTGCTACTAATTTGACCCTTTCATCATCCAGATAATGAAAATAGGCCCCGGCGGCATTGGAGCCTCCCCCCACACATGCAATAATTCGATCCGGATAATTGCGGCCTTCCTTTTCTACCATCTGTCCCAGCATTTCCTCCGAAATAATGGATTGAAAGCGAGCTACCATGTCCGGGAAAGGATGAGGTCCCACTACAGAACCAATAATATAATGTGTTTCTACAGGATTTGTAATCCAGTCCCGGATCGCCTCATTGGTGGCATCTTTGAGGGTTTTACTGCCACTGGTTGCAGGTCGAACTTCTGCCCCAAGCATCTTCATCCGAAACACATTGGGTTTTTGGCGTTCGATATCCACCTCTCCCATGTAAACAATGCATTCCATCCCCATCAAAGCGCAAACCGTAGCTGTGGCTACACCATGCTGCCCTGCCCCTGTTTCTGCTATGATTCTAGTTTTACCCAATTCCCTGGCAAGCAATATTTGTCCAATGGTATTGTTAATCTTGTGCGCTCCTGTATGGTTGAGATCCTCCCGCTTGAGATATATTTTACTATTGTACTTCTGTGAAAGCCTTTCCGCATAATACAAAGGTGTAGGACGCCCGGAGTAGTCCTTCAACAATTTTTTAAATTTCTGCTGAAATTCCGGATCACTGATTATTTCAATATATCTGCGCTGCAGCTCCTCAATATTGGCATGCAACATTTCGGGTATGTAGGCACCCCCAAAGGGACCGTAAAAACCCCGATCATCAATTTTGTAACTCATCGACGAAAGTTTTTAGTTTCTCAATATTTTTCATTCCCGGTTCGTCTTCGAATCTACTGTTCAGATCTACCGCATATAGGCCGGGGTGCCTCAATTTTTTGATTTCTTCTGCCAATCCGGGACCAATGCCACCACTCAACCAAAACGGAACCGCAAGTTTATAATCATCCAGCAATCGCCAATCAAAACGGTATCCATTCCCACCGGGATATTTTCCTTTGGTATCAAACAAGAAAAAGTCTACCACTTCCTTGTAAGGATCAAGTTCTCCAAAATCAAAATCTTCATCTACAGAAAAGGCCTTCACCAGTGGTAACCCCAGTGATCCTAGTATGCGGCAAAATTCAGGAGATTCCGAACCATGCAATTGAAGTGCATCCAGATTCCATGTCTCAGCCCGCTCCGCGATCTGAGACAAAGATTCGTCAACAAATACTCCGACTCGAAGTACACGAGAGGTGGGTATGACTTCCTGATCACCCACGTATCTTTTCGATAAAGGATAAAAGATAAACCCTATCATATCTATCCCCAATTCCGCAGCATTCCGGACATTTTGGGCGTCCTTCATTCCGCATACTTTGATTTTCATTTTGACTGATATTGGGCTCTATAATTCTCTAACAGGGCTTTACATGCTTGTACAGGGTCTTTTGTTCGCATAAACTGAGTTCCGATCAAAAAACCATCATACCCCACCTCAGCTAATTCTATCATTTCCTCCACATGATGAATCCCACTCTCTGAAATTTTCACCACATTGGCGGGCAGTTGATCATACATATCGATCGAATGACTGATGCTCACCTCAAAGTTTTTTAAATTCCGGTTGTTCACACCAAGTACATCTATTTCATCGATAAACTTCTCAAGCTGGTCCTCGCTATGGATTTCCATCAATACTTCCATGTTCAATTGATGCGCTAAAGCGGTAAACGATTTGATCTGGATCTTTGAAAGTATTTCAGCAATCAGTAAAATGGCATCGGCACCGATCGCTTTGGCTTCATATATCTGATATTCATCGACAATAAAGTCTTTACGAAGGATGGGACATTCGTTGACGGTCCGTGCAAGTTGCAAATCTTCAGAAGAACCTCCAAAAAATGGCGCATCAGTAAGAATGCTGAGTGCAGACGAACCAGCATCAATATATCCCCGGGTAATGAGCCTGACATCCGCATTGCGGTTAATAAACCCCTCCGACGGAGATTTCTTTTTAAATTCTGCGATAACTCCGGTTTGGTCGGGTCTCAATATGTGCTGGGAAAGTGAAACAGAAGCTCTACCAAAGTAGTCACTTTTCTCCAGGGCTTCGATGGGTGTAATTTTCCTGCGTTGATCTACTTCTGTAATTTTGTGATTGCTTATCTTTTGTAAAATGTCCATTACTGGTGATTCAGGAGGTTCAATAAATTTTGGTATGCACGTCCGGATATGATGCTTTCTCTGGCTTCTTCGATGCCTTCCTGGATAGATTTTTCGGGGTAAAGAGTATGGATAGCTATCCCACTGTTGACCAGGACAACATTGGTTCTGGAATCAGGTGATTCATTCTTTAATACAGACAGAAAAATGGCTTTGGCTTCATCCAATGTTTCACCACTGAATAATTCGTCTTGTCGAACCAGCTGAAATTCAAGTTCCTCAGGACTCCGGACAGATCTGTATTGGCGGGTATAGTGCAAAAATTTGTCCGTCAGGGATACTTCATCAAAACCATCCAGGGAGTGGACTATCGAAAAATCATATTCAGACATTTCCATAACATCGGCATACAAATCGGCAACTTCAGTACAATAGGTACCCAAAAGGATGGCCTTTGGATTACTGGGATTAATAACCGGTCCCATAATATTGAAAATGGTTTTGACCCCGAGAGATTTTCGTACCGGTGCCACATATTTCATTGCAGGATGAAACAATGGGGCATGTAAAAAACATAAGTTAAACTGATCAAGTTGACGTTGCAAAACATCCTGGTCATTTGAAAATTCATACCCGAGTTGCTGCAACAGATTCGATGACCCTGAAATTGAGGATGCCGCATAATTCCCATGTTTGGTTACCTTATATCCTGCCCCAGCCAATACAACACAGGAAAGTGTGGAAATATTGAAGGTGTTTTTACCATCGCCGCCGGTTCCCACTATATCGATGGATCTCTCAGATTCCAGATTGACCTGGTTGCTCAGTTCGTACATAGCTCTGCGAAATCCAGAAAATTCTGCTGGTGTAATGGGTCTCATCCGATAGACTGTCAGGATGGATGCGAGGGCCTCATTGGAGCCCATCCCCTTACCGATATCCATCATGACATCGTAGGCCTCACCTTCCATGAGAGTCTGCCCTTCATATAATTTTTCCAGAATGTGTTTCATGCTTTCACTGATTTTATAAATCCTTCTGCCTCCTTTAAAAAATTACACAATATCTGTTTTCCACTCGGTGTCAGTATAGACTCAGGATGAAACTGAACTCCATACACCGGATCTACCCGGTGTCGAATCGCCATTATTTCCTGATTTTCATCCAGCGCTGTTACCACGAGGTCCACCGGTGTACTTCCTTTGCGGATACTCCATGAATGATATCTACCCACTTTTTCGCCATCTTTGATCTGATCAAATAAACCAGATAACTCTAAAATATGCAACCTGGCATCCACACCATGATACACTGTATCCAGGTTAACCAGTTGAGCTCCATAAGATTCCCCTATGGCCTGATGACCCAAACATACACCTAATATGGGTATTGTCTTCTTATACCGCTCAATGATCTTCGGCATATTACCCGCATCTTTGGGCAAACCCGGACCTGGAGATAAGATAATAATATCAAAATCGCCTGCTTCTTCCACACTGATAGCATCGTTGCGGACGACAGTCACTTCGTACGGGGAAATTTCCTTCAGATACTGATACAGATTGAAGGTGAAGGAATCGTAGTTATCGATCAATAATATTTTCATAGTACATGGATCTATTGAGTTATGATATTCACTGCTTTATCCAGAGCAGTATTCAAAGCTGCCAACTTATTGTTCACTTCCTGCAATTCGCTATCCTCATCGCTGGATATAACAATTCCTGCGCCGGCCTGACTGTACAGGGTGTTGTTCTTACTTATAAAAGACCTGATCACGATAGCCTGAGTAATGCTTCCATCAAGTCCAAAATAACCAATACCTCCCCCATAGGGGCCTCTTATGGTATTTTCGTAACCGTTGATCAACTCCATGGCTTTGATTTTTGGTGCTCCCGAAAGTGTACCTGCGGGAAAGGTGTCCGCATAAATTTGAAATGGGTTAAAATCCTCGGGTAAATCTCCTTCCACGGTCGACACCAGATGGATAACATGGCTGAAATACTGAATTTCCATCAGTGAACTAATACGGATATTCGATGCATGGCGTCCGAGGTCATTTCTCGCCAGATCCACCAGCATAGTATGTTCTGCCACCTCCTTGGGATCTTCTGCCAATTCCCTGGCCCGTTCAATATCCTTCTGGTCATTACCAGTGCGTCGGTAGGTGCCTGCGATAGGGTTCACTTTGGCGGTCCTTCCTTGAATATTGAGCTGAGATTCTGGCGAAGAGCCGAATATGCGATAGTCTCCCAAATCGAAGAAATACAAATAAGGAGAAGGATTCACGGAGCGAAGAACGCGGTATACAGTAAATTCATCCCCCTCAAACTTTTGCTGAAATTGTCGGGAAAGCACAATCTGAAAAACGTCTCCAATCTTACAATGGTACTTGCCTTTTGCAACAAGATCTTTGAATTCATCATCGGTCATATTGCTTGTCCCTGGCCCTACTCTTCTAAATCCATTTTCTTCATAATGCCCCATCAGTAAGATTTTTCTGATTTTCGCTAAATCTGAAACACCTCCATCCGGAACATTTTCTACCAGGGTCATTTCATCCCTGTAATGATCAAATATAATCAGATACCGGTAGAAAAAATAACTCAAATCGGGAAGTCTTTGGTCCACAGGTCCAGGATCCATCTGGACAGTATCAAAATGACGCACCGCTTCGAAATTGGTATGTCCCAAAAAACCATTGATTTCGGGTTGCTCCCCCGCATTGATAATGGACTTACGGACCTGATTAAGCAATTGCGGGATACTATTTCGCCCTCCTGGAGAGATACTTTCTTTTCTTCCCAGCGTATTGACCACGAGCCGATCATTTTCCAGCGTAATTTCAATCAATGGGTCAAATCCAATAATGGACCTTGAATTCTCATAAGATTGGTAATCGTTGCTTTCCAGCAAACAGGGTTTATTCGTTATATCTCTGATTTTGAGATAGGCACTCACCGGAGTAAGTTGATCCGATAACATCCGAATGGTACGTGTACTAATTTTCATCATGCTTCAAAATAGTTAATAGAAAAAAAAAACAGCTTGCTGGAAGTTCCAACAAGCTGTTTTTTGTGATAGATGTACATAGCATTGGCTAACTTCCAGAAACGATCCGTTTTGAAAGCCACCACCAATTTGTATTTACTGCCATCGTATACATCATAAATTTCTTTTATTCGGCATCAAATATAGAATTCAAAAATCATACCACAAAGAGAAATGCCCAAATTTGTAAAACAAATCTGGGCAATTTCTACTAAGGTCTCAAAACAAGAAAACTACGCTCTTTATCACCGGTTCATTTTCCGGCATGAATATATTTTAAAGTAACATATATGTCAATTCTATTGCATTTATAACCCCATTGGATTCTAAAATGTTTCACAATCATCCACATATTTTCACCCGAAGATACATTGCTAACTGCAAATTGTTTGCCAATTTTGGTTGAGGCAGATTATATCATGAAAAAAATCTATATATTTTTCCCGTAATACCTAACAATCTGACACGCAAACAGATGCAAATCTGAGCTTATTCAGCAAATTCATAACATTTTGTAGGATGAAAACGAATCGCACTGAATTTTGCTGTTTTGAGTTCAAAGGAAAATCCAGAGAAAAGTAAAGTTATCCACACTATGTGAATAACTCTCCACATCGAAAAATTCAATCCCATTTGCCAGGTTCAACACTCAAAGTTCTTCTGCACCGTCGAAATTACAATAAATATTTAAAAATAAAAATCTGTATCCACGGAATTTGTTAAGAAAATGGTCCTGGGGTTTTCCACATACTATCCGACCAAAGACGATATAACTCCATCAATATTAGCTATCTTGCGCTCATGGCTGGCAACGATCAAATCACACCAAAAAGGATTCTAGTCATCCGGTTTAGTTCAATCGGTGACATCGTACTTTGTAGCCCGGTTTTCCGAAGTCTTAAACTTCAGCTTGGTTCAGAAATTCATTGGCTCACCAAGCCCCAATATGGTTTTGTGAATGAACACAATCCGTACATTGACAAAATCCATACCCTTGAGGATTCATTCCAGGCTACCCTGGAGAAATTGTCGGAATGGGAATTTGACCTGGTGGTAGATCTTCACAAGAATTTGAGATCTTGGCGCTTTAAGCGCGCGATAAAATCCCAGTCACTAACATTTGATAAGAGAAATCTGGAAAAATGGGTATTAGTCAATTTTCGCTGGAATCTAATGAAAGAACCGATCCATCTGGTAGATCGTTACTACGATGCAATTGGATCCCTGGGAATCATAAACGACGGGCAAGGACTGGATTATTTTTACGGTAAAAGCACACAAAATCCAATTCAGGAACATCCATACATCGCCTATGGAATTGGCGGAACGTACCATACCAAGAAAATGCCTGCCACAGAAATTTTACGCCACTTCAATCGACTTCCATTCCCTCTCGTATTATTGGGCGGGAAGACGGAAGAGGACGAAGCCAGGATCATCGAAGAGACCATGAAGGATCGATGCATCAACATGGTAAATCGATGCGATTTGCATACTACAGGAAAGATTTTGGATGATGCAGAATACGTAATTTCACACGATACGGCCACGATGCATATGGCTGCAGCTTTTGGAAAAAGGATATTGTCCGTCTGGGGGGCTACTGCACCAGAATTGGGAATGACACCTTATCTTCCCCCTCAATTGAAATCACACTCTATATTTCTTGAAAAGGACAATCTGCGGTGCCACCCATGCTCCAAATTGGGCCATGCCCGGTGCCCCAGAGGCCATTTCAAATGTATGACAGCTATGGACCCAGAGTTTGTCCAAAGAAAAATCGACATTTGGCTTAATAAAAGCGAATCCGATAGGAAGCATTAGAATTTTAAAATAAAACTATTCAGTTATGATGACGACCAACCATTCAAATCCAAATAAGGGAGGATTGAATCTATCCGGACTCACCAAATGGGTATTTATCGGTGTGGCAGGTATTATCCTGCTTTCTATTCTTTCCAGTTCGACTTTCTTAACCATTGATGCAGGGCATAGAGGTGTTTTATTCAAAAGATTTGGCGGAGGACTGGTCATGGACAAAATCTATGATCAGGGATTTCATGTGGTACCCCCATGGAACAAAATGAATATTTATAACGTAAGGATCCAGGAAGATTATGAAACCATGGAAACGCTTTCCAGAAACGGCCTCAATATTAAGGTAGAATTATCCTATTTATACCGACCTGTCATTGATAAACTGCCGATGCTGCACGATGAAATCGGAGAAAATTATGCGGAAAGCATACTCAAACCTGAATTGCGTTCGGCAACCAGGGAAGTAATCGGAAAATATCTTCCTGAAGAATTGTATAGCAGCAAACGGGAAGCGATCCAATCCGAAATTTTCGAAGCCACCAGTTCAAGTATTTTACCCAAACACATTTTTCTTGATGCTGTTTTGATCAGAGAAGTAAAACTTCCGGAATCTCTGGAACAAGCCATCGAAAGAAAATTGAAGGAGGAACAAGCTTCCCTGGAATATGAATTTCGCCTTGAAAGAGAACAAAAGGAGGCTGAGCGGATTCTTATTGAAGCCCGGGCAAAAGCCGAGGCAAATAAACTACTTAGCACTAGTCTCAATGAACTTGTATTGAAAGACAAGGGGATCAGCGCCACGCTGGAACTTGCCAATTCTCCAAATGCCAAAGTCGTGGTCATAGGTAGTGGAAAAGACGGTTTACCCATTATCCTTGGGAATCAATAAGCCTTCCTGACATGTAAATCTGCCAAAAAGAAAGACCTCCTGCATGAGGAGGTCTTCTGATCATTGAGGTGTATGTAATTTGATTGAACTCTTTAAATGGATTCCATTTATTGGATATAGATCATTTTGTGTGTCCATTGATGCTCTTTAGTCAACAACCGGTAATAGTATAGTCCTGGTCCGGGGAGGTCTGAACCCTGAATCACTACTTCGTTTTCCCCCTGATGAAGCGTCAGAGAGCGTTGTAGGACCAATCGTCCGGTGGCATCGTGTACATGGATATCACCTGAACCCGCTGCCTCATGCTGAAAACGGACAACCGTATAATCTTTGAACGGATTGGGGTAGTTTCGTATGGATATTTTCTTCGGTGCCAAGCCATCAATAGAGAACCATAGTTGTTGTACAATTCCAGGTTCAACATAGCTTTCAGTATGCAACACCTGGGATGATGGTTCCATGATATGGTCCAGGGTAGTCTGACGGTCTACACCCAATACGATGTAAAAAAGTATTTCATCTTTGGACAATCGTCTTTCATCCACATCAAACCAGCTTGCAGTAAGTATTCCATCATCGAGAACAGCATAATGATCTTTGGTAAATTTCAAAGACCCTGATTCCAGTCCGACTGCGTGAACAGTTCCGGGTTTGAATTTAAGTTCAAACTGAAAGCCCAGAATATCGATGTCTGATCCACTCCGTACGGGAATTCGATACATATCGCCGGTGTACAACCACTGATTATGCACATTCATCTTCAACCCACTTCGCCGTGAGGTAGGTACCGCATTGGAAGCAGAAAAATTGACATCCCCTACTTTTATACCTACAAAATCGACCATCGTATCATCATTCAACTTGGGAACCTCTGCAAAATTGGCATTGGAGCCCGCTGCGCGAAACTGATAACTGGTATTGTTGGAAAATACAAAGTCGGGACGAAGCAGACTTTTTCTCAATTCGATCATATCAGTGGGGTCTATCACTCCATTATTATTTACATCGGCAGCAATCCGTTGATAAATGTTATCAAAAGGCTGAATCCCAAGAATATGCTTTTGGATGAGTACAAGATCGAAAGTTGAAATGCCACGCATCATCTCATCATTCTTATATGGAAAAACTTTATAAGATTCATCACGCGTACCGTGAAATCCATAGGTCCCCTGGATAGATGTACGGGAGACTTCGCGTTCCTCAGTGGCAGTTAATGCACGAATGGACACATTTCTGATCGGTGCTCCTGCCGGATCCACGATGGTTCCACTTATCAATGGAGTTATATCCAAACTGTCGCATACCTCCAATTCATTGAGAATCATCACCTGTTCAAAATGGATCACAGAATTATTCTCGCTGCAGCGATCGGAAATATGCCAATTTCTAACCAATCTCCACTGCCCGAGGGGGTTGTTGCCAAACAACCGGAAAAGTTTGTCTTCATATCCCATGGTCAGATCACGACATTCCATAGACCAGGTATATTCAGGCCAGCCCGTAAAGTCAGGATGCAGCTCCCCGGTATACAAACCATTTGGTGTTTTCTCTATTTTGCATACATCCATAGCAGACACACTAGGAGGCATCTGAATCATGCCCGGGCTTAAACCACAATCAGGTTTAATATAAATAATTTGTTCTCTCGTGAATTCGAGCCTGTTGGCATTCCTTGTAAGCCAGTCGCCCTCCTCTCCCAGATCCTCACACCCCCCAGCTACATAAAATCTCCGACGAATGGTACCCGCACCGCATGCATCAATATCAACGAAAATTTTCTGATAAGTGGATGAGGAGCAATTTACGGCCACAATTCCATTTTCAATTTTTTCATTATCAGGTACTGCACGAATAGCCGGTACGTTTTGGGAAACCTGAACAAGTTCCCCACGGTTTTCATCAAACACTTCCACCATTTTCCGCTCAGTATAGGTTTCGCATTTGTCTTTTCGAACTGTTACTCTGTGTTCAGACGGAATTACATTATTTCCATTCATGTCCATCATTTGGCCATCAAGATCCTGCCATACAGGCACATAACCGCCGAGAACTGAATCCAAAACTGAGAAGGCCTTCATTCTTTCAGGGTCAGTATCGACTCGGTTGTTGAGGGCCACGGCACGGTTGATTATCTCAGCGTAATATTGATTGTATGAACTGCAGTTGATATCTATGGTCGGCTGTACATCCTGAACTATATGGATAGGTTGTTTGTCGCGAACTTTTACCGTGGTTCGGGTAGAACTGAAATTGCACCAATTATCGATAACAAGTAATTCCACTTCGATATCTTCACAAGCATCATCACAGGTAAAGGGGATTTGGTCAGTCCACCCACCGCCAATCTGACGTACCAAATCTTCCGGTAATACCCCACCACATTGCAGAATTGAATCCAATCTCCATTCCTCTGATAGCCAATCACCACAAGGTATATCAAAGTCTGAAAGTCTTTTCAGGAAAGAAGCATAATACGCTTCGATGGGGTTAATTCTGGGATCTGTTTCCAATCCATCGCAAAGATTTACCCCACCTGCTGTGGCCCAGTCAGTACGTCTTCCGAGGACCATTGCGACGCCGCAATTATCCCGGCTGCCTTCGTTCATAATATCCACATCCAGCCAGGTAAGCTGCCCCACCAAACCCACTCGAATGTTTTTCAGCAATGAAACCGTAGGAGCAGTGTTATCCTCCACCTTGATATAAAATGAATCCTGGCTAACCAAATCACAGCTATCAGACGCTTCCACAATGACCTTGAAAGCGTTTTCAATGAGGGAGTCCCCATGGGTATAATTCTGACCATCTTTGGGCAACATTATTTTTTCCTCAGGAATCCAATCACCTGCATTATTTTTCTTCAAACGTACAGTAAAATAGCCTGGAGAAGATGCCTGTACACGACGAATCCCGGAGCAAAGTTCATCGACCATAATCCCGGGAACCACAAAAGGTGCTTCACAATTCTGGCTGCTTGAATAGGTCGTTATCACCAGCTCATTGGTATTGATTGTAGGAGCCATGGTATCTACATCGACCACTTTAAACGTCATACGGAATCTTCCATCTTCCATTTTAGTCAAGCCTCGAGCCGGTACCACTTCCAGCGGTTTGGTTCCATCTTTAAAAAAGCATTTTTGATCAAACTCAAGGTTGACCTGGTATTGCTTTTCACACTTGGTATTGATGCTTATTGCGCTTTGAACCGTTGTGGTAACATTGCAAAGTCCAGCGATCTGAGCGGGAAGGAAGCCCACTTGTCTTTGTCCCTGGGGTTGGATACTCAACAGGGATATTGTGTCCAAAATCCTGGTCACAGGATTTTCGAAGATCACCTTAGGACCAAAATTTTTGTTTTCCCCACAGTACAAATGATATACCGTGTCCATTTCAATATGATGCGGTGTAATTTCGGGTATTTTGTAGACCACGATGGTATCTACTGCGGAAAAGCGTTGATCCCAGTGGTCATAGCCTTCGATTTCACGGTAAATAATTTGCTGAATGGGTTCCGCAGAATTCTGACAATCCCGAGCTTGTACGAAGTCTTCATTAACTGAAAGTTGGGGAACAGGGCCACAGGGATAATTAAAAGAAGGGAAGGTATCGCCTATTAATTGGCCAGATGCTACCAGAGGATCGTCGCACAACACAGAGATTCTCCGCCCAGTCATTGTTGGGGGTGGAGGGATGCTTACATGAAGGGTGTCAGAGCAAAATCCATCCTTATTTTGGATTTCATAGATCAAAACAGAATTTACATAGCCACACAATTCTGTCTTTATCGTTTCCTGCAGGTCGGTAATTTCTTTTTCGAAAATCCGATTGTGATTGATAGATCTGATAATCAGATACAGTGGCAAGGTGGGTTCATTGCGTAATAATTCACTGACCTGGAATTCGGAATAACCCTCCTCGCTAATCCCTGCGGAAAACTTATTGCAACTGGGCACCTGGGCATTTCCCTCTCTCACACCACACCACAACAAAACAAGGACCACCAGAATACATTGTACCATTTGCGGAAAATATTTCCGCATGAAATTTTCATTTATCATAACACCTCTCAATTTTATAGTTGACTGATTGAAATCAGACACTACCATCGATACAAGAACCTTGCCAAATTATAATTTATCATAATATATTAACCCCTTAAATGACACTATATATAGATTAGATTTTAATTTCCTATGTTAGGCTTTGACACGAAGACCGTGCCAGAAAAGGAAAAAAGAAAGGTATTCGTCAGGGGTGGTCAGAATATATTCGCCTTTCATTCCCGTCCGCATCATTGCGGTTATAGTATCAATATAAAGGAAGTAATTGACTTCGATAAGGATGCTGGAAGTGAGCGGCCTACATCAGGAAAAACAGACTGATGGTGGAATTTATGTAGACATGCGACGAACCAATTCCACATCAATCAAATCTCGATGGGATTTTCCCGGTACCGGGACTGGACCATTCCCGGCTTCCAAAAGTGCCAGCACCTTGGCGACCACGCGTTCAGCCATCCTATGAATATTTTGATCGATCGTGGTAATTGCTGGATCGACTATGGAAGAACGCGGATCATTGGAATATCCGATCAACTTCAGATCTTCCGGAATTCGAAGGCCTTTTTCTTTTGCAAATTTCAATACTGCAATGGCAGAAGTATCATTACCCGTAAATATTCCATCCGGTGGCTGATCAGAAGAAAACAAAATGCGGCATGTTTCAAGCGCGTTCTCGTGCGTTAATTCCTGATAAAAAACGCGATCATCTTCCAATTGGATTCCTGCCTTATCCAGGGCTGCACGAAAACCAGAATTTCGTTCCTGGTACAGGTTTGAACTCAATAGACCGCAAATAAATGCGGGTTTTTTGACGTTGATATCCGCCAGATGCTGCCCTGCTAGATATCCCCCACGATAATCATCACTTATCACAAAATGGGCAGGGAAATCCTTTGTAGGCACACGGTCATAAAAGACAACCGGGATATCCCTGTCAATAAAAGACTGGAAATGAGTATAATCATTGGTGTGAAGAGTTATCGCAGCAATAAGTGCATCAACCCGGTACGAGTACAGCGTATTAACAAGTTCTTTTTCCAGTTTGTAGGAATCATTGGATTGACACAGGATTACATGATATCCATACTCATAGAGCCGGTTTTGTATAACCGTTATCATAGTAGAATGAAAAATCGCAGTAAACATCGGTACGATAATTCCGATTGTGTTGGATTTCATCTGACGCAATCCGGCTGCAATGCGGTTGGGTTGATAGCCCATAAGCTTTGCTGTCTTCCTTACCTTTATTTTCGTCGCCTCGCTTATGTCGTGATGATCATTGAGCGCTCGGGATACCGTGGCTGCTGACACTTTGAGCGCATTGGCGATATCGATTATCGTACAGGCTTTCTTTTGTGTTTTCTTTTTCACACGATCATCTGCTTACTCCTACAAGATCCACACCGTGGAAGAGTGCCACCAGTTTACAACACAAACATCTCCTGCAGGGCAGATTATACATTGAGATAATTTTTGATGTTGTAATAGCAAATATTCTCAACCATTTCACCCAGAAATTGCATTTCGGACGCAGGCAGTAATCCTTGGTCCACATCCTGGCCGATGACATTACAAAGAATACGGCGAAAATAATCGTGACGCGGGAATGACAAAAAGCTTCTGCTATCGGTTAACATCCCGACAAACAGGCTAAGCAAACCCATTTCCGATAAAACGTTGATTTGTTCCTCCATCCCTCTTTTCTGATCAAGGAACCACCAACCGGAACCAAATTGCATCTTGCCCCGGATTTTGCCATCGTTGTAATTCCCGACCATAGTGGCAAAAGTGGCGTTATCTTTGGGATTATTATTGTATAAAATGGTTTTTGCTAATGATTCTGCAGAATCGAGGACATTGAACAACCTGGAAATATTCCGGGCGTGATTTTGATCGTCCATTGAATCGAATCCGGTGTCCGGTCCCAGTTTTCTGAGCATACGTTGGCTATTGTTTCGCAGGGCCCCCAGGTGAAATTGTTGTACCCAACCTTTTTTATGATAGGCTCTGCAAAGAATCTCCAGAAACATCGATTTGAATTCGTCAACTTCACATTGTTCAAGAAACTGGTCGTTCAGTTTTTTTCGAAATATTAGATCTACTTTACCCTCCGTGAAAGGAACGGAATATATCGTGTCAAGTCCATAATCCGAAGCCCGGCATCCCATGGAATCAAAAAAGTCGATGCGGTTGTGTATTACGGCCTTCAGGTCTTCTATATTGTGGATGGTGATACCGGACTCCCTGGAAAGGTTTTCGATATAATCTACATACTCCGGTGACTCAATGCGAAGAATTTTGTCGGGTCTGAATGTGGGATACAATTTAAAACTACCGGTGGGCTGATCACGATATTTCTGATGATATTCGAGGGAGTCAGCAGGATCGTCCGTGCTGCATATGACTTCTACTTTCATTTTTTCGAGCAGCCGAACTGTAGAGTTTTCCGGGGAATTGATTTGTTTACTGGCCTCGTGATAGATCTCATCTGCATTCTCTTCCATTAGCAGGTCTGTTATCCCAAAATAAGTCTTGAGCTCCATATGGGTCCAATGATAAAGTGGATTGCGCATGGTATGCGGAACCGTTCGCGCCCAGGCTCTGAATTTATCCAGTGGATCAGCGTTTCCAGTGATATATTCCTCATCAATACCAAAAGCTCGCATCGCACGCCATTTATAATGATCTCCTGCCAACCAAGCTTCCGTAATATCTGTGTACACCTTGGCATTGTATATTTCAGCTGGAGGCAAATGGTTGTGATAGTCAATAATCGGCATATCTCTGGCGTGATCAAAATAGAGCTGTTGGGCGTACTTATTACTCAGGATAAAATTATCGTCTAAAAATGCGGTCATTTGGTACTAACTTACTTGTTATAATAATTTAATTAAGGGGTATATAAAAACACGGTAATCATTTACAACAGGCCCATGTCAAAATTCCCGTACCTTGATGCTTCGGAATGATACCCGATCACCGTGATCCTGTAACAGGATATGACCTTCGTCCCATTCACCAAAATTGGCCCAGTCTTTATATTTACTGTAAGCAACCAACGCCCGAAATGCGGGTGTCTTTCTTTCATACTCCAATACTTTATTCCCATTGAGCCAGTGCTCAATATGGTTGTCTTTCACCACGATTTTCCCGCGGTTCCAGTTGCCTATACCATTGAAGGGTTTTGATCGATTGGGGACGGATAAATTGCCAGCAGGAATCAGATCATAAAGCGAGGCTACGGTCCGGTTACCATTTACCCCCTTCTTTGCATCGGGGTGCACTTTATCATCAAGGATCTGATACTCCAAACCAATGGCTGATCCTGTCCCTTTATTCAGATTGGGATCCACAAAATATTTTACACCCGAATTGGCGCCTTCGGTCAAATTAAACTCGAAGGTCAATTCAAAATTAGAAAATTTATCTTTGGTAATAATATCTCCTCCGTTGGCAGATTCAGCACCACCGCTGGCCAGCACGGTCAACACCCCATCTTCGATCACCCAACCTTGCTGTGGAAAATGGTCCAGCTTTGCTCCGATCCATCCATCGGTTGATTTGCCATCCCAAAGCAAGCGCCATCCACGTCTTTTCTCTTGTTCTGTCAGCGTATTGGGGATCAAATTGAGTTCTGTAACATTGGGATCCATTTCCCACCGATGTCTGTCAAGATTTTCAGTTGCAATACGGATATTTCTCCATCTTACCTGGGTGCCTTCCTTATCTTTGTCATTCCCGATGCCATGTACCTGGAACCCGATAAAACCTTCCGCTGTCATATCATCCACCAAATTGGCCGTATTGACACCATTGATCCATACCCTTATGGTAGGACCGATGGCTTCCACACGGTATGAATTCCAACCTCCGGGATTAAATGCAGCCCGTCCTTTGGGATTCTCGGCAAGTGTATATAACCACCCCCTGCGTGCTTCATCGTAAATGCCACCGCTGTAAGCACGTGGACTCGGGTCGATCTCAACCTGATAGCCATGAACCCTGCCATCCCGATAGGTAGGAATACTATGAGATCGAATTTGAACGCCACTATTGAGACTGGCGTCCACTCTTACCTCAAATTCCAAAATGAAATCACCGTAATGCTCGTTGGTTACCATGAAGGAATTGGGTGTTCCCATTTTGGAAATTCCTACCATTTCACCATCCTCAACCCGGTAGGTGGCTTCTCCGTTGAGCTGCGTAAATCCATCAAAATTCGCTCCATTGAAAAGCTTCCGCCAATTTTCCTCTGGTTGACACTGAACCGTTTGCGTCCATAGCCCAAGTGCTATGATGGCGCATATCTTCAAAATAGTTTTCATAAAATATTATTTACAGTTTTTTTCACAATAACCGGAATCTGTGCATTTGTTAATAACCGAACAAATTAGGCAACCACATCGCCAATTGCGGGATATAGGTAATGACCATCAGTACAACCACCATGGCAATTAAAAAAGGAACAAGCGGTCGTATCACTTTTGTAATTTTTACTTTCGCCACACCACTTCCTACAAACAACAGGGAACCTACCGGCGGGGTACACAATCCGATACACAGATTCATGACCATAATGATTCCAAAATGAACCGGACTCATTCCCAGAGCTGTAACCAATGGTAAAAAAATGGGGGTAAAAATCAAGACTGCGGGCGTCATATCCATAAAGGTTCCAACAACCAGCAATAGGAGATTGATTACCAGGAATATAAGTATGGGACTATGAATATTATTCAATAGTAAATTGGAAATAAACTGCGGTAAACTTTCGAAGGAGAACAGCCAGGACATCGCCATAGAAGTTCCGATAAGGAAAGTCACGATGGCATTGATCCTGGAGCTCTCTAGCAGAATTCTTAAAAAATCCTGAATTTTCACCTCACGATAAGCCAGTGCGAGAATAGCGGCATATACCACAGCAATTGCTGCAGCTTCGGTCGCTGTGAAAACTCCAAACACGATACCCCCCACCACGACTACCAGCATCAGGAGACTAAAAAATGCACCTTTGAAATCCTTCCACAATTGAGATAATGGCACCCTTTCTGCACGAGGTAACTTGTACTTTCGGGCAAAGATAAACACAACAACCATCAACGCTGTCCCAACCAGCATCCCGGGAATATAACCTGCCAGAAACAAAGCAGCAACGGAGGCTGAACCTCCGCTGGCCAACGCAAAAACAATAAGCGCATTACTGGGCGGTATGACCAGACCCGTCGAGGCAGACGTGATATTGACCCCGACAGTAAACCCTCTGGGGTAGCCGTCTTTCACCATTCGATCGGTCATAATCCCTCCAATCGCAGTAGCAGCAGCAACTGCAGAACCTGAAATAGCTCCAAACATCATAGCAGCCAGAATATTGACGAAGGCCAGTCCTCCGGGGAGGGATCCGATGAGCGATTTTGCAAAATTGATCATCCGTCGGGCAATGCCACCCTGGTTCATAATTTCACCTGCAAGAATGAAAAAAGGAATGGCAAGGAGGGCAAACGAATCAAGTCCAGTGATCATTCTCTGACTGATCGTCGTCATGGCAGGCAAAAAGGGAATGCTGATCAGCAGAGTGAGCGCGGTAGCGATTCCAATGCTAAAGGCAACGGGTACCTTAAGAAGCAGGAGCAGGAAAAAAGTAACAAAAAGGATCAGAATACTTATTAATTCAGGATTCATCCGAAGCGTATTTTCGAGATTTAGTTTGACTTATATAATGTAGGCTATAGATCACGATCAGTGCACCACTTACCGGCAGGATACTGTAAATATATCCGAGAGGAACCTGGAGGGCAGGAGATCGCTGCTCCAGATAGAACGTCATGTACATTAGATAACCACCTCCCACGATCATCACAAAGACGGCAAAAAGAATGATCAAAAACTCGATAAAATATTCCAGTCTCCTCTTATTTTTTAATGATAATTTTTCAAAAAAAACATCGATCTCAATATGTTCCCGTTTTCCTGTAATGTAAGCGGCGCCGAGCATGGCAAGCCACATCAGACAATACCGCGCCAATTCCTCTGTCCAGGATGCAGAAATATTAAAAAAATATCGGCTCATCACCTGCCAGACAACGGAGACCGTCATCACAATAAAGACCCCTACAAGGATTACTTCTGAGACTCGGTTTATGGCACGTATCATGATTGTATAAGGTTTTCAATTCGTGCTAATAGGTCACCCATCACTGGATCCTGACGAAGACGGTCTTTCATTGGCTGGGTTGCTTCCCGAAAAGATTCCGCATCGGGTTCGATGATTTCCATTCCTTGTTCCCGCAAAAATTTCATATCCTTTTCCACAGCTTCTTCCCATAGTCTTTTCTGCACATCCAGCGATCGTTCTGCAGCGTCTGTTACCCAGGATTTTTCCTCTTCATCCAGGGAATTCCATACGGACATTCCAATGACAAGTACATCGGGTAATAAAGTATGCCGATCGAGGCAATAGTATTTACACACTTCATAATGGTTGGATGAAACCACCGATGGTGCGTTGTTTTCAGCACCATCCACTACTCCCTGCTGAAGGGCTGTATAGAGTTCCCCGAATGACATAGGGGTAGCTGACCCTCCCATCATATTCACCATTTCTATGGCCATTTGGTCATTCATGACACGCAGTTTCATCCCCTGAACATCCTCAGCAGTTCTGATCGGTTTATTTTTGGTATAAAAGCTTCGGCTACCAGCATCGTAAAATACCAGGCCATGTAAATAATACTCCTGGCCACTTTCCAGTATTTCGCGACCAATATCTCCTTCCAAAACCCTCCATGCATGAGCCTCATCCTGAAAAACATAAGGAATACCCAGAACTTTATATTTCGGTGAAAAATTGGCCATGGTACCTGCACTTACTTTTGTCATCCCGACACTTCCGATCTGGACAAGTTCAAGAACTTCTCTTTCCGACCCGAGTTGACTGTTGGGATAAACTTTGACCTCGAGGTTTCCTCCGGAATTTTCTCTGACCAAATCTGCAAAATACATTATGGCACCATGAACGGGGTGTCCAGTGGGCAGGGAATGCGCCAGGATCAAAGTCCTTGTTTGACTTATTTCCTGACATGAAAACAGCACCAGACACAATATGCAAGCCAGGTAAATCCTTCTGATCATGTTTTATTATTTAAATATTTTATGGCTTGTTCAATACCCATTATAGCCCTCAGACCCTTCATTCTACCAATCGCCGTATACCCAGGATTGGCATCGCGATGCATTAAATCACTCATCATGGCATGACCGTGATCCGGACGCATGAAAACTTTTCTATCGTCATCCCGGAAAGCTTCCACCAGGGAGACCATATTTGCGTTTCCTTCCAGATGATCGGCTTCGTAAAAATGGTAGTCATCCACGATTTCAACGCTCCTGAGGTGCAAAAAATGAATTCTTTCCCTGTATTTCCGGATCATTCTATCTAGGTCGTTATCCCGCCGGGCACCGAGAGAACCACTACAAAAACAGAGTCCATTGGCCCGAGAAGGTACCGCTTTGATAAAAGCATCGTAATCTGCTTCTGTGCTCACAATACGGGGAATTCCAAAAATCTGGAAAGGTGGATCATCGGGGTGGATGGCCAGTGATATACCCAATTCTTCCGCAACCGGAACCACTTGCTGAAGAAATGAAATCAGATTAGCGCGCAATTCCTCCGGTCCCACATTTTCATACATGGCCAGTTTTTCCCGAAAAGTATCCAATTCATACCCAGCTTCCGACCCTGGAAGTCCTGCCAAAATGTTCCTGGCCAGTACATCCCTGGCCTCCGGAGTCATGATATCAAACATACTTGCAGCATCCACCAAAACCTCCGGGGTGTAATCCTTCTCGGCCCCTTCCCGACCCAAAATATACAGATCGAACGCTGCCAGATCCACAATATTAAAATACAAGGCCAGGGAACCGTCCGGCAGTTCATGATAGAGTCGGGTTCTTGTCCAGTCCAGAACCGGCATAAAATTGTAGGTGATAACTTTTATTCCTGCTTGCGCGAGATGACGCATCGACTGAATGTAATTTTCGATATGGAGGCTGGCTTCAGGTTGATTGAGTTTCATCGGCTCAGTGATGGGAAGGCTTTCGACCACATGCCAATCGAGACCAGCCGAGTTAACCTGCTCCTTGCGTTTCTCAATTTCTTCCAGCGTCCAAACCTCTCCGTTGGGAATATGGTGAAGGGCGGTAACGACCCCGGTGGCGCCCGCTTGTCTGATATCACTCAGTTTCACTACATCGTTGGGTCCGTACCAACGCATCGTATGGGTAAATATAAAGCTCACTGTATTCTATTAAATTTTATATCTTAAGTTAAATTGATTTACTATACCCCGCTGTATGCACTGAATCCTCCGTCCACCGGAATGACAGTTCCTGTTATAAAGCCGGATGCTTCACTAATTAAAAAATGAAGAATTCCATTGAGTTCCGAAGCCTCACCAAATCGCCCCATAGGGGTATTTTGAACGATGCGTTCACCACGTGAGGTCAGGCTTCCGTCTTCCTGAGTCAATAAATTTCTATTTTGCTCGGTGAGGAAAAACCCCGGAGCGACCGCATTGACTCTGATTTTCTCCCCATACTTGGTTGCAAATTCCACAGCGAGCCATTTGGTAAACATATCCACTGCAGCTTTGGCCATGGAATACCCCAGAACACGGGTCAGCACCCGGTCAGCGGACATCGAGCTGTAATTAATAATCGTGCTCTTTCCATTGTCTGGAAATAATTTTGCCAGGACATAGGTGGGCAGTAAGGTTCCCATGAGATTGAGATCGAAAACTTTGCGAAGATCTGGAACGCTGGCATCAAAAAAGGATGCATCAGGTTGGATTACTGCACCAGGCATATTGCCCCCTGCGGCATTGATGAGAACATCCAGAGAACCCCATCTGGACAGGATTTCCTCCCTGATATTTAAGAGAAAATTCTCATCGGTGACATCTCCTGAAAATCCGAATACCTCTGTTGAAATTCCTGACCATTCCTGTAACATTGCGGCCAATTTATGAGGGTTACGGTTGATTACGCAAACCTTTGCACCCTGCCGCAATAAATAAGCAACGGCGGTTTGCCCCAAAACACCTGTACCCCCAGAAATAATAACTTTCTTACCGTGAATATCAAAAAGTGACAATACCAATCTGTTTAATAAGTGAAGAAATATTTCAAAATTATGGATTTTTAGAAACCGAGCTAAAACTACATCAAAATCATTTACTTCACCAAATTTTAATGAGCTAAACTTAAAATCAATATATTTGCCCCACAACCATAATGCGTACACCATGAAGTTTAAAGCCGAGATACAGGTCATGCCCCATGCTGAATTACTTGATCCTCAGGGAAAAACCGTAAGGAAAAACCTGCCCAATATTGGAATCCATGAGGTAGAACAAGTGCGGATAGGTAAACATATTGAGTTGATTCTCCATGCTGATTCCGAGGAGCAAGCCAGAGAAATAGTGGACAATGCTTGCCGGAAATTACTGGTCAATCTGATTATGGAAAAATATGTCTTCAAAATATATCCCGTCGACTAATGCTGTATCTGGTTCCCACACCGATTGGTAATTTGGAGGATATTACAGTTCGTGCGATCCAAGTGCTAAAAACGGTAGATTATATTCTTGCTGAGGATACACGGAAAACCCACATTTTACTCCGTCATTATGATATTGATGCAAGGACCACTTCCTATCATCAGCACAATGAGAAGAAAAAGCTCAGTGCGGTTTTGACTCATTTGAAGGAGGGGAAAAAAGTAGCCCTGGTTTCGGAAGCTGGCATGCCTGGAATCTCGGATCCAGGTTTTTTGCTGGTCAGGGCCTGCACCGAGGAAAACATCACAGTATCCAGTCTTCCTGGTCCCAATGCCCTGACCGCCGCATTGGTAGCATCCGGCCTGCCTTCCGATCATTTTTATTTTGCGGGCTTTTTGCCCCATAAAAAAGGGCGGACGAAAAAGTGGGAAGATCTCGCCCAACGGGAAGAAACCATCGTAGTGTATGAATCACCCTATCGCATCGATAAATTTTTGATGGAGTGCGAAAAATACACTGGTCCCGAACGGCTGATTTGCATCGCACGAGAAATGACCAAAATCCATGAGGAATATATCCGCGGAACAGTTCGGGAAGTGAGGGATATTTTGCAGGAGCGTGAACCACTGAAAGGTGAAATGGTCGTAGTCATAGCAGGCAAAAATTACCAGGCCCACTCCGACCAAGGATAGGCAGATATAAGGACATCCATCCCCTAATTTTCCTGGACTTTTAAGCTATCCAATTTTATCTGGATTTAAACTGGTTCTGAATAAACATAAGATCAAACCTTTTGTTATTCGGTTCAAAGGGCGTAAATTTGCCCCCCTGGAAATCAAAAATAATTTATCCCAGTCTTTTATTTCAGAGGACAGATTTCTTCAGGAGGACATTTATAACCTGAGAAAATTCCATTAATCACCGAAATGATGCTCGGTACAAAACCATGCCAAGAATGAGAACCGAAGATGAAATTATAGAGGATTTTACCACCCGAGAATATGAATTTGGATTCGTGACTGATATCGAAATGGATATTTTGCCACCAGGCCTCAATGAGGAGGTTATCCAGTTCATATCTGCCAAAAAGAACGAGCCACAGTGGTTGCTTGACTGGAGGATGAAAGGCTATCATGCTTTTTTGAAATCTGAAATGCCGGAATGGCAAAATTTCAAAGCACCTGATGTTGACTTTCAGGATATATCCTATTATGCTGCTCCCAGGAACCAGCCAAAATATGAATCCCTGGATGATGTTGATCCGGAATTACTGAGAACCTATGATCGTCTGGGCATTCCTTTGGAGGAACAAAAACTGCTGGCTGGTGTGGCGGTTGATGCTGTATTTGATAGTGTATCCATCGCCACCACCTACAAAGAAGAGTTGGCCAAGCTGGGTATTATTTTTTGTTCTATGAGTGAAGCGGTACAGAACCACCCGGATTTGGTTCGGAAATATCTGGGTACCGTAGTTCCACACTCCGATAACATCTACGCATCCCTTAATACTGCAGTATTCTCTGATGGTTCATTTGTATATATACCTGAAGGAGTTCGATGTCCTATGGAACTTTCCACATATTTCAGGATCAACGCCAAAAACACTGGTCAATTTGAACGAACATTGATCATTGCGGAAAAAGACAGTTATGTCAGTTATCTGGAAGGATGTACTGCACCCCAACGGGATGAAAACCAATTGCACGCCGCAGTGGTCGAGCTGATTGCGATGGAAGGAGCCGAGATTAAGTATTCAACCGTACAAAACTGGTTCCCTGGTGACGAACAAGGACGCGGTGGTATCTACAATTTTGTGACCAAAAGGGGAATCTGCAAAGGGGATCGTTCCAAGATTTCCTGGACTCAGGTTGAAACCGGTTCAGCAATCACCTGGAAATATCCCAGCGTGATTCTCAAAGGAGATAATTCGGTAGGAGAATTTTATTCTGTAGCGGTGACCAAAGGTAAACAGATTGCAGATACCGGTACCAAAATCAACCACATCGGCAAAAACACCAAAAGTAGAATCATTTCAAAAGGAATTTCTGCCGGAAAAAGTAACAACAGTTACAGGGGACTGGTCCAGATCGGAAAGGGAGCGCACAAAGCACGTAATTTCACTCAATGTGATTCCCTGTTGATCGGAAACAAGTGCGGAGCCCATACTTTCCCCTACATTGAATCCCGCAATCAAACCGCTATGCTGGAGCACGAAGCTACGACATCCAAGATCGGAGAAGATCAGATATTTTATCTTAACCAGCGGGGGATAGATCCGGAGAAAGCTGTAGCTCTGATCGTGAACGGTTATGCCAAAGAAGTACTGAGTAAGCTGCCTATGGAATTTGCGGTCGAGGCGAAAAAATTGCTTGCCCTTACCCTGGAAGGCAGCGTAGGATAATCAAATACAAATCGATAAAAATATCTAAAGTTTAATAATCATGTTGCAAATAAAAGATCTTCACGCCACGATTGATGGCAATGAAATACTCAAAGGGCTTAATCTGGAGGTTAAAGCAGGTGAGATCCATGCCATCATGGGGCCCAATGGATCCGGGAAAAGTTCCCTGGCATCTGTATTGGCTGGACGGGAAGAATTTGAAGTAACACAAGGATCCGTGACCTATAAAGGGAAGGATTTGCTGGAAATGGATCCGGAAGTCCGGGCAAGAGAAGGAGTCTTTCTGGCCTTCCAGTATCCGGTCGAGATTCCCGGTGTTTCCAATATCTCTTTTTTAAAAACCGCTTTGGAAGAAATCCGGGAATACCGAAACCTTCCTGCATTATCAGCGCGGGAATTCCTCGACAGAACACGCGAGATGCAAAAATTGGTACAATTCGATTCTGCGCTGGCAAACAGGTCACTCAATGAAGGATTTTCAGGTGGTGAGAAAAAGCGGAATGAAATTTTTCAAATGGCTATGCTCGATCCCTCACTGGCCATCCTCGATGAAACTGATTCAGGATTGGATATCGATGCACTCAGAATCGTGGCAGACGGTGTAAATAAATTACATGCGCCCGATAAAGCCTTCATCATCATTACTCACTACCAGCGATTGCTGGATTACATTGTACCTGATTATGTCCATGTATTGGGTGGTGGAAGGATTGTAAGAACGGGAGACAAGTCCCTGGCTCTGGAGCTTGAGGAAAAAGGATACGACTGGTTAAGAGCAGAGTCTACCGTATCCTAAATTTGAATTACATAAATAATATAGCATATGTTAGCCCATATAGACGTGGATTTCAGAACACAAATATTGAATGATTATCAGGGTGTATCTGAATGCAAGATTTGTGACAAGCCCGAATACCTGGCTCGGATACGTGAGGTAGCGTTTAATTTTTTTCAACAGAATGGGTTTCCTACGACAAAGAATGAAGACTGGAAATACACGCCGGTAAAACCTTATATCGACGAGCCATTTGATACCGAACATGGAAAAAATGGAACGTTTGACCCTGCTTCCGTGATGTATTTTGGTCGACAGTTGCCAGGATATAAAGTGGTATTGATCAATGGAAAATTATCTGAGGAACATTCAGAAATGCCTCCTTCCTCTCTTTGTACCATCCTTCCTATCATGGATGTCTTGAGAGAAGAAGAGGTCAGAGAACGCCTCGAAAAAACAAGAAATTATAAAGCGAATCCATTTCTGGCCATAAATACCGCTCTGTTTACACGGGGCATCTATATCAAGATCCCAAGAAACTCAAAAATCGACAAACCTGTACATCTTATCCATTTTACAGGCGGAGATGTCAAACAATTCAATATATCGAAAAATGTGATCATCGCCGAATCGGGATCTGAAGCCGAAATCATTGAAAGTTACTACCATAATCCCAACGATCCGGTGAGTTTCCGCAACAGTGCAACAGAAGTGCTTGTCGAACCTAATGCTGCACTTGACCACATTAAGTTGCAGAAAGCGCATCAAAACCTGCGTGTGGTGGAGCATACTGAAGTGGAACAAAAAAGGGACAGTTTGTATAACAATTATACTTTTACCCTGCCCGGAATGAAGTTTGTAAGGAACAACCTCAATATTGAGTTGAACGGTTCCAACATTGAATCTCATATGTATGGTCTGTATCTTACCAACGAGGATCAACTGGTAGACAACCATACCCTGGTTAACCACAAAGAGCCTCACTGTGAGAGCAATCAGCTTTACAAAGGAATCTTGACGGATCGATCCAGGGCCGTATTCAATGGGAAAGTGTACGTCCATTCCATTGCTCAAAAGACCAATGCATTCCAGCAAAACAACAATATTTTGTTCAGCGACAATGCGACAATTTATACCAAGCCACAATTAGAAATCTTTGCCGACGATGTGAAATGTAGCCATGGTTCGACCATTGGCCAACTCGATGAAGAGGCTATGTTCTATCTGCGTGCACGGGGATTGGGCAAGGAAGATGCACAAAGTTTGCTGGTGAATGCGTTTGCATTTGACGTTACGGAAAAACTGCATGACGAAGAAATCAAAATGATGCTCAATGAGGAAATTGATAAGGTGATGACCGGAGTTATTTTGTAAAGGAAAAGCAACTTCTCACTAATCCGTATCGATCCACATACAGAGGACATTCAGAAAGATTGAACCGGTTAATCCACGATCTCCATTAGGCATTGTCCAATTCAATAAAGGAATTCAAATCCTATGACAACAGAGCAAAAACTTGGGAACTCTCTACAAACAATCCTGCAATATCGAAAGGATTTTCCTGCTTTGGAACAGGAGATTTATGGGTATCCGCTCGTGTATTTGGACAATGCCGCTACCACACAAAAACCTAAAGTGGTTCTGAATGCCTTGCAGCAATATTATGCCTACGATAACAGCAATGTGCACAGGGGTATCCACTACCTGAGCCAAAAAGCTACGGACCATTTTGAACAGGCCCGGAGAACTGCGCAATACTTCCTGAATGCGGCACACGAACACGAGATTGTATTTACAAAAGGAACCACAGAAAGTATCAATCTTGTCGCAGCATCTTTCGGTAAAGCCTTCCTCCGTGCCGGTGATGCTGTAATAATTTCAGCAATGGAGCACCACTCCAACATTGTTCCCTGGCAGTTGATATGCGAGCAACAAGGAGCACAGTTGCGCGTGATTCCCATAGACAATAAGGGTGAAATCAATCTCGAAGAGTTTGAGAAATTGCTGGATGAGAAGGTGAAAATTGTTTCCATTGCATATGTATCCAATGCGTTGGGAACGGTCAATCCGGTTCGTGAAATAATTCGCCTGGCACACAATAACCATATTCCCGTATTGCTGGATGCAGCTCAGGCCATCCAACATATCCCCATCGATGTTCAGGAATTGGATGTGGATTTTCTGGCATTTTCCAGCCACAAAATTTTTGGCCCCACAGGAATGGGTATTCTCTACGGAAAGGAGAAATGGTTGGATCACATGCCACCTTATCAGGGAGGTGGGGAAATGATAGCCACAGTTACTTTCCCCAAAACGACCTTTAATAAACTGCCTTTCAAATTTGAGGCCGGAACCCCGCATATTGCCGGAGCTATTGGCCTCAATGCTGCACTGGAATATGTACAAAATGTCGGCTTGGAGTTGATTGAAGAATATGAAAAGGAATTGCTGGATTATGCATTGTCTCAGCTGGCAGACATCGATGGCCTAAGACTTATCGGAGAGGCTGAGCAGCGGTCAGGTGCCATTTCCTTTTTATTGGATGGTATCCATCCATTTGACACCGGTGAAATTTTGGACAAATTAGGTATTGCAGTTCGTACCGGACACCATTGTACAGAACCCATCATGGACTATTTTGGCATACCTGGTACAGTCCGGGCTTCCTTTACATTTTACAACAACAAGTCGGATGTTGATCGACTGAAGGAGGGAATTCTGAGAGCGCAGAAAATGTTGAAATAGTATGGATAACAGGACCATAGATGAAAAACAGCAAGAAATCATCGAAGAATTTTCCTATTTCGATGATTGGATGGACAAATACGAAATGTTGATCCAGCTCGGGAAGGAATTGCCACTTATCGATGAAAAATATAGAATAGAGAGTAAGTTGATCAAGGGATGTCAATCCCAGGTTTGGATGCACGCTGAGGAAATAAACGGTAAGGTCTTTTACACTGCAGATAGTGATGCTGTGATTACCAAAGGTCTTGTGAGTATGGTGATTAAGGTACTTTCCGGACATACACCGGAAGAAATAGCTCAGGCCAATCTCTATTTCATTGAGGCGATCGGATTGCAAAATCACCTCTCCCCTACCCGATCCAACGGTTTGCTGGCTATGATAAAACAAATGAAACTTTATGCGGTAGCACTTCAACAACAAAAGATAAATTCATAAAAATTGGGATGAAATGGAAAATTTGAAAAATAAAATTATCGATGTTCTAAGGACGATTGAAGACCCCGAAATACCGGTTAATATTTACGAACTGGGTTTGGTCTATGATATATCTATTAAAGAGGATAATACTGTCTTTGTGGTAATGACTCTGACGGCTCCAGCCTGTCCGGTCGCAGGGGAAATAGTGATGGAAGTTCAGCGAAAATTGAGTGCAGTGGAAGGAGTAAAAGAAGTCCATGTAGATCTGACATTTGATCCACCCTGGGATATGGAAATGATGAGCGAGGAAGCCAGATTAGAACTGGATTTTTTGTAATTTCTCTTTAAAGATCAATGCCAGCTAATTCCCCTGAAACCATTATATCAAACTGAATTATTCTATGAATTTACTTACTACAGATGAAAAAAATGCGGTTCTGAGATCGATGATCAATTTATTGGATCGCAACAGAGAAGATATTATTAGCGCTAATGAGAAAGATCTCGAGGCTTTTCATCGCGAGGATCAGGCTTTATACGACCGATTGGTGGTGAACCAAAAAAAGGTAGATGATATGATCCGGTCCGTGCGGGAAGTGTTGGATCAGGAGGATCCGGTGGGAAAGGTGAAATCCGAGCGTGTCCTGGACACCGGTTTACGAATTATTAATAAAACAGCCCCCTTCGGAACCATCATGATCATTTATGAATCAAGACCCGATGTGACCATCGAAGCAGCAGTTTTGGCGTTCAAGGCCAATAACAAGATTCTGCTCAAAGGGGGAAAGGAAGCCATTCATAGCAACAAGATTCTCGTTGATTTATGGCATAAATCCCTCAGGGAAAATGGTCTTACGGAAGAATGGATTACTTTGCTCAATCTGGACCGACAAGCGACTCAGAGATTTCTAAAGAATCCAGATGAAAAACTGGATCTGATCGTTCCGCGTGGTGGAGATAAGCTTATCGCCTTTGTCAAGGAACATGCGACCTGTCCCGTATTGGTCAGTGGTCGGGGTAACAATTTTTTATATATTGATTCTGACGCGGACTGGGATAAAGCAATACGCGTGGTACTCAACGCCAAAACGGACAAGATTTCGGCCTGCAATGCCCTGGATAAAGTTTTGATCAGTAAACATGCCAGGGATTTGGAATCGCGATACCAGGAGTTGATATCGGTTCTTCAGGAACAGGGTGTCGATGTCGTTATCCCCGAAAATGGCGTGAAGGATGAGAATATCTGGTACGAGGAATTTCTTGCAATGAAAATCCTCGTGGACTTTGTCGAAAACGTAGAGGAAGCCATTGACAAAATCAACACCTACTCGGGAGGACACTCCACGGCGATACTTACTGAAAATCCTGAAACAGCAGCCCGGTTCATGGAACTTGTCGATAGCGCTGCAGTTTACCACAATGCTTCCACCCGATTCACGGATGGGGGCCAGATGGGTGTGGGGGCTGAACTGGCTATCAGTACCGATAAATTGCACCATCGGGGACCCCTGGGTCTGGAACAACTCGTGACCAACAAATACTACGTGTATGGAGACGGGCACATTAGAAGTTAGAGGTGAGGAGTTGGAGTGTGGGATTTGGTGAATGCAGAAGCACCTACTTTACCTACCCCTTGGTCCCAATTCAACGGCCTTCATATCGGTAACAATTCCATCTCTTATCTCAAAAGTGATCAGCGTTCTTACCATATGAAATCCAAACTGCCCCGCAGCCCCGGGATTGATATACAACAGGTCGAAACGTCGGTCAAACTGCACCTTCAGAATATGAGAATGACCACATATCAAAAAATCGGGGTTATAATTTGATATCAATTCCCGGACACGCGGATTGTAACTGCCGAGGCGATTCGCGATATGAATCATTAAAAACCGGTTTCCATCACAATCCTGCACCGTATATTCGGGCCACTCGGATCGCACTATATGATTGTCGATATTGCCATAGACTGCACGGACCGGAGCTATTTCCTTCAATTTGTCGGTGATTTCCAGACTACCAATATCTCCGGCATGCCAAATTTCATCAACATCCTTTAAGGCAAGCATAGCTTTATCATCCAGAAAACCGTGCGTATCCGAAATCAATCCTATTTTCACAATACAATCTTGATGTCAACTGCTAATTTCGGAATAAATACAGTATGGAGAGTTGGAAAGAAGATTTATTTCCCTAAAGGATCTCTCAGATTTGTATGCGATACCGGCTCGATTCCATTCTCCTCTTTTTCACTTTCAATCCCGGACACCATCCCCGGATAAAAATGCTTATTGAGGAAGGCTGAGGAGCCTGTACCCACACTGATGATAGATCGGAAAGCTTCCTCTGCCTTGGTATCGACACTTATTAATTGCTTCCGCTTGACATGATAGATAAACCCAGTGGTTGGATTGGGACCGGTAGGAACAAATATAGTAACATACTCACCATGTGTTTCATCCGTAATAAAGGCAGTAACTAAAGTATCTGAATCGTACAAATCGACCAGTACCACTTTGAACAAATTCATATTGGAGTTTCCTAGTAACTGATGTACAGCTTCACGCAAGGTCCCATAGTAGGGCAATTTAAAGAGTATTCTACGTTCAATCCAGTGCACCCACACCTGCCCTATCTTCGTACTGACAAACAATCCCACCAAAAAGCAAAGGGCGACTAAGAAGGCAAATGCAAAGAGGTCAACCAATACCGGATATCGGAAGGCTTCGTATGCATCGGACAAACCAAGGATGGGCTTGGCTATTCCGGAAATCGTGTAAAATAAAAATTTAATGAGGAGATAAAACAGCACCAGTGGCAAAAGCACTACCAGACCTCCGATGATGGTAGTTTTGAAAAAATTTGTATTACTCCTATTTATTTTCATGTATAACTCCTCACATTTTGATATTTCAACAAATTCCTATCACATATATGATTAAGAACCTTTAGTCTTAGTTGCTATCCTATTCCTCCCTTTTTGGTCCTGCCATTGAAATACGTCCATTATAATGAGATGAAAACTTCAAATTTTTCATGTAAATTGATGCCGGGCACAAAAGTTTAGAAAACGGATAATCAGAAATTTACCATGATCATGAATCTGAAACTGTATACACAAATCAAGCACACAGTTCAACTTCATATTCATACCACTCCTATCCTATCGTCTCATATATTGAACGAATTGTATCAATCAAACCTTTTGTTTAAATGCGAAAATTTTCAAAAGGCCGGATCTTTCAAAATAAGAGGAGCGATTTATGCGGCCCACACCAAAATCGAACGACAAAATTCGGATGTCCTTACCGGGCATTCATCGGGCAATTTTGCCCAGGCCTTGGCTAGAGCCGCAAAAATATTTGGCAAAAAAGCGATAATAGTGATGCCTGAAAATGCACCCCGATCCAAAGTGGAGGCCGTACGAAGATATCAGGGGCAAATCATTTTCTCAGGCAATAGTCCCGCTGACCGTGAAAAAAAGATGGACGAATATCTCAAATCCCACCCCCAATCCATTTTCATACATCCCTCCAATGATCAGGATATGATCCTTGGAAATGCATCCTGTTCGGGCGAGTTACTGGAATCGACACAGAAATTGGACAATATCATCGTTCCTGTGGGAGGTGGGGGACTTTTGGCTGGAACCGGGCTGGCTGCCTCTCTAATTTCACCCACTACCAAAGTCTATGGAGCCGAACCAGCGGGAGCGGATGATGCACGCCGGTCATTTTGTGCAGGGCACATCATGCCAAGCCTCAATCCACAAACTATTGCCGACGGTTTGCGGACCCAACTGGGACACATCAATTTCCCCATCATTCAAAACACAGTCACAGATATCCTGACCGTGACGGACCAGGAAATCATTGATGCCATGAAGGACATTTACCGCTACCTTAAAATTGTAATCGAACCCTCCTCGGCCGTTCCCCTGGCCGTGGTCAAAAAGCACCCCGACATTTTTCAAAATCAAAACAATGGAATAATCCTTTCCGGAGGAAACGTAGATTTACGTACCTTGGCAGATATTTTCTAAAATCATATCCGACAATATGTCAATATCAAAAGAAGTGAAAAGAATTACCGTTCATACCCTTCAACAAATGAAGGAATCAGGAGAAAAGATCGCGATGTTAACCGCATATGATTACTCCATGGCCCGGATTTTGGACGACGCAGGGATTGAAGTGCTGCTCGTAGGTGACTCTGCTTCCAACGTGATGGCTGGCCATGAAACCACTTTGCCCATCACGCTGGATCAAATGATCTACCATGCCAGCAGCGTTGTCAGAGGTATACAGAAAGCGCTCGTCATCGTGGATCTGCCTTTTGGTGCCTACCAGGGCAATTCCAAAAAAGCGCTTTCCTCAGCTATTCGAATTATGAAGGAATCGGGTGCTCACGCCGTCAAAATTGAAGGTGGAGAGGAGATCAAGGATAGTATAAAAAGGATATTATCTGCAGGTGTTCCCGTGATGGGGCATCTTGGACTAACACCGCAATCGATCTACAAATTCGGCACCTACACCGTCCGGGCAAAAGAAAACGCGGAGGCAGAGCGGTTAAAATCCGATGCGAAACTATTGGAAAAACTAGGGTGTTTTGGTATCGTTCTGGAAAAAATACCAGCGGATCTGGCCGCCCAGGTCACTGAAAGTGTCAAAATCCCTGTGATTGGTATTGGTGCCGGAGACCGGGTGGATGGTCAGGTACTGGTGACCCACGATATGCTGGGTATTACCAAGGATTTTCAGCCCAGGTTCCTTCGAAGATATCTCGACTTGTTTACCGAAATCCACGATGCTGCAGCAGCTTATCGAAAAGATGTAAAATCAGGTGATTTCCCCAATTCAAAAGAGCAATATTGATGAAATGGTGGTGGATTGTCCTCATTGTTTTTTTAATAGGGGGAGCGATCGCAGCATGGGTTGGATACCAGTATTACAATGCGCTCTTCCTACACAATATTGATAAAAACCATACTGGAATCATTTATATTTATCCATCTGCGGATAAAGATTCCCTGGATGCCATGGTGCGTGAAGTTCTAATTGATCCATCGACATTTGAAAAAGCAGCCAGAGCGATGGATTTCGATGCTGATGATTTAAAAACAGGAAGATACAATATTTCCTCGCTGAATACCAATCGTGAACTGATCAATGCGCTGAGATCCGGAAATCAGGAAGCCGTCAATGTTGTCATCCACAACGAACGAGATGTCTCCATGATTGCTGGTAAGCTGGACCGTTACCTGCTCCTGGATTCTTTGCAAATTCTGGAATGTCTTACCTCCTCACGATCACTTATCCAGGAAGGCTTTCACAGAGACAGTCTAATTACCTTGTTTATTCCCAATACCTATCAGATGTGGTGGAATACAAGTTGCGAACAATTGACGAATCGGCTTCTCCGTGAGCACCAAAATTTTTGGGAACAAAACGGACGTAAAGAAAAAGCAGCCCAATTGAAATTGACTCCACACGAAGTGTATACACTCGCCTCCATAGTCGATCGGGAAACCATCGCAGAAAGAGAAAAACCCATCGTAGCCAGGGTATATCTCAACAGATTAAAATTGGGAATGCCTTTGCAGGCTGACCCTACTATTGTGTTTGCTAACAAAATTTTTGACACGAAAAGAGTACTGTACCGACATCTTGAGATCGACTCACCATACAACACCTATAAATATCCGGGTTTACCACCGGGGCCAATTGGTATCGCTAGCATAAGTGGTATAGACGCCGTCCTACAGCCTGCAGATCACGATTATCTTTACATGGTCGCAAAACCCGACAATAGTGGCTTGCATATATTTACAAGAAATCTCAGCGAACACAATGCCCATGCCAGAGCGTATCAGAGATGGCTGAACCAAAGAGGATTGTAATATGAATCTGGCGAATCTCATCGAGGAAGAATTATCTCAAATCCTGCCAGGCAAAGAACAGATTACCTCCCCCACGTATTTGCTTGCTGTAAGTGGGGGAAGGGATTCCATGGCCATGTTGCATGCCTTTGACAGTTTAGACCTGGATTTTGTCGTAGCTCACTTTAACTTTAAACTACGGGGCTCATCCTCTGATCTGGATGAAGCCCTGGTGGTTGATTATTGCAGAAAACGAAAAATCCCGATATACCTCGGAAAGGAAAACACCAGGGATTATATGAAATCCCATAATTTATCCTTGCAGGAAGCAGCACGCCAACTCAGGTATGATTTTTTTGAAAGAACCATGCAGGCACAGAAATTGGATTATCTGTGTACCGCCCACCACGGCAATGATCAGTTGGAAACCTTTTTTATCCACCTCTTTCGTGGCAGCGGTTTGAAAGGATTAACCGGTATTCCCCAGGTGCGGGATAGAATTTTGCGGCCGATGTTATGGATACCCCGCCCGGTGATTGATAATTATATTGCCGATCATCAGATACCTTATCGGGAAGATGCCTCCAATCTATCCGACGATTATCTGCGCAACCGGATCCGGCATCATGTTTTGAATCCATTATTCAAGGCAGAGCCTGGTTATCTGAATAGTGCATTGCGATCCATAGAATTACTTACTGAATATCAACACTATATAGATCAGGAGCTGGAGACATTCATGAACCATAACATTGTAAAACTCGCTCCTGGTCTGAAAACCATCGGTCTGAACAGCAAAGAAAAAGTGGGCAAGTCTGATCAGTTTTTGTGGAAACTTTATCTCCTTGAACTAGGCCTGCATCCTGCTACTGCAGACAAATTCATGCAATCCTGGAGTCTCAACCGGACCGGGACCAGGTTCGAGGGGAACAAAGTGACAATCTGGTATGATCGACAGCGGTGCTGGGTGGTTGAGGACAATTTTTACAAAGACTGGCATCCTGATGACCACATCGAAATACCCACCAAAGGTCAGATAAAGCTACCAGGTGGAGATATGTTGATTTGCAACGCTGAAATTCATTCCTTGAGGAATGAGAAGTACCACATCGTACCGGTAGATCTGCAGAAAGTTGCTCTTCCTCTGGCGGTAAGACATGGCCGGCCCGGCGATACGATGAGCCTGGGACAATCTCCGTTTTATAAAAAGAAACTCAAAAAAATTTGGGTAGAAAATCGCATACCCCTACCTCTAAAAGAGCGGTTTTATGTGCTCACAGATCGGCATCAAAATATTATTTCTGTATTGGGATTGATCAATTCTCCCCAATATACCGTACTAAATGAGTCGGGTAAAAATACTCATCTGATAGCTTATACCTCATTTTTATTACAACTACCTATGGATAAAGAATGAATGGATGTGCAGGAAACTGAATCAAATTCCAGGAACAGAAAAGTCCTTGTATTGTTTTCGACAAATCTACTCCTTACACTTACATATATTATCATTAAAAGTAATTTAATAGCGACACATTCATCTCGATTCACTATATTTGTCCTGGAAATAACCCGGAGGGAACGCGCTACTTCGTAGCACTTATTAGAAGTATTTCCCGGGACAATAATGAGGCTAATCGAGGCTGAATGAGGACATTCAGATAGCCCAGAAGTGGCTTATGGTTCGGCGGATAAATGGAAGATGGTCGGGGTGAACGTGGATGGAGTTTTTAATTTTTAAATGAGTTAGGAAGAATTGCCTCATTGTGAAATTTTGGAACCATGAACATATTACATAACCGTTCGAAGCCCGCAAATTACTTCGGACACAAACCATCTTGCTATGTTAAAGAAAAGACTCATTCTGATCTTTTTCCATTTATGTCTTTTAATTTCCTCATTTTCTCAAAATCAAATCCGTGGTAAAATTATCGATATTGCGGATCACCAGCCTCTCGTAGGAACGGTAATCATAATCGAGCCAGGTCATGAAATCGCCATTACAGACCAGGAGGGTATTTTCGAAAAAGTAACCGAACTTTCGGCGGAGAAAATTCATGTAAAATATTTGGGCTACGATGAAATGGTTATCGAGGTGGGTGGCAAATCGGATCTTGGCACGATCGCCCTTACCCGGGCAAGTACGACGCTGGATGAAATCCTGGTAAGTGCTTCCGCCACCAATTTCAAATCGGATTTCAAAGGCAGCAATTACAGAATCAATCCCGTCACCCTACAAAAAATAAACCCGCTCGGCACCGAGGAAATGCTTCGTATGATCCCAGGTGTAAACATCATTGGAGACATGGGCATATCCAACAGACCCAATATCAGCATTCGTGGCTCATGGGGTCGGCGTTCCAAGAAAGTTCTCCTCTTGGAGGATGGTTCTCCTTCGGCACCCGCACCATATATTGCCCCCGGGGCGTATTACAATCCAGTTAGCGACAGATTGACCTCCATTGAGGTTTACAAAGGAGCAGACATATTACGATATGGTCCCAACAACATGTATGGGGCGGTGAATTACATTACAGCACTTCCTCCTCAGCAACCCGAGCTTCGGGTCAAACTAATCGGAGGACAACGTAATTATCAGACGGGATTAATATCCTATGGGGGTACCTGGAACAATCTGGGTGCCCTGGTGGAAGGGGTTTATAAAAGATTTGATGGATTCATGAACAATTCATCTGTGGAACTACTCAATCTGAATGCAAAAGTTTTTGCCAAGCTCTCAGACAATCAATCCCTTTACTTTAAAGTAAGTACGCAACATGAAGATAACCAGGCATCCCTGGCATCTCAAACCCCTTTTACCTTTGACCTTGACCCAACACAGAATCCCCTGGATGCAGATCAATTTACTATGAGACGATATGGCGTGGATATTATCCATAAATGGCTTCCTTCCTCCAATATAAGCTTTACTTCAAAGATCTATGCATCCGACTTTGAACGAGATTGGTGGCGTCAGGTAACCACAAAAATAAAAGCTTCTAAAGTCAGGGAATATCTTGGTTCGGAAATCTTTAATGAACGGTACAGATATCTGGACGGACAAACTTTCGGAGAGGAAGATTATGTGATCGTAGGAAGAATAAACAACGGCATGGAGAGCACTTCAGATAGTCGGTGGACTTTCACAGTTTCGGGGTTTAAGGAGACTATGGATCTTCAATGGAATGGATGGGGCCAAAGTCACGAGCTGGAAGCGTCAATCAACGTCCATGGAGAAAACTATAAAGACCAATTATTGCTCAATGAGGTAAGTCGCTGGGCGCGGAATGGAGAAACCACGATCGATCTCCGGTATAAACTAACCTCAGTGAATGGATATTTGAGAAACAATTTTGCTTTCCACAGATGGAATGTCACCCCCATACTTCGGATTGAACACGTGAATATGTATCGTCAGGATCTGATTGCTATGGCAAACAACCCCGATCTACAGGATACCAAAGAAGGACGTGAAACTAATGTATATACCCAATTTCTTCCTGGCCTGACGCTTGAATTTAATGTGGGTGGCGGTCATCTCTATGGAAGTTTATACCAGGGTATGATCGCGCCTTCAAAAGTGTTTGGATTCCTGGTGGAAAAAGATGGTATCGTGAGCAATCCGTTGATCGGCGAAAGCATAAATATTGCGCCTGAATTGAGCTGGAACAGAGAAATTGGATGGAAAGGCAATATGATCGTTGACTGGATTGATGGTCAGCTTACTTACTTCAACAATACCGCAAGAAATTTTTACGCTGGGGGTAGAAATGAAGTTTTTCAGCAACTTGGAAAAGTGAATGTTCAGGGGATCGAGCTGGCTTTTGGTGCGTCTCTATATCAGTCCGGAAAGCACCATATGAGGCTATTTGGAAATATAAATCACATGTACTCCAAAATACTGGAGGGGCAGTTGAATGATAATGATTTGTTTTCCCAGGTAGTTCATAATGCTGCGACAAAGAATGAATTTATACAGAAGGTTATGGCCAACAGAAATGCCTACGAAGTGTATGTAAGCGATGGCATAGGAGGTGAGGTGATGTTTACCGATGAACTCCTCAATCTTTCTGATTTCGATAAAATCACCAAAAGCATGATCACCTTTGGGAAAGAGGGCGTGGACAATTACGAGGCACCCTATACCCCACGTTGGAGCATTACAAGCGGCCTGGACTATGATTATGCCAGATTTTCAATCGGCGTAAGTTCTCACTACATGAGCAAACAGTTTACCGAATACAATAATTTTGTAAATGAGTCTGCGGACGGTGCAATCGGTGAGATACCTGAACATATCAGCTTTGATGCCCATATTAATTATCAATTCGATTTGCCCCAAAATTCCCAAATGACAGCATTCATCAATGCGAAAGATTTCACCAATAATATATACCGGGCTTCCCGATTGAACCGTGCCACATCTGGAATTTTTGGTGCGGGCTATCGTCAAATCATCTTTGGTATCAATTTGAAGTTTTGACACACAATGGCACATATTTTGTAAAACATCATTTGGAGATGCATCCTAAGAACTGGCATTTGATTAATTTCAAATGCCAGTTCTTCATTAGGATATAGTGGTGGACCGCACTGCCATCCACCAAGTCCCCTCAGAAAATCCCAAATCTGCTAATTCACTCCACCAAAATTCAAAACTTACCACCACTTTCCAAACGCCCGAAGGGCACAAACGTCCCCAACAAAGTTGGTGGACACAAACAGCCTTTGATTCCCAACGAAGTGGGGGCTAAGGCACAAAATTCACCTGCACAACAGTGCTGGTAAAATCAAAGGCAATCCACTCACCGGCAAGCCAGTCCGACAGTGGCCATCCACCAAGTCCCCTCAGAAAATCCCAAATCTGCTAATTCACTCCACCAAAATTCAAAACTTACCACCACTTTCCAAACGCCCGAAGGGCACAAACGTCCCCAACAAAGTTGGTGGACACAAACAGCCTTTGATCCCCAACGAAGTGGGGGCTAAGGCACAAAATTCACCTGCACAACAGTGCTGGTGAATCTCTAGAAATTGATCAATTCCACATCAAAAATTAATACACTGTTTCTGGGAATCGCTGAAGAGGGAGGGCGGTTTCCATAGGCCAAGTATGATGGAATAAACAATTGGCCACTGCCTCCTTTGGAAAGTAAAGGTATCCCAATCTGCCACCCCTGAATGACGTTGGGCAAAGGAAATTCAACTCCCGTGCCTTGATCAAAGACGGTACCATCCATAAGGTATCCGGTATAATTGGCTACTACAATGTTGGTCGGATTGGGATGTTGACCATTTCCTTCTGTGATGATCCGATAGTACAATCCGCTGGGATGCTTTTGAGCGGCGATATTTTTTTCAGCGAGATAATTTGAAATTTTCTCATCATCGACTGCAACCCAATCTACGTTTTGCTGCTGTTCACCTTCGCACGACCAGATAGCCATTAAAAAAATCAATACGCCTGTAAGAATAAAAACCTGTTTTATCATTGTTCTGCACTGTTTTCATTAACCGGGACTAAACCCCTTTTTTTTCCTTCCTGAATCATAAACGCATGAGCTGCCTCAAATGTATTCTCTAAATCTCCATCCAGTATAGCTTCCCGTATGGCGGTTTTAATTTCACCAATAACGGGGCCCGGACGTATTCCAAAGGTTTCCATGATACATTGTCCATCGACAGGTGGCTGCCAATTTCTCAAATGATCACTTTCTTCCACCTCCACCATTCGCTGCCTCACCCTTTCATAATTCCTAAGATAGGTTCTGACCCTGGTCTCATTTTTTGAGGTAATGTCAGCTTCACACAAGGTCATCAGATCATCTATATCCTCTCCTGCATCATAAAGTAACCGACGTATCGCAGAATCCGAGGTCTCAGAACTCACCAGTGCAATGGGGCGAAGATGAAGCCGGACCAGCTTGGTCACATATTTCATTTTGTGGTCCATGGGCAGGCGCATCCTCTTGAATATTTTACTGACCATTTTGGCCCCCACTACTTCATGGCCATGGAAAGTCCATCCATGTTCCTTATCAAATCGTTGGGTTCTGGGTTTCCCTATGTCATGGAGTAATGCAGCCCAGCGCAACCAAAGATTATCCGATTTTTTCGCGACATTGTCCACCACCTCCAGGGTATGATAGAAATTGTTTTTATGACCTTTATTCTGGATGATCTCCACGTGGTTCATTTCGGACAATTCCGGGAGTATATATTCCATCATGCCCAGTTGCTCCATAAGATTCAATCCTATTGATGGTGTGTCTGAGCATAGAATTTTATTAAATTCAGTAGTCAGCCGTTCCTGACTCACAATTTTGAGCCTGTGGGTATGCTTGGGAATAGATTCTCGCGTGGTCTGTTCCAGATCAAACTCCAACTGGGATGCAAATCGGACTGCGCGCATCATTCGCAAAGGATCATCTGTAAAAGTCTTATCCGGATCTGTCGGTGTCCGGATCAACCTTTTTTCAAGATCTCCCAATCCATCAAAGGGATCGATGATCTCTGGCTGATCAAAATCATGAATGGAGAATGCCAGTGCGTTGATCGTAAAATCCCGTCGCAACTGATCGTCGTGTAGCGTTCCTTTTCGAACTTCGGGGTTCCTGGAATCTGATGCATAAGATTCTTTCCGGGCTCCTACAAACTCAATTTCATATTCGCCCCAGCGAACCATGGCAACACCATAATTGCTATATAACTTCAGGCTGTCCGACAAGTGATTTTCCTCCGCAAAACTTCGTGCCAGCTCTATTCCATCATCTTTACAAACGATATCGATATCCTTACTCTCTCTGCCGAGAATCCGGTCTCGTACAAATCCTCCAATCACATATCCCTCTGTATCCAGCCTGTGGACTATTTCTGAAATCTTACCAAATAAAATCTTCTCCTTTGGATCGAGGCGTATCAATGACATTGTGTCCATTCTTTCCATTATTACAGTCAAATCTCAGTTGTAAGCAGCAATTTCATATCCTGAGAAATGCTGTTCCAGATCGTCCAGAACTCCGTATAAAACCTCGGGGTCAAACTCCGTGACCAACTTTTGCCGGAAAGGTTTTATGCCTGGTAATCCTTTAAAGTAATTGGTGTAGTGTCTCCGCATCTCCACAACCCCCAATCGAGGGCCTTTCCAGGCGATGGAAAATTGAAGGTGTTCCCTGGCTGCCTCCACCCTTTCACGGATCGAAGGGGGTTCAAGATATTCCCCTGTATGTACAAAATGTTTAATTTCCCTAAAAATCCAGGGGTTGCCGATAGATGCTCTGCCTATCATAACCCCATCCACACCAAATCTATTCTTATATTCCACAGCTTTCTCCACGGAATCTATATCACCATTCCCAAAAACCGGAATATGCATCCTGGGATTTTCCTTGATCTTGCCAATCAATGTCCAGTCAGCCTCCCCTTTATACATCTGTTTTCTTGTTCTTCCATGCACACTGATAGCTTTAATTCCCACATCCTGCAGTCGTTCCGCCACCTCGACTACATATTTGGTATTATCATCCCAGCCCAGGCGAGTTTTAACTGTCACAGGGAGTTCGGTCGATTCTACGATTATCTTTGTCAGCGACACCATACGGTCAATATCCTGCAATATCCCTGCGCCTGCCATACGATTGACAACCTTCTTAACCGGACATCCGTAATTAATATCCAAAATTTCCGGATTAGCCTGCTCCACGATCTCAGCAGCCTGCCTCATGTGATTTTCATCACTACCAAAAATCTGTATTCCAATAGGGCGTTCGTAGTCGTAAATATCCAACTTTTGAATACTCTTATCCGCATCCCGAACCAGTCCCTCTACCGAGATAAACTCCGTGTACATCAGGTCACACCCATGCTTCTTACACAAAGCCCGGAAAGGAGGATCAGATACATCTTCCATCGGTGCCAGAAGTAGCGGAAAATCCGGAAGTTCGATATGCCCTATTTTTACCATAGCATGGATTATAAACTGCAAAATTATAAATTTTGGAGAACAAACTGATTCATCTGAAAATAAAGTCAGGGTCCCCGACATTTTCCAAATATCAAAGTGTCTTTATATTTGCGTGATTTTTCAATTCCGGGTGCCCGGAGATTTGTGCGGCAGGAAGTCGTATTATGGCATACCACTCCCCGAAATTATATCGAAAACCGTAGGGAGTAAAGGTATAAAATTAATACAGCCTGCACGAAACATAAAACAGGGCTTTTTCGTTTCCCTCCCTGAATTGAATAGAAACGTAGGAATTAAAATACCAGTTTAGTTTTGAAATCAAACTTCTTACTATATCTCCTTTTGATCGTCGCCCTTATGAACTGCACCAACAGGGAAGCAGAGTCTATTATTGAAGGTTCCTGGGAGGGAAAATTCATCCAGCTCGAAAATGACCAAAGCAATCATGCCCTACCCGACGGGATTACCATGGAATTCGAATATCCCCGTTACAAATTCGAAGGTGAACTCGTGGAGCAGGGTAATTATTATATAAAAGATGAAAAGCTGCACCTCATACCTGATGATCGGGATGAAAAAAGAGAATTGAATATCCGCCAACTCAGCCAGGATTCACTCAGACTCCACCTCATCGACACCCTGGGTCAGCGGGAAGTATTATTTATACGGCAATAAATCCAATCAGGCTCCCGTGTTTTTTTCAAAAGCCACCAGGATCTCTACCTCATTCGAAGAAAAATTCAGTTTTTGAAGTTGAATTTGCCATCCTTCCATGAATCTTATGAAAGGCAATTTTACTTCCATGAATGTTTTCCCCTTCCAGTAAAGTTGTTGGATAGAAACGGTGCGATTTTCGATTTGTCGCTTGAGCAATCCTTTGAAAATATTGAAAAGCAGAGTTGTTAAGACATTCATTCCTGATGCATCAAGTTGCATGACCCTGAAATGGATCATATTGTTTTTGATCTCAGGGATTAGTGTGACCTGAATATCCCAATTTTGGGTTTTCTCTAGGAATCGGATTTCCAAATGTTGCTCTGATAGCACCTGAAACGACTGAAATTCGAGAGAATAACCTTTCACTTCCAGAGTGGGTTTGACATGGTAATTGATCAGATACTCCAGGTCTTGGGTGGGAATTCTCAAATACACATACGGCGGGTAGTCAGCCGGACTCTCAAAATGAGACTGATCATCCGATATAGTCAATTGGATGTCTTTCGTATTGGGCTCAGCACCCAAACCGTTGAACCGGAACTGCAAGTCATGGAGCAAATATGGTAACAGGTCGGATCCAAAATACCGGGTCGAAAGCTTCGCCAGTTGCCCGGAAACAAACGTATGGATCTGACCGGAAAAGGTACTCACCGTATTTTCCAAAGCTCTATTCAGTGCAGGGATAATGCGCCACTCGTGGTCATCGATCAAAATATGACTTTGATTACCTAGTCGAATCCCGCGGATTGTATTGATCAGCAAATTCTCCCAGGTGTAAACCTCACCTGCCTCTGGCAATAGCACATTCCATTGAATACCACCCTGCATCTGCCAGTGATGGTCCTCGAGGTATACGGAGGTCGTCACCACCAGTTGTCTGGGCAAATAGACCTCGTCCTGAAACCACCCAATACGAACCAGGCTTATGGTAAACGGAAGATTTATCATAGGAACAGTTCCCTGAATCCTTGCGGCCATGGTATCAGACATCAGGGCAGGATCATCTGTGATGTTGATCTTTATCTTGTTAATCTCCAGTTTTGCCGCCATTCATGCAAATGCTTGTGTAAGGTAAAAGTACACCAAACTGCCTGAAGACCCAAATATGGTTCAAAAAAGGCTGACCAGAACCAAAATCGGATACAATCATCCCGGTCAATTCTAGGGAAAAACCCAGACCAATGTACTTAACTGTACATTAACAGCCAGCATCCACAAAATACCTGACACTTTGCCCTTTTTCGCGGATAACTTTAGTACCTTTGTCGTGTATTTGGAAGCTAAATAAGATCGAAATGAAAAAGATACATATAGCAGGTATAGGAATACTTTTAGTCGCGATCGCCCTGATTTTTACCGCTTCCCAGGATTTTTCGACCTATGCTTCTTTCAGCGATGCTGAAGCTAGTCAAAGCGAGGTCAAAATCGTCGGTGAACTGGCCAAGGACAAAGAGATCTATTATGATCCGGCCGAAGATCCGAATTATTTCAGTTTCTATGTTATCGACAAAGATGGTGAGACTCGGAAGGTAGTGATGAATCGTGCCAAGCCTCAGGATTTTGAAATGTCGGAACAAATCGTAGTCACCGGAAAATTGAAGGGAGAAGCGTTTTTTGCGACCGACATCTTACTAAAATGCCCTTCCAAATACAAGGACGAAGAGATTTATCTTCGCAATTCAACCGAAGAATAAATTACCATGACGGAGAATCTGGAGTATGTTGGAGAACTTCTTTGGCCTGGAGAAGTAGGTCATTACCTATTGATAACGGCATTTGTGGCGGCTTTGGTGAGTGCGATCGCATATGCTTTATCCAATAAAAATGTTCCCGATAGTGAAGCCTGGAAAAAACTGGGTCGATATAGTTTCTATATCCATGGTGTTTCGGTCATAGCCGCCATTGTGATCCTCTTCACACTGATGCTCAACCATCGGTATGAGTACAATTATGTGTGGTCCCACGTGTCGGATGATTTACCGTTCAAGTATATGTTTTCTGCTTTCTGGGAAGATCAGGAAGGGAGTTTTCTGCTCTGGACATTCTGGCAAATCGTCATAAGCGTTATATTCATCAAGGTGTCCTCTTCATGGGAATCAAGTACTATGTGGATTATGGCCTTGATTCAGGTATTTTTGAGCAGCATGGTATTGGGTGTGGTTCTGGGAGATTTCCAGTTAGGGAGCTCGCCATTTAATCTGCTGAGGGAAGAGAATGCCTCCCCCATCTTTGAAAATGTCAATTACCTCGAACTTATTGAAGGCCGGGGTCTCAACCCGCTGTTGCAAAATTATTGGATGGTCATTCATCCCCCCACGTTGTTCCTGGGTTTTGCATTATGCAGTATCCCATTTGCCGTGACTGGCGGAGCGATTGCCACACGACGCTATACAGAATGGGTAAATCCTGCATTGAAGTGGGGATTATGGGCTGCAGGATTTTTGGGTGTTGGTATTTTGATGGGAGGTGCCTGGGCTTATGAAGCATTGTCCTTTGGTGGATACTGGGCATGGGATCCGGTAGAAAATTCTTCGCTGGTACCCTGGTTGTTGATGGTGGCCGCCATCCATACCAACGTGGTTGCCAAAAGCGTCCGAAGATCTTACAAATTCACGTACGTTCTTTACGGTCTGTCCTTCCTCATGGTTCTGTATTCCACATTCCTCACACGAAGTGGACTGACTGCCGAAAGTTCGGCACATGCCTTTACCTCCAGCGGAATGGAAGGTCAGCTTCTCTCATTTATCTTTTTCTTTCTGGGGCTGGGTACCTGGATTTATTTCTCACGAGGAAAAGCTATTCCCTCCAGTACCGATGAAGAACCATTTTGGTCCCGGGAATTTTGGATATATCTTGGCTCCTTTGTACTGATCCTTTCCACCATCCTGATCACTTTTACGACGAGCATTCCGGTGTTCAATAAGATCATTGATATGTTTGGAACGCTTACAGGTCAAGATCTGAGTAGTTGGCACCGCACCACTCCGCTCGACCCCATAGCGCACTACAATCGATATCAGTTGTGGATAGCCGTATTGATCGGAATTCTGGCAGGAACAGCACAGTTTCTCAGATACCGTGAGATGAATTACCGCAATCGCTTTAAAAAAATCGGCCGGGACCTGGCATTGAGTTTGGCAATCTCAATTCCCCTGGCATATATCGGTTTGCGATGGGTTGGAGGACAGGGAGCAGGGTATGTACTTTTGATTTTTGCAGCGACCTACATTTTTATTTCCAACATGGTCTATCTTTTCAATGGTTTTAGCATCAATGCCAAAAAACTGGGATCGGTAACGGCACATGCGGGTTTTGGTCTGATGATATGGGGGGTAATGGCTTCAGGGCTTCAGAAAACTTATATTTCTACCAATCCTTTTGTGATGCGAGAACTGGTCGCTGATGAAACCATGGCCAATCAGAATATTTTACTCTACAAAGGCATTCCGATGCGTATGAGCAATTATGAAGCCTTGTATTACAAAGACACCCTCGTCAGAAATGAAAGACTTTATTTCATACAGTTCACAGAATTTGATGTGGAAGGCAATCGGGTGGATTCCTTTGAATTGCAACCGACCTCGGTTTATGCCAATGACTTTTCTGAGGTGGTTTCTTTCAACCCATCCACCGATCGTAGATTTGGCAAGGATATATTTACCAGTATTTCCGCACTACCACCGGAAGTGATGAATGTCACTGAAGCCCAGAAAAGAGAGGAACAACTCCCTTATGAGGAATATATGATCCCCATCGGAGACACAATATACCTGAGACACCAGATCGCCATTTTGAAAAAATTAAATTTTGATTCTTTTCATCCTGACTTTGTACCTCAGGAAGATGACCTGGCTATCAGTGCTGATGTGCTTATTATCGACCCGGAGGATAATTTTACCTATCTGGCAAAACCTACCATGATTATCAAGGATCACAGATTCGTCGTTCATTATCCTGATAAATCCAATGAATCCAGGGTGAAAATCCGACTAGGGGAAGGATTTGTCAATTTCCTATATCCACGCGATGAGGAATTGGAATACCATAAAGTTGTACTTCAAAAAGGTCAGAGCGTACCCTTTGATCCCTACGTAATTACCCTGGCCAACCTGGAAAAGGAAATTACGCACCCGGAATACACGGCGGAAGAAGATGATATCGCGGTTCAGGCTCATCTGGAAATTCGAAATAAGGCGGGGATACTGGTGGATACGATCAAACCAGTATTTATTATTCGTGACAATCAGCCCAACTTTATCCGGGATTTCAAACCGCGAAGCGGACTGGCTGCCAATTTTGTAAAAATTGATCCCGCCACCGGGAATATGGAATTCTTGATCGGCGAAAGAAAACCGGGTGCTGAAGTATATCCCCTTCGTATTGCTGAAGATGTACCCCGGAGCGATTTCATCGTACTGGAGGCTATTGTATTTCCGGGCATCAATCTCTTCTGGATTGGAAGCAGTCTGATGATGATCGGATTTTTTATTTCCATATACCTCCGGAGAAGAAAGAAAGCCGCAGCATGATCCCTCCAAATTCGCATATCGGGATCGTGGGATATGGAAACGTAGGAAGTCATCTAAGTCAGATCCTGGCCAATAATCCAGGAGTGGAGCTGTCTGTATACAATCGCAGTTCGCGGGATCAGCAACAATCATTTCCGAACGTTCAATGGGTTCAACATTTGGGTGAATTAGCATCTGCGTCCACCATCATTTTGTCTGTCAGCGATGATGCCATCGAAACAGTTGCTAAAGAATTGAGACTCCAGTTGCATTCCAATCCACTCGTGTGCCACACTGCAGGAAGCGTGGAGAGCGATGTGCTTGCACCTTATTTTAAACGATATGGTGTGCTGTATCCCTTACAAACATTCTCTATCCATAAGCCTTTGAGGGATTGGGAATTCCCGGTATTTATCACCGCCAGTTCAAAGGAAATTCGGGAAAACCTGAGGCAATTGGCGGATTGGATTTCTCCACACGTACACGAAATTGATGACCAACAGCGTTTGGCTTTGCACATAGCTGCAGTATTTGTATGCAATTACACCAATATACTGTACACGGTTGGTCAAAAGATATGCCAGGATCATCACCTGGATTTCAAATACCTCATTCCTCTCATTGACGAGACAGCGGAAAAGTTACATTCCCTCTCACCAAAGGAGGCACAAACTGGACCGGCGATCAGAGGAGACAGGGAGGTGCTTATGAAACATATGGCCTTTCTTCAAAATTACGACGCTGACCTTAAGGATTTGTATCAGAAATTTGCGTCACTCGTTCATTAAAATGTATAGCATATGCGGATTATAGGATATCTCGAACACCCAAGGATCAAGATTACCCTTTTCGACCAGAACGATAAACTCACGGTCAAATTTGAAAAAGGACAGTGCGAGATCATTCTCAAATTTAAAGAGGAAAAAGGCGAAGTCATGGATGCCTTACACCAGGAAAATGATTATACGGCGTTTTCGATGATCGAAAAACAACTCGACAGTTTACTTTTGTACAAACAAAAATTTGAATCCGGGCCAACTATGGATCCTGAACTACCCAAAATCATATAAGTCCATAGGTCAAAAATCGAACAATTTCTTCAATTGATCTGCCTGGTCCGGTTTTAACCGACCTGCCATCATCAAACGCAGCTCCCTTCGCCTCAATGCTCCATCGTGAAGTTCCTTTTCCCGTTCCGTCTCAGGTTCAACTAACGGGGCCACAACGGGTTTGTGTTTGTCAGGATCTACTGCCACATAGGTAAAAAATGCTTCATTGCTTTTGATGCGTGTCCCGTCCAGTTTTTCGGCGTACACTTCCATAAAAACTTCACACGAAGTGGTAAAAGAACGGGTCACCCATCCCTCGATAATCACCGTGGTACCCAGGGGAATCGGTTGTTCAAAGGAAACATTGTCCACCGCTGCAGTGACCACCGGAGCGTTGCAATGCCGCATGGCGGATAAGGCACCGGCAACGTCCATCCACCGCAATAAAATGCCACCCATCAGATTGCCAAGATGGTTGGTATCATTGGGCATGATTAGTTGAGTCATCACAGTGAAGGAATCGCTGGCTTTTTTCTTTCTTCGCATACGGTTATATTGAATAGGTCTACAAAATGCCGGACAAAGGTATGTTTCATTAACTCCATATCTATGCCCTGATCCAATTCACGCTGCATGGATGTCACCGCCATTCCTGGCTGGTTGATCCCACAAGGAACGATAAAATCAAAGGGGGTGAGATCCGTATTGATATTGAAAGCCAGACCGTGCATACTCACCCAGCGGCTCAGGTGTACACCGATCGCGCATATTTTACGTGCAGGATGTTCCCCGGTCCACACCCCGGTATATTCCTTGATCCTTCGCCCTTCCAATCCATACTCAGCCATCGTGCGAATTACAATCTCTTCCAAAGTACGGATGTACCGATGGACATCGGTGAAAAAAAATTCGAGATCCAGAATGGGGTATGCCACCAGCTGCCCCGGACCATGATAGGTGATATCTCCTCCCCTGTTGATCCGGTGAAAGGCCATTCCTCTTTCCTTTAAAAAATCCTCATTGACCAGTAAATGATTGTCGTTCCCCGATTTACCCAGCGTAAAAACCGGATCGTGCTCGCACAGAAATAGGTAATGCAGTCCCTTTTCACACACTTCCTTGCGTTGACGGGCCGCCCTCTTCATTGTGACAAGATCTTGTTGATAAGTGGCCTGAAGTTCCCAGGCTGTCTGATAAGGAACCCTGCCCCAATCTTCAATAATTAGCGTATTGGTCATGATGTGTCCGCATTAATGATCATAATACATTACGCGTAGAAGGTACAACAAAAAAAGGATGGTCATGTTTCAATGATTACACAACATATCAAATATTTTCGGAAAGTATTGCCCAGGCCATCCAATTCCAATAGGTCTGCGTCAGTTTTAAATATTAGTCAGGGAAGTTTTATCTTCGCTATGTCAATTCCAATACATCAGAAAATATCGTTAAATATGAAAATCACCTATTACGGACATTCCTGTTTTCACTTTACTCTTAGTGGTAGGGATATTATTGTAGATCCTTTTATTTCTGCCAATGAATTGGCCACTGATATTGATGTGGACAAAATTCCAGCGGATTATATCCTTCTGACCCACGGGCATGCTGACCACATCCTGGATGCGGAAAGGATAATTGAAAGAACCGGGGCTATGTTGATCTCTTCCTTTGAAATCGTGGATTGGTTTGAAAAGAAAGGGTATACTGGACATGGGATGAATACCGGGGGTAAGTGGGAATTTGATTTTGGAAGTATCAGGGCCGTGGTTGCGACCCACTCCAGTCGATTGCCAGACGGAAGCAATGGAGGCAATCCTTTGGGTTATGTGATAAGTGCTCAGGAGGAGACTTTTTACATTGCGGGGGACACCGGACTGACGATGGACATGCAACTCATTCCGCGCATTTGTCCACCCCTCGATTTTGCCATATTACCCATCGGAGGAAATTACACTATGGAATACACCGATGTACCATTGGCTGCTGAATTTTTGAATTGCAACACCGTTATTGGCTGTCATTTTGATACCTTTGAGGTCATTAAACTGGACCATGAGAAGGTCAATAAATTTTTTACAGAACATGGAATCCATGGTCATTTGATGTCCGTGGGTGAAACCATAGAAATATAAGATAGATATATGGGCAAAGTGGTGGCCATAGCAAACCAAAAAGGAGGCGTTGGAAAGACAACGACAGCCATCAATCTGGCAGCTTGTCTGGCCATTTTGGAGCAGAAAATTCTCGTGATTGATCTGGATCCCCAGTCCAATACAACATATGGTCTGGGAATACCCAAAGAAGCCGTGGAAATTTCAGTATACGATTGTCTTTTGAATGATCATTCCCCCCGGGAAGCCATCCAGGAAACCGAGACGCCCAATCTGTTTGTACTACCTTCCTCCATAGATCTGGTAGGTGCTGAAGTGGAACTGGCTCATGCGGCCAATCGTCATGGCCGGGTCCAGCTGTTGATTAATGAAATCCGGGATGACTTCGATTTCATTTTCATCGATTGCCTGCCCAGCCTGGGCATTCTCACCCTCAATGCTTTAACCGCTGCTGATTCTGTCATGATCCCCATCCAGTGTGAAGTTTTTGCCCTTGATGGTCTGGGCAAATTAAAGAACACCATCCGAGCGGTCAAGAAAAATTTCAATCCCGGCCTTCAGATCGAGGGTATCGTACTTTCCATGTACGATAAACGGTTGCGTTTGGCCAATATGGTGATCGAGCAGGTCCAGCACCATGCCAGGGATTATGTCTTTGAAACCATCATCCACCGCAATTCCAAAATCGGTGAATCCCCCAGTGTCCAAAAACCGGTGATCATATACGACGCTGCCAGCAAAGGAGCGAGGAACTTCCTGAACCTGGCGCAGGAGTTTATCAATAAGCAAAATACTGTTCAACCAGAAATGGCATAAAAATTATGGGAAAGATTAAAAAGAAAGAATTAGGGAAGGGTTTGGAGGCTTTGTTGTCCAACATGGATGACGAACGTGAAATAAGTGCTCCCGCCGCCACTCTGGCCGATGAGGAAGGAAAGGATCAATTGCTTTTTCATATCCCCCTGGAAAAGATCGAACCCAATCCGGATCAGCCCCGGAATTACTTCAATGATATCGCGCTGCAGGAACTTGCACAATCCATCCGCAATCACGGTATCATCCAGCCCGTGACCATTCGCAAGCTCCACAAGGATAAATACCAGATCATCAGCGGTGAGCGACGATTCAGGGCTGCTCAGTTGGCCGGTCTGGAAGTTATCCCCGCTTATGTAAGGATAGCCAACGATATGGAGTTGCTGGAAATGGCCCTCGTGGAAAATATCCAGCGGGAAGACCTTAATCCACTGGAAATTTCAATCAGTTACCAGCGACTCATTGACGAATGCGACATCACCCACGAAGAATTGTCCGACAGGGTCGGTAAAAACAGAAGTACGATCACCAACTACATCCGGCTGTTGAAGCTGCCACCGGAAGTGCAAAAAGGCCTGAAAGCCGAAAAATTATCGATGGGGCATGCCCGTGCCTTGCTGGGTCTGGAAAAAATTGATGAAGTGCTTTTCGTTTATGACAAAATCCTGGATAAGGGTCTTTCTGTTCGTGCGACAGAACAACTGATTCGTGACATCCAAAGTGCCAGAAAAACAACCACAGAACCTCAAAAGGAGGTCAATCCGGAAATACAGCGAATCCAGGACCGGCTGTCGGAATCTTTAGGGGCCACGGTGATCGTTACAAGCCGCGATGGCATGAAGGGGGAAATTAAGATCAAATTTGAATCGCCCAACCATCTGGAAGAGATCCTGGAGGTTATCGACCAGGAAGTGTTGTAATTCTGTTTGCCCCCGGGATGGGAATAAATAGGTACTTCGAAGCAAAACGGTGATGAGATGGATATATTCAAATTTCCTTGACCAGGTGGAACATTGGTATATGGATATTATGAAAACACGATCAATTAAAAATACCTGGTCAATGGTGGTTTTGGACCGATTCAAACGTTATGTTCTCAGGTCACAGAAGGAATAAAATACCAGGATGTTGCTACCATTATTGAGATCATTTCAGAACTATATAAAAACACCCACGGGGCTGTGGATACCTGTATCACGAATTAAAGTGGGTATAACACTCATCCTGGTCTTGCTGATTGCCTATTCTCGATTGGATGCGCAAAACCGAACCCTAAGTCCCGATTCAACGAATATTCTGCAGGAAGAACCAGAGATCGACACTGCAGCTTTAAACCTTTCTAAGCCCGAATTATGGCAGCCGGACCCCAAGAAAGCCCTATGGTTTTCTCTGGCACTTCCTGGTCTGGGACAGATATACAATCGTTCATGGTGGAAGGCACCTCTGATCTATGGCGGACTGGGCGTCAGTATCTGGTTTATCCAGGAGAACCATCAAAATTACAAAGATTTCAGAACGGCCTACAGTGAAAGTTTTGATCCCGACACACCGAACGAACTGGTTCAAAAGTACCCCAACCAGGAATCGTTGCGACGGATCCGGGATATTTATTATAAAAGATATCAGCTGAGCATCATTGCCACAGCGGCGGTTTACCTTATGAATGGGATTGAAGCCTATGTGGATGCCCATTTGAAGAATTTCGAAATATCGGATGATTTGTCGCTCAGGTGGGGTTATCCTCAGGTACCACCAGCGGCAACTGGAATGAATCTGACCCACACACAGGTTATTCCAGTCATGGGAATCACCTATACTTTAAAGTAGAGCCAACGGCCCATAACCTACAGCCAA
>CAYRRD010000011.1:0-82012 GCA_964426625.1 uncultured Saprospiraceae bacterium | reverse complement strand
TACGGCAATACGGATATCCACCTGACATGCAAAAACTGGCTACAGAAACGGTATTAAAACAAGCTGAGATGATTGCCGAAGAATTAACAGCAGAAGGTCTTTGATAATGTAAGGGTGGCCCCGACCCAGAGGAAACATATACAGGCTTCACGCCGTTATTATTGAATCAACGACTTAATTTTGAAATTTACCTTATGAAACTTTCCCGACAAGCAGAAAACATACTGGTTTCTCTATCCGGAGAAAATGTCAAACTAGGTGATGTTCGAAAAATCGCTAGGGAGATAAAGAAAGATCATGATCTTGCCTCAGAACTGTGGTCTTCCGGACAATTTTTACCTCGCCAGTTGGCTATCCTGATCATGGACAAAAAATTGATTACAGAGGAAGTGATTGACCGGTTGCTGGACGATATGTCACAACATCCGGAAAAAGAGAAACTTCAGCTTGTGGATTGGTTTATGGCGAATCAATTGCTGAAAGACAAACAATTTCTTCCCATCATTGAAAACTGGGTAGACAGTTTCTCACCTTTGAAGCGACGGATTTTCTGGTATCATCAGGGAAGGTTACGCTGGACGGGCAAAACACCCCCTTCCAATAGTGATGTACTGCTTTCAATCATGGAGCAGCGGATTGAAAGTGAAGAGCCAGAAGTACAGTGGGCTATGAATTTTACTGCTGGGTGGATTGGTGTTTTTGAGGAGAAATATCGGGATCGATGCATTGCATTGGGCGAAAATACAGGGTTGTACAAAGGGATTAAGGTTCCCAAAAATTGTACTCCCGACTATCTTCCTGAATTTATCAGAATAGAAGCGGGGAAAAGAAATCTTTAAAGGGTATAGACAGGTATATTGGAAACGATTGAATTTGATGACACTCTCCCCTAAAGTGTGCCAAACTTTTGAATCCCATTAATGAATCCCGTAAAATTTCGAGACAACAGAACCTTGGTTATGATTTCGTTTTCACCTCAGGAGGATTGATACATGGCTTTTGTGGTGAGTCTTACTTCGAGTCATGCCGCAAATACCCTATCATCTCAATGCTTCGAATCCGGCAATCACATCGAAGAGTTCTCCGTCGATCATGCTTTGTCTCAGGCGATTATATCCGCGATTCAGTTCGTCAAGCACTTCCTCTATGTTCTCTTCTGCGCGTTCCATGGCTTCGAGTCTGCTGGCATTTTCTGCCGCCAATGATTCAGCGCATGCTTTGTACAAAGACACAAAAAGATATTCACGGATCAGGGTCCGCAAGGTATCATCGACTCCACCAATCACCTGGGGCAGTTGATGCGTTGGCCATTTTATCCGCCAGATTTCCTCTTCCCATTTTTCATCTGGTGGAAACAACTTATGACTGGAAGGCTGGTAATAAGCGCCCCCCGTTGGTCTGTTGTGGATAATATAAAAGTTATACTCCTGTTCCCCTTTCCGGTATAATTCGCTATGAACAAGTATTTGGTTGACCAAAGGCGCTATTGCAGAAATGGAATTTGGAACATTGAAATATTTTGAAGGGGGCAGATCATCGTCCAGGAGCAGGGAATAAATCCTTTCGCCTACGGCCCACACTTCTGTTTTTCCAGGTATGGATGCCATAATACCGTGCGCATGTTGATAAATTGTACTATTGAATTGACCCACCAACCCCTGATCGGACCCAAATATAACGAAGACAGTCAAGCGGTCTGTGGTATGTGCCGGGTGAGACACAAGTGATATTTTTCCACGGTAAAAGCAGCTGTGAAAACCAAGCAAAACATTGTTGTAATACTCCTGCAGCGATTCCACAGCGACTTCGAATTGGGAGATGTTGGCCATAGCCATCGCCTTCATCGTTCGTACGACCGCTGAAAGCTCGCCTGCGCTTTGTTTTCTCCTTTGCAAATTAATCAGGGTATCAGCCATTGTTGTGGGGGTCTGAAGTCAAATGATGTACGGCAGCTTTTGCCAATGCCACCAGGGAATTTTCCTCTTCTCTTTGCAATCGCCGGGACGATAAAATCCGATCCAAAATTTCTTTCGGTATTTCGTTGTGTTTTTTTCGTATCAGCATTTCTGCTTCCGGGACTTGATCTACTGGAATCTGTTCAAAAACCCCATTCACCAATGCAGTCAATACTAAAATTTGCTCTGGCACAGAGACCGGAAACATTTCCGGTTGTTTAAAAATGGTACGAATGATTTTACCGTATTCTATCGTCCTCTGGGTATCCGAATCCAATCGTGTCCCAAACCGGGCAAAATTTTCCAGCTCCTCCGATTGAGAATAAGCCAACTTGAGGTTTCCTGCTATTTTTCTGTACGCAGCCAACTGTGCTTTTCCTCCCACCCGGGATACCGACATACCTATATCTATAGCCGGGAGCCACCCCAATTCAAATAGCTTGGGAGACAAATAGATTTGACCATCGGTGATGGAAATTATATTGGTGGGAATATAAGCAGAGATATCCTGTGCCTGGGTTTCTACAATTGGGAGGGCTGTCAGTGAACCACCGCCAAGGTTTCCATTGAGATGCGTGGCTCTTTCCAGCAGCCTGGAATGTATGTAAAATATATCACCCGGAAATGCTTCCCGGCCAGGTGGTCGTCGCAACAAGAGGGACAATTCGCGGTATGCACGGGCGTGCTTGGTGAGATCGTCATATACGATCAGTACATCCCGACCCTGTTCCATAAAATATTCACCGATGGATGTGGCTGCATAAGGTGTAAGGTATTGCAGTCCAGGCGAACTATTGCCTTCCGCCACCATTACGACGGTATATTCCATGGCCCCATTCCTGGTCAGATCTGAAATTACCTGGGCTACAGCTGCTGTCCTTTGGCCCACGGCACAATAGACACATATCACATTTTTGTTGCGTTGATTGATCATTGTATCCACGGCAATCGATGTTTTGCCAGTCTGACGATCGCCCAGGATCAGTTGTCGCTGACCACGACCTATAGGGATGATGGCATCGATCATTTTTATCCCTGTCTGCAGGGGCTGAGAAATGGTCTGACGGTTCATGATCGGTGGTGCAGGGCGTTCGATAGGAAACCGTTGAAAAAACGGCACGGGGCCTTTGTTGTCCAATGGATTGCCCAAAGCATCGATGACACGTCCAAGCAGTTCCTCTCCAACGGGCACATCGGCTACCCGGTAAGTTCTGAGTACAGAATCTCCAGCTTGGATTTTGTCGCTTCTCCCTAATATAATGACACCTACTTCATCTTTTTCCAAATTGAATACCATGCCATAGGTATGGTTTGGAAATTCCACCAGCTCTTCGTAACCTACGCCGGGTAAGCCTGATACAATCGCCACACCGGCAGAAACTTTCGTGACCTCGCCTTTTTCACGGAACTGAACCACTGGTTCAAACCGCTGACGTCCACGAACCATTTCCTCGAAGGCGTACCCGATAATCCGATCTAAATCAAGAGCCTGCATTTTGCTTTTAATTCGTAATACTTTCCATTTTTAACGATTCCAGGTAGGATTCAATATTCCAGGCCAATTGGAAGTTGGATGTTTCCACTACGATCCCGCTCACCACATCAGAATCCCGCTCATAATGGAATTGAATATCCACTGGTGCCATTTTTTGCAGCACCCTTTCGAGTTTCTTTTTCAAATTCCCAGACAGATCAAAAGCTGTACGAACCCGGATGATCCCATCGGTTTCTTGGAGGGCCTTGATGAATTTAATTTTATCCACATCAGGCAGTTTGGTCATTTTTTTAATAAACACGGTGATAATCTGCTCTTCCAGTTCTTCCTCAGCCAAATCGGAAAGTGCTTTTGATGCGATTGCAAAAACCTCCTCTTTTGTCTTTCTCTTGAGGGTTTCCTTCAAGTCCTCTTCTTGTTGTCTCAATGATTCTTCCAGTTTTATCCGCAATGCATTGGTTTCCTCGCGGGCTTCCTCATACAACCGTATTTTTTGGGCTTCGACCTGTTTTTTTGCTTCTTCCAACTGAGCGGCATGGGTCCTGTCAAATTCCTCATTTTTGCGGATAAACAATTGCTTTTCCTGAAGGGCCTCAGACTCTATTCTTGCGGCTTCCTCCAGTTGGGAAGCAATTTTTGATTCTCTTTCATCCACTGCACGCAGGATAGGTTTGTACAGGAATTGTTTCAACAACCACACCAGGATCAGGAAATTGATGATTTGAGCTATAACTGTGAACCAATCTATTTCCATGGTTTACAAGGCTGTGAAGTGATTCCAAAATGGATTCGCAAAAATCAGGATCATAGCAATCACAAAACAATATATTAAGGAGGTTTCGATCATTGCCAGTCCTATAAATAATGTCCGCGTAATGGTTGGTGAAGCGTCGGGCTGCTGGGCAATGGATTCCAATGCCCGGACTACCGCTCTGCCTTCTGCAATGGAAGGCATCATTCCCCCAATAGCCATTGTAAATCCCGCTGTAATGATCGATACCAATCCCACCATAGTTAAATTATCCATGTTTTTTCATTTTTAGAGGTGTCACCAAATATTTTCAATATTAAAATATAGTTCTCTGCGTACTTTTTATTCATGCCTACTGTCGATATCCCCATTCGAAATGGATGGCCCCTTTTTTCTTTCTTCATTTTGAATGCCGGCCGCGATATACACTGTAGCCAGTATAGCGAAAATGTAGGCTTGCAGCATGCCTGTCAATAAGCCCAGAGCGTCCATGAGGATCGGAAAAAAAAAGGGGGCTATCGAGATCAGGATGCTGGCTATCATACCCCCGCTCATCATATTTCCGAACAACCGGAATGCCAGGGATATGGTTCGTGAAATTTCTCCGATGATATTTAAAGGCAGCATTAATATGTTGGGCTGTGCCAGCGTTTGCAGATAATTTTTAAGTCCACTTTCAACGATTCCAAAAAATGGTACTGAGATAAATACCGAAAGGGCTAATGCAGTAGTAGTGGAAAGGGAAGCGGTAGGTGCTTCATACCAAGGGATTAACGCCAGTAAGCTGGAAAAAGCAATAAAAAGGAATAATGTGCCGATGAAGCCCATATATTTATCTGGTTTTTTCAATCCTATATCCCTGATCTGATCCCGAATGAACAGAACAATCATTTCCAGCATATTTTGCCAGCGGGATCTATTCAAGTCTGAATTTATTTTACGGGTAACAAGCCAGGCACCGGCAACCAGGATTACCATCAGGATCCAGGTGGAAGCTATGGTTAGATTGATCTTGATAAATCCAAACTCCCAAAGAATATATTGATCCGGACTAAGTCTCATTCTTTACGTCTTTTTTTAATATACTATCTACCCATATACCCATATTTGTGAATCGTTTGATAAGACTTCGGGCAATGATAAAACCCGCGAGACATGCCAGGATTCTATTCCATTCTCCTGCTCCTACGAGATAGAACCCCCACAGTACGAGAGTCACACGCAGGATTAAACTCAAGGAAAATATAAATGCCGGGTTTTTAGAACGCAGCCCAAACTGTACCGTAAACCAGAGTCCAAGGAAAAAAAAGACACCTAGAATAATTCCTGCAAATAAGGGTATGATCAAATTAACCACATCATTCATCGATCTTCATTTTTTCTGTAGATATCTTTATTTTCTTTATTGATCCATTTCCAGGCCAAAACACATCCAGCCATCAGTCCTGCAACCATCAGACTCAAAGTCCATGAAAAATCCCTTTCATAATTTTTGTCCAGCCATATGCCCAGGGCAATACCGAGAACGGTGGGTACCGCTACGGACCAACCTACCATTCCAAAAATCCCAAGACCATGCCACACACTTCGACGGTCCCGTCTGGAAGCGAGTTTTCTATTTTCCTTGTTGCTTATTATCTCATGGAAATCATCGATTTTATGTGTCTTTCTTTCGTCCAAATTAATCCCTTAATTTTTGAAAACTTTGAAGAAACCCAGTTTCGAGTTTGGCCATTACCAGACGGGCGTTTTTTTCCAGTTCATTCAATTCTATCGTTTCCTTTCTCACCATATTTTTGAGCTCACCCAGACGGGTATTTCCAATCGCATGCCGCACCGATATGGTTATTTTATAACCCGTCTTTGTCATAATTCCCTCGTTTATAGCTATATATTTTTCGCCATCCTCCTCGGTCTCGTACAGCAAAATACCGGGAACCAGAGATGCAGTGCAATCCATTCTTTGTGGAAGCATTCCATATGAACCATCCGTAGTCTCGACCACAATCCTTCGGACATTTTTGATGTCCGCAAAAACGCCATTCGGAAGTAATATCCTAAGGTGCATGAGTAACTTCTTCATGGTTTTAATTTTGCATCAGCCTTCATCAATACTTCTTCGATGGAGCCTATCATGTAAAAATAATTTTCAGGATATTCGTTGAACTCATCATTCAGTATCCTTTCGCAGCCATCCAGGGCCTCTTCAAGACTGACGGTCTTGCCTTTATATTGGGTAAATTGTTCGGTAGTAAAGAAAGGTTGTGTGAGGAATCGTTCCAATCGACGAGCCCGATGAACGGTTTTTTGATCTTGAAGCGACAATTGTTCGAGTCCCAGCATGGCAATGATATCTTTGAGTTCGTCGTATTCCGCCAATGTCTGCCGAATAGCATGTGCGATCTTGTAATGTCTATCTCCAATGATAATGGGGGTCGTCATTTTGGAGCCCGATTCCAGTAGATCTATGGCCGGATACATTCCCTCGCTTGCTCTTTTGCGGGATAAGGAAATGGTCGCGGACAAATGGGAGAAGGTGTGAACCGCCGCCGGGTCTGTAAGATCGTCCGCCGGAACATATACGGCCTGAATCGAAGAGATAGATCCCGATTTTGTATTCGCAATACGTTCTTCCAACTGGGACAATTCTGTGCTCATCGTCGGCTGATAACCGAGTCTTGAGGGCATTTGTCCCAGCAGACCTGAAACCTCCATTCCTGCCTGGATAAATCGGAAAACATTATCTATCAGCAGCAACACGTCTTTTTGTTCATCATCCCGAAAATACTCTGCCATGGTCAATGCCGAATGGCCCACTCTGAATCGAGCTCCGGGTAGCTCGTTCATTTGCCCAAAGATCATGACCATATCATCCAGCACCCCGGCCTCCTTCATTTCCTGGTAAAGCTCCAGACCTTCTCTGCTGCGTTCTCCTATTCCACAGAACATGCTGACACCCTGGTGTTTCCGAACCATATTGTGGATAAGTTCCGTCAATAATACTGTTTTACCCACCCCGGCTCCACCGAATAATCCAGCTTTACCCCCTCGTTCGAGAGGAACCAAAACATCGATGGCTTTTATCCCTGTTTCAAAAACCTGGGAAGTGGTGGATCGGGCAGATAAAGGCGGTGGTTGATTGTGTATGCTACGGCGTTCAATATTTTCAGGCATCTCTGAATAATCCAATGGATGGCCAAATACATTGAACATCCGTCCCAGGGTTGGCGGACCCACAGGAACGAGAAGTGGCGCATGAGTTGAAATCGCTACCATTCCCCTTTCCAGGCCCTGCGTGGGGGTCAGAGCTATGCAGCGGACGTGTTCATGATCCAGTTGCATTTGCACTTCAAGGATGATTTTCAAATCCTGGCCGGTTTTCACCACCATATGAATGGATGGAAGGTGATCTTCAAAGTAAAGATCCACCACGCTACCGCGAATTGCAACTACTCTTCCGATGATATTTGAAGTCTCTTCCATTTTGTGCTTGACAACCTATGATAGTGACCAATTTTATCCGATGATCCTGGATAGGAATTACTTCTCATATATGATAGAAACACCCCTCCACTCCGGACAGTCACACCTTTGTTAGTTAATCATTTTTTTTGAATTTTTCATGATCCTATCAAGAAAAATAATGCCCTCTATAAAATCCCGGAGCCCAAAAACGCTTGAGATTTAGGTTCAACCTGTGAGCGATCGGAAGGCAGTGACGAAAACAAAAATTCAAGTATGGTCCCGGGATTTTTTTAATCGCCTGTCATTATTTTTTGGGGCCGTGTCTGCTTTTTTATCTACATCCCGGGCATATTACCGTGCCAGTGCTCTGTTTCGTAAGTAAATTAACCTGATGACGTGATTATTTTTTGTTGCACCTAAGTTACAAAACCGAGCATAGGATAGGCCTGCGTGAGGCTTTGGGTGATCAAGGTACGATGAAAAAGAAGCCGTCATATGTTTGAAAAACTTATAAAACAGAGCACACGTATGGAATTGAATTGTATCCCCTGTATAAAATGAAATCCGGCTGGAAATGATCTGAATTTCCCCTTTATGTAAAAAAAACATCTCAATACATTTTTAATATCCTAAACATAATGTTAACTTGCACGATAACTGAACACCATAATTACTCCTGGCTGTATTCACGGGCCAAAATTATGACTATTGCATCACTTTGTTCAGTAACATCATTGTATAAATCAGTTCAAATTCCTTTTTATGAAATTATTCACTTCTTTCATTTTTATATTTATGGTATGGATGTTCACCGGCTTTCAATTTTCAGAATACCATCCCTCACAAAAAGACAATGCGACACCTATAGTCAGAATCTCTTCGGGGGAAATTTCCGGAAATTTCGAAGATGGCGTACATTCATTCAAAGGAATACCCTACGCCAAGGCGGACCGGTTTATGCCCGCCCGGGATCCGGAGCCCTGGTCAACGGTGCGTGAATGTAAGAATTTTGGTCCGGTGGCTCGACAAATCGTCCCGTGGTATCCCGAATCTGTGCAGAACGAGCAGGATCTATTTAGTGTGAATGTGTGGACACCCGGCATACAGGATGGCGCTCGCAGACCGGTGCTGGTTTGGTTGCATGGGGGAGGTTTTCATGTAGGAGCCAGCAACGACCCTATGACATATGGTGAAGCTTTGGCCAGAAAAGGTGATTTGGTTTTTGTATCCGTCAATCATCGCCTCAATATCCTGGGATTTCTTGATTTATCGGGGGTGGATGAAAAATATGCTCATTCTGCCAATGTGGGTATGCTCGATATCGTGAAAGCCCTGGAATGGGTGCAGGAAAACATTGAAATATTTGGTGGCAACCCCGAGGATGTAACGATTGTGGGTGAATCCGGAGGGGGAGGAAAGGTTGGAACACTGATGTGCATGCCGTCAGCCAAAGGCCTGTTCCATAAGGCGATTATTCAAAGTGGCACTTTACTCAATAGAATGACCAGTGAAAAATCAAGAACCCTGGGTCTGACCGTTCTGAATAATCTGGGACTTAAACCCAAAGATGTTCAGGCCCTGGATACCATGGATTACCATGATCTCGTGAAAGCGGGCAATGATGCCATCGCTGAATTGGCTGGTCCGCGAAAACCTGGATCCGCAAGGATGTTTGGATTTGCGCCATCCGCCGATGGGGAAGTCTTGGTTCAGCAACCTTTTAGTCCGGGTTTTGCTGAATTTTCAAAAGATATTCCGCTGATGATTGGGTCCACCCTCAATGAAATGATGCCTACAGCTTATGGTGAAAAAGATCTTACTGAAGCACAAGCCAGAGAGCGGTTGAATGAAGAATATGGAGAGGCTACTGACCGATATATTGAACTTTTTGCTCAGGCATATCCGGATTATACTCCACAGGATCTTTTATCCATTGACAAAATTTTCAGACCGTATACCATTCGTACTGCAGATGCCCGGGCGGCGGAATCGGATGCTCCCCTTTACGTGTATTTATTAGGATGGAAGAGTGGCGTGGATAATGCTTCCAGGGGGTCATTTCATGGATTGGACATACCTCTTGCGTTTCATACCGTAGATCTGAGACAGGACTGGACCGGGAATACCGACAAAGCCTGGGCTATGTCGGATAAAATGAGTAGTGCCTGGATCAATTTCGTCAAAACTGGTAATCCCAATGTGGAGGGCGAATTACCCCCCTGGGAGGTTTATACACCAGAAAATGGAGCAACCATGTACTTTGATGATGACTGTAAAATCGTGAACAACCACGACAGGGAATTGATGAATCTTATTCTATCTCAAACGAATACCGGCTGATAGATCAATCGAATGTCCTCAGTTCTGGCTTCTGCGGTATATCATCTGATCGAAATTAGTCAATGGTTTGTAGGTACCACTCCTGCAGGGGTATGCTGTCCAGAAAAATCTCCTCCAGGACGGCACCACCATCACGTACCCGGACAGTGGCATAATTTACGACGGCAGTATCGCGCAAGTGTTCCAGTAATTGGTCCTCAATTCGATCTGCCATTTTTTCATTGATGTAGTATCGATCCAGCGGATATTCAATAACCAGCATCGCGGTATCCTCTCCATACACGGAGCGTATCCTGGATTCTATAAAATCGATTTCCTGATCCGGACGATCCCTGGACAATCGTTTGATTCTGGCAAAGCCCTCCCCATCCTCTTCGATGACAACAAAGACCTTCTGTCCCGTTGACCAATGGGGGGGTGTGATCACCTTAAAGCGACTAATTTCGTAATCCAGATTCAGATATCTTCCGCGGAACGGATCTTCAGGATCGACCGGTGCCAGCTTGAATTTAAATTCTTTACCGGTAGCCAGGGTGCGTTCACTATCCCAGATCATCCGAACAGGGATCCACCATTGGGCAATCACCATGATTAGAAATAATATGACCAGTACATATTTATTTTTCATGGGCCACCTTATTTCGATACATGGTGTAATTGACAAAGAAGAAACCCACTCCTACAAGTATAAAAGCAATTCCACGGATTAGAAAACTGATGTTGGAATCAAAAAATCTACTGAAAATCAAGACTGCTACGATCAGCAATCCAAAATTCAATTCAGTAAAATCGGAGGACAGGTTGCCCTTTCGGATCGTCATGATGGCAAGTACAAAAATGATAAGATTAACCAATATATATGCAAATTCCGAAATCAATCCCACGTACAAGCATAACGGAAAAAACAAAAAAACGTAGGCAAAAGGTTCCTTTAATAGACCGGGATAGGTTCGTATACGAAGTAGAAACATTACCAGGGTGGAGGTTGTAAAAAGGGTTGCCAGCCAAAACTCCGGAGCACGGAATGCCTCACTGAGGGGATGAATATGTTCGGGCAGACTTTTCCAAAACCACTTGAAGCTCAACATAATCAGTAAAATCGCCGATCCTATCTGACCGATCAGATAATATCCATTTTGTATTTTGATATAACTCCGAAATGGGTGGGAATTGCCCAGGATAAAGAACATTCCAAACATGGAGAAATATGCGATATACATCCACAATCCGTAGTGGGTAGTAAATCCTCCCAGGATAATAGTCAGAGAAAAGGGTACGACCCAATGATGCAATGTCGTGATCATGCTCTGGGGCCTTTGGCGGATTAGATGGACGTAATAAGGGAGGATAAGGAAGAGCAATCCCCAGTATTCCCATGCTTCCGAATAAGGATAACTGAAATAGCTCAGGGAACTCGTGTACCAGGTAATACCGACCAGATACAACAAAGAGACCACTCCTGCATCCAGAATATAAACCACAGGCACTATAAGCAACATCCAGGTTAGAATGAGGCTGGTCGCATTGCCCGGGAAATGATATATCTGACTAATGAGAAATAAACAGGCTCCAACGGCCATAAACAAAGCTACTCCACTGCCTTCGTGCCACTCCCTGCGTCCCTGTCGCTGCCACAATGTGAAAGCACCGGTGATTTGTGCCAGAGCCAAAGGGATAAAAGAAATGATGGATTTGGTTTGGATAGAAAGATCTGACCAATTGTAGGCCATGATCAAAATGATACCCATACCGCTGATCAAAGCGCCCAGAACACCAAATATGAGGATGAGCCGGTGGCTGGCAGATCCGGGATGCTCATCATAATACTTGCGTATCCGTGCGGCAGTATCGGAATCTATCACATTGGCCGAGAGCAATTCCTCGATATCATTTTTCAAACTCATGGGTTGAAATTGGGTAAAATATCTGGAATTGACAAGAATAGTTCACAACGCGAACTTTTTCGTTAGTACGCTTCGCTGACCTGGTGGTTGTTTGCTGATGACTTGTCTCTATCTATACCTCTCCCTCAATTCCCGCTTCAGCCTCAATCTTTTCCTTAAACTGTGGTTGAGGCGAACAAGTCCATTTCAGCGCTACCCATTTCTTCTGGAGTCGTGTAAAATGGACGCTTTTCGATCATATAGTGGGTGTCCGGAGGAATCCCCAAAGCGTGGTAAATAGTCTGATGAATATCTTCGATACGAATGGGTTTTTCAACCGTCTTACAGGGACGTTCTTCGGCTGTACTTCCGTATACATATCCTTGACGGATTCCCCCGCCAAACATCAGAATGGAACAACCATCGGTAAAATGACGATGCATTCCGTAATGCTTCAATTCTTCCAGAATATCCGGCTGATTTACCTGTTCCTTGACCGTTTTGTCGGGGCGACCTTCCACCATCATATCCCGGCTAAATTCACTTGCAAGGATAATCAGGGTCCGGTCGAGTCGTCCTGATTTTTCAAGATCCAGAATAAGCTGAGAAACCGGACCGTCTATTTGCTTTTTCATCTCCGCAGCACGGGTATGCCCATTCTCATGCGTATCCCAGCCCTCAAAAGGCACATACTCTGAAGTCACACTGACAAACCGGGCTCCATTTTCTACCAATCGGCGAGCCATAAGACATCCCAATCCAAATTTCCCAGTGTTGTATTTTTCATAAATTTCCCCAGGTTCTTCATGGATATTGAATGCCCCGGCCTCCGGAGATTTGAGCAAACGATAGGCTTGCTCCATAGAAGCCTTCAGAGACTCTTTCTGATAATCACTCCCATATTCCCCCATGGGACTTGCGCTGATAAGATCATTGTATAATTGATGCCTTTTTTCAAATCTTTTTTCTGTCATTCCCACGGGCGGGCGAACGCTATCCAGACCCCTGGTGGGATCGGGTATGAGGAATGGTCCAAATTCATCCCCCAGAAAACCAGCAGTATGATATGCTTTCAGTTCTTCTCCTTCGCCTACATCAAATCGTTGACCGATATTGATAAAGGGTGGAATTACTTCATGGACAGGTCCCAGTTCGTGCGCTATCCATGATCCGATGTGAGGAACGTTGAAGGCTTGCGGTGGTTCATAACAAGTATGAAAATGGAATTGATGCCGGGTATGTAATATGTGGCCCAGATCAGCAGCCACATAAGACCTGATGAGGCTACCCCGATCCATCACCTGCCCCAGCGATTCCAGTCCTTCAGAAAAAAAGATCCCATCCAGGGCGGTAGGAATGGAAGGAAAAGTACATAGTACCTCATTGCCTTCCATCCCCTTGCGAAAGGGGGTATATTTTTTTGGGTCAAAAGTTTCCGTGTGCGCCATTCCTCCGGCCATAAACAACCATATTACTGAATCGGCGGTGGAAGGCATTCGAACACTTCCTACGCTTTGACATGACGATAGGATGCCAGCCACAGGAGCACCAGCTGCCATGGTTGCGATCGATGCTGCTGACAATTGCTTGATAAAGGTCCGTCTGTTTTGTTTGATCGCCATGATCCGGTCAATTTAAGCAAATTTTTGCAATATCCATCCACCTCACCAATCAGTTTACTGGATAAACTGAACCTCCGGATGGAGCACCATAGCCCAGAAAAAGTCCTGAATATTTTCGACATCCATTTCAGCCCCCAGAACTTGTGTTGTCAAAGCTATTTCTTTTGAAGTGGGTTTCCGACCCAGGATTATTTCATAGCAGTGATTGACGAGTTCTTCAGGATCTTCAAAATGTGCTCGCCAGCGTCTGGCCCCCTGTTCCAGTGAATTAAGCAAACGTTCTCCATTGGTCAGTTCGAGCGCTTGCAATAAATTGGGTTCATCGGTTCGATCCGTGACTACCACCTCTCTGTTGGGCCTTCCCAAAGCAGTCAGGAAAGCATTATTGGCAACCTGTGAGGCACGTATGAAGGTGGTATCTCCCTGGGGAGGTATAAATTTTCGTTCCTCAGGGGTAAACAAGGGTGCAAAATGGATACTGACCATGTCTGAAAATTGTTCGGCGCTGATCTTTTTCAGAACAGGACCCCGAAAGATATAGCCTTCTTCCTTTAAAGAAAGCATTTCTTCGACAGGTGTGGACGGTAGTTGATAGGTTCTGGAGGTGACTATAGTATATATTAGGTTTTTGATATCAAATCCATTCCCTACAAACGAGATGGCAAGCCAGTCGAGTAAGTCCTGGCTCCATGGCAATTCATCCATCTCATCAACGGGTTCTATGATACCCCGTCCCATCAATTGTGCCCAAATCCGGTTGACCATGGTGCGATACAATCGGCCATTGTCCGGATGGGTTAGTTTTTCCGCCATCTGACTCAACCTTTCCTCCCGCGATGCGGCAGAGTCAATGGTTCCCAATTCTTCCCATAGCAGCCGGCTTTCCGCCATTTCACCTGTGGGTTGATCACACCGATTGATTTCCATCGTGGTTTCGGAAAAAATATTCGCAAAACCATAGGCATCCTTGAGCTTCCAGTCGCTGATGAAACTATCGTGGCATGAGGCGCATTTCAGGTTGAGGCCCAGCATAACCTGCGCCACATTTTGAGCTGCCTGCATTTCTGTGGTCTGACTGGAATTGACATCACCCCGCCATTCGATCCCGGCTATAAACCCCATGGAAGATTCATCGGGACTAAGCAGCTCTTTGGCCATATCTTGATAGGGTTTGTTGTGGTACAAAGCATCATAAAGCCAGGTTGTAATACTGTGACGACCTCCGGTGATATAACCAGTACCTGTATAATCATTTCTTAGAATATCGTTCCAGAAGGTCAGCCAGTGCAAGGCATAATCCTCATTTCTTTCCAGCAATTCTCTGGCCCACATGTTTCTTTTATTAGGTCGTGGGTCCGATTCAAATCGTTCGAGATCTGAAGGAGAGGGAGCCCATCCGATAAGATCCAGATAAATTCGTCGAAGGTAGGTGCGATCATCCACAGGCTGGGCCCAGGAGATTGATTTTGAAGCAAAATACTGATCCACCCATACATCGATCTTATTCTCGAATTTGCTCGAGTCAACTGGCCATGGTGGTTGACGGGGCGCCAGAGGGGCATTGCGGAAAATTTTAAGATCGTCAGCATTTTCAGGCCAGAAAGCACCCTTTTCTATCCAGAGTGAAATCATCTCTATCTCTTCTTTACTTAGCAATTTCCCCTTGGAGGGCATCACATCGTCATGCCCTGCCGGCAAGCTTATTCTGCGAATGAGTTCACTTTTCCGGGGTTCTCCCAATTTGATGACCGGTCCGTTTTCCCCACCCTTAAAAACAAATTCCCGCTCATCGAGGCGGAGTTCTCCTTCGATTTTGTCGGAACTATGACAGCGATAACAACTATGTGCAAAGATGGTACGAACGCCGGTGAGCAGCCGGAGCATATCAGCATCCGGGATATCCTCTGTAAGGTGATTGTAAACTGAAAGATCAATATCGGGGGCAGGAAGGTTGGATTGAACGTTGGAGTGAGTCGGTAGCACTTCAGTAAGGAAAGTACTACCATGGGTCAGCGAAGCTCCATAATGGCCGGTTAAGACGATTGCTAACATCGTAGACGCAAGCAGGGTTCTATATCCGGCCAACCAGGCGGAGTGACCAGATTTCCTGTATTGACGGGTCAGCCACCAGCTTGTCATACTCAATACCGAAGCGGTGATACCAAGATACTGATGTAGATCAACTCCCCGACCTTCATACCCGTCCTGAAATTTTAATAGAAGTCCCAAAACCACAGAAATGACAGCGGAAATACAGCCTGTCACTACCATAAAATCGATGGTGGTGCGCCATTTGGAATGGTAATTTTTAATAGTCGAAAACTCAAGAACTGCTGCCAGAACCAGCAGGGTTAGTGGCAGATGGACAATCATGGGATGAAGCCTGCCAATAAACTGCCAAAGCCAAAACACCTCGACGACCTGGGGCAAAAGAGCACGCTCCGGGAATGCCGGCGCCATCACAATCATTCCCGCCCAAAAAAGACCACTATGCCTTTTGCTCTTATTCCAGTGCATGTTCTTCCAATAATTCCCGTGGGTCGTAAAAACCTTGTTTGTCTGAAATTTCTTCCCGAACTCGTCGTACATCATCAGGGTCCACAGCCGATGATTTATTGCCGAAAGAGTTTCGGACATAGGTCAGAACTGCGGCTACCTCTTCGTCGTTCAACAAACCTTCAAATGGTGTCATGGGGACCTGACCTGGGTATTGTTTGTCCAACACCTCGATTGGTCCCAGCAGCCCTTTTAAAGTTAATTTAATGAGACGATCTACTGAGCCGTTCACCCAACGGGTACCGGCCAGTGGTGGAAACTGGGATGCCTCCAGCCCTTTCCCATCCGGTTGATGACAGGTGGAGCAAAATCCTTCTCGCTCATATATTTTTTTACCAGCGAGAAACAGATCCCGATCCTTGCCCGTCAGATCCGTCATGGCGGTTTCTTCATGATCCTTTACGGATATTCCCTGGATGTGCGCTACAGCTGATTTGTAGGGACCTTCCATCCAAGGATCAAGAGGCTTTTTTGCTGCCTCTTCGAGAATGGGCATTCCCGATTCCTGGTCCAGCCAACTTGCAGCAACTATGGCTTCCAACCTTACCCTTCCATGATCGTCGCGGGCAGCTTCCATCAAGAGCTCCGCCTGATCTGCCACCTGATGGTCGACAAACCGGAGAACATGTACTGCAGCGGCACGCACCCGGTAATCATCGGACTCCAGCAACCTCCTTAAAAGGGCTTCATCAACCTGGTTGAGACCCCAAGTCAACCACAATGCTTCAAGCAGATGATGTTGATATTCAGGATCATTCTTATCCAGGTTATTGATCCAGTTGGACAGCGCAGGCAGAACCTGTTCTGGGTCCCTGCCTCTCAATTCTCTTTGTGTCCGATAACGACTTCGGTATTCTGGTAGTTTGAGATTATCCAGTAGAACAGGTATGGAGGCTCCGTGAATTTCAGCAGGCTTTACCAGGGGACGATCGGGATAGGTAATTCGGTACACTCTTCCATGAACGTGGTCGCGTAAAGGATCACGGGCATTGTGTTGCATATGACCGATCAGGACGTTGTGCCAATCCAGGAAATACAGCGATCCATCGGGTGCAAATTCCATATCGACCGGTCGGAAATTTTTATCCCCTTCACTCCACACCAGATCGTGGCGATGTTTGCTACGGTAACCCGTTCCATCGTCCACCATGGTATGTTGTTTCATACCGAGAAATCCGATGGTGTTGTTGATAAGAAGGTCCCCCTGTACGTCATCAGGAAAATGTCGACTCGAAACAAATTCCAGTCCTGATGTCGGTCTCACGCGATGGTCAGGCTCTATGAGATCAAATGACTTATGGTTTGCATGCCCGTATAAGGGGAGTACAGTCCCGGGCATGAGCCATCGGACTGCAGGACCGGAAGTTTCTGCAAAAAAACTTTGCCCCCAGCGATCAAAGGCAATACCCCATGGATTGGGAATCGAAAGCTGTGCGATCCGGTAAAGTTTTCGTTGTTGGGGAGCGTAACGGTAAAATCCACCGTTTGTGGCGCGTACTGGACCATAGGAAGTTTCCACATTGGTATGCAAAAATACGCCTTCCCCCATATAAATGGCGCCGGATGGATCTGCCGTGTAAGCACTATGAGCATGATGTGTGTCGTGATCATCAAAACCACTCAAAAGGATGATGCTTGTATCCGCTTTGTCGTCCCCATCAAGATCCTTGTACAACTTGAGATTGGTGCCCTGTGACACATACACACCTTCGGCTGCCAGTTCAAACCCAACAGGCAAATGCAAACTGTCTGCAAAAACGATCAGGTTATCCGCCTTGCCGTCCTGATCTGTGTCTTCCAGGATAATCAGCTTGTCGTTTGGCTTGGCATCCCCGGGTTTGTAATGAGGATAGGAAGGCATCACCGCCACCCACAGTCTGCCCTTATTATCAAAAGACATTTGTACCGGATTTGCCAGTTCATCAAAATCCTCTTCAGAGGCAAAAAGTTCTACTTTGTATCCCGGTGCCGATTTCAGAGCCTTGATGGCATCGTCGCCATAAAGATATTCGACCGGTTCACCCTGGATTGCCGGAGTGTAATTGGTTTTTACTTCCGGAAGGGGACGGGTCCGGGCATCAGCCTCGGCAAGATCCATCTTTTTCCCTTCCATCGCGGCCATCCAGATTGCCGTATCCCGGTTCGCAGTCATTTGACGGATCTTTTCTATCTCGTATGGGTAATTATCGGGACCAAATGGATCATACCTGCGTCCGTATGCATGGACGCCATTGGGGATTTTTATATCGTTGTGCCACATCCAGTTTTTCTCTTTGACGGCTTTGTGAATCAGGGCTTGACGGTCTGATGCTACTCTTCGCGACCGTCCAAAAATCTCATCAACGAGTAGGTTTCCAAATCGTTGGTAGGCGCGATCGGTCAACTGACTGCCATCAATGGTCATGGGCTCTTCGGCTGAAGCGTACCACTGCAATGTAGGTGAGAAGGCATCGATAAATTGTACATGAAGTGAATCCGTAATTTGCCGCATGGCTTCCGTGTACATCCTTAGATTATGATTTTCCACTTCACCATTTGGCACATCGATTTGGTCAGACAGATCTTCAAAAGCAATAGGAGATACGATGACCAATTGAGTACTTGTATCTCCATTGTAGTTCATCGATTGAGTATGGCGTATAAAAGCGTGCAGCTCTTCCTTGAAGTTGTTCAACCCCTGCTCACCTTCGAATGATTCGTTGTACCCAAAAAAGGCGATCAAAACATCAGCTCCCAGGCTGGTAATCCATTCGTCTTCGGTAGGAAAATGCCCGATGCTCCCCGAAGGATTTGCGTTTTGATTCTGGAATTTGTCCGCACCGGGAAATGCCCACGGAGAATTTCGGCTTGAATGGGGTCGAAATCCTGGTGTGTTGCCCGGATCGCACATATTGCGAATAAACAATTTTTTGTCGGGATACCTAATGTGCATCTCCGTCTCAAAATATCCGTAATTCATCATTCGAGACCCCAGATTGTTGCCAATAAGCACAATTCTCATATTTTCCTTTACAGGAATACGACCCTGATCTTTTTGGCATCCAGCCAATAAGAGAACCAGGAAAATAACCAACATGCCATGGAAGGGGTATAGTGGGCGCATAGATGATTTAAAAGACGAGAGGTTCATTATTTTATCTTCAGTTTTTCCTACTTTTTCAAAACCCGTGTTGGAATATTATGGGATTGTGTCAAGGTTTTTGGTGATCAGGGTTCCATCAAATTAGGGTTTAGAAAACGTTCCCATCCACCTCCAACCTATACTATGGACAACACCCTTTATAAATTCTTGATAGTCAATGTTTATATATGCCGTACTGCCAAACCTATTTCGTAAAAATACAATAAAGTGGGTTTCAATGTCCTATCCAGCATTGCTCCTTGTTGTCATTTAGCAAAGCAATCATTTCTTCCCAGTTAAATGTATATAAAAGTAAGGACAATTCTTACCTACTATTACATATCTGCTTCGAACAGGGAAATTTATCAAATTAAAAAGGGCTCACGATCTACTTATGCGATCATTACTTCTGCAAAAACACAAATACCCCGTTTTTATTGGCAGATATAATGTCGAGTTTTCCATCGCCATTGATATCCTGCACTACGGTATTGAGGCCTACGCCTGAATCATCATCGATCAGATGGGGGATCCACTGGGGGCGACTGGCAGGCACGAATTCAAACCAATAAATAACGGAAGGATCCAATCCACCCGGATCGTGCCCATTGTGGGCAAAATGACGTTTGCCGGTGACCAGATCGGGGTAACCATCCTGGTTGATATCTGCCAAAGTCAGGCTATGGGTCTGAGAAAAGGACTGGTCTATGGTGTGTTTTATCCACTGGATTGAGTTGTCCAGCTGCATTTTTTGTTCATACCACCATATACCGTAATTGTGTGCTGAAGAACTGATGATGTCGGGATCACTATCCCCATCTATATCATAAACATACATTTGGGAACAGTCAGGTCCGAAATCGGCAGGATGGAAAGTCCAATCCTCCTGTGTAGGATCTTCCGGGCTTTCCCACCATCCTTTGTTGATGATGACATCTACCCGACCATCGTAATTGAGGTCGGCTACGCCCAGGCCATGGGTGTACTGATGGGTTCCCGGTATTCCTTCCCGTTGGCTGATGATGTGTTTTTTCCACTCTGTATCGCCCTGCTTCGACGGTGCTTCAAGCCATATAATTTGTTTGCGTTCGGGATCATTACACACGATATCTTTTCGACCATCACCATTGACATCCACATGAGCCGGACTTTCATTTCCCTGATGGTCGTGGATAAGGTGTTCCTTCCAATGTCCGGATTTGTTCTGAGGATTTTCATGCCATACTACCGATTGGCCCGGCCAATCCACCCGGATCAAATCTATCCATCCATCCTGATTGACATCCATGGCAAAATTAAGAAAGGAATTGCTGTAAGTTTTGGTCTTGTCAAATTCCTGTACTTCCATGATTTCATGTGGCTTCCAATCCGGTGCTTCATACCAATAAGCGCCCGATATCACATCGATCCTGCCATCACGGTTTACGTCACCTACTGTGACTCCCTCTGAATAAAATTTTGTGGTAAGAATATGTTTTTCGAAGGTGATCGAAGGTGGTTGGGCGTGATTGAGAAAAGGAAAGAATACGAGTACGACCGGCGCCAGAATCGTGATTGCAATTCGAAATGGAGTAATGGACATTGCAGTTTGTGATTGGAGTGAAAAAATTTAAAACTATGGAGCCAATATAATTAAAAAGCTTGTATCCGACGGATTTTATCTAAAATTGCCTTTCCCTTCGCATCGAAAAATAGCATGTGATAACTCGCAAATGCATCAGGTATCCAGTACAAATTGATCGTGAACCTAGTCAAAAGCAATTATCATCCCAGTATGGTTTTCCCTTTTTTCAGATCAAAGCATAGCCAGGTATGCTGGCCATCAGAATACCAGGTATTGGGAGTCAGCAAAAGTGGTTTTTCGACCCGTGTCAGGGAAATGATTTGTCCATGATGACGGAGCTCCGGACTTTGGTACAATTTTGAAATTTTAATCGTAAAATCTGCAGCTTCAAATGGAGCATGCACCTCTATTTTTTCTTCTGAAAATCTGAAAGAGGTATATTCCTTTGCAGCCCAATATCGTGCAATCTCGCTCAATTTCATCCAGTGAAGATGATCGTATTTTTCATGAAGACGGGTGACTACTGTTTGGAAAATCTGGAATCCCAATTTGTCTCCATTGTAATAAATGCCCGGCCAGTGGCATACCATGATGGCGGGTTCACCCGCCTCGATAACTTCTACCATCCTGCCTGAGCTATGGTCTGCAGTAATGAAGCGATCCGGATCACCTGGGCTTAGCCCATCCCATCCACCAAACCAATCCCCTGTACAGCCTATAATATGTACGGAACAACCAGCATTGTTGCTGTCCATATTTTTTCCATCACTCACCTGCGGAACCACACTCTCATTGCCTGAGGTAACCAAATTTCGGAAATAGTGGGCCACATTCGCACCATACACCTCCTGTACCGCCATTTGTGTGGCTTTGGCCAGATTGGGAATATTCCTTGACGCAAATCCACCTGGAGTGGTAACTCCTTCACAGTATAGATCGGCATCCTTCAGCACCTGGAGCGCATACGCAATATATTCCCCCAGCTCATCTGCCGATCGTTGTTGACTCCATTCCCAGTTTTCCATATATTCCGGCGTAGCAGAGGAAAATGGCAGACCCGTTTTTATATCAATCACCCTGGTATGGCTGATCATCTCCGGATGGATATCCCAATTGGGTTGAGCTTTATCCCTTACCAGACGAATGCTTTTTTCCAGTTCTTTTTTTGTCCAGCCAGGAATAAAACGATGGAGCCAACCAGTGCATGCCGGAAAGGGAACCATGCTGTATTTGCCCTTGACTCCATGATCTATACACCAATCCAAAAATTCATCGACAAAAGCATCCGGGATTTCCCGGGGTAACGATCGCCAATCTTGTTTATAATTCTCTGGGAAAACTTCCTGAAACTGAGGAATGCCATAGTACGCCATGTTTACAAGGGCTGTACTGTCATCGATGATGAAGCTGACGGGAACTCGGGTCCGTGGATTTAGAATTTCAATTTGTGCTGGCAATTCTGAGTGATCAGGGAGCCAGGAGGCCATGGATATTCCTCCCGTCATGGCGAGGGAGTGCTTTACAAATGTACGTCTTTGCATTTGTCAAATTGTTTTTTTAAATCTAGCAATTTATAAATTAATGCTCTGTTTCATAAGTAATTTGTATTAGTGATTTGAATATTTTTTGTCGTATCTAAGAAACAAGACCGAACATTGGACAGACCAAGGTGAGGCTTTTGATGATGTAAGTACGGCGATAAAGTAGCCGTCATAATTGTGAAGAACTTATGAAATGGAGCATTAAACACATAGAATTGCGAATATTAGAAAGTTGACTTTTATTCAGATTTATGAGACTTCTACTTGCCGGGCCGTAACTGATCTGAGGTGTTTTGCATCAGATAATAATGCAGATACTGGTTTTTAGTGATAGGAAATAGTGGTTGCGTTTTATCAATACACGGGTGGTTGACGAATCTTTATTGCCTTGCTATTCCCTGTCTTACGACTATGTGGAGGTGACGTCCCGTTAGGAGGGTGGAGGAGCAATAATTAATTTCTTAGTATGTTTTTAAGAAAGTCAGTAGATTGATGGGATGGGAATGATAAATGGTTTATATTAACAGGGTTATGTGTCCCCTGTTTTGACCATAAGTTAATTTTTCAGTTGTCGATATTTATTTATTAACCTTATCAATGCTTTCAGTTATGACCTTACCTTCAAACGATGTACCACCAGGATGGGTTGGCGGATTTGCCCAATCCAATCCGAAATTTGCCTATCCGGATCCTGACCTAAATTCTTTGCCCATGCTCGGGAACATGGACAACATCAGTTTGCTCACACGACAGCAACCGGTCAAATGGCCGGAATTTAGTTGGAATACGGAACCTGAAACTCCCAACCCCAAACGATGTTTCCAGATGTTTGCACCTTATATATCCAGGTTGGGTTACAACAATAAGGGGAGGGTTTATTCCATTATCTGTCCTCAACAGGGTGTTTGGATCGGGGATAAAATTTGTTTGAATGTGGAAGTTACCGTGACTGGTCAGCGTGGATGGGTGGATGAAAATACGAGGGAACTGGCAGCTGATATGACCGTAGAAGGGCAGATTTGGTTCAGTCCCAAACAAGGGATTTTGGGTCAGTTGATCTGGGCTTTGCTGGAGAAAAGCCACCATAAGTTTCCCCTTTCCAAGGCCCATGCTATTAAAGTATCCACACATAAACCCGGCGATCCGGAGCAACCCATATTTCCTGTGAGAAAAGGCGAGGCCACCGAATTCAAAAGCCCCGAATTTGCTCGACATACTGGGGAAGCCTGGACCGTGGGAAACGTTGAGGTGGAAATTGGACCTATACAGGAAACGGATGATAGGGTGGTCAATTCGTTCAACCAATTGGTGATGAAAATATTTAATGTAGCTTCGGGAAATATGTTGAGTCCCGGCAATGTGCTTTCCTGGAATGTATGGTTTTCGGAGCCGAAGCTGGTTAATCAGGAAGCCTGGAGGTCCCACGCCGAACGATGGCGCAAGTCGATCGATGCACATCATGGGTCACCCCATGGAGAAGGGACCATTCCAAGGTATTTTGATGGCACACCATTTTCTCCTTTCAGCCAGGAACTGGAAGATGCTAAGGGAGAACTTATGCAATTCGTGACAGGTCATTATCAGGAAGCGGCGCAGTTTTTGCGGTTTTGATCCATTTGTTTCCTAGGTAAATCACAACACCGGCGGTCAGGAACATGATAATGCTGTAAACCACCGGAGCGATGGCATAAGCTAATTGACCGAGCAAACCGCCTGCTATAGCTATCGCCAAAGTGCCATTTTGAATACCAGACTCAATGGAAATGCTAATAGACTGCGGGATATCCAAACGGATCCATCGTGCGCCCCAATACCCCAGGCTCATAGTGAGGACGTTTAATAAAAGGGAAATTACTCCAGCCTGGGCAAAATAACCCGGGAGCGTTGCTTTTTCCTTGATAATTATTCCCAAAATAATGAGAAACAATATAATGCCTGATGTGATTTTTACCGGACGTTCCATCTTCCGGGCAAATTCACTCCAGAATCGTTTGACAAGCATACCCAGAATAACAGGAATAAGAACAATTGAAAAAATCTTAACGATGGTATCCCATATATCAAGATGAATGCGTTCGGTTTGGTTAACAAAAGAAACCATCGCTAAATTGATAATGATAGGGATGGTAAATACGGTCACCACGCTGGATATGGCTGTAAGACTGACTGATAAGGCAGTATCACCCTTAGCCAGATGTGAAATGAGGTTCGATGTCGGTCCTCCGGGGCAGGCCGCCAGGATCATGATACCTATAGCTATTTCTGGTGAAAGCCGAAAGATAGAAACCACTGTAAAACCTAAAATAGGCAGCATTATCAGCTGATTGAACAATCCAAAAAGGATCGCCCGTGGATATTTCACCACCCTTTTGAAATCATCCACAGTCAATGAGAGACCCATGCCGGCCATGACGACCATCAATGCAATGCCCAGTATAGCATTAGAAATACTATCCATTTCAGGTAATTTTGTATGTTTCTAATAAGTTCAGGCAGCACCTTATGTTGCTGCTTATATAGCACAAAATAATTTTATCTGTCCACCGGTCGTCCATACACTTCTATCCAGTCCAATCTGGAGCATGCCCTGGACTGTCCGCCGGCCATGAGATCGGTAAAACCAATTTCTTCTATGTTTGACAGATCAGGATTTTCAATCCTTCCTATTTCGGTGATGCGTTCCGGGTCAAGACTATACCAGGTGATGTCCTGAATATTAAATTCAGAGGTGTTCCAATCTCTGGAGGGAGCTGAAAACAAATCACTGACCACCCAGGACCCGTCCGCGAGTTTGAGCGTTATTCTCAAATACCTCAGACCCACTTGTTTAGTTCGCCATATGATCTTGGCATATCCTGTGAGATCTACATTATGTTTTCGGTGCTTCAAGGACACCATCCAATTATCCAGACACAATCCGGACCATACATAAAACGGATCATCAATTGGTTTTTCATGATTGCTCTTTTTTAAACTATCACGCCCCGGGCCATATAGATGGACCTCAAGGTCGGGATTGGAGACATGATGTTGATTCAGGGGAATCTCAGGTGGAGTTTCTTTCCAGTCCTCACGGAAGAACAGACCGGGTCGGTAATCCATCTGTCCCACCAGGTCACCCATCATCCAAATAGAACACCATAAAAAAAGTACCAGTGACTTCATTATCCCTTGAATTTGTTGGAGGATAAGCAAACTCGTTCAATATAGAACTTTTTCACAACATGATAAAAGAAAATAATTAAATCCCGGAAGAAAGTAGTGTGCTGGAAATGACGTTTGAGATTTTATAGGCGAGGTCATTTTTTGTCATATCGAAGAAGTGACCGAATGCAGTCTTCGTCGTCGGGAGGAGACCAAAGGTCTGGTATACCTTTGGTGAGGGAACCGAGGATCCCTATCCGAGTGTGGGAAGGCGTAACCTTAACTACATAAGATTTTGAGATCAAGAATAATCCCGTCATTATTACATTACATTCAGATATCCGAACACCAGTGGTAGACCTTTCGGTACGAAATTACAGTCCCCAGGCGATGCCAAGAGAAAGATGAATATTTCGGATCCGGGTCTTATCGGGGATCTGGTTTGTGGTTCCGAGTTGATTGAGATCAAAGAAAGACCGGAGGTCGGTATTGAGCCATACACGGTCCGCCACCTGATAATTAAATCCCAGTCCGGCACCTAAACCCAGGGAGAATTTATTCAAATCTTTCTTATCAATACTTGAAGAAAGTAAGAAGCCTAACTGAGGTCCGAGGAAAACCTTGGGACGAAAAGTCTGGCCAAGTTCACCGAAAAATATGTTGTAAAGAACAGGAATTCTTAGATAATTGAATTCAAAGTCGGTGTCTCCCAGTGAATATCCTTCTTCTGAAAATAATACATCCACGGTTACACCGGATTGTTCATTGATGCTATAGGTAGAAGTTATCCCTGCCACGAAACCCGTCAACATGGAGGCATCTTCGATCTGGCTTACATTGGAAAAATTGACACCCACCCTGGGTCCTATGGAGAAATTGTACGGGGTAATCTGTGTATAAGTCAGGGGCGATAGAAATAAAATCCCCACTATGATTAATATGATATGGCGTTTCATAATGATATATGTTATGGGTATGAGAAAAAAGTTGGGTTGATTAAGGCACCAGAGTACCAAGATCCTGACCCTGACGAGCCGCATCCTTCAAATCATCGTTGGCAACGATCACGATTTCAACTCTTCGGTTTTGTTGTCGTCCCTCCTCTGAGTCGTTATCAGCTATGGGATCGGTTTCACCATAGCCCAATTTTTGAAGCCGGTTGGCAGCGATCCCACGTTCTACGAGGAAACTTTCCACAGATTGGGCACGGTTCAGGGAAAGTGCCTGGTTGTAGTTACGGTCACCTACATTATCCGTATGACCCAAAATATTCAATTGGGTATCATCGTATTTCTGAAGTGTAGTCACCAACTGGGAAAGATTGTCCCGTGTGGCACCCCGCAGGGCGTAGGAGTCAAAATCAAACAAAAGCCCTGAATCAAAAATTACCACAATACCTTCGCCAACTCTTTCTACATGGGCTTGCTCCAGATCATCTGCAATATCCCTCGCTTGCTTGTCCATATAATTACCGATAATGGCACCGGCAGCACCCCCGACACCAGCTCCCAGGATAATTCCGGCTGCTTTATTTTTCTTTGTAATCAAGGCACCCGTAGACCCACCTACCACCGCACCAATAATAGCCCCTTTGACTTTACGTGACGCATTGCAGGAGAGATTGAGGGAAGAGAAAAAAAGGGCCAACACTACAATTAAAATTAGATTTTTCATGGTTGATTTATTTAAGTGTCTTGTGCTTTATAACCTAATGTGCTTTATATTTATTGTGATCATAATGTCCATATAGTTGCATTTAATTCCGTAAAGTCATTACAAATTACCGAGTGTGTTCATTAATCATTAGAGACGTACGGCCGTCCGTCTGTTATAAGCCAGAGGTTAGTTTTAGTTCTTTGGGTTTGGGTTTGAGGGGAGGATGAGGTAAACTTTAAAAAAAACGCTTCGTAAAAATCATTTACGAAGCGTCCACTATAATAATTATGAGATTCTTTTTCGATGATATCCGGTACTTGGATGCGATCGGATATTACAATGAGGGTTAATTTTGGTTAAACAGTCTGCCAGCTGCGATTTTTGGCGGATTCCAATACGGCATGGCACACTAGTTCAGTTTTGTAGGCGTCTTCAAAGGTAGGTGCACAACCCTTATTACCTTCTTCCAATCCCTTCAGGAAATCCGCTGCCTGATGTATAAAAGAATGTTCGTAACCAATGCTGGTACCAGGAATCCACCATCGATCCATATAGGGTTGATCCCCATCAGTGACATGGATCGATCTCCACCCCCGTAAATGACCTTCATCGCGGTGGTCAAAATATTCAAGTCGATTCATATCGTGCAAATCCCACCGAATGGAGGCATGTTCGCCATTGATCTCGAAGGTATAAAGTGCTTTGTGCCCCCGTGCATATCGGGTAGCTTCGAAAAGTCCCAGAGATCCGTTTTCAAAATGACAATGAAAAATACAGGCGTCATCGATACCCACAGGCTGTACTTTGCCAGTTTCCTGGTGCATTCTTTCCTTGATAAAAGTTTCTGTGACTGCGGATACATCCACGATGCCTCCATTCAACCACATCGCAGTATCGATACAATGCGCCAGAAGATCTCCGGTTACCCCTGAACCAGCGGTATCCACATCCAAACGCCATGCAGCTTCACCACCTTGAGGTAATTCAGGATTGATCGTCCAATCCTGTAGAAAGTTAGCCCGGTAATGGAATATCTTGCCCAGTTTGCCCGAATCAACGATGTTTTTGGCCAGAGTCACAGCAGGCATCCTTCGGTAGTTGTACCATACGGTATTAGCTACCCCGGCTTCAGTAACAGCATCAAGCATTTCCCTGGCCTGATTGATATCGTGTGACAGAGGCTTTTCGCACAATATCATCTTCCCCGCCTTCGCTGCTGCAATGGCAATTTCTGCGTGAAGGTTGTTGGGTGCACATATATCAATAGCATCAATGTCTCCGCGTTCTATGAGTTTTCTCCAGTCATTTTCAAAGGATTGAAACCCCCAGGTTTTAGCAAATTCCCGACCTTTTTCTTCATTTCTGGATGCTACTGCCTGCAGCACCGGTTGATATTCGAGATCCGGAAAGATGGTAGGAATATGGGTATAAGCGTTGGCATGCATCCGCCCCATGAGACCTCTGCCTACCAGTCCGATTCTTACGATTTTTTTATTGCTCATATTGATTAGGTGTTTGTATTTTAATTGCTACTCGAATTATTCATTCCATCCGTGGGCTTTCTGTACTTCGATCATTTTGGCTAGGATATTGTTCCAGGTTTCTTGTTTGTACATAACTTCGTTGGGAAACATACATCCATCCCAACAAATATGACGAACTCGTTTGGTGAGGTTGCCATTTTCATCACGCAGCCAAAATCCTGCGTGGTGGGGAATATCCAACCGGCCATTGGGATCGTCTGCCAGACAATGACGGCCTGTTTTATCATGAGCACCCGAACCAAACACGGTGCCATCGTTTTGAGCTACATGGAAATCATTCATCCACGGGCGAAGCGCGTTGGTCATCACTCGCATACCTTCATCCAGGGTGTCGCGATCACTCCACTCAAAATCTTCAGGAAGGATTCTATCCTCCGGATGGTTATATCCCAGCAAATAGAGTAAGGTATGGGCCATATCTGCCTGAAATCCCATATTGTCCCGATCCACAGCTTCCAGTGTGTCGAGCATGGTTTTCCAGGACTGCATCCCTCCCCAACAAATCTCTCCTTCAGCCGCCAGTTCCTCACCAAAGTCAGCAGCGACATCGCAGGCTTCCCGGAAGGTCTGAGCAATTAATTTGGTATTTGCAACGGGGTCTTTCTCCCAGGAAGCAGGATCCGTGGCTGAATCAACACGGATTACTCCATAGTGACGTACCCCGTAATCCTTGAGTTTTTGTCCAAATCGAGCTGCCTTCCGAACCATCTCTACAAATTTTTTACGGTCATCAGCAGATCCCATCGCGGAGCCACCGGTGGGAGGCCAGATAGGGGCTACCAGAGATCCGATGTTGAGCCCCAATTCTCCAACCCGATCGGCGAGTTTTTTCAATTCATCATCCGTAGCGTCAATATTGAAATGAGGCTCGAACAAGCCAATATCGATGCCGTCAAATTTCACCCCATCCACCTCAGCATTCACTGTAAAGTTCAGTAGATCATCCAGAGGAATTATGGGTTCTGATCCTTCGCCTTTGCCTACGAATCCGGGCCAGGTGGCGTTGTGTAATTTTGGAAAGGTATTTTCTGCCATAAATGTATTCTTTTATAATTTTCAAAAAAGGAGGTCTTCAGATTAGCCGCTATAATAATCAAAAAATTACGGTTTTCCAATTGGAATAGGCACAATCTTAAGGGATTATGACCTACCCCGGAGTGCTGGTTGAACTTATAAAAAATAATGATTTTATCCTCTTACCTGGGGTAAATCCCAATAAATTCAAGAGACCCGTCATGCATGCTCCCATCCAGAACATGAAAATCCATTTACAGACCATATTTTTCTGCATCCTTTTGATCTCCGATTTCATTGCACACACTGCGTTCTCTCAAAAAATTAATGAAAAACTTTGATGGTCGATGAGAATTCTGCCCACCACACTTCTTTTTCGGCACCGGGTAATTTTCTCTATCAGTGCATTTCACAGTTTCATATCCGGATTATCCGGCCCAAAATGCTTCAACATGACAATCGGATCGGTTTTGGATAAATTCACAATTCGAACGCCAGCTTTGGCAGCGTCTTCGGTGACAAAGTACTCATCGTGGGTCAGTTGCCCGTATCGAATCATGGTGGGAGTTTCGATATCCCAATCACCCATCCTGCCATGACCTTGCATCATGATCATTCCATATGCAGCGTTATCGGTAATCGTTACTGATGCACCCGGAAGCACAGTAAGCTCCTTTGCACTGAAATCACGCGATTTATACACCACCCATTTTTCAATATACCCTTCAGCTTCCATTTCTTCTATAGGTCGCACCGGTCGCGGTTCCATAAATCGGTTTTCTCGGATATTGGGATCTACATTCAATTCCCAATCGATCACCTCCATCAACTGATCAAAGTCCCCGATCCGGTCTTTGGGTGTTCCATTCCAAAGGAGTTCTTCCGGAATAATGGCTTCATTCACCAGTGACTGGTACATCGCAAATACATCAGAAGCTTTTTGAGGTTCATAGGTACACAAACTTCCCGGAGCGTGCAACATACCCGGGGGAACATCCCAACCGGTTCCGGGGTCGAGCCTGAATGCCTGGGAATAGCTTGTAATTTTATTGTCTCCTTTGGTAAAGTTCACGAGGCATTCCCGGATTTGATCTTTAGTGGTTCCCGGAGCGATTCCAAAGAAAGTGTATGGGAAATCACCCCCGTGGTTGTTGACCTGTGGTGGAAAATAATAAGCTTCCGGCTTCCCTTTCTGACCGATTTTGGCTGCGTGCTCATCATTGTGGTGAATGTGGTGAGGTAACGGTCCCATATTGTCAAAAAATTTGGAGTACATCGGCCAGCTTTCATACTTATTCCACAACCGATCACCAATTATTGCCCCTTTCAATTCGTCAATGACATCGCGTAAGGTAACCTGGTGAACCTGACTGCCATCCTCCACCACGACCATACTCAAACCTTCGTTTTCACCTGTCAATGGCCCGTTTTGGGCAGGTGTGGTGGATGAAAACCATCGCTCATCAATACCCCCCCGTTCGCCTCCCAAAACATAGTAATCGTCGGGATGTAATTTTATTCTTCGGCCGGGCACACAAAAAGACCGTGGCACCCAGGTAGGTGCCAACCTTAAAATTCCTTTTCCCTGGTCAAGGGCTCTTTCTGCCAATTTAATTTCACTCATCTTGTTTCTCGTTTTAAAATTATTTTGAAATTGAGATCAATTATTTCTGATCCACCGTGAATTTCATTTGGTAATGGTGTGATTCACTGGGTTGGATCATGATCAATTTACCTTGCGATCGCGCAACAGATTGTCCGATAGGATGATGGGTCCCGGGTTCCAAGCCGACTACATATTCTCGTAAACCCATATGTTGCCAGTTGGTCAGCGCAGGCAACTGGTCTTTTCGGGTCGATACCGTAACGGTCAGGCCCAACTTTGGGTTTGATATTCCAAAGTGATAAAGCCCATCCCGATCTGGCGAAGGATCGATGAAAAGCGCTGCTTCGCCAGTTCCACTATGTTCATCGAGAATGCCGGAACAAACTTTTATATCTCTTTCAGAATTAAAAAAATTGCGATCCATGTCACTATTTCTGGCTGTCCAATCACCTTCCCACAATATTTGACTTCCCTCATCCACAAGAGGCCATCCGAAATTCAAGTGGTACAGCAGCATATGAGGAGTGGGTTGATTGCCCACATTCCGAACACGGTCATGTAGCTCAAATTCTGCGTGGCCCAATCGGGCAGATATAGTACGTGTGAGTTCAAGGTGGGGTCCGAAAACTGTCGATTGAAGTATTCTTCCTGTTATACTCATCACAGGTTCCTTATCATCAAGATCAGGTTGATTCACCGCAATGATCTCTGCGGATATATTGCTTACTTCACCGTGCAATCCTCTGCGACCATATTCATCATCTTCGGGACCACCCACATGATCCAGTCCACAAGTTGTCATTAAACCACCTCCAAAGGCCCTGAGCCATTCAATTCCATAATTGGCAGATCGCAGTGGAGGTACTGTCCCCTGATGACTTATCCAGGCCAGCGCATATGCGTTCATGAAAGCATCTGTGATGTCCATTGCCCGGTCGGGAACAATTTTCAGTCGAAGGCCACCCCCCGTGTTAATCCACGCAATACGTGTACCTTTTCCGGGTCCATTGTCGATGACTGAGGTTTCGATGCCGCCTACCTGGGCCGGATGAGATATCCTGGATTTCCATATCGGGTCCTTGTATATATTTTCTTGCTGCAGGCTCATTAAATTACAGATCGCAGATTAGAGAGCATGGATAATATTATTGGCTACTGAGGTCTTTGTACAGAATGTTTCGATACCGAACTTCCATGGGTGGTCCCCGGTGGACCTGGAGACCCAGCAGCCCGGACATTTTTCGAAGTCCGGGATCTTCATCGATGACCTCACTCATTAAAATACCATTGATATAGTGTTTGAGGTGGTTGCCTTTGGCGATAATGTGCAAGGTATTCCAATCTTCAAAATGGATACTGGATTTCAATTCCTCGCCATCGCCGAGGGATCCGGTGATTTCCGGCTCCTGATCAGCCTGGAGTAGGGATATTTCTCCCCGTTTGGCCAGGAAACCTCGACCTCGTTCTTCGTAATTCTGTCCGGTATAGGTATTCTTTCCATCGATATCCGCCTGGTAGCCTTTCAAAGCCAGTTTGGGTTCGGCTAATTCTTCGCTTCTGTATTGAACTCCTGAATTTCCAGCTTCCGAGATTTTAAAATCGATTTTAAGCTCAAAATCACCAGGCTCTCCACCTCTCCAGATCAGGAAGGTGTTATTTTCGAGCGGTTTATCTGCACTGGTAAACCCAATGAGCTGGCCATCTTCAACTTTCCAGTTGTCGGGTGAGCCTTCCCAGCCATCGAGGGATATACCATCAAACAGCGAAACAAAGCCATCGTCGGATTGCGTTTCGTTGTTTTGAGATGATGGGTCGCTCCCTTCAGAATTATTGCTCCCACAAGATCCGAGGACCAAAACGACTACCATGCACAATGCATGTAATAATAGCGTCGGAAATAATCCATGTTGTTTTTCGTACTGCATTACTGTACCATTTTTTCTTCATAAATCGGGTGATTCTCGTTGCCCCCAGCTACCAGATAGGCGATCAGGTCTTTGAGCTCCTCAGCATTCAACCGGTTGATCATACCCGGTGGCATCATCGATATGGTAGATAAGGATACCCGACGCACCTCTGATTTTGGAATTTCTCGAATTTCTTCAGGCGAGAACGGGTTTTGAATTACGTAATACGTCTGATCGTCTTCCCGCTGCAAGCGGCCTACTACGGAATTGCCATTTTTTAAATCAAAAACCTGCGAAGCGTATTGATCGGAAATGGAATTATTGGGTTCGATAATGGCCTCCAGCATATCCGCTTTGGAAAACCTCGTGCCAAGTTGGGTGAGATCTGGGCCAATGTTTCGCCCTGAGCCGGCGATCATATGGCACGATGCACACATGGCTGCAGCATACATATTTTTCCCATTCTCAAAATCGCGGCTAGTACTGTCATTTTCCACCACTTCCAGTGCGTTTTTCATATTCCATCTTTTGCCAGGGCCCTTTGGTTGGGGTATGTCTGCGAGCACATCAAGACCGGATTGGGAGAGCAATTCATCTCCTGATATGGTGTTGTAGTGGTCACGCTGATCCTTTGGAACATACTCCAGAGCGGTTTTTCGGGCATGGTTGATGAAGCCCACGTAACTATTGCCTCCTTCATAACTGAAGGCTTCGTAGAACCATCGGAAATAACGATCACGCAGCTCATCTGTCCACCCTTCCTTTTTTTCACTCAATGCAATGGCCAGATAGGTTTGCATGGCGGGTGGCATCTGATCCAGCATCCTGCCAATGGTAAGTCCATATTGGGGATTGCGGAGAACGAGATCCGGGGAAGAGATGTAATCCATATTGTCTTCCACTTCTGCAGATTCCAGTAAATCCAACGCCTTTTCGATCATGACGGGAGCTTCCACGGCGACCAGTATTTTACTGAGCTGGCGATTGAGTTCACTGGACGTGGAAGGAAAATGAGGGTCAAAATATTGTGCCCACCGTATTTTTAAATCAGAAGAAGGAATACCCATCCTGTACATAATGAGTTCCACTGCGCGGGTAAAATCCACTTGTAAGTTTTCACCTAGACCATCAAAATCCACCTGTAAAAGTGCATTCAATAGTTCATCTCTCAAGTTATCCTTGCCGTTTCGGGCAAGCGCTATAGCCCCCTGAATGAGAATTTGGGGCTCCTCCTCATTGATCACTTTGGTTGCCCATAAATCAACAGGCTGATGCTCGACGGCTATTCTGGCTGCGTACCGGACAAAACGATCTTCATGATTCAGGTATGGCCATGCAAAATCAATGGCCTCCTGACCTGTTTCCTGATGAAATCCCTCCAGTTGTCGGCGCAGTGCATTTTCAGCGGTAATTTGGTTGTCTCCGGTCGGATTGGTATCCAATGATTCATACTTTCTGTGGTATACCCTGTAGAGGTCCGAATCTATTCTTCTACCTCCTGTGAGAAAATACATCGCACCATCGGGACCTATAACTCCATCGGTCAGGGGAAGAGGAAGACCAGACAGGAATTCATTGACATTTGCATCATAGGTGGCTCCATTGGGTATGAGTTCAATAGCATAAATGATTCCAAAGCTCCAGTCAAAAGCATAGAGCATTTTTTTGTATTCATCCGGAAAACGGGCGTTGGTTCCAAACATCAAATTGGTGGGAGAGCCTTGTCCCAAATTGGTCACAGCGGGCAGGTTATCGGGCCAGGCAGGAGAGAATTTTCCATTCCCTGTCCGCCATCCAAATTCCCCTCCGCTCACCATATGACAAATTCGTGTAGGTCTGTACCAAGGTAATCCAAGATCCCATTCCATATCCGAATCGTAAGCGAACAAATCGCCGCTTTCGTTGAAGGCGATATCGTACGTATTGCGCAACCCGGCTGCATGGAATGTCCATTCATTGTTATCGGGATTTACCTCGGCTATCCATGATCCCGGAGCAAGCCGATCATTGGCGTGACCCCTTGGATCGACAATTCGTGGAAAGAGATTGTCTTCATCCCATACCCTGGGAAGTCGATAATGATCCATTTCCACCACGTCGGTGTGATTTCCTGCAACAACAAACAATGATTGGCCATCAGGAGCAAGGATCACGGAATGGGGTCCATGCTCGCCATGCCCCTTCATCGTCATGAGGGGCTCGACCTTGTCAAACTGGTCATCATCATCGGTATCGGTAAGGCGGTACAGACCACTGCGAACCCTAAAAGCATCTTCGGGCATATCCTCCAGGTTCTCCGGTGTATTATTGTTTACCATCACATACAGGCTATTGAAGGCCCACAACAAGCCCTGGGCGAATCCCATATTGATATCCAGTTTTTCTACAGTGGGTTGGATGCTGTCCGGGCTGCCGATCGGTGGTATTTCCAGTCTATACAGCGAGCCATACTGATCCGAAGTGATCAGGCGCCCCTGGTCATCGAAAGTCATGGCCACCCATGACCCTTCGGTGCTATCGATTGGGGAATATAGATGTTCCGCCACAAAACCCTGCTCAACCTGAAGCTTGGCTACCTTGGGATTACTGGAAAATTCCATTTCCTCTTCAGGTTGGGCACAACCTGTTATGAAGAAGGTTAAAATGGCGAGCAGACAATAAAAGTGAAAATTTCGGCGGGTAGGTTGAATCATTAGTTTATCTGTTTAAAATATTACCAGGATTGGCTGTGAACTTACGGAAATCCAGCTTAAAAAATTCTTCTTAATTTGATAAAAACGATACAAACCCCGGCTAATCAGTAAAGTTACTTACTGGATTTAGCATTACTTCCCTATGGTTTCCTATTTTTTTGTTGTATACAACGCTAACATAGTCGACCTCAAAATCCACCCATATCACTGGGTGGCTGTCTACATCGATGCGGGGATTGGCTTTTACAGCCCGTCCGATATTTCCTTCTGATTTCTCCTTTTAATCTTGGGCATGACTCTATAACCCAAAGAAGTGGGCAATACCTGGTTAACAGGTTTCCCACTTCAATTGCGAAAAGCTATAAGCTTTTTAATATTCTTTTACATCTTCATCACAAGCCCTTTTCCACACCACGCTTTAAAAGTGTGGCGTCAAAGATGATTCAGCAGCAGGTAAGGGATACTTCAACAAAATTCCACTTTTGAAAGCATGAGGTCGTGGTTCCCTACCCCTGGGATAGTAGTAGTCATAGGGATTAGCCCATACCTTTTCCCCAAAAGCGGTCATCACCTGATTTGCTCGTCCAGTACGGACCAGATCAAACCATCTTTTATTTTCAAATGCGAATTCCACCTGTCGTTCGTGAAAGATGGCTTCTCCAAGATCCCCTGTGGCAGGTCCCAGTCCTGCTCTGGCTCGTACCTGAGTCAAATATTCCGCCGCTTCTTCACTTTTCCCCTGTTCGTGGAGTGCTTCAGCAAGAAATAGAAGGACTTCGGAATATCGGTAAATGGGCCAGTTCACGCCGTGATTACCGTGTAAAGAATGGTGCTTGAAGAATTTTTTCGCGTAAGGATAATATCCCTCCTCCCAGGGAACGTCCTGCATTTCAACGAAGCCTATCGTGACCTCCTTTCGTAAATCTCCCTCTTCAAAAGCCTGAATAATATCCGGAGTGGGTACATAGCGGGCTTCTCCATCGAGCGGTTGGGGATTGGATGTTCCGGTTAAGGCAACCAATTCACTGGCAAGAATCGGCCTGGGTGCGATGTTGTACATAAAATTACCATTCATCCCATCGGGGCCTTCTTTGAACTGAACCTCGAAAATCGATTCCAGATTATTTTTATTGCCTGTGCTGGAAGATATGACATCTTCAAAATTGGACATTAATCCATATTCCTGGCTTTGTACAATTTGTTTCAGGAGTGTTTCTGCTGCTGACCAATTTTGCCGTTCGATATGGATATTAGCCAGCAAGGTTTGGGCAGCACCCTTCGTTGCCCTGCCAAGTTCCTGATTTGATTTCAGAGGCAAAAGATCAATGGCCTGGGTCAGATCTCCGATAATAAGCTGATACAATTCCTCTTCAGATGCAAGGGGCTGGGCAGCCTGACTTCGATCTGTTACTGGTTCCAGGTGGAGTGGAACAGATGAAAAATAGCGGACGAGTTCAAAATAAGCGTAGGATCGGAGAAACAAGGCCTGACCTTTGAGGTTGTTTTTTGCCTGTGGATCGAATTCCACCTCATCGATTGTGGACAACACCTGGTTGGTTCGTGAAATGATTTGATAATCCAACCTGTACTGATTGAGCACGTGGGTGTTGGAGGTAATCCCATCCGACACCGGAAGCGCAAAATCTGCGATATCCTGATCCTGTTCCCGTGCTCCGAAATTGGGATTCCGTCCGAAGTAAACATTATCTGACCGCAATTCCGACAAAACCCAGGATCGATCGTTGGCGATGGATCTGAGCGGTGCATAAGCTGCGTTTACAGCTTGTTCAAAATCTTGTTCTGTTTTGAAAAATGTTTCAGAACTCAGTGCGGTCTCCGGATAAATTTCCAGGAAACTCTCACAGGCCGTAAATATTAGCAGGAATGTTAAAAAATAGAGGGTATTATATATATTATTCATGATTTTGGATTTAATAGATTAGAAATTGATATTTAAGCCAAAGGTTACAGTACGGGGGACGGGGTATCCAATGTAATCCACTCCTGGACTCAGATTTCCCCCATCCCCGGTCAGGCCTCCATCGCTGCTGACGTCGGGATTTTGGCCGGCCCAGTACCCTGTGAACATCAGTGCATTTTGAATGGATGCATACAAACGGACTGATTTTACGGTGTTGAGCAGGTTCTCAACGGTATAACCCAGGGTGATATTCCGAATGGACAGGTAGGAGGCATCGAATATCCAGTTGCTGCTGACCCAGTCTCTTTCAATTCCGGTCACATTTCCTCCTCCTACGGTAGTTCCGAAAAGGCCATCTCCGGGATTTTCGGGCGTCCTAAACCGGTATTTAACCTTCTCAACCAGGTTGAAAACACCGTCGAGGTTGGCAGTGCTGTACAAGTGGCGGGCAAAAAGCTTGTTTCCATAAGAGCCATCGATAGATAAGCTGGCGTCCCAGTTTTTGAAACGGAAATCGTTGACCAGCCCATATGTGAATTTGGGGAATGGATTCCCGATTATGACTCTGTCATCCTCATCCCCCCCATTGGTGATGATTCCATCGCCATTGTGATCGATAAACTTGATACTTCCGACGGTCGATCGTCCGGGCACCTGGGGATTGCTCTCCAAATCCGCTTGATTCATATAAAATCCGACGAAATCCAGACCGTAAAACTGTCCAAATGGTTTGCCTACCTGGGTAATATGAAATCTTCCATACACCCGGTCGATGCCTTCAGCAAGTTCTACGACCTTATTTCGATTGAATGAGATATTGGCATTCGTAGTCCAGGAAAAATCACCGGAGAAATTGAATGAATTAACGGAAAATTCATGGCCCCAGAAATTGATTTCACCGATGTTGTCGTTGAAATTGCCAAATCCGGATTCCTGGGCAATCTGCACGCTGTACAACAAATTGGTTGTACTCTTATTGTAATAATCATAAACGATCTGTATTCTGTCCTGGAAAAGACCCAGATCCAGCCCAATGTCAAACTGTTTTGTAGTTTCCCATCCCAGATTTGGGTTGGAAAGAGAAGAAATTGCGGCTCCCGGTCGGACATTATCGTTAAAAACTGTGTTTACTGTATTGTTGATCAAAGCATATGAGGTGTAGTTACCAATGTTGTTGTTCCCGGTAACCCCGTAGCTCGCCCTGATTTTCATGAAGGATAAGGACGGAATGTTTTCAAAAAAGTTTTCATCAGAGATCACCCATCCAGCTGATACAGATGGAAAAATTCCCCATCGGTTTTCCGATCCAAATCGGGAAGAACCATCTCCACGGATGGAGGCTGTGAATAAATATCGCTGTTTGAAATCATAGGTAAGGCGGGAGAGCATGGAGGTCAGTGCCCATTCTTCCACACCGCTGGTGGTTCCTCCTTTGCTAATATTGATTCCTCCCTGAATAGCGTTGATTCGGTCATCTGCGTAGGTGTCCGCCTGGACCCGGGTGCGGTCTTGTCTGTAACGCTGATTGGTCAGACCACCCAAAACTTCGAAGTGATGTTCGTTGATCGATTTGGAGTAGGTTGCGATATTTTCATTGAGCCACACAAAGTTCCGAAAGTTCTCCCGGATGGAGACGGCAGTGGTAGGTATCGATACGTTTATGCTATTGGTCGCGGTGGAAGGATTGAAAAACAAAAATCGGTTGTCCAGAACCTCCACATTGAAAGTGGTTTTGAGAACCAGATCTTTGATGGGCTGGTATTCCACAAAGGTGTTCCCAAGGAGGTTGATCCGATTGGTTCTGTTGACCAGTTCTTTGGCCGCCCTTACCCAGTTGGGGTAGGTATAAATATTTCCGGTTTCGGCAGGAAAGGTATTGTCGTAGGTAAGTTCCCCATTTTCATCGTAAATCGGCATAATGGGCCAGGTATGCATCGCATTGAAAATGATACCGGTACCTCGGTCCCCATCGGTGCGGGGAATGTTGCTTACGATATAATTTGGAGCGATGTTGAAGCCGATTTTTACTTTATCGGCCACGTTGTAATTCGTATTCATCCGGAGCGAATACCGATCGTACCCTGTATTCACTACAACTCCATCCTGCTTGAAGACACCTGCCACCACGGAGGTTTGCAGGTTCTCCTTATTGGAGGAAACGGTCACGTTGTAACTTTGAATGGGAGAGGTACGAAGTAGTGCATCATACCAGTCGTTGTTTTTCCCAATATATTGCTCCGGGTTTTGGAAGACGGAGGGTACCGGTGATCCTTCGGCTTCGTAATACTCTTTTTTAAAAGTAGCAAACTCATAGGCATCCATCATTTGCAGTCTTCCCCTTACGGGTACTTTTTCGAATCCGTAATAAGAATTAATCCCGATGTTCGTTTGGTTGGCATTCCCCCTTACGGTGGTGATCATGACTACGCCATTGGCAGCCCGGGAGCCATACAATGAAGTCGATGCTGCATCCTTGAGGATAGATATATTTTCAATTTCATCGGGGTTGATATTGGCTATGTCTCCAGATATGGGGAAACCATCCACTACGTACAACGGACTACTGCCACCGCTGACGGACAACTGTCCCCTGATCCTGATCGACATACCTTCACCAGGTCTTCCGGAAGTTTGTTTAATCTGGACTCCGGCCAACCTTCCCTGCAGTTTTTGGGACATCTGTGCAACGGGAAGATCTTTGAAATCCTTGCTTTGTATCGTTTGAACGGATCCCGTGATGGCCTTCTTAATCTGGCTTCCATAGCCTACTACTACCACCTCATCGAGTAATGCCGTGTTTGCTTCCATGATGATTTCCAGGGGTTGTTCATTTTCAATGGATACTTCCTGTGTGGTATAACCGATGTATGAAATCACCAGTGTCTGACCCACTTCCACCTCCTCAAGGGTAAACATGCCATCAAAATCAGTGGAAGTACCATGACTGGTCCCCTTAATCTGGATGTTTACACCAATCAACGGGTTCCCGTCAGAATCTATCACTTTACCATTCAGCGTAAATGGAAAAGTATGGAATGGAGATGTGTGCGGGATGCTCCCCACCTCAAAAGGACGGCAAAAAGAGAGGCTTAATACAAGGATCAAAATCCTGCACAAAAAGAAATCTACGTTTTTCATTGGAAAGGTATTAGGTGATGGTTAAAAAATTGTAAATCAGGCTATGTTGAATCTTGTGCTGGAGCTATAAAAGTGCAGATGGGGTCATAATTTGACCGATTGCATTATCACAATAATATATTATTTCCATTTCGAATGTTTCATACACTTTCCTAATAGGAAAAAATTAAGAATGTAGTATGTACGTAATAAAAAATAATGTTGTGGTGTATGCAAAATATCAAAATTATCCTTTGTAGAGTGGTTGGGATATTCAAGTAAACGATATATTATTTTGTGGAAAATAAAATAAATGGGAGCAGGCAGGTTTTGGATAAAAGGGAACTATGGGGACGACATGAGAGACATAAATGATGGGAGGGAATGACGCTATGTTTCATGGAACGGGAAGATCAGAATCCATACCTGTTGACATATGGATAGATTGGGAAGTGATTATCACATGATGGGAATAACGAACTGACAGGATTCGACCTGAAAAAAGAAAATAGCTATGTCTGCTTGCAATGGGCTAGTATCAGATAGGGCATATCGTCGCAGGTTGTTCCCTTTCGATTCCTACCTATTCGTGAGGAAACTATAAGCGCAATCTAAATATCTGATCCATAGTGATGAGATGCATGGGGATCTTTGTCAATAGCAAATGAAGATCGTTGAATCGGGCCATTCACGTGGACGGACCAGGGGAACTTCGGTTACGCCTCTTGCATAGCAGCGCTCATTGGCCACCAACGATGAGGGATGGGGGGCAAGATTCCAGAACCAATCGGGTAATAGGGGAATGGCTCAGGCTGGCATAATCGGAAGTACTAATTACTGAGCTAAAGAACATTGAGAATCTGGTGAATTTGTTTGCACCCCGGACAATTTTGTGTATCCACTGCGATAGTCCGGAAGGAGAACATTAAAATTCACTACCGCAATTGGGGCAGATATGTCGGCTTCCATCATTTTTTAACTGAATGCCTGTGATATTGCTTTGCACAAACTCTTCGATGAATGCTTTGGTCTTGTCATTTGGGCCATGAATGTCCGCCTTGGTCCGGTCCTCTACATAGGACATGTATTGATTGTAATAGGCCATATCATCCCAACAATAAGGACACACCCCTTGCTCTATCAATTCCTGATCTGAAAAAACCACACGATTTTTGATTTTCTTTGCCATATATTTTCGTTTTTTAATCCGGTGAAATTGGGGAGAACTACGTTTTTGATCTCTTGCTTTCCCACGTTTACAAATTTTAACTTCCTTTGCAGGAAATTATGTTCATGAAAGCTTCTTATTAAATATAATTTAACCCACTTTCATCGTTCATATTGTACCCTACCACCCCAGGATTTTTTGATCAGGTTTTTTACTTATATATCACTCTATTCAAATTACGAATAAGCATTATATGTTAAAGTAAAATTGGATCACAATATCAACCAATTTGATAAAGTTACAGTATGGAAATTTTGAATAAAAATATTGAACCAAAGGAGCCTATGAAACGAAACTTTACACTTAAACTTATTCCTTTCATTTACCATGAAACCACCGCAGAAGAAAATGCCTTGTTGATCGATGAAATTCTTACCGATGCTGCTTGTGCGGATGTTTATGATGAAATGATAGAAGCCAAAGAAATGCTGAACTCAGCCAGGATGAGACCCAGTAGAAGTTCTATCGAACGAATACTGAATTTCAGTCGCGAATATTGCGAAACACCATAAATTTCTTCACCCCCTTTATTTTCGCCCGACGATTTTTGTAGGATTTGTATTTACAGCCTGAACTGGATTAGAGTATCGATTTTAGGATTTCCGTAAGCATGGCCGGGATTTTTGCTTTGGGGGGAGGACGACTAAAGCCAGGCTGTTCAATACCCTGTTTAGACCTATTGTGTGTCAGAAAATTTTGTCTGACCTGAATGGATGAAAAGCGGTGATTAGCAGGTTAAAAAATTGACAGTATCCTCAAAATAATTTTATGGTGTCAACAATTTGAAGTAACTTTGTAAATGCAAGAAAACTTCAAAGTTCTTAAAAACAAAGTGCTTATTGAATGTCAGAAACTAAAGAGGCTAAACTAAAGGCCCTTAAAATGACGATGGATCGCCTTGAAAAAGCCTATGGCAAAGGTGCCATTATGAGAATGGGAGATTCTCCGGTAGTCGACGTGGATGTCATACCGTCAGGGTCTTTGGGACTGGACATAGCTTTGGGAATCAACGGATTTCCTCGAGGCCGGGTTATTGAAATTTATGGACCTGAATCATCCGGGAAGACCACGCTGGCCATCCATGCCATCGCAGAATGCCAGCGCAAAGGAGGTATAGCTGCCTTTATCGATGCCGAACATGCTTTCGATCGAAATTATGCACAGGCATTGGGGGTCGATACAGAAAATTTGTTGATATCTCAACCGGATAATGGTGAGCAGGCTCTGGAAATTACAGAGAATCTGATCCGCTCAGGAGCGATAGATATTATTGTTATTGACTCTGTTGCTGCCCTGACCCCCCGCTCCGAAATTGAAGGAGAAATGGGGGATTCCAAAATGGGATTGCAAGCCCGCCTGATGTCCCAGGCACTGAGAAAATTGACGGGCACCATTGGAAGAACCGGATGTTGTTGTATATTTATCAACCAGCTAAGGGAAAAAATTGGTGTATTATTTGGTAATCCAGAGACTACAACCGGTGGGAATGCGTTAAAGTTCTATGCTTCGATGCGTCTTGATATACGACGAAAAGGGTCGCCTATTAAGGACAAAGAAGGGAATGTAGTGGGCAATACGGTGAAGGTTAAGGTCGTTAAGAATAAACTGGCACCCCCTTTCAGAGTTGCGGAGTTTGACATAATGTACGGTGAAGGGATATCCAAAGAAGGAGAAATCATTGATTTGGGTTCTGAACTGGGTGTACTGAACAAGTCGGGATCCTGGTATAGCTACGGAGATACTAAGATTGCCCAGGGACGGGAGGCAGCGAAACAATTTTTGCTCGATAATCCAGAAGTAGCCGCCGAAATGGAAGCCAAAATTAAGGAGGAGATCACAGGTAAAGTGATTGCCCGAGACGATGACGATGAGTAAAATGATATATAAAATCTAAATTCCTATCTTTTTGTTTCTTTTGGGGTTTAGCTTTGGGGGTTGGATGCCTATCCAGCCTCCATTTTTTTTTATCCTACATTCCCTCCACCTATTCTTTCCCTCCAAAGCTATAATCGCTGCCTTTCAAAGACACACGGGGTACGTTTCTGCTCCATTTCCTCACCGAAATCTTTATTTTCAAACATCTGAACTCTGTCTTTAGAAAGAAGCACGAGAATACCGCTACGCCATTTCCCGTCCTAGATGTATACCTCCACCCGTTCTCTCCCTCTCTGGCTTTTCTTGAAAAACCTGGAAGGAACTTTTTAATTTAACAACTAACCCTTATATTTCGGAAAAATATTGAAATGAGAGCCTACTTTTCCATTACCGTAATGTTGTTTTTTATAATCGGGAATGTCGATGCCCAAAAACCCGAGGATACGGAAGTTTGGGAGCCTGTACCCGAAGTCATAGCTCCGGGATATTCCTACGCCAGCGCTCCTTCAGATGCCATTGTACTTTTTTCTGAGAATGTCCTGGACCAATGGACAGACAAAAATGGTGACAAGGCGCCCTGGATAGTGGAAGGTGATTATTTTACCGTCAAGCCAGGTTCAGGTCCTGTATTGACCAAACAGGAATTTAATGACTTCCAACTTCACATAGAATGGCGAGCACCCACTGTAATCCAGGGTGAAGGACAAGGTCGGGGTAATAGTGGTATTTTTCTACAGGGCAGGTATGAAGTACAGGTTCTTGATTCATATAACAGTACCACCTATCCGAATGGACAGGCTGCAAGTATTTATAAACAACATATCCCACTGGTCAACGCGATGCACCCTCCTGGAGTATGGAACAGCTATGATATAATCTACAAAGCGCCTCGATTCAAGAATAACGGTGAGCTGGAATCGCCTGCATATGTGACCGTATTGCACAATGGGGTATTGGTTCAGAATCATGTCGAACTAAAAGGGGGTACCGTGTTTATTGGCCCTCCCTCTTATGAGGCACATGGCCCTGGACCCATTATGTTGCAGGATCATGGAAATCCGGTTAGTTTCCGAAATATCTGGATACGGGAATTGTAATTATTTGACGTAGCGGTACAGCTTACGGAGGTAAGTCTTGATTCTGTTTCCGCGAATGCCAGATATTCTCACGAATATGAGAGGAATTTACATTGGCCTTGGAGGATCAATGGCGTTTTTGTTTTTATCCTCCCGGACAAATCATGAAGAAAGGTATCTGGAATCGCGGAAATCAATAAAGAAGACGGATTTTTGATCATCTTCATACGATAGCGAAGAATCATAGTAAAAATATAGCTGAAACAAATGAGAAGCAACTAACCCCTGTTTATACCTTGTTGGAATAGAGGCTTTCTTATATTATTTCTTTCAAATTATTCGTTTTATTTGGCTTTATCGTATCTTTAATAATTTGACTCCATGATTCGCAGTATGCTGCGATGTCCTTAAAATCATTTGAGAATGAGTAATAAAATCTTTGTAGTTGGAATTTCACTGTTTCTCCTGGTATTTCTTTTCAACTGCGGATCTCCTAAGCGGGAAGGGAATCCAAAAGTTCTTGTCTTTTCCAAAACCGAGGGATTTCGTCATAATAATATTGAGTTTGCTGCCAAGGCGATAAAATCTCTGGGAGGGAGAAAGGGTTTTGAAGTAGAAATCTCCGAAGATTCGGAATTATTTACAGACGAAAATTTGAAACAGTATTCGGCTATCGTTTTTCTGAATACAACCGGTGACATACTCAATACCAATCAGGAAATAGCTATGGAGCGATATATCCAGGCAGGTGGAGGATTTGTAGGCATCCATGCTGCTGCAGATACCGAGTATGACTGGAAATGGTATGGCAGATTGGTGGGCGCTTATTTCAAGAGCCATCCACACCAGCAAAATGCGGATCTTATCATACATCCGGATCCCAAATTTCCGTTATTGGATTCTTTTCCCAATCCGTGGAATCGCAAAGACGAATGGTATAATTTTCGTAAAATTCCCGATCATGTCAATGTTCTGGTAAGCATTGACGAATCCACGTACGAAGGAGGTTCTAACGATGGAAACCACCCGATGGTCTGGTATCATGAATACGATGGAGGCCGGGGATTTTACATAGAACTCGGCCATACAGAAGAATCTTTTGAAGAACCATTATTTTTGGATCTTCTATATGCTGGTATTGAATACGCCATCGGAGACAACAAAATTTTAGATTATAATAAATCGACTTCGGTATTTCAACCTGAAGAAAACAGATTTTCAAAGGTTAGACTGGGTAGTGGATTTGATGAGCCCACAGAAATGACCATTCTGCCGGACAATTCCATTTTAATATCTGAAAGGAAAGGGGGACTCAAGCTTTACAATCCGGAATCCGGACTCACAACCCAAATAGGTAAATTTGACGTATATCATCGGACCGATGTCCAAGGGGTGAATGTAGAAATGGGATTCATGGGTATCCAGGCTGATCCGGATTATGCAAACAACCACTGGGTGTATGTTTTTTATTCTCCGCTGCAGCCTTCCGTGGACAGACTCTCCAGATTTAAGTTTGAAAACGGCGTATGGGATATGGATTCAGAACAGGTCATTCTAGATGTGGAAGTCGACCGGGATATTTGTTGTCATACCGGGGGATCGATTGCATTTGATAGCGATGGGAATCTTTATGTATCTACTGGCGACAATTCCACGCCCTTCAATGAGCGGGATCCTGAAACGGGTAAACTATTAGGGTACAATTTGTACGGATATTCACCGCTCGATGACCGCCCTGGATTTTATAACTATGATGCCCGACGGGCATCGGGAAACACCAATGATTTGCGTGGGAAAATCCTTCGGATCAAGGTACAGGAGGATGGAAGTTATACCATCCCAGACGGAAACCTCTTTGAAGAAGGAAACGATAGAACCCGTCCTGAAATTTATGTGATGGGTAACCGGAATCCCTACCGGATTTCTGTGGATCAAAAAACCGGATACCTATACTGGGGGGAAGTGGGTCCAGATGCGCGCATGGATAGCCTTGACAGCCGCGGTCCAAAGGGTTATGACGAGATCAATCAGGCGCGCAAGGCCGGGAATTTTGGTTGGCCTTATTTTGTCGGCGACAACTTTGCGTATTGGCAGTACGACTATGAAACGGGCGAATCCCAACTCAAGTTTGATCCCGAAAAGCCGGTCAATAATTCAAGACACAACACCGGTCTTGTTGAATTACCACCTGCCAAAGGGGCCTTTATTTATTATCCTTACGATGTGTCTCCGGAGTTTCCGATACTCAAATCCGGAGGCCGAAATGCGATGGCCGGCCCCGTGTATTACCGGGAATTTTATCCGGATGCCACCCGATTGCCTGAATATTTTGACGGAAAACTTTTTATCTATGACTGGATACGCAACTGGATTATGCTTGTCAGTATGGATGAAGAAGGGGATCTCTTGCGGATCGACCCGTTTATGCCAAACACCACTTTTTACAACATGATTGATATGGAAGTGGGATCTGATGGAACCCTCTATATTCTGGAATATGGTACAGGTTGGTTTACGAAGAACGACAATTCCGGATTGTACAAAATAGATTTCAATCCTGGCAATCGACCTCCTGCAGCTATGCTGGAAGTTGAATCCCTGGCTGGAGCAGTTCCATATGAATTGCAACTGGATGCCAGCAAATCCACGGATCCTGATGGAGATGTGTTGCGGTATTCCTGGTATCTAAATGATGAATTGCTGGCTACAACGAAGGAACCACAATATAATCATGTGATTGAGGAGCCGGGAGTTTATACAACCTATGTATCTGTCGATGACGGTAATGAAGCTGTGGAAAGGAGCGGATTGATCACCATCATTGCGGGCAACAGTAGACCCATGGTGGAAATTGAAATTGAAGGTAATCAACAGTTTTATTTTGATAATTCAGCGGTAAAATATGCTGTACGAGTAGAAGATCCTGAAGATGGAAGTTTTGAAAACGGCGGATTGGATGAATCAAGACTTATGATAAGAGCGGACTATCTGACGAGTTTTGACCGGGCTGCTACTACCCTGGGGCATCAGGAATTTGTGGACCCAGCGCTGGAGGTGGAAGCCATAATGGCCAAAAGTGATTGTGCGTCCTGTCACAAATTGGATGAAGAATCGATTGGTCCTTCTTATGTCGCAGTAGCTCAGAAATATCGAAACAACCCCAATGCCGAGGTATATCTCATGGATAAAATTAAGAATGGAGGAAGTGGAGTTTGGGGAGAGGTAGCCATGTCTGCCCATCCGGATATCAATGAAGTTGATTTACGAAAAATGGTTCAATGGATCCAAAGTCTGGGAGAAGAACAATCCGATGGATCATCGCTGCCTCGTGAGGGAAGGCTAGTTCCAAGACGCGAATTCGATTTGACGGACCATGGCACCTTGCTCCTCGAAGCCACATATACCGATAAAGGTGGCCCGGGAACAGAAGTTTTGACTGGACGAAATGTGAAGTACCTATCGGGACCTGTTATTTTTCCTCATCAAGCAACTGAAGTCAATGGAGCTAGCGCAGGTAATTACCAGGGTACTGATTTCCTTGCACTCAATGCTGCCCTATCCCACGCAAATTTGGGAAAGATAGACCTGACGGATGTGAAACGGATTGAAGTCTCCTATATCCAGGTGGAGGAAGGGGAAAGCAGTGCGGAGATCTCACTCCATGCGGGAAGCCCCCAGGGCCCGGTGATTGCGTCCGGAGAAACCTCCAGACGGGACAAACCTATGGAGCCCCATTCGATTACGATGCGGCTAGATCGGGATTTGAGGTCACCTCACGAAGCGGTTTGGTTGGTTGCTAAGCGGGAAGAAGGATCTCCTGCTATGGTGCTTATCAAAATGGAACTTGAAGATTGATGATAAGGGCAAACTATGCGAATTGCTGATCTAAATTGGATCATCTGTCCTTGAGTGTGGTGTCGTTAATGAAGCTATAAATAAATCCTAAAAACAGGGCTGCTTTGTCGTTTGGAAGACGTACCTCCTTATATTGAAGATAGTATTAAATCAAAAAACACAGTTTATGCGTTATCTGAGTATAATAATTGCCTTGTTGCTTCTAGGTATAGTTGGAATGCAGGCACAAGTCACAGCACCAGAGCAACCCCGAATTTTGGAATCTGAAGAAGTTTCTGATCAGGAAGTGGAACAGTTTGTTACAGCACTTCAGGAGGCTCAAAAAGTACAACAGGAATCACAACCAAAGATGATAAAAGCCATCGAGGATGAGGGACTTAACACCCAGCAGTTTGTGCAGGCAGCACAAGCTATGCAGCAGGAAGGTGAATCGGGTTTAAACGAAGAGGATCAAAAGAAGTTTGATAAGGTTCAGGAAAAGGTGATGAAAATACAAGAGGAAGCCAACGAGGAAATTGAAAACAAAATCCAGGAAAATAACCTGACGCTGGAGAAATTCAACCAAATTTACCTATCCTTCCAGCAAAAACCTGCTTTACAAAAGCGAATTCAGGATCGTTTGGGTATGCCCTCCGGGCAATGAGAATTTTGGATTATGTTGCAATAGGATGATGGTACCTCTTAAGTCTCCCAATAATTCCCCATGAGTTGCTATACAGAGCGACAATATCCAGTGAAGTAGTAGGGTAAAACGCCCTGAAAATACGCAATTAATTCGCTCCGGAATAAATCAAACTCCCCGGTTTGCCAGGGAGTTTGATCTTTTCTTATTCAACCGATAAGATGTCATTGTCGAGTCATATGCATCTTACCGAGCTAGCTCATGGTTCTGAATGATGGGATTCAACGAATCCTATCCAATAATGTCTTTTCAGCTTATTTTCCGAGTGCCTTTATATTTTACATGCACAACCCCTATGTTGACGACAGAAGACTATCTTTGTGAAGGTCTCAGGTTGTCAACCACATTGGAAATGCGGAGATTCCTCTCCCAATGGATAAAGGAAAGAATCCTGCCCCGAAATAAGGTAATGTAAAGATTTATGGCATAGATGCGCGTGACAAATGATAGATTTCGTCCGTGTAGGTAAATTTTCTTACCGCATTGGATGCTTTTTCTACCTGATTGTAATTTATCGAATAATGTACAAATTTGCCATCCCTTTCGAATACCACAATGTTGGCCTCCCGCAATATTTTCAAATGCTGAGAGGTAATCGATTGCTCGATTTTAAGGGCGTTGTAAATATTGTTTACGTTGGTGGTCCCCTGCCTGTGAATAAAATCAATGATTTTTAACCGCAGTGGATGCGCGAGTGCATGGGCAATAACCCACGCTTTGCTAACCCGCTCGGGGTTAAGCGTAACCTTAGAAATTTTCATGAAATGTAGTTTTCGTAGTTTTAAAATAACCTTAGAAAACAAATATTACATAAAAAAATATATATACCAAGAAAAACGCAAAAATTTTTGAAGGTTTTTTTTGGTTGAATCATATTATCATGTAATACTTTCAAAGGAAAATCCCAAGTTATTGACTATCAGTGAGTAATCGGGCGGGTAAAAAGGCAAAAATGCTGCATCCCGGATACAGCATTTTTGGTATGTGTTTCTAGCAATTTCCTATTTTATAAAGGATAATATGAGGAGAATTATTTTTCCTGTTTGGAATCAAGTCCTGTACCCGAAGGAGAACTTGTCTCGAACACCATAAGAAATTACCCGTGATGGAATGCCTGATGATGTACCTCAATAGATGCCAGATTCACTTTAGTTTAGGTTCTTTCCAGATTCTCGTAACAGAGTCAACGGTTGATTCAGATCCAGGTGTCAATATACGGCTGTTTTCGTAGCTTGATTGTCATAGCTAAGCCTATTGATTTGTATAGGATGATTTTACTCTGCCAGTTCTTCAACCAGTCGGTTGATTTGCTTAAGGCGTTCTTTGTCAAGAGAATAATAGATGTATTTTCCCTGTCTTTCTGTACTCACCACGCCTGCTCTTCTGAGTATGGCAAGGTGTTGCGATGCTACACTCTGCTCCAAACGGAGTTTGATGTAAATATCAGTAACTGTCATTTCGTTATTTTCTTCCAATAACCCAATGATTCTTTGCCTCAGTTTATGATTTACGGCTCGCAACACTAAAACCGCCTTACGTAACTCGGCGTAATTGAGCAGGATATCCTTCTTTCCAATTTGTAGTGAGTACGTTTCTTTCTTATGCTTTCTCATTTTTAATGTTTTAGGCTTATAAATGACAGTTTATGTTAATACCAAAACTGTACCAAAAACAGATAAGCATGGGGGATTTTCCTAATAATTCTTAATTCCGCTCTCTAAAGAGCAAATATACAACAAATATAACAAATATGTAACGCCTTGATAATTAATTGAAATATTCTTTTTTCGATCGCGTAATATTGGGCTTTTTGATGTAGAGGGGCGTGGTTGTAAAAAGATCAGAAATATTATTTTTTTGAAAAAATTCATAAGAAATCGAACTCATCATCCCGGCATCAATCTCTGTATTGTCTACAATCCAGGGAACCTGATCCGGCCATAGTGTCTTCCATTTGTCTGCACCACTCCCGACGAAACACAAAACTTCCTCCTTCCAGGTGCTAAACGAAAGTTCATCCAGGACCAATGCCGTGGGTGTTATAGCTTCGTAAAGGGTGGCTACAGGATTTATGGTATATACTTCCATTCGTCTAGCATCAATCATTGGGACATAATAGGCAGCCTCCGGCCATTCTGAAATCGCATAATCTAACAGTATTTCAAATGCGGTGGGTGCAATCAATGGGATATCAAGTCCATAAGACAGCCCTTTGGCTGTCGCCATTCCGATCCTCAATGCGGTATATGAGCCGGGACCTTTGTTAACACTTATCGCTGAGATATCATGTAGTTTATACCGGGTAGTTTTCAATAGCCGATCGATCAATACATTGATATCTCTTCCATGTTGGAAAGGTTCAGAATTGATTTCCATGGCCAGTAACAGCCCGTCCCTGGACAACGCTACCGAACAATATTCAGATGATGCATCGATTTGCAGTATAATCAAACTACTCGTGTTATGGGTTAGGCTGTAGTATGGCGTGGTAAGTTTCCTGGTCTTTTAAGATTCGAATGGCTTCATCGATAAGCGGGTCATGTTGCAACGAATACAAAATCCGGCCTTTTTGAAGGTAATAACGACTGGTGATCTCCATCCCGATCCGGGTATTGATCACATCCTTATGGGCCTCCATAGCTTCATTTTTGTCTGCAATCAATCCTTTCCTGATTTTATCGATTTCTTTGTTGAACTCATGCTTTTCTCCCAATGTTTTTTCGAATTCCTGCAAGGCTAATTGCCTTTCAGATTGGAAATCAAAATGATTCTCTTCAAGGAAATTTTTCCAGTCTGCATAATCTTTAAAATCATAGGATTGGGCAGGTTCGATTTCCGAATGTCGCAGGTAATATTCGTTGGCATAATTGAAGATCATATGATTTCGCTCCAACTCCTGTAAAATCTCAGGATTTATATCGCTGGACAGCTCCACATCGGGTTTTACACCTCCTCCGTCAAGAACCTCCCTACCACGAGCTGTTTTAAATACTGTTCTCAGAGAATCGGGAATAATGATGGGCTCACCATTTTCATCATATTCTACGGATTGAATGCAACGGCCACTAGGGATATAATACTTGCTGATGGTCAGTTTCATTTGATTGTTATATGGCAAACGCCTCGTTACCTGTACCAAACCTTTCCCATAGGTCCGTTCACCCAATAAAATCGCACGGTCATAATCCTGGAGTGCACCGCTGACAATTTCTGATGCAGATGCTGAGTTACCATCGATAAGGACAACTACAGGAATATCTTCATCTACAGCATCCAGCCTGGTTCGGTAGCTTTTGTCTTCCTCCGGGTTTTTCCCTTTGGTGGTGACGATCAATTCCCCCTTGGGCAAAAAAACATTGGTTACATTGATGGCTTCGCTCAACAAACCGCCACCGTTGCCACGCAAGTCGAGGATAATGCCGCTCAAATCCTCATTCTGATTCATCATTTCCAAAAGAGCGCCACGGACATTGTTTCCTGCATTTTGGGTGAATGTAGTCAATCCGATATACCCTACTCCATCGCGAACAATGCCATGATACGGTACATTGTTGATGTTTACTTCACCCTTTTGAACGGTGATAGACTCCACTTCATTCGAGCCATAGCGCTGAATCCCTAGAATGATTTCTGCCCCTCCGGTTCCTAATAGAATATCCTTAACTTCTTCGTTGGATTTACCGACAACATTGATGCCGTCCACGGTAATTATCCGGTCTCCAGCTCGTAAGCCAGCCATCACAGCAGGGCCGCCCTCATAGGGTTCCATGATGGTAATTGCATCCCCTATCTTTTGGATTCTGGCACCGATGCCATCATACTTGCCCTGGGACTCAAATCGATAACTCTCGATTTCTGACTCAGAATAAAACCGGGTGTAAGGATCCAAAGATTTCATAATGGCCTTTAAACCCATGTTCATCGTGGTGGCAGGATCCAGATCATCGACATATAGTTGATTGAGATTTTTATATACCTCGGCAAATATTTCCAGGTTTTTAGTGATTTCAAAAGCCTTGCTCGTCCTGGGATGGTGAATAAAGGCGAACGAGGAGAGAAATACCAATATAAGTAGTACAGCGTATTTTAAATTTTTCATGTGGTATGAATTATCCATATTATCAATTTCAAAACGTGGGGTGGTTTATCTCGCTACTCCGATAGTTTCTCCCCGCCGGGAAGACGACCATGGCAAAAACGGGATCCCACTTCGAACACAATCTATGGTTTTCTTTAACTATAAACGATGGAAGGTAGGGGATTTGCATACTTTGCCACATAATTTCACCACAACCTTTATCCAGAAAATAAGTAGCGTTACAAATCTTCCATAAAATGTCGAACTACATGTTCAAATTCATCTGGACGGTCGGCATGAACCCAATGACCAGCACCCTGTATGGTGATATGTTTGATTTTAGGAAAATATTCCTCCAGCAATGTACCATCCTCAGGTTTTACGTATCTGGAAAGTTCACCTTTGATCAACAATGCCGGTCCCTGATAAGTTCGTCCAGAGTCAATAGGGGCTATAATATTCTCATAATCCCGTTCCAACACATCAACATTGATTTTCCAGCTGAAGCCAGACGAACTTCGATTGATGTTCTTTGACATAAACAAGACTTCGCTCAGATTTTTAATTGACTGACTGAGGATTTCCTCGATCTCCTGTCTGCTCGATATCTGATCCATGTCCAGAGAACGGATTCCCTCGAAAATATAATCATGGCCTCTTTCATAAGCTCGCGGGCTGATGTCCACAATGATAACACCACCCACCAACTCAGGATGGGACAATGCCATTTCCATCACTACTTTTCCACCCATAGAATGCCCCAAAAGAACGGGTTGATCCAGATTGTGGTCATGGATAAACCCTACGAGGTCATCGACCATATCCTCGATAGTGTGAGAGTCTGTATGGGGTGATTTGCCATGATTGCGCAAATCGAGGAGGTACACAGCATAGTCTTCAGACCATCGTCGGCCCAGGGTGACCCAGTTGTCCAGCGATCCAAACAATCCGTGGAGTATAAGCAGGGGTTTCCCCTCCCCCATTTTCCTAAAGTTTAGTGGTACCATGGTTTTTCTTTACAATTTAAAGGATCTGGTTTACAATTGTTCAAAAATAATGAGCGGTGAGAAAGAGAAAGAGAATGAGGATAAGGTAGGGAATGTGCGAAGGAAGAGCGTGAGAATGAGAACGAGAAAGGGAATGAGCGTGGGGGTTTGGGTGAGAGAGGGAAGACTACTTACCGAGTTCCCAAACCCCGCGGGCAGAACCGCCGGAGATTTTTGAAATGGATACCTCCCAGTCAGGCAACATCTTTTGGAGTAAATGGAAGAAGATCTGATTGTGGACAAAGCCCCCCTCGATAATCAGCCTGGGTATATGCTGTTTTCCCGCTGCACGACGAATAGCAGCTATCTGAAGAGGAAGGAGCTGATCCATGAGCTGGTAATATGCATATTCCCAATTCTCTGGAGACACTCCGTCCTGGTGTTCAGAACCTGTCGAATCCAGATATTCCAAATGAAAAGGAAAACGATCCGCCTGAATGGCCTTTTCATAAGATTCCTCGTCCCAATCCAGCTTCAGAATTTGATCTTTATCAATATCATAATGGGCACCTAGGCGATCCACCTGAATTTCATGTTCTCTTCCAAGGAACAACCGGGCTGCCCGCACCTGCTGTCCTTCTATACCGAGGAAATTGAGGCAATCATTTTCAAGATCCTCTTCACTGAGAACATCCGTTGAAAAAGGGTTCACACACACCGACCAGGTTCCTGTTGACAAAAGCAGAAACGGTTCATCTTCGCTGGCCAGATATGGAATCAAAGAAGCTGAAGTATCGTGGAGGCCGGTTCCTACTTTAATTTTCTTTGATTCAAATGGGACTTCCAACCATGTATCAGAGGGTTTCAGAGCAGGCAAATATTTGCGAAGATCCTCGGCATCAATCCAATGGTGGTAATCCCCCTTTTCATAATTCCACATGCCTGTATGACATCCAATGCTGGTGTATTCCGCCACAGGGGTGTTCGTGAAAATATAACTGAGGTATTGGGGGAAATGCAAGACATATCGCACCCTGGCGAACCAATCTGGTTTGATGTATTTCAACCAATAAATCTGAAGTCCCGAATTGAGCATGCCGAGAAAAGGACTGGCGGTCTCACGTGAAAAATTCAACACAGGCCCATATTTGGAAAAGAAGGTATCCGATAAATCCTTCGGGTAGGGTTTGAGGTAGTTGATGAATAATGGGAGCCGCTCTCCTTGTTCATCAAGATATACCAAGCTGGCACCATAAGCCGAGAAATTGATGCTTTGAATATCCCATTGACTGTCCGATAACAATGCAAATATGGTGGTACGCATCCAGGAACCAATACTTTCGAGGTCGTCCGATGGATAACCGTCTTCATCCTCTACCACTGGGAACTGGGTAGAAGTTTGCCATTGAATTTGAGCTTCATCATCAAACAGATACAGTTTTTTATTGGTTTTGCCGATATCAAAAATCGCCTGAACAGGGATGGGTGTCATCATAGGGCTTCGTTTTGTCTGTTAAATATAGGCAAAATTACCACTCCGAATTTCTGGTGATGCAATCAAAAACTGATGCGGACCATGACGGATCGGGGATGGATTACAATCCGCTTGCTTTTATGTTTTGGCCTCTCTGCTCAATCAATCGGTCTCGAACCTTTTGATCCTTAAACCAACCTACAGGATCGTATGCACCCCCATAACGCACTCTGTACTCCCGCAGAATTGGACGTACGTCAGTCTGAAAAGCATCCTGGAGAACAGCCGAACAATGGCTGATGTCGTTGCGTTCCTGTGCTTCATGCAGGCTCTCATAGTCAATCAGACTGGCTTTGATGAAGGCGAGACCGATCGATTCGAGTGATTCAAGCAGGTCTAGTAAAGGATCTTTCAGATTGTGACTGGCATCAATCATAAAGGCAATAGGGGGATTTTTCGTATTCCCCCACATTCCTTGTATGATCTCCATGAAAATGAGAAATAATTGAAATGGTTTGATACTACCGACCGTGATATCATCATCCGCGTATTTGCTGTCGTTGAAATGGAATCCCCCCAGTTTGCCCCGGGCAATCAAAGTAGCCACAATTTGCTCAATGTTGGTATTGGGTAGATGATGGCCCAGGTCCACCAACGTATAAGCCCTTTCCCCGGTGTCGGTGGCCAGTAAAAATGAGGTGCCCCAATCCGGTATCACTGTAGAGTAAAAATAAGGTTCAAATGGTTTGTACTCAATAAACAGGCTCCAGTCCGTGGGCATATATTCATAAATTTCCATAAGCGACTCAGCAGTTCTGCCCAGCGCTTTGCTCAGGTGAGACTGCCCGGGGTGATTGGTTCCATCTGCCAACCACACTGTCAGAGATTTTGAACCGAGTTTTTTTCCATAATCAATCACCAGTTTGTTGTGATCCACAGCCTGCTGTCTCACCTTCTTATCCGTATGCGACAAGGAACCGAATTTATAAGACAAATCCTGATCAGGCTGATCCTGGAAGGTATTGGAGTTCATCGCATCGAATTGGAGCTGATGTTCCGTTGCAACCTGTTTAAGGTGTTCGATATCTTCCGGAATATCCCACGGAATATGCAGAGAAATACGCCCTGCCATTCGAGTAAGCTGATGTAAAAGACCCACATCCTCAAATTTTTCTTCAAGATTGCGGGGTTGTCCGCCCAAGGAAAATCGTCCAAATCGGGTTCCTCCACTTCCCAGGGCCCAACTGGGAATGGCAATCTGCAATCCTGCCAGTTGCCCGATGATTTGATCCACGCTCTTGCCGGCTTCGGACAAACGCTGATCCAATAAGGCCAGCTCCTGTGAGTGGGTAGCTGATTTTTCATTCTTTGTGGAGATATTCATTGTAAAGATTATTTAGTTGCCGAGGAATTTGATTCTCGGTCAGAATGTCTACAAGGGTTTCATTGGCTTTTTCTTTTCATCGCCAGGCAGATGGAGGCAGGTGGTATGGTCAAGGAGCCGGTGTGGGGACCAATGGCTGCCTTCGCTGTAACTTAAATCACGCATTTGCATTGAAATCCTGATCGACTCCAATCCCAGATTACAATAATTACTCCTTTTACTCAACTACAGGGCAAAGATCGCACTGAGATGGATTTACCCAATGACCATTGCCAACCCAATTTATCTGGGGAAGGACTCTGTCATACCACCATCGACGTTGATAATATTCCCGGTACTCTTATCGAGGATAGCAGTCACAGCAAATACTCCATTCGCAATATCTGACGGCTGAATGATTTTTTTCAGCAGATTTCGGTTGGCATAATGCTGGGGCAGGTCCTCCACTGCTATTCCATATGCTTTGGCACGGCCTTCCGCCCATTCCCCTTCCCAAATTTTACTGCCGATAATGACGCCATCGGGATTGACCGTGTTCACCCGTACTCCGTACGGGGCAAGTTCAGCTGCGATTAGACGACTCATGTGTAATTGCGCTGCCTTGGCGGTGCCATACCCGGCATTGTTGGGTCCGGCTACCAATCCATTTTTTGAGGCAATATTTACAATGTTGCCACCCATATTCTGGATTTCAAAAATATTGGCTGCGGTCCGGGAAAGTAAAAACTGACCTTTGACCAGGACATCCTGGAGCAGATTCCAGTCGTCCAGAGTCGTTTGTTGAAGTGGTTTGGAAATGGCAAGACCGGCGCTGTGCACCACGATGTCGACTCCCCCAAAAGCCAGGCAGGCTTCCCCAAATGCACGTTCCACATCTTGTTCGTCGGTTACATCGCACGTGGTGTAGGCAGAAATGTCCCGACCGAACGCACCGTGGGCTTCCCGGGCACGGTCTTCACGTATATCAGTGATAAATACATTGGCTCCTTCTGCGGCTAATTTTTCTGCAATTGCCTGACCAATACCACCTCCACCTCCTGTGATGAAAGCAACTTTTCGTGATAGGGGCTTCTCAGCGGGCATCCGTTGTAACTTGGCTTCTTCCAACAACCAATATTCGATATCGAAGGCTTCCTGCCGCGGCAGTGCTGTATAGGTAGAGATAGCCTCAGAGCCGCGCATCACATTGACGGCATTCACATAGAATTCGGAAGCCACCCGTGCGGTTTGTTTGTTTTTAGCAAAAGTAAACATACCTACCCCCGGGTATAAAATCACTACCGGGTTGGGATCCCGGATGGCTGGACTGTCGGGGTGTTTGCATTGTTCGTAGTATTGGATATATTCTTCCCGATAGGTGACGAATTGATCCGAAATTTTTTCTTTGACTTCCTTAAGGTCGTCCAGCGGGGCATCGGGAGCCAGGTTCAGAACCAGCGGCTGGATTTTGGTTCTCAAAAAATGATCCGGACAGGATGTACCCAGTGGGGCCAACTTGTCCAGGTCGTGACTGTTGATGAACTCAAGAACCCGGTCTTCATCGGTGAAATGACCAATCATCGCATTTTCTTCGGAGCACAGACCCCGAAGCAAAGGCATCAACCTACTGGCTGTGGCTTGGCGTGCAGACGGTTCGAGGGATTGAACCTTCAGCCCTCCAAAAACCTGTCCGTTTTTCTGAACCGCATTTTCAATAAATTCAGATGCCTCTTCAATGGTTCTCAGACTGTTGAGATAGCACTCGTGAGCGGTTTGCCCCCATGTAAACAAACCATGGCTGCCCAGAATCAAACCACGGATGTGGGGGTTTTCCCGAACGTAATTTTCCATTTTTACTCCCAGATCAAATCCTGGTCGTTGCCAGGGCAACCACCCTATTTCTCCTCCCCAAAGCTCCTGCGTGATTTTTTCACCGTCTTTCGCTGCTGCAATGGCTATTACAGCATCGGGATGTAAATGATCGATATGTGGAAATGAAATCAAGCCGTGAAGCGGAGTATCGATGGAAGGTGCACGACTTTCCAGATCGTATAGTGTGTGATACAACAACGCCACCATTTCATCCTCCATTTCGATGCCGCGGTAAACGTTTTTAAGCTGATGCAGTTTGTGGACATACAACCCGGCGATTCCTTTGCGGTTCAAGGTGCCGAGATCTCCTCCCGAACCTTTGATCCACATCACTTCTACTTTTTCACCTGTCAGTGGATCGGTCTCCATCGTACGGCAACTGGTATTTCCCCCACCGTAATTGGTGATCCGAAGGTCGGCTCCGAGGAGGTTGGAGCGGTAAAGGAACAATTGCACCTGGTCATCCTGAAAAGACCTGGCTTTCTCGTCGTTCCATAGGTAATCCACGTATTTAAAATCTCCTGATTTCATTTGATTCGTCATAAATTGTAATTTTATTTCAACTTACCCAAAAGTCCCATAAAAGTACCATGAATGGGGGAATGATCTTTCATAGGGTTACATAACACTTTGATGGGTATAAGATCGAAAATTAATATGAACGATGCTCCATTTTATCAAACTCGATAATTATTCTTCTACTCCGAAATACCAGCAAATTTTTAATTCCATCACGCAAGGTATCGAAGACGGCAATATTGAGGCCGGCTCCCGACTACCTTCCATACCGGAAATTTGCAGCAATTTTGACATCGCCAAGAAGACTGTGGAAAAAGCCTATGGACTTTTAAAAGATAAAGGCATTATAGAGGCTGTTCACGGCAAAGGGCATTATGTAAAGACCACTAAGGTCCGCCAGCGACGTCGGATCTTTCTTATTTTCAACAAGCTCAGCAGACATAAAAAAATAATTTATGACCAATTTGTAAGGGAATTGGGCGAAGATGTGGCCATCGACTTTTATGTGTATCACAACGAGTTTTCTTTGTTTCGGGAGATGATCACCAATCCCAATCACCGTGTGGTGTATTCCAATTATGTCATTATTCCCCATTTTCTGTCCAGTGGGCACAAGGCTAAGGAAATTATCAATCAACTGCCCAAGCACAAATTACTGATCCTCGACAAACTGGTCGACGGTATAGAAGGGCAATACGCTGCAGTATATCAGAATTTTGAAAAAAATATCTACGATGCCTTGTGGGAACTCCAGGATAGGATAAAGCAATACGAAAGAGTAAACCTCATATTTCCCTTTGATACATACCAGCCCAGAGATATCATCTGGGGCTTTCAAAGATTTTGTGTGGATTTGGATATGCCGTACGAAGTTATCAGCGATATCGAAACTTATGATCTGAAACGACGTGGGGTCTATATTACCTTGATGGAGGAAGATTTGGTTCATTTGATCAAGAAAACCAAGCAATTGGATTACCAACCCATTCGGGATGTGGGCATCATTTCATATAATGAAAACCCCATAAAGGAAATTTTGCTCAATGGAATCACGGTGATATCTACGGATTTTGAAGAGATGGGCAGGGTAGCAGCCCGACAAATCCTGGAAGGGCGGAAAGACCACATCGAAAATCCATTTCGGGTGATTGTGCGAAATTCCCTGTAGATCAGCCACGACAATGCGTTCAGGCTTTTCGATGTCAGGTAAATTCTGTAATTTGTCTGAATATTAAATTTTCATATTCGAAAGTATGGATTTTATAGGCACAAATAAGGCCATGTATTTAATTAGCCCCATAACATCATGAAATCAGAACTAAGCCGGTTCACAAGTTTGATCCTGGGGTGGTGTATGGTGGGTATGTTTTTGGCAGCCTGTTCGAAGGAAAAACCACAAGAAATCGCCATCCTGGAAGACGAATTACCTGAAGAGATTGATTACAACCTCCATGTAAAGCCAATTCTCTCTGACAATTGTTTTCATTGTCATGGACCGGACAGAAATAGCCAAAAGGCGGGACTCGATCTTTCGAACCCGGACAATGCCTATGGACGACTTTTAAATTCCCGTCGAAAACGGGCAATCGTTCCGGGGGATTGGGCATCCAGTGAATTAGCCTACCGAATAACGGCGAAAGATCCGGATGTAATGATGCCTCCTGCAGAATCAAACCGGACGATTTCTGATTATGAAAAAGCCATTTTAATCCGGTGGATTGAACAGGGAGCGAAATACAAAACCCATTGGGCTTTTATAAAACCGCAGGAGTATCCAGTCACAGAATTCGATGAGAACCTTACCGGGCGTTATGCTGGCTGGGGTGTCAATGGTGTCGATTATTTTGTTTTGAAAAAATTACTGGAGAAGGATTTGAATCCTTCGCCGGAAGCATCCAAAGAAACATTGTTGCGCAGGGTTACGCTCGATCTTACAGGCTTACCTCCTAGTATTGAAGAAATCGATGATTTTTTAAACGATGACTCCCCAGATGCTTACGAGAAAGTAGTGGATCGGCTTTTAGCGTCCGAAAGATATGGAGAGAAAATGGCTGTTTCGTGGATGGATCTTTCCCGCTTTGCGGATACGCACGGATATACGGTGGATCGGTACAGGCCCATGTGGCCATGGCGGGATTGGGTTATTCAGGCTTTCAACGAGAATATGCCCTTTGACCAGTTCGTCACCTGGCAACTGGCCGGGGATTTATTCCCCGATGCTACCCCCGAACAACGATTGGCTACAGGATTCAATCGCAATCATGCACAGAACATGGAAGGTGGTATTGTAAATGAGGAATTCCGAGTGGAATACGTAGCAGACCGGACCAATACCCTGGGTATTGCATTTCTCGGGATCACCATGGAGTGCGCACGCTGCCACGATCACAAATTTGATCCCATTTCCATAGAAGATTACTACAGCGTTTTCAGCTTTTTCAACAACATTGAGGAGGCTGGCCAGATATCCTGGGATAATGCCCTGCCTGTACCCACGATGTTGTTGACGGATGAGGAGAAGGATAGTATAATCCATTTTTTGGATAGGGAGATTAGTGGTGCTGAACGAGAACTTGCCAGGGTGATGGCCAATCAACAGGATTCCCTTCAAGAATGGATGAAACAGAAAAAAAGCGACTATACATTCGAATTTACCAGGGGAATGGTTTCCCGGTTTACGTTGGATGAGTTTCGGGAGGGGCTAACAACGGATGCACAAAACCCAAAAATCGAAGGAGTGGTTTCCGATCCCGTGGTGGTCCAGGGAAAATTTGGCCAGGCCTTCCAATCCAATGGGGATGACATTCTCAACCTAAGCAAAACCGGAGTATTTGGTCGTGGAGATCCCTTTTCGATCGGTATTTGGATATGGATTCCGGAAGATTTGGAGGAAGGCGTCATATTTCACAAAGGAAATGGCGATATCCTGTATAATTTCAGAGGATATTATCTCAATCTGAGACAGGGGAAGGCAGAACTCATGCTCGCACACACCTGGCCATATAATTGCATTATCAGAATTTCAGAGGAGAAATTACCTACTGGAGAATGGGTTCATTTGCTGATGACCTATGATGGCTCGAGCAAGGCGGATGGATTGCAATTGTATGTGAATGGAACAAAAGAAGAGTTGCATACGAATCAGGATAATTTGTACAAGGATATATTATTCACGACAGGTGGATTAATAGGTGGACAACAACCCGGATTGCAACTGGGAGCGGATTACAGGGGAAAGGGATTTACCCGGGGACTGATGGACGAAATAGTGGTTTACGACCGTGAATTAACCACGCTCGAAGCTTTGTCCCTCTACCAATATTATGAATCCCTGGATTCCCCGGCAATCTGGGAGAAATTACCGGAATCAGTATTCACAGAATATTATTTCAAAAGAGTTTCTAAATTATACCAGGAGAAGTGGGATAATTTGAAAAATGCCCGGAAGAAAAAATATAATTACGTTGAAGGAATTCCGGAGATCATGGTAATGGATGAGATGGATAAGCCGAGGACGACGTATGTGCTCGAACGCGGAGAATACCATTCACGTGGTGAAGTTGTTTTACCAAATGTTCCCGAGAGCATATTACCTTTCCCTGATTCATTTCCACCCAACCGCCTGGGACTTGCCCGATGGTTGTTTCACCCGGATCATCCGCTGACAGCGCGTGTAGCAGTCAATCGTTTCTGGCAATTGTATTTTGGTCGGGGCATTCACAAAAATCTGGATGATTTTGGTAATCAGGGGGGCTTCCCGGATAATTTACCAATACTCGACTGGCTTGCCATTCAGTTTATGAAATCAGGATGGGATGTCAAAGCGATGCAAAAATTGATGGTGATGTCAGCTACCTACAGACAATCTTCCCAGCCGGATCCCCGAGCAAGTTCCATCGATCCGGAGAATATTTTCCTGTCCAGGGGCCCGTCCCAGCGTATGTCAGCCGAAATGCTTCGCGATGGTGCCCTGGCCGCAAGTGGGTTGCTGGTCGATAGGATAGGTGGCCCCAGCGTAATGCCTTATCAACCCGAGGGCGTCTGGGATGTAGTAGGGGCAAGATATGAAGAAGGGAAAGGGGAAGATCTTTACCGGAGAAGTTTATATACATTCTGGCGACGGACTGTTCCTCCCCCTTCGATGAGCACTTTTGATGCCCCTTCACGGAGCTATTGCATGGTTCAACGACAGGAAACAAATACCCCTTTGCAAGCCCTGGTTCTGCTCAATGATCCCCAATTTCTGGAAGCTTCCAGGAAACTTTATGAGGGTGCATTACATCGTTCTTCTGTGGTGAAAAATCAGATTATTTACATGTTCAGGGCGTTGACCGCACGTTTTCCTACGGATAAAGAACTGCGAATTCTAACCCAACTTTTTGAACAGCAGTCGGAGATATTTAAAGAAAATAAAGAGGGGCGATGGGGCTGGGTGCATACTGGTGAATCGCCCTATAGCGATGGGTCGGATCCAGTGGCTTTGGCGGCGGGTACTGTGGTAGCCAACACGATTATGAATTCAGATGCATATGTGTCCAAACGATAAAAGGTAAATTATGAATGAAATGGATGGTATCAGGTGGATGGATCGCATGAACAGAAGAGTATTCTTGTCAAGATCCGCGATGGGCCTGGGTAGTCTGGCTTTGGGTGCTACTTTATTTCCTGAAAAATTGATGGCAGGTAGTTCCGGAGGAGGCGTGTTGAAAAAACCTCATTTTGTTCCTAAAGCAAAACGTGTGGTTTTCTTGTTTCAAAGTGGCGGTCCTTCTCAACTTGAATTGTTTGATTATAAACCCATGCTGGAAAAGCGTTTTGGCGAGGATTTACCGGATTCGGTTCGTATGGGGCAACGTCTAACCGGAATGAGCGCCGGCCAGTCCCAACTTCCGATGGTGGGTTCACCGTACGCTTTTTCGCAGTATGGGGAAAGCGGTGCCTGGGTGAGTGATCTGATGCCCTACACGCGAGAGATCGCAGACGATCTTTGTTTTATCAAATCCATGCACACTGAACAAATCAACCACGATCCCGCATTGACTTTTTTTCAAACCGGACATCAACTTCCCGGACGTCCCAGTATAGGATCGTGGATCAACTATGGTCTTGGATCGGACAATGAGAACTTGCCTGCATTTATCGTACTGGTATCCAATAACGCCCCCCAGGATCAACCCCTGTATGCACGTTTGTGGGGAAACGGTTTTTTACCCTCACGACATCAAGGAGTACAGTTTCGGGCAAGCAATGATCCTGTGTTGTTTCTCAATGACCCTGAGGGATACCAGAGGAATCATCGCAGGGCAATGTTGGATGCCCTCAAAGATCTGAATTTGGCCCAGATGGATATGGTCGGAGATTCCACCATTGCGGACAGAATTTCCCAGTATGAAATGGCGTACCGAATGCAGGTTTCCGTGCCTGAGGTGCGTGATCTTTCAGATGAACCGGAAAGCACTTTAAAGCTCTATGGGAAAGATGCCCGAATACCAGGAACGTATGCTTCCAATTGCCTGTTGGCACGAAAACTTCTGGAGAACGATGTCAAATTTGTTCAACTTTATCACCAGGGCTGGGACAATCATGGGAATTTGCCCGCCAGTATATCCGGGCAGTGTAAAGCGACGGATCAGGCTTCTGCTGCTCTGGTTAAGGATCTGAAACAACGTGGATTATTGGATGATACTCTGGTGATTTGGGGAGGAGAATTTGGGAGGACCAATTATTCCCAGGGTAAATTGACCAGAGATAACTTTGGTCGGGACCATCATCCCAGATGTTTCACCATGTGGTTGGCAGGGGGTGGTGTGAAGCCCGGAATGACATACGGGGCGACCGATGAATTGGGTTACAATATCGTAGAGAACCCTGTTCATGTGCACGATTTTCAGGCTACTTTGCTTTACCTTATGGGTATTGACCACGAGCGATTTACCTATGAATATCAGGGAAGGCGTTTTCGGTTGACCGATGTGTCGGGTAGGATAATTCACGATATTATTGCATAATCTTGAATGGATATGTGGCGCGATTTGCTACCAGACAGGTCGGAACATTTTGAAAAACGGAAGGATTATGGTCAGGAATATGACATTGTAGAACAAGACCCTGTAAGGATGTTGATCGTTTGTTTTGTAGTGACTTCTATTTATACCTCATATCAGCCTCACCGGGGTGTGGATCCGTAATTTATGGAAACAGAAATACCATTTTTTCTGGGAAGATTCCATCCTTTAGTGGTCCATTTACCGATTGGAATAATCGTGATTGGAGTGGTACTGGAAGGGATTATTGCCTTACGAAGTAAGCAAGCCATTGGCTTACGCTATGCGGTAAGATACATATGGCTGTCAGCAGGAATCTCAGGTTTGGTCGCTGTCACTACAGGCTGGCTTTTATCGGGAGAGGGGGGGCTTGTCCGCAGCTCAGTCGAATGGCATGGATGGATGGGGGTGGTTGTTACAGGATTGGCATTTATGGCCTGGATTTTTACTTTTCATGGAAAATGGAAAGTCTCCAAATCAGTGTATTATGCCAATATAGGTTTGTTGGCCATAGCATTGAGCATCACAGGTCATCTCGGCGGTCAAATGACGCATGGGCGGGATTACCTGATCGAGTATGCACCCCGGATCATCAAGCAATGGTGGGGATATGAAGGAGTAGGAATGGATATGCCAGTATCAGATAATCCGGACTCTGTTCTTGTATATGGGCATTTGGTGCAGCCTATATTAGCGGACAAATGTATTTCGTGCCACAATGATGATCAGAGTAAGGGGGGACTGGACCTCACAACCGAAGAGGCATTGCTCCGCGGAGGTGATGAGCTACCGGCGGTGGTGGGTGGTCAACCCATGGAGAGTGGTATTTTTCAGCGGGTTACCTTGCCATTTGGTCATTCAAAGTTTATGCCTCCGCGAGGTCGACCGTTGAGCTATAGGGAAGTTCGAATTTTGGAGTGGTGGATTGAGAACGGCGCTTCCTTTTCCAACCCTGTATCGGCAGAAAAATTACCCGATGATTTGATTCGGATATTACTGGAAGAATACAATCTGGATACCAGGCCTAGGCCATTTTATGAGGTTTTATCGATGGAGCCCGTGGCACCCGCTATCCTGAATAGCATCCTCGACGAGGGATTTTCAGGGGGGGTGCTTGCGGAGGGCAACAATTTTTTGAGGTTGAAAGCAAGGAGAAAGCAGTTATCTGAATCGGACTGGCAACTTTTGGAACAGGTAAAAGACCACGTAGTGATGCTGGATTTGGCGGGGACAAATGCAAATGATGGGAGTTTGCTGGTAGTCAGTCAAATGAAGAATCTCTACAAACTGGATTTGAATAATACCATCATTACAGATGAAGGATTGGAGATATTGACCCGGCTCGAGAGGTTGGAGATACTCAATCTCTATGGCACCAGTGTTAGTGATCGGGGAGTTGCGGACTTAAAGGCTATTTCTTCTTTGAAGAAAATATATTTATGGGAAAGTGGGGTTTCAGATGACTTTATTCACAGCTGGAGAAATGAGAATTCAATGATTGATATTGTGTGGTAAGACATTGGAGTAGAATTGCAAATTTATATCCTATCTTAGATCGCATTTTGAAAAATATGGAAGGAAGGTGATATGAAAAGTAAGTACATCAATATGGTTGTAGCGCTTTACCTGACGTTTGGATTGTCTTTGATTTCATCCTGTGTCGGATCAAAACATCCGTTGGTGACGGATAAGGTCCCTGGGTCGATTCAGCATTCTGTAATATATAGTGCGGAAGGCCGATTTGCAGGTTGGCCTGCGAACAATGGGGTTTGGATATGGGGTGATGAGATACTGGTGGGATTTGTAGAAGCATCCCATCGTGAGACGGAAGGATTTCATACGTACGACAGAGAAACTGCCAGGAACAAATATGCCCGAAGTAAGGATGGTGGAAGGACATGGACCATTGAAGATGGGTTTGAACGAGGACAGACTGGTTTTGCGTATGACCATAGTCTGTCAGAGCAGGATGCTACACCACCACAGAAATTGACAAGTCCCATTTCCGATTTTACGGATCCTGGTTTTGCCATCACCTTTATGCGGGATAATTACCACAACGGGCCATCAACTTTTTATTATACGATGAACCGGGGGGAGTCCTGGGAAGGACCGTATAGTTTTCCCAATCTCGACACGTATGGTATTGGTACCCGGACCGATTATCTGGTTGAGGGACCCCAAACGCTGATGGCATTTATGAATTCAGCGAAGGAAAATGGTCGTGAGGGCCGAGTGTTGTGTGTACGAACTACGGATGGAGGTATGACGTGGGAACGTGTATCCTGGTTGGGGGAAGTTCCAGAGGGTTTTGACATTATGCCTTCAACGGTTCGATTGTCAAACAGCGAATTGTTTTCTGTGATGCGGAGCCGAGAACCGGAGCCACGCCGTGATTTTTTGAAAGCATTCAGGTCATTGGACAACGGGATTACGTGGAAGGAAGAGAACAATCCGGTTTTTGATACTGGAAATGGAGGTTCTCCACCAGCGCTGGTTCTTATGGCGGATGGCAGACTTGCACTGGCATATATTTACCGAAGTGATTTTGGTTCCAGGGTTCAATTGAAATTGAGCAAGGACAAGGGGAAGACCTGGAGCAATGAGATTACGCTTCGCAGTGGAGATGGCGCCAACAAAGACGTGGGTTACCCTCGCATGGTTCAAAGGCCCGACGGGAAATTACTTGTGATCTACTATTGGAACCATTCGCTAAGTTCCGGCAAGGAGCCCTATCGCTATATAGCGGCTACAGTGGTTGATCCCGCTGAGTTTCAGTTTTGAAACTACAATGGTTACGAATATCCATTTTCCCAAGGTGAGACGGTGGCTATTTTGGGGATGGCAGGATATGCAGATAACTTCGCTTGTTTTATTATTGAGATCTCATCAAGTACAGTCATGGTGTATCGATGGGTCGCCCCTACTATTTTTGGATAAAGGATCCACATAAAATGATCTTTAGAGAATTCCGGGATAATAAGACTTCCACATAATTATCAAAGTAAACTGTAGCAGAAGGGGCTGAAAGGTATGTAAGTGCTACCTGGTCTTGAGTAATAAGGTTAACAAATAGAACTTCTATCTTTGGACCCGATAAGGAATCTGTGAATCCTGATTACGTCGGAGACCATGATCATACCAGGCCTATCGCCAATGTCGACACCCAAATCCAAAGCATAAGAGAACCCGGATCCATCTGGCTTCGTATCACTTTCATCGCCCGGTTCAGGTGATTGCGGGCTGTTCGAGGAGCGATATCCAGGGTGGAAGCTATTTCATCGAGTGAAAGTCCTTTCTGGTGATTGAGGGTGAAAACTTCTTGTTGACGCTGGGGGAGGGTCATGACGATGGCATCGAGTTCTTTTTCTATTTCCCGGGTAATGAGGGATTGGTCTGCAGCAATGTAACGATCCTGAAATCGTCGCCAGATTTCCTCCTGATATTTTTTCTCCCGTGCCAGTTTTTTGAAATGGTACAGCACATGGTGTTTGGCCATTTTTAGGATGTAATTGTCTATATCATGAAGGGATTGGATATGTTGGTGACGTATCCATACTTTGAGCATAACATCCTGGGTAAGATCCTCAGCGAGTTCTTCATTCTTAACGAACAGGACAATAAAACGAAACACTTTGGTCCTGTACTTATCCATCTTGGCTTTCATCTTCAAACTTTTGTCCGGTGGTTCATAAAATCAGGAAATGAGAAAATGATTTATCCGGTTAGTTTGAAAGAATAAGCAGGTCTAAGGTAGCTAAAATATTATGAACACAAAATATTTTTAAAAAAAGTGAAAATCCACTGGTCAAAAAATGGGGATGGATACTTGTATGGGCTTGGAAATAGGAAAATGAACGGTTAGTGAACGATCGATAAGTCGTAGGACAGCTTTCGAGAAATGGAATAAGACTGAATTCTTTGAAAATTCATCATTGTAACGCGAAAAAGTGGAAAATAAGAGATTTAACGAATTAATGGCTAGGTATAAGGACGGTAGTCTTAGCCGGGAAGAATATGAGGAATTCCTCCTTATGATCAAAGATCCTGGAACTGAAGGGGCATTGGATAAAGCATTGGATTATTACTGGAAGGTAATGGATTCTAGAACAAGGAGGCGATATTCAGATATGCCGCCAAAGCGGATGATAGTATTTCAGAAAAATTACTGGTATGGAGCGACGGTAGCCAGTGTGATCATACTTATAGGGCTTTTTATTTTTATTCAGGGTAAGACTGAATTGTTTAATGGCCATGAAATGGTTTTTCAGACCGGATATGGAGAAAGAGAGGAAATTGTATTGGATGATGGCAGCATTGTTACGCTCAACGCGAACTCAAAAATCCAATGGTCCAGTGACTGGAATGAGACCAAATTGCGGGAAATTGTGCTTGAAGGGGAAGCATTTTTCGAAGTAAAGAAGAGAGATGGTATTCCCTTTACTGTCCGTACCGAAGATTTGGCGGTGGAGGTATTGGGTACTTCCTTCAACGTAGACAACCGTGAGGCGAAGACCGAGGTGTACCTGGAAGAAGGAGAGGTCAATCTCAAACTATTACCGAAGACAGAATCAGAGCAATTGTTTGATGAAGAGAATATCCTCATGAAGCCGGGGGATCAGGTAAGGTATATTGCCAGGGAGAATAAAATTGAAAAAGAAGAAGGTCAGACAATGATCACAGCGGCTGCCTGGAAAAATAACGTCCTGAATTTCAAGAATATGAAATTCAGCGAAGTACTCAATCTTTTGCGGGAGATTTATGGACAGTCCTTTGAATGTTCAGACAGCAAACTTTTGAGTACACCCATGTATCTCGGGGTGCCCTATTCGGATTGGGATGCGGTGAGACAGGCGTTGGAATTATCGCTCAATATAGAGTTTGAGCAAAAAGCAAGTCGTCGGTATGTTGTAAAAAATCAAAAGAAATAATTGATAAAAAGTTCTATGATATGACAATTAAATCTACACATCTTTTCAGTATCATTTTTGTATTGGTCGGATTATTTTGGCCAGGTTATAGTCAGGCCGTAAATAGACCTATATCAAAGGAAATATCATTACTGGAGGCTATCGAGAAGATCAGCCAGGAGTACGAAGTGTATTTTACCTTCGATATGAATCTTGTTACTGATGTAAAAGTGGAATATACCCATGAATCTTATGGTTCTGCAGTAGAGGCAATATCCCATATTTTAAGAGGTACAAACTTGAAATACAAGTTCTATGATCAGCGTTTTGTCATTCTTTACACGGAGGATGCAGAGGGAATTGAATCACTCAAGAAAATGTCTCAGCATCTTGAAGGACTCATCAGTGAAGGGGAGAAAACAATTGCAGCAACGCCGATTCGGAAGAATCGTGCAATTCCGTTCTTGAAAAATGAAATCATTTCAAGACCAATTGCACCTATTACATTTACCGTTCAGGGTATCGTTACTGACCAGAGTGGAGAGCCTCTGATCGGGGTAAATATTCAGGTCAAAGGAACGAATAAGGGAACGGCTTCAGATTTTGATGGTCATTATGTACTTGAGGATATCGATGAAAACGCTATCCTGGTGATTTCTTACATTGGTTACCAAACCCTTGAAATACCAGTTGCTGGGAATTCAACATTAAATATTGTGTTGTTACAGGATTCACAACTTTTGGATGAAGTTGTGGTGGTGGGATATGGTACACAGAAAAAGTCGGATGTGACAGGATCTATTACTAGAGTTGGAGAAAGTGAAATCAGATTAACTCCAGTGGTGGATGTTAATAAAGCTCTTCAAGGTCATTCTGCAGGAGTTTTGATTACTCAGAATGCCGGAGATCCTGGAGCTGAATCAACAATTAGAATTAGAGGTACAAGTTCCATTAATGCCTCAAACTCTCCATTGTATGTCCTGGATGGTTATCCTTTGGAGGGGTCTGATATAAGTTTTATTGACCCATCATCAATTCAATCCATTGATATTTTGAAAGATGCTTCTGCTACCTCAATATATGGATCACGCGGATCAAATGGTGTAGTGTTAATAACGACAAAAAAGGGAACAGAGGGGAAAACTAGAATATCATTGGACAGCTATTATGGAATTCAATCAATACGCCATAAAATTCCTTTGTTAAATGGTGAACAGTATGCTGAATTTATAAATGAAGCCAGGATAAATGGTGGAGGTGAGGCGTATTTTGACGGTTCAAGTCCTGAAAGACCTTTACCAACTGCCATAGGCAAAGGGACAGATTGGCAGGATGAAGTATTTCAAACCGCACCAATCCAACAACATTCACTTTCAATTTTGGGAGGAACCAATCAAACGAAATTTTCAATCATAGGAAGTTTGTATGATCAAGACGGTATCATTATAAATTCCGGGTATAACAGATATTCCATACGTGCTAACATTGACCATGAGATAAATGAATTTGTCATCCTAGGAATATCGCTTGCCGGATCCAGATCCAACAATAATGCTGCAAGAACAGCAACTGGAGGTGGAGTAAGTGGGGGAATCACAAACGCTGCTTTGAATTTTGCCCCTTCTTTTCCTGTGTATGATGAAAATGGTACCTATTACAAAAACAAAGGCTCTTTGAATGGAAGCTTGGTAGATAACCCTGTAGCACTTGCTAATGAAGTAACAAACCAAAGTTTACGACATAGATTTCTGTCAAATATATATGCAGAGATAAAATTCCTCAAGGATTTCAAATTCAGAACATCATGGGGAGGAGATATCGGATCCAGTAAAACGAATAATTACTTCTCGAGGTTGGTAGTATTGGGAGAAGGTCAAAATGGAGTAGCTTCGATTAGTGAAGGAACTTCTGAAAACTGGCTTTCAGAGAACACGTTAACTTATTCTAAGTGGTTTAATGATATACATGATTTTAATGCATTAATAGGTTACACTGTACAGCAGACACATTACGAATCTCTAACAGCTACAGCTGAAAATTTCAACTCTGATTTTTCCTTATATTATAATCTCGGCTCAGGGAGTACACTTAAGGCACCTGCTTCAGGCGAAAGTACTCATATGTTGATATCTTACTTGGGTAGAATAAATTACTCTTATGCAAATAGATATTTGCTGACAGCCACTGTGCGGAGAGATGGATCATCCAGATTCGCTCCAAACAATAAATTCGGGATATTTCCCTCATTTGCATTGGGTTGGAAAATTTTGAATGAACCGTTTATCGGTCAGCTTAACCGTATATCAGACTTAAAACTTCGAATGAGTTATGGAACAACAGGTAATGAAGGTATCGGTGATTACAGGTTTATGTCACTTATCGGGACGCATTATTATCCATTGGGACTAGGAAATCCAGAAACACGAGCCGGGAACGCACCGAGCAGTTTGTCCAATGAATCATTAAGCTGGGAAAAAAATACCCAGTTAAACATCGGACTTGATTTCGAAGTAGCAAATAATTTTTTTGTAGTAGCCGATTATTACAATAGTATTACTTCGGATCTATTGTTTTCCGTGAACATTCCTTCTTCATCTGGTTATTCCTCATCTCTACAAAATATTGGAGAATTACAAAACAAAGGATTTGAACTCGGAGTGGGTGGTCATCTCTCTAGAAATGCATTTAAGTGGGAATCCAGAATAAATTTGTCATACAACGAAAACAAGGTTTTAAAGCTTGATGGAAGACCCCAATTCACGACTGGTGGAGGTATTGGGCATTTGGTGGTCAGTAATACCGTTTTACTGGATGTAGGACATAGTGTTGGAAATTTCTATGGTTTGAAAAAAATCGGAATATTTAATAGCGAAGAGGAGATAGCCGGATCAGCTCAAGTGAATGCTCAACCTGGTGATATAAAGTATGAGGATATCAACCAGGATGGAATAATAAATGAGGCGGATAGAACCGTGATTGGAAATGGTAACCCCAAGTACTTTGGAGGCTTCAACAATACATTTTATTGGCATAATTTTAAGTTGAATGTTTTCTTACAAGGTGCGTTTGGAAATGAAATTCTAAATTTTCAAAGGTTTGATCTATACAATCTCAATGGTAACAATAATCAGTCAATTGAGATACTTGACAGATGGACACCTACGAATACCAACACAGATATTCCAAGAGCGAATAGTCGGGGAGGAAGTCGAACTTTCTCAAGTTTTCATGTGGAAGATGGGAGCTATTTGCGGGTGAAGAATATCACACTTGGATATGACTTCAATCGAAACATTTTGAATAAGTTCCACCTTTCTAAACTGAACATTTATTGCACTTTGCAAAACTGGTTTACAGTTACAAAGTATACTGGATATGATCCTGAGATAAATTATTTTGGAACCAGTGCTATAAATCAGGGAATGGATTACCAATCCTATCCGTCTAGCAAAACTGTATTATTCGGACTTTCAATTGGCTTTTAAATGAAATTAATGATGAAAAAAATATATTTACTACTATTTGTTGGGATTTTGTTTTGGTGGGGATGTGAGTCAAAATTGGATATAGCACCTAAGGGATATGAGACTAATGCATCATTTTATAATAATCAAGGTGATGCAAATGCTTCGATTATCGCATGTTATTCTCTACTACGAGGTGTGTATGGCGGGCATTCTGAGAATGTCCTTGTACCCAATTCTATAATGAGCGATGAGGCCATACCCTTTCTTACAGGAGGGGTTGATCGAATTCAAACATGGAATTATACTTTCAATACAAGCAATACCTACTTTCAACAAATCTGGTCTAGTGCCTACAGGGGTATTTTATTTTCAAATATTGCACTTGATGAAATCCCTAAGATAGATTTTGATAATAATTTGAAACAACAGTATTTGGCCGAAGCACGGTTTTTAAGAGCCCTGCATTATTTTAACTTGGTGCGATATTTTGGAGAAGTTCCGTTAGTTACAGGGAAGATAAGTAGTCTAGATAGTGTTTTTATAGAAAAATCACCAGTAGAAAGCATCAATAATCTGATTGAGGCGGATTTGAAATTTGCAGAAACCCATTTACCATTGCAGTATGACAACAGCGATATTGGCAGAGCTACGAAGATTGCTGCTCTTGGCGTTCTTTCGAAATTTTACCTTACTCTGGCGGGGGACAATCCAGGCTCGCAATATTGGCAATTAGCGGAATCCAAAGCCAAAGAAATCATAGATTTAGGGAAGAATGATTTGTGGGATCAGTACTACAAGGTATTCGCTTTAGATTCAAGGGGAGGTAAAGAATCCATTTTTGAAGTTTTGTTCAACAGGGATTATGGACACAATCTGTTTACAGGTTATGCACCGAGAGGAGCTCCCATTGTACCCGCCGGGGGGTATGGTATAACTCGGGTTACAAAATCATTATTTGATTTGTTTGAAGAGAATGATCAGCGAAAAAGTGTCTCTTTCCTCACTTATTATATCGATCCCACGACCAACGAAAAAGTAACTTTGTCTATAGATGACCCGGATCCAAGCATTGCAATTTCATTCTGGAAACTTGCAGACTCATCAGCCACCGCTGGTACTAATGTGGCTCAAACCAGCTTTCCCTATCTCAGGTATTCAGATATCTTGTTGGTTTTTGCGGAAGCAAGAAATGAAGTGAAAGGTGGTCCTGATCTCGAAGCGTACGCAGCACTCAATAAAGTTCGTCAAAGAGCCGGTTTGGAACCAGTTAATAATCTTACTAAGGAAGAGTTTTTAGAACAAGTGCTACTTGAGCGTAGACGTGAATTGTGTTTTGAAGGGCATAGATGGTTCGATCTGAAAAGAAGAGGTCGTTTGGAAAATGCTATAAGGGAGGAAAATAGCTTCAATCGGAATGCCTCTTTTCAAAATCATCATATTAATTTGCCGATTCCAGAATCAGAGCTTGATGCAAATCCAAATTTGACTCAGAATGCAGGGTATTGAAATATTTGGACTATTGAATTGTATAGTATGGTTTAGTTGATATATCTGGTATCATGCATCTTCCTCATCCGGTTTTACAGATCAGTTTGTGTAAGGGTAGGGAATCGACATGGTAATGGAAGTAAATTGTGTATAATGGGAGTTTGGTGCCCAAGCAGTCGAACGAATCACTTCGAAATATTTTTAAATATTAATTTCTGAAATATGTGGAACCACGGAATAATTACACTTTTGTCACTTCTCTCATATAATTTGTTTGCAAATGACAAAGTGTGGTTAGAAGTAGAACAATTTGATAATCTGGGAGGCTGGGTGGTAGACGCACAGTTTATTGATCAAATGGGTTCATCTTACTTGTTAGCACATGGGCTTGGGGAGCCAGTGCAATCTGCTGTAACAACAATAAAATTCCCCAGTAAGGGGAAATATCATCTGTGGGTTAGAACTAAGGACTGGGCTCCCTTTCCAACTGGTCCAGGTAAATTTCACATAAGTATTGGTGATAAGATTGTTCCAAAAAGTTTTGGTATAGATGGAAATGATGAATGGCACTGGGAATATGGAGGTGAGATTGATATTGATGGAAGAAAAACTGAAATTTCATTAATAGATGGCAGTGGGTTTGAAGGCAGGGTTGATGTACTATATTTTACAAAGAATAAAAATGATATCCCTCCGTCGAGTTTTGATGAGCTTAGCACTTTAAGACAATCAATGAGTAAACATCCGAATTCTCCTGTCGATGTTGGAAAATTCGATTTGGTCGTTGTTGGCGGAGGACTTGCTGGAGTATGCGCATCCATTCAAGCGGCTAGGCTAGGACTTTCAGTCGCTTTAGTTCAGAATCGGCCAGTATTAGGTGGTAATAATAGTTCTGAAATCAGAGTACCGTTGCAAGGTGATATGGACCACAACCTTTTTCCGAAAATTGGAAATATTGTAAGAGAGTTAAGTACTGGCTACAAAGGTGAGGCTGGGGATGAGAAACATTATGGCGATGATTTGAAATTAGAAAAAGTTAAAAACGAGAAAAATATTTCACTCTATTTATCTACACACGTATTTGATGTGGAGAAAGATGGGAACACCATTTCTGCTGCTATAGGGAGAAATGTTATAACCGGAATTGTGTATCGATTTGAAGCCAATTATTTTGTAGATTGTACCGGTGATGGGACATTAGGTTACGTCGCTGGAGCTAACTATAAAATGGGTAGAGAAAGCTTTGAAGAAACCAAAGAGCCCAAAGCACCGATGTTTATTGATTCATTGACACTGGGATCAACTATCCATTGGTTTGCCGATGAGAAAGATACAATATCAGATTTTCCTGTATGCGACTGGGCTATCCAATTTTCTGATGATTATTATCTGAAAAACACGAGAGGCGCCTGGAATTGGGAGACCGGATTCTATTGGAATATGATTGATGAAGCAGAAAAAATACGCGATCACAAATTTAGAGTAATTTATGGCCACTGGTCATATTTGAAGAATAAAATGTTTAATGAGTATGCCAAATGGAAGCTTGAGTGGATGGCGTATAATCTCGGGAAAAGAGAATCACGTCGTCTGGTAGGCGATGTGTTTTTAACTGAGTTGGATATTATTAATAAAGTGGAGTATGAAGATGCATGTGTCACCACAAAATGGGGCATAGATCTTCATTATCCAAATCCTCAAAACAGTCAATATTATCCAGGTGAAGAATTTATTGCTATCGCAGATCACGATAGAGATTTTGAACCTTATCATTTCCCCTACAGATGTTTATATTCAAATAATATAGAAAATCTATTTATGGCTGGACGCAATATAAGTGTATCCCATATTGCTCTTGGAACAGTCAGAGTTATGAATACTACTGGAATGATGGGAGAAGTGGTAGGTGTAGCAGCATATTTGAGTGCCAAATATAATTGTACGCCAAGAGAAGTTTACCAAAATCATTTAGATGAATTTCTTAGCATGTTGGAAAATTAGAAAATGTAGGAGAATCTATATAAGGGTAGGATGTTGCGCTATGGCTTAGTAATATGGATATTAACATATGCTTCTCTATCTCAAGTGAAATCTCAGTCTGAATACTGGACAATGGATGGCACAATTATAAAGCATGATTATTATCACTTTTCAGATTCACTTTCTGAGCCTATAATATATGAATTACAGGGGAAAGACGGTCTTCCAGTCTGGTTCGGAAGGAAAGTTTACAAGGATGTATGCGAAACCGGAGAATGCAAAATGATCGATCTTTGGTTGTTTTGGGACGGAACAGGGAATTATCATGGTTTCCAGGTCCTTGAGGATGAGCCATTAACAAAAACGGATCACGCTGCTTTTCAAGATGATGATTATCGGCGATTACACGAACTTTTAACTGATACAAATTCAGTTCTAAGATTTCTCAATCAAGATGAATTAGTTGTCGATACTTCCACAAATACGTTGGGCAAAGTAGATGCATATACCTCTGCTACTCAGCCTTCTCTTTCTCAAGTGGTGGTTAAGGACGCTGTATACACCTGTTATACTCTATGGCATTTAGTTTATGGTCACCTCCGTAACGAAATTCTACGTATTATGAATTCTCGCTTAAGTGCTGAGTATTTGGATAGATTACTCATGAGTAACAAGGAAGAACACAAAATATGGGCCATTCAAAGTGTAACAAAAAACCCTCAATACCAGAATGAGTTCAATAAGAAGGTTATTCATTTGATTACGTCGGATAATGCTCGGGTTGCAAATGCAGCAATACAACACACCCAAACTCTAATACACTTAGACTCTGTTTTACAAATAGAATTGTTAAATGCCATGCCAGAGGTAGACTTGAACACAAAACACCGGATTCTCAGATTGCTTTTACAATTGAAGGATGTAGAGGATGTGGTTGTTCTAAATATACTCGGTCAGGTCGCTCATCAAAATATTTTCATGTATGAATACAATTCTATTATTCGGTTGATAAAGCCCCATCATTTACAAGAGGGAAATCCTATAGGTGAATATCTTGAAATCCTCAGTACACATAAAAATCCAATGATAAGTAATCTTACTCGTAAATTTTTAGCTTCCATGAAATAGATCTGCCAGGTCGCGATGGCAATAATGTTAGTTTGAGTAATGCCACATAATGATCCTGGAATTTTTGTAAATCCACGCCAAAACCCTTCATTTTTATTTTTTGTCCAACTCCTGAATAATAATGGTATTTTAATTGCCTGGGAAGTTTCAAAATAATATTCAAGTTGATTCCATGTATGCACGCAGAAAATTTATAAAAAATATGGCTATGGCAGGCGTGGGCGCCGGGTTGATCCAAAGCTCCCTATATCCTGGAGATCACACGCGGAACCTTCCAGAGAAAGATCTTGTCCTCGGCGTGGTGGGCCTGTCCCCCCATAGCGCTGCCTTCTCTACCCTGGTCAACGATCCTGAGAAGGGACATGATCTTTCGGGATGTCGCATCGCCAAACTGTATCATCCACCCGGAAATCCGGATGTGGAATTTACCCCTGATCAATTGGCAAACTACAAAAGAGATGTCGAAAAAGCCGGAGTGATAATCGTATCTTCCATGGAAGAAATGTTAGAGGGCGTGGATGGTGTGTTGATCGAAACCAATGACGGCCGACCCCATATGAACGAGGTTTTACCTGCTATCAAAGCCGGAAAACCTGTGTTTGTGGACAAACCAGTGGCTGAAAATCTGGAAGGTGTAGTGGCGATTTATAATATGGCAGAAAAACACCGCGTTCCCATTTTTTCCTCCTCATCACTTCGATATGGTACAATACCCCAGGAAATTAATCAATCCAGGAAACCAGAGGTCCTGGGCGCCACCACTTTCAGCCCGGCTTCACTGGAACCATCACACACCGATCTATACTGGTATGGGATCCATGGTGTAGAAATGTTGTACACTGTGATGGGAACCGGATGTTTGGAAGTACAGCAAATAAGCCATTCAGAAGATGGAGATGTTGTCTCAGGCATATGGGATAATGGCAGAGTAGGAACTTTCAGAGGTATACGCCAGGGGCAAAGAGGTTTCGGAGGAAGGGTCTTTTTGCAAGATGCCATCCTTGATCTGGGAGGATTTGAAGGCTATCGACCCCTGGTAGTGCAGATAGTTGAATTCTTCAAAACCGGCCATCCACCAGTATCCAATCGGGAAACTCTGGAGATCTACGCCTTTATGACTGCAGCTTTTTTGAGCAAACAAAACGGAGGACAAAAGGTCGATATCTCCAGTCTTTTAAAAGAATTTCACATAAAATAGGGCCTATAATCGGGGACTTTTATATATTAATGGGCTATTGCATTACACCCTACGAACACAACACCCTGCATGGTCTTCGTCCGCATCTATTTGTTCCCATGTTCCGGAATCCAAAACGGTATCGTACACTATTCGATTGGTCGAATCTGTAGTATGCAAACACTCAAAAACCTATTCGTATAAAAAAAATAAATGATGAGATTTTTTCCTGCAGCTTCCCCGTATCTTCTCTTCGTTGTTCCCTTCTTTTTTGCCTTAATTCTGGGGTGTAGTTCTCAGAGTGGAGGTTCATTTGAATTCAGGACTGGTGACCGCATCGCCATCATCGGCAATGGCCTGGCCGAACGAATGCAGCACGATGGTTGGCTGGAAACCTACTTTCAGTTGCAGCATCCCGCAGATAGTCTTGTATTTCGGAATCTGGGGTATTCCGGTGATCAGATTCATTATCGACCCCGATCCCACGAAGGTTTTGGAGATAGCGACAGCCATTTGACTCACGTACAGGCAAGTGTCATATTTGCCTTCTTCGGGTACAACGAATCCTATGACAACGAACCAGAAGAATTTAAAAAACTGGTCGTGGACTGGATCCGGTATTCCCACCAACAAAATTACGATGGTAAAAATCCCCCGAGGTTGGTGCTTTTCTCCCCGATTGCACATGAAAATTTAGGAAAGTCATATCTGCCCGATGGCAGTGAAAACAACGTTCGTCTGGCAGCATATACGCAGGCCATGGAGGAAGCGGCAGCAGCCCATGATGTGACTTTCGTGAATTTATATTCCGCTACTTCACGTATGTACGAGGAACAGGAGGAATTCCTGACCATCAATGGAATTCATCTCAATGAACTGGGAAATAAATTGGTAGCTCAGTATATCGCAGAGCAATTACTGGGTTCAGGTGCTGTTTCAAACCTTTCTGATTTGGAAATGGTTCGTGAAGCCGTCGTTGAGAAAAATGAATTTTGGTTCCACAGATATCGGGCTTCCAGTGGAAATGACGTGTGGGGTACGCGGTCCATCCAGGACGGCAATTACAATACCCTTCAACGAGAATTGGAGATGCTCGACGTGCTGACGCAAAACAGAGATAAAAAAATATGGGCATTGGCCAAAGGTGAAAGTTATGAGGTGGATGATGCTAATGTCCCTGAACCCCTGATCGTGGGTACACACATTACACGTCACGTGGAGTATATCGATGGAGAGTCTGCCATAAACCGGATGACCATTCCCTCCGATTTGCAAGTCAATTTATTTGCTGGTGAAAAAGATTTTCCTGAAATCGTCAACCCGGTAGCTTTGCAGGTGGACACAAAAGGCCGTATTTGGGTGGCTTCCTGGGGAGATTATCCCAAATGGGAACCCATGACTCCCTTCAATGACAGACTTGTGTATCTTACTGATGAGGATGGAGATGGCCGGGCCGATAAAGTCAACACCTTTGCCTATGTCCCGCATCCCACAGGCTTTGAGTTTTGGAATGGCGGGGTGATCGTCGTATCCGCTCCCTATATTTTGTTCCTGGAGGATACAGACGGAGATGGAATGGCTGATAAAACCACACGACTTTTTGGAGGAATCGGTGCGGACGATACCCACCATGCTGCGAATAATCTGATCCTGGGTCCCGATGGTTATATTTATTACCAACGCGGGATTTTTATTCTTGAGAATGTGGAAACACCGTGGAGGAAAAGCGAAGAATCGGGCACGCCGGGACTCTATAGGTTCAATCCCCGGACATTCGATTTTTCTTATGTGGTCGACAATACCCCCAATGCACATGGTATCAGCATTGATGATTGGGGTGATATTTATATCACGGATGGGACGAGTGGCAGGGCTTTCCAGGTGTATTATAAAAGAACAGTTACGGCAGTGACAG
>CAYRRD010000010.1:0-82281 GCA_964426625.1 uncultured Saprospiraceae bacterium | reverse complement strand
GGCGAAAAAGAAGCCGTCAATATTGATAGGAATTTAGGTTTTCGTGCACTAGTTACCGAAAGGGTCTGACCGTACTGGCGTCAACTAACTGTGGGATCCTATGCAATTACGGGACATTCCGTCCAAAGAAAATGGACATTCGGCCATCCCATTCTTAAAAATAAATAGGGTTTCCTCATAAAGTCAATTTAAACAATGACGCTACCAGATCCTCCCCACGGTCGGCTTGAGTAGACCCTAATTCAGATACATCAAATAATATATCTGATGGTGAATAGTGGATGGTGGATGGATGACATGCGCTTCCAGATCCTCCCGATGGTCGGCTCACGAATCGCAGTTTAACTTTCCGAATCCCCCAGGTAAATTTGGAATTTATCAAATGCAAAGTTGTTTCAGATAATCACAAATAACCCTGGACTAAAACCGCTGAATTTTTATCCTAAAATATTGTAATCCAGTCAAATGGCTAAATCTGAGTAGGCCCTAAATAAGAGCTGAACCGGGATTCCGGTTCAGCTCTTCTTACAAGAGGTATTCTTTACATTACTTCTCCGGGAAATATTCAAATTTCTTATACAAGGTAGAATGAATCTCGGCAATATGATTCGGTCCTCCAATATTATCCCGGGTTCCAGTAGCGCATACCGGCATGAAATCAGTACCCGCAATTTCATCGGGGCCATATTCCAGATTCATGGTAGCCACAACCTCACCGTCTAAAGCAAAAAGCACGATAAAATTACCCTCCGCACCGGTTACCAATCCAATAGCTATCTCATGCTCTCCCGCATCGGTCGGGAACAACATATGGCTGGTTGGGTCGGTATCCGAACCTACCCGGAAAGCCAATTTCCCATCCGGAATTTCGAATTCTTCTCTTTCTGCAGGCGTTCCATATGTGATATATGCATTCACAGCAAAACCCAGATCATCGCTTGTATACAACAATCCCCCCGAATAGTAATCATCTTCAGGCTTTATTTCCGGTGTTACTACTGTCCAAACAAAAAGACCGGAAGTCCTTCTTTGATTCAAACGATTTAGTGAATTTCGATTAAAGGTCGTGGTATATCCGGTATTCGGATCAATCCGCATTTCGACGCCCTCTTCTGCCACCACTACGTGCCGCTTAATATCAATTCCCAACGGACTGCTGACTTCCCAATCTTCCCCCAGACGAAAAACTTTTCGACCAGTATCGTACTCATATTCATAATAATCTTCCTCTTCATAAGCTGCGAAATCTATGGTTTTTCCAGCTTCCGGTAGAAAAGAATTCAAATCGATTTCCTCACCTTCATCATCACCATCATCATTACCACTGCCATCATCATCGTCGTCATTGTCCCCCGGTTCTTCCATACCCGGCATATTAGGTTCTGGATCATCCTCTTTGGAACATGAGCTCACGGATGCTACAAAAAAAATGACAGCAAAGGCCATTAGCCAATTCATTGATCTCAAACTACTAAATTTCATATTGTTGAATTTTGGTTAAACGTTATATTATTTACTTCATACGAACTGCGGGATATACCTCAGTTTCTCTCAGGTACATATTCGATTACTTCTCATATTCAATGACCCGTACACTGTCGATGACGATTTCTGCATCCTGGTTATTGAACGGAGGGTTTCCCCGGAACAGCCAAAAGTTTATTATAAACTTCTCCTCTTCATCCGTCGGTATATCCTTGCCCTGATAGGTCCAGGAAGAAAAAATATTTTCCTCTTTCGGGTTGAGTGTTACACCTTTGAAGCCGCCAAAGACTATACTATCTCTTTGCCAATCGATAAAATAAGTAGTTTTATAGCCTTCTGTCAATACATCAAAACGCTTTTTATTTCCTTGTCTATCTGCCGGTTGTATGGCAAACTGAGCATTCTTATTATCCTCCCGGGCCCATCGCGACAATTCGATATCCACCTCCTGGCTGTCGGATTTATACAGAAAAAAACCAACGACAATATTGGGGTCCAGCTCCTCCGTTTTGCTCGACACATAAATCATATACTTCCCAAATCCACGAGGACGTGGCAATGAAACAGAAGATGAATACCACCGATCGTTCCGATGGTTGATCTCCAAATGCAAACTTCCTTTCTTGTCCACCCACACGTTTTGGCTGTTCATCGAAAAATAATTAGGCCCCGGGCCGATTGCATTGGTCACCGATGATTTCACATCCCATTGATATCCTGAAAAATCGATCTTCCCATTCGTAGCTCCATAGGCAAACTCATCAGAATTGTCGATCAGATCCGAAGGACCCAACTCATCCGGTCTTTCTTCATGCGGTGAATCCGGTTGCATCGAATCATCATTTTCACATGCTATTAATCCCGAAAACATAAAAACTACCCACACCCAATTTTTCAACATTCCACGTATTCTGATCATAAAATCCGATGCGTTTCGCTTATTATTAAATTCCATTTCAATCAATCCATTTCTATTTTGATATCGAAAGCCTCCAGTTCAAAACCGGATTTACTCGTGGTCGATAATGTGATTACATCATCACCTGAACCGTCACTGATATAGACCATATTCAATAACTCGATATCACTTTGTGTAAACCTATCTCCCACTCTCAAAAATCTGGTTCCGTTCATCACCAACCATCCACGATCGGGTGCTTTCTCCAAGGTGTGAATAATGTTTTCCGGAGAAGCTCCTCCAATTTCCAAAACTGAACCATCGATAGGAATCGATCCTTCGGAAACTTTGACGGGCAGGTTTCTCACCAATGTCAAAGGGGTACCCGGACCGGTTGTATCGATTTGCATATTTCCTGGTGGTAAGGAATAATAGACCATAGAACCCACTACATGTACCACGCCACTGGTCGTTTGAAGATTGGAAGTATAAATTTCAAAACTCTTCGCAGTTCCTTCGTTGACAATGCCAACAAAACTCGTCTGATGAGATAAATACATAATCTGTCCGTTGACCGTTTCATATGGAATTGGATTATTGCTTTCGAATAAATCTGGATCTGTGAAGATCACCCGGTCTTTTACTACCAAATACCTTAAAAGGTTTCGGAGAATGGGAACCGGAATTTCAGATACATTCCGGTACCCATTAAAGGGCATAAAATCCCTAAAAGCCTTATTATTGGGAAGAACATAGGTCCAATCCCCATCCCGGTCAAATAAATCTTTTAATCCGGAAATTTCAATAGCCTGTTTGAGTGTAGTGAAATCATCGCGGTCTTCAATGAAGCCCCAAACAGAAACCTCCCATATTCCATGGTTTGTATCCGAAAGCTTATATTCAAAATTCTCCTGAATACAGCTCTGTAACAGCAAGAGGATGATGACGAGACCTTTATTCACTAAAATATTACTTTTTCTACTTTTCATGACTTTTCTTCACTTCAAAATATCTATCTGACCGACAGAGGCTGGGCATAGACATCATTTATAGTATTCATTTTGAACAAGGTTGGGATTTCGGTTGATGGCATCCCCACTGATCGGCCAGACCAGATTGTCTTCATCAGACAACCCATTTCTGGGCTTCATCGTAGAAATGGCTTTTCCGGTACGTACCAGATCAAACCATCGATGCCCCTCATAGGACAATTCGACCAGGCGCTCATGCAAAATGGCCGATTCGATATCGCCATATAATGCCACCGCCGTATTCTCATTCAGATCGGGTAAAGCTGCTCTGTTTCGAATCCGATTTACAAGATCCAAAGCACCCTGCTTATCCCCTAAATGAAGAAGGGCTTCCGCCTTCAACAAGATGATGTCTGCCAGTCTCAGCATGACAATATTGTGAGTAGATGGAGCCGGATCTTCATCATTAAATCCTTTTCCAAAAAATTTCCAAATCATCCTTGGAAAAGCTTTGGTCACGTCATAAGTGAGTTCCTGCCTCAAATCTCCATCTTCAAACGTATTCATAAAGGTTTCACTGGGGAAATAATCACTGTCGGAACCGAGTGCATAAAGGACCCGCAACATATTTGTCTGATCCTCATTATATCCGATTTCAAATATGCTCTCCCTGCTATTCCCGTTTGTAAAAATCTTATTCCAGTCATCGATTGTTACCAGGGTATAAGAAGCATCAGCCATTACCGTATCGGTATATGAAGAAGCTTTTTCATAATCATGCTGCCACATATACAGATGCGACAACAAAGCATAAGCCGCCCCGGCAGTAAACAGGGTTTTATCGCCCCCCTGGGGCGCATTCCGGGCAGCATACATCAAATCCTTCTCTACCTGATCCAGCACAATCTCCCGATCGGTCCTTCTTACAAATATCTCCTGATCGGTGCCTTCAAAAGGTTCCAGTACCAAAGGCACATCTCCCCATATCCGAACGGCATAGAAATAAGCCAGGGCTCTCAATCCCCGGGCCTGCCCCATCAAGGTAGCTCCAAGACCCTCATCGGATAAAACCTCCGGAATATATTTTACCGCATAATTGGCCCGACTGATGATTTGATACAATCCCGTCCAACTGGCGGATCGCATATCCTTATTCAGCGTATTGTTCAACAACATTCGGGGATCTCCCGAATGTCGGGTATCCACTGCATCTGCCCTGCCTTCTCCCCAGAAAGCCAGATTTCGGCTAAATGCGGATTGGGTGGCATTGTATATCCCGTACACTCCGGCACGTGCATCTTCAGCTGTTTCGTAAAAACCGCTGGCTGAAAACTCACTTATCGGCTCCAGGTCCAGCGAACAGGAAAAGACGATGACTACCAAAACCACCAAAGAAATTATATTTCTCATCTTCTATATCTTTAAAATTCCGCTTTTATACCAAAAAAGAAACTCCGGTTCAACGGATACGTACCGTAATCCACCCCGGGTCTGATCCCGCCAAAAGAATTTACATCGGGATCAAAGGCGGTATAATTGGTAAAAGTCAGCAAATCGGTCGCCGTCACATATAGTTGCAGATTCCTCAGTCCGAAACGGGAAATCAAATTTCTGTTGAGATCATAACTCAGCATCACATTCTTTATTTTCAAATATGAACCGTCCTCAATCCATCGATCCTGAATTCTACTGTCACTTTCTCGAGGGTCATCCCTCACAGGCTTGGGGAAATTGGTAATATCTCCAGGCTTTCTCCATCGTTTCAGCGCATCGGTCGATAAATTATCGTATCGTCTGATAGAATTCCGTTCGTGATTGAGTACACTGTATATATCATTACCGTACACATATTGGAAAAAGACGCCCAATGAAAATCCTTTGTAAGAAAATTCATTATTCATTCCGCCCCAGAACGCAGAAGTAGCATCCCCAATAACCACACGATCATTCTCATCGATAATATTATCATTGTTGGCATCATACCATATAGGCTCTCCTCCCTTAAATACGGGCCCATTGGCTCCATAAGTAAGACCATTTACATTATCCTCATCTGTGGGATACACTCCCAAAAATTTATACCCATAGAAGATTCCGATCGGCTGTCCTACCTGTAGTATGTGGTAAGGTCCATTTTGAATATATCCATTCGTCAACAATTCACTGGGTAGGCTGGTAATTCGATTCCGATTGGTGCTGATATTAAAGCTGGTGTTCCATTGAAACTCACCCACCAAATTGCGGGAAACCAAAGATCCTTCTATTCCTCGATTCTCAATATTACCTACATTCTGAGTGACAGATTCGAATCCCGTGGTCAATGGAACCGGTACATTGAATAATAAACCGCTGGTCCTTTTCAAATAAACGTCTGCAGTCACTTCTATACGGTGATCCAGAAAAGACAAATCAACACCCACATCATATTCGGTCGTAGATTCCCAGGTGAGATTTGTATTGGAGGTGATGGTCGGTGCCGCACCTGAATTATTTAAATAATTGGCTCCCACCAAAAACTGGCCCTGAGCGGTGTAATCACCGATCGCTTCATTTCCAGTCTGACCTGCACTGATTCTGAGTTTACCATCCGAGATAAAATTCTGATCGGCCATAAACGATTCCCCGGTGAATCTCCATCCTAGAGAGGCCGAAGGGAAGAAAGCATACCGTTGATTTTTACCAAAACGTGAAGAACCATCCACCCTCACATTGGCTTCAGCCAGATAACGACCTTCATAATCGTAGGATACACGACCAAAATAGGATCTCAAAGCATGTTCACTGGCGCGATTCACCTGTTGATTGGATATGGTACCCGCACCATTCAGAGTGATAATCCTGTCACTGGCAAAGTAGCTTCCGTCCAGCCCGGTAATCGTTCGCTTCCATCTTTGAAAGCCAAGACCACCCATTGCTGAGAAATTGTGACGGTTATCGAATACCTGGTTATAGGATAAATAGGTTTCATTTCCCCAGGTGAGATTTTGAGAAGAGCGAACTTTACCTTCATTCCATCCTTCCCGGTAATCCAGTGAAGAAGGCAGGAAGTAATCTTCCTTCATGCTGATGAAATCCAGATTCATGTTGCTTCTGATTTTCAATCCTTCCAAAAGTTCCATTTCGATGTACTGACTCCCAATCATCCGGTGTGACTGGTCGGTATCTGTAGCCAGGTTGGCCAGCCCCACAGGATTTCGCTGACCGTTCTGATAGCCGTTATAACTTCCGTCCGGCAAATACATTGCGTAGGTAGGCGGACGAATCAGCAATTGTCTGATCAGGCTCTTGTTGCCCACTCCCCCTGAATTCACTTTCGTACGTGCACCGTTTGAATAAGCAATACTTTGCCCGATACTCAATCGATCCGTGACCTTCAAATCAGTATTCAGTCTTGATGTAATTCGTTTAAAATCAGTATTGATCAGAATCCCTTGCTGATCCAAATATGAGGCACTCCAGGCATATCCGAAATTATCGGCACCACCTGCTACGGAAAGATTGATACTATTTTGTATGGCTTTTCTAAACATCTCGCTCTGCCAGTCTACATCGCCATTATTCTTCGGGCTTAGAGAATCCACCACGACAGAATGCGGAATATCTGGATTGTCCATATTGGCGTATGCATCCAAAACCGCTTCTCTCCATTGGGTCGCATTTAAGACACTCAGCTTTCGCGGTACTTCACTGAATCCTGTAAACGTATTTAGTCTGATGATAGGTTTTCCTGCCTTCCCACGTTTGGTGGTTATCAAAACCACTCCATTGGCCGCACGGGCACCATAAATAGCAGTAGAAGCAGCATCCTTCAGGACCTCTATCGATTCGATATCATTGGGATTGATATCCGCAATAGGATTGACACCCGGATCATCCTGATTCAATAAAGACATGGAATTGGATTCCAACGGAATGCCATCCACTATAAAAAGCGGAGAATTACCGGAATTTAATGAAGAAGCACCCCGTACCCTGATGGTCATTCCCCCTCCAGGCGCTCCTGAACTGGTGGTAACCTGCACCCCCGCAGCTCTGCCCTGCAGCACGGAAATCAAATCATGTTGCTGACTTTTTTCTATCTCCACACTGGAAACTGATGAGATTGAACCAATCAGATTGCTCTTCTTTTTGGTTCCATACCCCACCACGACCACTTCTTCAATGGTCTGCGAATCTTCGATCATGATCACAGAAATTTCAGTCTTACCATTGAGCGGGATTTCCTGAGTTTCATAACCGATATAGGAGATTATTAAAACAGCATCTTCTTCCACTTCTTGAAGTTCAAAGCGGCCATCGAAATCCGTGGCAGTCCCTTTATTCGATTCTTTTATCCAGACATTCACCCCGATCAGTGGTTCCCCATCCTGACCAGTGACTTCACCTTGCACCTCAATGGGATCCGATTCCGGGACACTCTGCACACTGTCCGTATCAGGTAGCCCATATAAGAAAATCGTCTTGCCCTGAATATTGTAGGTAAGGGATCTGTCTTTGAGAACAGCTTCCAGGATCTGAGTCAAATTCGCATTTTTCAAATCCACAGAAACAGTAGACGGCTCGCTTACTATATCCTGATCATAAAATATGGAATATCCGGATTTTGACTCCAGCGCCTTGAGTGCGTCTAAAAACTGAACACTTCGCACTTGATAATCAAAGGTTTGCGCAAAGCATTCCGCACTTTTTCCCACAAAAGTAAATAGCAAAAACAGACAGGTATAACCTGCCAGTGTCTTGTAGCAGCCGACGAATGCATTCTCACAAGTCCTTCTGCTTATCAAGAAAATCTTTCTGAAGGATTCTTTAAATTTCAACAACCATCTGTGCATCCTTATCATCACTATCCTAATATTTCGTTCCATATAATCTTTTCACATTTCAACTTTTCACACGCGCTGTCTTCCCTTGCTATCCCCTTATAATGATTTTGTTTCCCGGTTGTATATCAAAATTTTGAGCGGTAAGTTTCAATCCTTCCAGTACCTGTAGCAAGGTTAAATTCCGATCAATTTTACCTGAATATCTTTTTTCAAGACCTGCTTCGTTTTCATAATCGACCTCGAGATTATACCAACGCGAAAGGACTCTCATAATCTCAGCTAGGTTTGCATTTTCAAAGGAAAAAAAACCGTCCTTCCAGGAAACGACATTATCCAGATCAACATTTTTCAGGATCTGAATATGATCATTTTCATCTTCTATAGCCTGCTCACCCGGACTCAAAATATGTTCTCGTACTTTGACAATTCCTTCGACCAGTGTGGTCTTGACGCTCCGTTCGTCTTCATAAGCTGTTACATTGAAGGCTGTGCCCAGGTCTTCTATCACTGATGAGCCTGCATGTACTATGAAGGTTTGTTCCTCGCTATGAGCGACATCAAAATACACTTCTCCGGTAATGTCCACTCTTCTTTCATCATCTGGAAATTCGACAGGAAATCGAATGGAAGATGCTGCATTCAGCCAAACTTTGGTTCCATCTGATAATGTCAATTGATACTGTCCTCCCCTGGGTGTGGAAAGTGTGTTATAGATCATTTCGTCAGGTTCAGCTTTTCCCTGTGAGGTATAAATTAATTCTCCGTCGTTGACCTTTACAATGTCGACATCTTCTCCAGTATCTATTTGACCGTCGTCTGTTTCCGATAAAATGATACTCTCCCCCCTGGAAGAAGTTAATACAGCAAAGTTTTGTCCGGGCATGACATCGAGAGGTTCAACAGACTGAACCAGTTCTTGACCCATATTATTCTCGTATCGATCCGACAAACGGTGATAGATCCCCGAAACCACAATTAGCAGAATGGCAGCTGCCACATAGGCTATCTTTTTCGTATAGAGCTGGAACACCCTTCCTTCCTTTGGTTTGGACGAATTATCCTCACCGATGATATCCTCCATTTCGTTCCCAAAATATTTTACAATCTCCTTTTCTGGAACAAAATTCTCGAAATCACAGTCTTTAATGAGCTTGAAAAGGATTTCTAGTTCTTCCTCAGAAATTTCATCTTGAATATACTTGCCGAATAGACGGTTGATATATTCCAAATCATCTTTCATAGATTCATCTTTATTATTAGCAGTCAACTGCCACATACATATCCACTGGTATCCGAATAGTGTTGGGAAAAGAGAAAAGGGAGTATTCGAGGATGGATTTTTTTATAAAAATCTTTTAAACCCAGAGGAAACGTGGGCCAGATTCATCCGAATCGCTTGTAATGCAAGCGTCATCTGCTTTTTCACAGTCAGTGGGGAAATATTCAGTTTTATAGCGATTTCCTCATAACTTAATCCTTTCTCCCGACTCATTTTAAAAATTAGTTGCCTGCGGGGAGGAAGCTCCTCAATGATTTTTTGAAGAATCTCTTTCAATTCCTCTACTTCCAGTAGCTTGTCATCAAAATAGGCGAGAGACTTAAGGTTACTTTTCAGTTCTGCAAATAGGAGACGATCCTGCGAAACTTGTTTTAAATACTGAAAGGATTTTCGATAAGTAATAGAAAAGATATAGGAGGACGGTTCCTGCACACTGGCAAGATTGTGCTTGCCGTTCCAAAGATCCTTGAAAACATCCTGCACGATGTCCTCAGAGACAGATTTCGATTTTGTCAATTTAAACGCAATCCCAAAGAGTCCATGCCTGTACATTTCATAAACCTGCTCAAATGCTACGGAATCGCCTTGAGCTATTCTTTGAAATAGTAAAACCCTTTCATCTTTAGAAAAATCCATTGTCTTTATCGATCTCTCATTCTCAAATATATCAGAATTTCGTCAAAAAACGGGGCATTGAGCGGTAAAAAGAAAAACAAGAGGAAGGTTTGATGTCAAATATTTTTCTGATTTGATTTGGGCGTGTCTGCTGATCGGACAGTATATTTTTTAGGTGAATTGCTATGTTTTTTCTACGCGAATACGCATTCCACTTATCCCCATCTAATGCTATTTCATAAGCACTTTACACTTATGACGGCTTCTTTTCGCCGTACCTTCATCACAAAAAGCCTCATGTAGGCCTGTCGTCCTATGCTCGGTTTCGTTTTATAAGTACGACAAAAAATAATCACTTCATCAATATATATTACTTATGAAACATAGCACTGGTCTTTACCCCGGCCGATTCTCGGAGGGAAGATTAGATGGGAAAGAAATGATCTTAATGTACCAGGTCATCAAGGTTTGTCAAACCAATAAGATCAATGCCCATGACCGTTAGTGCTGGCCGCTGGTCCACCAAGGTTTGAGAAACTTGGAACACTGCCTGTCGGGAAACCAGTGGGTGGTCGTTGACCCGACAAGGTTTGACAAACTGCCAGCATTGACTGCTACGAAACCATTATGTGGTCGCGGACCGACCGGATTGGAATACGTGAACTCAATAAAGTTTATGAAACCTTCGACAATACCTGCCTGGAAACAATTGGGTAGTGGTTGTGCGGATAGTCTATAAACTAAATATGCGCTCTGAAGTTTGGTAGACCAAACCCCTTTTTCGGTCAGGAATAGAAATGGGTATTCTTCTCACCCAATTCATATCTTCTAACTTCTGGCCCTATTTCCAGCCTAATAATGGACAACCTGGATAGAATTTGTGGTTTAGCCCAATCGTGGCTGTGACCTTTAAAATCTTAATTTTTCATCAATAATAGCCAACGTATTTTTGCTGTTGAATGTCCCTCCTATGTGTGGTAAAGTACTTGCGTTCTAACTGTCTGCGGACTTTATTCATCTGGTGACGCACCTCCATTGTAAGGCTTCGGGATTTTCAAGCCTTATGCCTATTTCGTGTTGGGGCTATCTTGCACCAAATTAGAAAGTTCAGGACGGTTTGTTGAATACCCTTTTAATTTTTGCATTCAACCCATTGGGAACTGTAAAAGGCTCCGTCAACATTTCAAGGTGTTTTTTCACAGTGCGGGAAATTGTCAGCGGTAGTTGCTCCAGAACTTCTTTTTCATTGGCTTTTGGGACGGTCAGTGGTTTGGATTTTTGCATCGGATCGAGATAAATAAGAGTTAGAAGATACGTTCTTTTATAAAACGATTCAAGGCATTTTTCGTTATCACTTTTTCAGGAAATTAAGTGTTAAATTTATCCCAAATATATTCCTGATTTGCAATATATACCTTCAATACAACCAAGTGGTTCGTTGTTGTACAAGTCGCAAAAATCAGACCAAAAATAAACTCATATTATTAATTAATTAAAGTGACCTCGCTGGTCTCTTCAATACGGCGACCGTCAGGCAAAATGAGCTCAACGATATATACGTAGGTATCGGAAGGAAGTCTTTTCCCATTTTGGGTTCCGTCCCACCCTTCACCGCTCTCATCAGTAAAAATCAACTGACTCCAACGGGAGAAAATCCGCATCCTTTCCACCGTGATATTCCCGTGCGTCACAACCCTAAAAATATTATTGGATTGGGCATTCGGTGTAAAGGCATTGGGTATGGTATATGAAGGTGGTTCTGTCGTGACGTCAAGAATAGCAGAAACCGGACATCCATTGGAAGTCAAAGCAGTGACGACAATCGTATTGTTTTCCGAATCCATCGTTAAACTGGCCATCATACCAGTTTGGTCGGTAATTTGTCCATTCACTTCCCAGACTATATCCGTAAAATTTTCGGTCTGGTTGGTCTGTAGTGTTGCGGTGACAGTCTCCCCCTGAGCCACTATATTGGGATTGATCCCAATTGAAACATTGGGGGTAGGATATACCTGATAAACAAAATTCCCCACGCCAAGACATCCATCTTCATCCACTGCAACCAGCGAAACTACATTCACATCACCCGAACTCACCGAAGGATTTGGACAACTGGTACAGGAGAAATCCACAGCGCCTTCCCAGGAAAAAGATTCAAAATCCTTCACATCCAACGCGGTTAACTGCACCTCCTCATCCGGACATACTGGAGCATCTCCCACAATGTCAATCTGGCGGGGCGCTTCTACATTGATATTAACACTGGCACTCGTCGGACAATTTTCTGTCTCCAGATTGAGCATGATCGTAGTAGGCTCAGCTACCGTTACCCGTGTTTTCACACATTCCGTACAACTTACCTTGTCCTCAGGTCCCCATTCATAGGACTTGAACAATTCCGGATTGAGCAATTCCAGTTCTAGGGTTTGATTTGGACAAATCAAAGTATCTGTAAAGTTGAGTTCGATGGGTGGGTTCTCCACGTTGAGCACCACGCTATCTGTACTTACACAGGCATTGTTCGTCGATGTTCGCACAAAAGCAATGGTATCAGTCGTCGTCAATGTAAGGTTCGCTTTTTTAAGATCCGTGAGAATTCCATTCTCCTGACGCCATTCATAGGTTACATCCGGGTATAGATCCTGTTGCAATGGCATACCATATATGGTAACTATTTCTCCCGGACAATACGGATCTTTATTGGGAATGGTATCAAAAAGGATAATTGGCAAGCTATCCACCCTCACGTACAAGGTATCGGTTACCGTACAATTTCCCTCAGAGACCGTTGCATAAAGCCACCCTGAAGTTTCCGGATCAATTTCTATGGAGTTATTGGGACCCTGACCAAACAAAAAACCCTGTGAGTTCCAGTTTACCTCATCGGTATTGGTCAACGTGACCGAAAGTGAAGTAGGATCGTCCCCTTTGCACAAAAACAGGGTATCCGCGGGATAATCAATGACCACATTGATCTCCGGAGAAATTGTGAACTGTAAACTTTCCATACAGCTACCCTGACTTGCCGTGAGAATGACGTCGGTTTCTTCCCTGAGATCCAGCTCAAAAGTATCATTGACGACATTGCCAGGCATCCATGTAATATTGGCATTACTGGTGGCTGTTAACAACACAACACCAGGACAAATAGAAAAATCATCGGTGAAGGGGCTTTCCAGAAAAAGTTCATCCTCCAGGCTCAGAGTCACCTCGTGCAGTGTCTGGTCTCCGGTGGTAACCGTAATGACTACCTGTTCATTCGACTCCGTCAAATTATCCCCCAGGGCTTCTATCATAAAAGTATAAGCATTCCCCGGCTGGATATTAACGGAGGACAATACGTCGGTCGAAATATCAGCTTCGTCAAAGTTTCCGCTAAGGTCAATGGATATTTCCACGGCCTCGTTCCCCATATTGGTTAGTATAAACTCTCCCGCACCACAATTTTCAATCAAGGTGTTTTGTGGTCGGTTGGAAGACCAGATAATTTCCTGTGCCCAGGAATACGAACCTGTGATTAAAAGAAACAAACAGATGTATGATGTTCTCATATGGTGGTCATGACGATTCTTAAAAAGGCTAAATTAAGCAACTTGCAACAAAATCCCGATTTCTCACCAACAATTAATATTTGAAATTGGCATTCATTACTCACAGCCCTCCAAAGCTTTTGCCACCTCCAAAATTTTCATTGGCCTTCCGTCACCAAATTCCCACGAAAGGAAATTGATCACATTCAAAACCTCAACCTGGGTTAATTGGGTGTTCCCCGGCATAGGTACATGAAAGGCTTCACCTTTTACTCTTTCCAGGTACTCACTACCATATACGATAGTGCATACCAACCCATCCTGAATTTGCGAAATATATGGGGAAGATGCGATAGGTGGATACAAATCTTCAAATCCCTGTCCATCCATTCCATGACATCGACTACAATGCTGCTCATACAAAGCCTCACCCTGGGAATAGGGCTGGGTACACCCGGAAATTAATAGGAGTAAAAAGAAGAATCCAAATTCACCACGATAAGTCCTTAACCAACGAACTTCAGTATTTATCATTCGTTATGTTGTTGAATTCACTTCCCGGAGCAACTTTTTGATATCCCGGATTAACCCATCCACGGATTCGGGATCGGTGCCCTCACAAAACGACCGGATGTGCCCCTTCGTATCGACCAGAATTAATTTCCCTGAATGGTCATAACCACCTGGGGCATCCGGATCCTCAAAAGCCACATTGAAATAATCATTTGCTATTTTGTAAATCTCCTCTTTATCACCAGTCACAAACCTCCATCGTTCATGATCGATATTAAGTCGATCGGCATAGGCTTTGAGGACGGGAACACTGTCCCTGCGGGTATCGATGGAATGGCTGAGGAACATCAGTCTGTCTTCGTCAGCAAATTGTTCATAAATGCGTTTCATTTGCTGGGTCATTTTGGGGCATATCGAAGGGCATGATGTAAAGAAGAAATCCGCCACGTAAATTTTATCTTCAAACGTTGCCACGGTTACCGTGTTCGCATTCTGATCGATAAATGCAAATTCCGGAATCCGATGTGGAATGGTATCCCCGTTTTCCGTTATATCCGGGATTCCCAGGATAGGCAAAGGAGTATCGGATGAAGGTTGGCAAGACCAAAACATTCCTGCAAACATCACCAGGCACAATACGTATTTCATAGTCCATGCTGTTTAGAAAAAGGCGTTGGTATTTTAGGGAAAATCCCGTCCCTATTGGTCCTTTGGTACGTATTCGTCCAGATAGGACTCCGCCATACCAACCCCACCTACCATCAAGCCTTCCATATGTTTTACCTTCACAAGTTCATTCTTGATATAATCCAGCTTTTGGTCCGGATCTACAGAATCGGGATCAAACTCATGCATCCATGCAAACATCGCATCTTCTGCTTTGTTGAGTTCACCGAGGAGATTCAGCACCTTCCGGTATCGGTTGGTATCCGCATTGATTACGGCACGTCTTTCTTCCTTGAGCTGGGCCCGGAGATTCTCAAGATGGCCCATCATCGGCATGGTCCGGTCATGGATAAGCATGACGCTGTCATAATAGGTATTGTACTCTCGTTCAGCAACTGATTCAGGGTCGTTTTGACAAGCCAAAACAACTACAAAAATCAACGCAGCGAATAGGGCAACCCGTTTTGTCATTTTTACTTCGATTTTATCGGTAAATATACAGGTTCCGGGATGGTTTTAATGAGAATTGTTTGTAATTTAGACCTATTATAAATAGAAGATGAAAAAGGAAATCGGTTTATTGTGGTTCAGGAATGATCTTCGATTACACGACAACGAAGCTTTGGACAAGGTATTGACATCATCCGAAACTATTCTGCCCGTGTATATTTTTGACCCCAGATTGATAGAAGGCCACGAAGATAAAGGATTACCGGGGATGTTTCAAACCAGGATCCAGTTTTTGCTGGATTCGATCCATGAGCTGAGATCGCAAATGCAGTCCCGAGGAGCTGATCTTATTATTCGAATAGGGGAACCTGAGACTGAATTGTACCATCTGGCCAAAGCATATGAGGTTTCGGGTGTGTACTGTAACCGGGAAAGAATGCCGCACGAGATTTCGGTTCAGGACAAATTGGAACAAAGGCTCTGGACTCTGGGTCTGGAACTCCATTTCTACCGTGGAAAAATGTTATATTACACCTCAGATTTGCCTTTCCCTGTTCCTCGAACACCCGATAATTTTGCTTCGTTTCTGAAAGAAACCGAGCATTTTATCCATGTGCGTCAACCCATTCCGGCATCCAAAGCTCCCCTACCCTTCCCGGATATAGATATTGATCCCGGAGAAATACCCACATTGGCCGATTTTGGTTTTTCAAATTCTTATACCAATCCGGAATTTAAAGGGGGAGAGTCTGTGGGAAGACAAATGTTGGAAGCCAGTATAGATCGTATCGTGCAAACGGGTACGCCCACGATGGGAATTTCACCGTGGATATCACTGGGGAATCTTTCACCCAAAGAGGTGTTCCATTCCATTGACGGTAACAAATACATTGCTTCACGGACCCGCCAGATCATCACCCGTAACTTGATTTTACGCGACTTTTACAGACTGACAGGGAAAAAAGAACCCTATTCACTTTTTGCCGTAGGCGGTTTTCGTAATGAGCACAGCCATCGTGGTCATTGGGATTGGACAGCACTCAAACAATGGATCCTCGGTCGAACCGGACATGATTATATAGATGCATGCATGAAGTACCTGGCAGTAACCGGGTATTTGACGCACCGACAACGCAAGGCGGTTTCGTATTACCTGCTGGATGAAATGGATGTGCACTGGTTAATGGGCGCGGGTTATTTTGAAAGGGTATTACTGGATTATGATCCCTGCTCCAATTATGTAAACTGGCAAAGAGTGGCAGGACTGAGTCCCGATCTAAAGGGTCGCAACAGGTTGAATTTAGAACTTATCGGGGATCAGGAAGATCCCTCCGGAGAATTCAGGAATAAATGGCAGGATGTAACGATTCCCGAGTCTGCTTACCATTTTCATCTGGAGGTGCCTGCAAAAATGGAGAGTTAGGAACTGATGCAGATGAAATAAAGCTTCTGGTCAGGAATTGATTCGGTCTTCGATCCGTTTGATTTGTCCGTCTTCAATATAAGCAATGCGGTCACACGCCTCAGCGAAAACCCGGTCGTGGGTGACAACAATAATCGTCTGATTCAATTCACGCTGCAAGTTTCTAAAAAGCTTCAGCAATTGTTCGCTGTTCTCAGAATCGAGATTACCTGTGGGTTCATCCGCCAGCAGGTAAGTCGGATTATTCATAAGTGCTCTTGCGATGGCTACCCGCTGTTGTTCTCCACCGGATAGTTCTTTGGGGTAATGATCCAGGCGATCTTGCAATCCCATGAATTTGAGCAATTCGATGCTTTTCTCCTGCAACTCCCTTTTTGTCATCCGGCCATCAATCAGGGCTGGTATAGTTACATTTTCCTGAGCGGTAAACTCATCCAGTAGATGATGAAACTGAAAAACAAAGCCCAGGTTCTGATTCCTGAAACGGGCAAGTTCTTTTTCCGACCCTTGCCACACGTCCCGGGACTCATATAACACCGTCCCACTGTCGGGGCGATCCAGCGTACCGATGATCTGTAACAGGGTACTTTTTCCAGCACCCGATTTTCCTTGAATGGCTACCATTTCGCCCAAGCCAACTTCCAGATTTATACCTTTTAAAACCTCAAGATCATTGAACGCCTTATGAACATTTATAACTTGCAACATTAACAGATATATTATTTCAAATTTTGGAATAATATTACAAATAAATCCGTTCCCTATAGATATTATATCTTTGCATCCTATGAAAATATTGCAACTCTGTAAAAAGTTTCCTTGGCCCCTGAAGGACGGAGAGTCGGTCGCAGTCAATTCTATAAGCAAAGGACTGGCAGATTTGGGTGCTACCGTGGATTTGCTGGCCATGAATACCCAAAAACATTTTACAGCCGTTGATTCAGAGGTTATCACATCTATTCCACATTACAGAATGGTCAAATGGGTGCCGGTTGACACTGGGATTAGTGTTTTCGAGGCATTACGAAGTTTACTGGAAGGGAGTTCATACCATCTCAAGCGTTTTATCAATCCGGAATTTTCCACCACACTCCGGGATGTGCTTGAACAGGATTACTATGATTTTGTCATCCTTGAGAGCCTGTATATGGTACCTTATACTGATGTTATACAAAAGTACTCCAATGCCAAAATTATTTTCCGTTCGCACAATCTGGAATTTGAAATCTGGGATCGTCTGGCCCGCAACAATCGGAATCCGCTGCTGAAATGGTACCTTCGAAAACTGGCGAGAAAATTAAAGGATTATGAATGTGACCGGATCCGGGATATGGATTATCTGTTACCAATCAGTCCGGTCGATCATAAAAAGTATCTGGAATTGGGTTACAATGGGGAAATATTCACACTTCCACTTGGCCTGGATCTTCGAAGATACCCCACAACCACACCTGCCAAAAGCTCCAGGATCGAGGTAGGCTTTATCGGTTCCCTGGATTGGCGTCCCAACCTGGAGGGCCTGCAATGGTTTTTATCTCAGGTGTGGCCCGTAGTGCAATCAAACCACCCCGGTAAATTCAGGCTTCATATCGCAGGTCGCAATATGCCTGATAAAATCCGAAAACAAGCCTCACCCAATATCATCATACATGGTGAAGTCAGCGATGCCATTGACTTTATCCAAAGATATGATTACTTTGTGGTTCCTTTATTTTCAGGAAGTGGGATGCGGGTTAAGATACTCGAAGCCATGGCTATGGGCAAAATAGTTCTGAGCACAGGCATCGGGATTGAAGGCATTCCTGCTGCCCCGGATAAAGAGTACATCAGGGTCAACGATAAAGCCCAGTTTCTTACAGCTTTTGACCGGATGGCACAGCATGATTTTAATCGGGCGATCCTCGGCCGGAATGCCCGCTCTTTTATTGAGGATAATTACAGTATCAGGAACATTTCAACTACCCTGTATGATTTTCTCCACGAAATCCTCCGTCAATCGCTTCAAAAAATCGAAGGGAATGGCCTGAAATAGAAAACAGGCCAGATTTTGCGACACCTGACAAATCCGGTAAAATGAGATGATCATGCCCTAGGAGACAGACCCCGCAAGATTTAATGCGATACCCCCAACCTCTCTTTCATCCGGATGATGTAATTGTGTACTTTTGCATCGTGAAAAAACAAAAGCCAAGGTTGGCCGTACTGGCATCCAGATACCCTTATCCCATTGAGAAAGGGGACAAGCTCAGGCTCTATCATCAATTGAAGTACCTATCGGAATATTACGACATTTTTTTGTTCACACTTTCCGATTCCACCCCTCATCAGGTAGCTTATCAGGAAATTGATCAATATTGCCAGGAAATTTTCATTTATCAGGATAAGAAATTTCGACGAAATTTCCGGGTGATCGGACACCTCCACGATCGATGGCCTGCCCAGGTGAGGTATTTTTACTCCCCAGCAATCCATCGTCGTTTTCTATCCGACTTTTTCAAAATCAACGCCGATATTATTTATTGCCAACTATACCGGATGGCACCATACCTCTCCGGGATTGATGCCCCCAAAGTTCTGGATATTATGGACAATTTCGGCGCCATCGCAGCCCTCCATGCGCAGCATGCGCGAAAATGGCATGAAAGATGGTTCTGGCACCGGGAACAAAGATTAATCCAGTCATTTGAAACCCAGGTACTGCCCCAATTCCAGCATGCAACGGTTATTTCCGAACGCGATGCCAAACATTTACCTTCCTCACCGGGAACCCCAATTTCGATCATCCGCAATGGAATCGACGTATCTTACTTTCAATCCTATACCCCTACAGCGGATCTACCTCAATACGATATGGGATTTTTCGGAAATCTGGAATATACTCCCAACCGTGAGGGTATTCGCTACCTGATTCAGAAGATCATCCCGGTTTTCCGCCAGCATCGTCGTGAGGTAAAAATATTGATCGGGGGAAAAGGCGCAGAAACCCTGCCCTGGTCAGAGGATGATTATCCGGAAATCACCATTCACGGATGGTATGATGATATTCGATCGGCATATTATGCAGTTCGATTCTTCATTGTACCTTTGTTCTTGGGTAGCGGTATGCAGAATAAAGTTTTGGAAGCTATGGCGTGCAATCGTCCCGTGATTTGTACATCCCATGTCATACAAGGAATGCCAATGTTGCGGGATTACGCTTTAATAGCTGATAAACCACATGAATTTTACAATCATTATGTTGCTTTAACCGAGGACAAGGCAGCACAACAAAAACAATCCGGCATGCTTACTGTTTTGAACAATGTCTTAACCTGGGAAGGACAGTGCGCTATTTTAAACAAAGTATTAGATGATACAAGAAAAAATTATAGATGGAATTTCACTCGATACCATTGAGGATGCCCTGGAGGATATCCGCAAAGGCAAAGTGGTTATCGTAGTGGACGATGAGGATCGGGAAAATGAGGGGGATTTTATTTGTGCAGCGGAAAAGGTTACTCCGGAAATAATCAATTTCATGGCTACCCATGGTCGGGGTTTGATCTGTGCACCCATCACGGAGCAACGAGCCCGGGAGCTCGACCTCTATCCAATGGTGGGCACCAATACGTCCATGCACGAAACGGCCTTTACCGTATCTATCGACCTTATAGGAAGGGGCTGTACCACAGGAATCTCAGCTTACGACAGAGCGACAGGGATTCGTAGAATGGTAGATCCGGATGCCCGCCCTGATGAATTTGCCAAACCAGGACATATTTTCCCATTGGTGGCCAAAAATGGAGGCGTTTTGCGGAGAACCGGGCATACAGAAGCTGCCATTGACCTGTCGCGTCTGGCGGGTTTTGCACCGGCCGGCGTACTCGTGGAAATCCTTAATGCCGACGGAACCATGGCCCGGCTCCCACATCTGGTAGAAATTGCCAAAGAACACGATCTGAAACTGATTTCTATCAAGGACCTGGTAGCTTATCGACTCCAGAAGGAAAAACTGGTCCGAAAAAAATACAGCGAAACATTGGAAACCCCTTACGGTCTTCTGGATTTTATCGTCTTCGAACAGATAACGACGGGTGATGAGCACCTGGTGGTCAAAAAGGGATCATGGGATCCGTACGAAGAAATCCCGGTCAGGGTTCAATCCCATACTGTATGGAGCGATGGGATATTTGACCATATTTTCCAGAAAGAAACGCTGGAAATTGAAAAATCACTGAACTACATCAAGACCAGTGAAAAGGGGGTGTTGCTGATTATGCACCATCAGGAAAAAAGCAAAGACCCTATTACTATAATAAAAAGGTATAAGGAAGGGAACGATATGGGCAACGACCTGCAAAGCCAAAGAGATTTTGGGATCGGAGCTCAGATATTGCGCGAGATGGGTGTTCAGAAACTCCGACTGATTACCAGTCATCCCAGAAAAAGAGTAGCATTGGAAGGATATGGCCTGGAAATAGTGGATTATATACCCCTATAGGGAGCGTGCCACTTCAAATTTCGTACCAGAGTCCAGAATTCGTTTAGAAAATAGGACAACCTGCTGCAGCATTGTCAGTCAGAAATCCAAAATACGATAGCGATAATTCAAAATTCCCCGGACTCGATTTGAAGTTATATCGGTTTACCATACCCACATCATAGCTAATGCCCAGATTGAAAGCTTCAAATTCGTAACCAACCAAAAGGGTCGTAGTATGAAGTTTAAAGGCAGAATCACTGGTTTTTCCACCCTGGAAAAACAAGCCCACATGAAAGGCATTTTCATTGCTCCCGGTGAGGCGGAACCGGGCAGTGCTCCCTGCCATCATCAATTGATGCGGACCCTGGACTTTGGCAATCAGTCTGGGTGTGAGCGATAAATCCCGGTTGATATATGCCTGATAAAACAAATGCCCTACATACTTTCGATGAAGAATATTCTCCGTATCATTGAGGGTGGTATTGTCGTTGTGGTGGAACGAAATATTGGGGGCATTTATGTGAAACAATCCCAGGCCAACAGATAATAAATCTTCATTTCTATGGTGCTGGTAGTGGACACCCAGCCCAAAATCCAGCGAGTTGACCATATTGGCCGGAAGATCTTCGGATGTACTGAGATTGAACCCCGATCCATCAAACTGATCCATGAAGGTGATATTCTCATATCCGACCGAATTTTGAAGAAAACCCAGTTGTGCTCCTGCAGACAATACATGGTCTCCGGAAAAATCAAGCGCTTTATGATAAGCAGCATTGATATTGAAACTGTTCTTTTTGTACTGGATCAGACCTTGACTTTCTGCTACAAAACCCAAACCTATTCCAAATGCATCACGGCTTGTTGTTTTAAAAGGTACTTTGGACCGAACATCGATATACCCCCCACCCATGGTAAAGGGCTGATCGACGGCTCGCACCCACTGACTCCTGAACAAAAGACTAGTTTTGAACTGACCGTTGTGCAATCCTGTAAGGGCAGGACTTAATGTGGAAGTATGGGCAAACACCTGGCTATAGCTGAAATCCTGTGATCTGACCGTAGCACTCAGGGCCATGAGCAGGAAAAACATCCAGACTGTGTGTCTTATCGAATCACCCATATTGAAAATTGTCTGTTTTATGAACGACAATTAGTGATTTAAATTTTTCAAAAGATCGAAGGAGGTTATGATCTGATAATTCCCACTTCGATCCCGGGACAATACAGCCGTATTGGAGCGGGACAATAGCTTTGATACTTCACTAACAGGTCTCTCAACATCCACAACCGGAAAGGGGCCCTGCATGATGGATTTAACCAGGTTATCGAGTCGATCTGGATCGCCGACAACATGATTGAGAATATCCGTTTCGTTGATAGAACCCACCGGCTCATCATTTTCAAACACAGGCAATTGGGATATCCCATTCTCGGTAATCTGTTCCAGGACCGACCGCAGGGTAGCTTCAGGTGAGGTTGTGATCAGATTGGGGCTGCCCTTGGATTCCAGCACATGGCGTATATTCTTTCCTCTGCTCAGAAATCCACGCTCCATCATCCAGTTGTCATTGTACACTTTATTTATATAGCGACTACCATGATCGTGAAGGATCATGACAACAACATCACCTTCATTCAAGCGATCCTGCAATTGCCATACTGCCTGAAGAGCTGACCCGGACGAGTATCCGACCAGCAAACCTTCTTCCCTGGCCATCCGCCTGGTCATCAGCGCGGCATCCTTATCGGTGACTTTCTCGAAATGATCGATAAGGTCAAAATCAACATTGGCCGGGATCAAATCCTCTCCAATACCTTCCAATACATATGGGTAAATTTCCTTTTCATCGAAAATCCCGGTTTCCTTGTATTTTTTGAACACGGATCCGTATGCATCCACGCCCCATACCTGAATATCCGGATTTTGCTCTTTCAAATACCTGGCTGAACCTGAAATCGTACCACCAGTTCCTGTAGGAACCACAAAATGAGTAATCGCCCCTCCAGTTTGTTCCCATATCTCTGGTCCTGTAGAATCATAATGCGCCTGCTGATTGCTCAGATTGTCATACTGGTTGCACCAATAACTATTTGGTATCTCCTGGTTGAGTTTTCGGGCTACGGAATAATACGACCTGGGGTCCTCTGGTGCTACCTCAGTAGGACATACGACCACCTCAGCTCCCAAGGCACGCAAAACATCCAGTTTTTCTTTGGATTGCTTGTCATTGGTGGTGAAAATACAATGATATCCCTTGATTATGGCTGCAAGTGCAATACCCATTCCGGTATTTCCCGAAGTGCATTCGATAATGGTTCCACCGGGTTTGAGATCCCCCCGCTTTTCGGCATCTTCTACCATCCGCAGACCAATACGATCCTTGATAGAGTGACCCGGATTGAAATATTCCACCTTGGCATAGATTGTCGCAGGACAATCCGACAAGATATTATTAATTCGAACCAAAGGGGTATTTCCAATGGTCTGAAGAATGTTGTCGTACGTTTTGATACCCATTTGAGGATGGTGTTGATTTAAATTCGCAAAGGTAGCAAAAAATGATCGTCTTGCTTCCCGGGTCTGCAGGGTTTTGTGTACTCTGATTAAGCCTATTCATGGTATCCGATGACCACGAACTACTGATTCACCTCGATCTAAACGATGATTGTGATCAGCGGATTCATACGCCACCCACTTAATATAATCTTATCCTACGGGGTAGGTGCGCCTCTCAGCTTAATCCAGCTCCGGAAAAGTAATTTTTGTATAAAATTTTTGATCGATGACACCCAAAGCCCTTGCCACTTCTGTGGTGACCACCACGCTGATTTCCGGTGAATAAATATTGTCCGGGATCTTACCTACTACTTTGGCCAATACGGTCTGTTGTGTGACAGGATTGTTGATCTGGATCAACGTATTGACCGGTAAAGTCTTGTGCAATAGGTAGAATCCTTTCTTCGAACTTCTGTTTTTGTTCCAATACGCTGTGGCTCCTGTGGTGATCAATTTACGATTATCGGGATTGAAAACCGGGGCATGAAGTTCATCATCCATAAATATACGTTCAGGCTTGGAATTATTGTTTGCCACCAGCTCTTCAAGCACTGAATTGACTTCGTTATCCTGTCCTTCGTGCATGGTAAGGAATACGGATTCATCCTCCGAAATGGTTTCTGGGGAAGGAATATCGCTGATTTCCACATCCTGGGGGGTAACCTGCGCAATCGCTTCCATTTGCTTAGGACTCAGGTAGGAAAGCCATTCATCACGGTAAGGTAACCATCCGATCGTCAATACCTGGTTATCGGAAAGCAGGGAGTTTGTCATATGATTGTTCAGCTTGATTTGCTCTACCGAAGTATTGAAATAAATCCGGGCAATCCGGAAAAGATTATCCTGCCGACGTGCCTTGTAATAAATCGGAATCCGCTGAACATCGGCGCAATCCTGATTTCGGTAACAAATTTTATTCTTGTCAATGGGCACCACGATATCTTGTCCTATTTTTAACTCATCAACCTGAGTATCGGACAATTGAGCAACCAGCACATCGAGATCCACATCATAGGATTTGGATATTCCATATATCGTTTGTCCTTGTTCCAAGGTGTGGTGAACTACTGGTCGATTGTTCTCGTCGATGGAAATCTCAAGTCCGGATCGCTGGCCCATGGCCGGTCCGACTGCGATTTGAGTGATCCACAGAAACAGGAATAGTTTTATCTTTGCCATAACTGATGGGTTTTTACAAATATAACGCATTACAATTAATTACCATCTATTAATTACTGAAAATTATCAATTTATTGCCCACAACGTTACCCAGCCGCATAAAGCAACGATTCAGAGATTCTGTTTTTGCCCTTCAGACCTTTAACCTGTCCCGATTTACAGCCATGTTTTTGGTTTCCGTTTTTTTGGTAAAAATCGGTATTGATGTAGAGCTAATTGCAGGATATGAATACGTCGTATTTCTCAGTTCTATTGTCACGGGTTGGTGGATTCACGGATTTTTACAAAGCTTTATGGCGGATTCCGGTTTGAAAGAAAAATTCAATGTCCGCCAGGTCTTCAGGGACTATAGCAAATTGTTGTTGGTTACAGGTTCAGGAATCCTCCTGGTTATTTCAGCAGCCATTGAGATCCTGGCTAACACAGGATTCATCCAAAGGCCTCCGGAAGGTTTTTATTATTTCCTTATTTTCCACATGATACTGCAGGTCTCCATTTTCATCGCATATTTCCTGCACAGGATCCGGAAAGTTACAGGCATTTATATTTTGGCAGGGTACCTGTTGATCACCTACGTGGGTTCATTTCTTTGGCTTTTTCTGGCGGAGATCGATCTGAGGATGGTGTATTTCGGATTGGCTGTTTTGTCCATACCTATACTTTTTCTTTGGGCGTTTCTCTATGGTCGCCCCCTAAAGCCATCCTTAGCGATAGTGTATGCACCGCACCTGACCACGCTCATGGTTATACAAGGTATAGGTTTTCTAAGTTTATGGTCGGATGGATTTTGGGTTCAGTATTTTTATGGAACCGGGGATTTATTCGCCTTCTTCCGATATGGAGGCAGGGAGTTTCCTCTTTTCGTTATCCTGACAACCACCTTCAGTACCGCCATTATCCATCGGGTCCAGGCTCAAAACCAACTCATTCAAATTCGAAATACCAGCCGCCGCTACATAATGTTATTCCTTCCCGTAGCCATTTTCCTAATGTCCACCAGTTCCTATCTTTTTGGTCTGGTATTTGACCAAACCTTTGTTCCAGCATCATTCATCTTTGACCTGTATCTGTTGCTGGTCCTCATACGAGTGCTATTTCCACGTCCAATTCTGATCGCCTATCGGAATTTCCAGCCTCTGCTATGGATATCAGTGGGAGAACTATTTCTCAATCTCATTCTGAGTTATTTATTATTTTGGATTTGGGGAATTGCAGGCCTCATCATGGCAAGTCTCATAGCCCATGCTTTTGAATTGGGGGCATCCATCGTGGTGGTATACAGAAAAACCGGAATCTCTCCATTCGAATACATTCCTATCCCCCAGTATGCGATTCTCACTCTCGCACTTTTCAGCTTATTGTGGATAAAATATGGCTGGTTCCAGCCTGACTGGCTCCCCTCCATATGGCAGCCGTAGCATAGTACCTTGAAATGCAGCCGAATATTTGTATTTTTACCAGATCAGGGTATCCACCAAGTCACGGAGGTCAAAATTCAAAAAGACAAACATGATAAACACCTGTATTATCGTGCACTAATTGTTCAAGTCCATAGTGTCTGTGACGGGAAACGATGAAATTTGTTGCGCTTCCGGGTGTTTCATAACCGGGAATATGATGCGAACCAGTGTACCCATAGGCTGGTCCTCATGGTATTTATCAATAATATCTATGTCTATTTTCACTCCACGGGTTACCTGCAGAACTTCAATCTTTTCGTCAATGATCTTAAGCGCCCTCGATTCGGGTTTTAGGATATTCTGGGCATTGATCCGGGCTGCCTCCACCCGACCGATTCCATCGTCCTCCACCTCACAAAGCAATTCTTCGTCGCTCAACAATATAAATCGCAGAAAAATATTTCCTTGCCCTTCCTTGTTGAACAAGCCATGTTGAATGGCATTCTCCACAAAGGGCTGTATCGTCATGGTCGGTATCAGCGTGTTGTCCAGATCCAGGTCCGGATCCACCTCATAATGCGCCTGAAATTTGCCATCCGATACCATAATTTCCAGATCCAGATAGTTGGTCAATAAGTCAATTTCAGATTGCAAGGAAATAAAACTACTTTTGGATGTATCCAGGTACATTCTCATCAATCGACTAAATGAAGTCAGATAATGGTCAGCCCGGTCCACATCATGGTCCTGGATATAGTATTGAATCGCACTGATGGTATTGAAAATAAAATGAGGATTGAGCTGGGCTTGCAACACCTGCAGCTCCAACTCAGATAGACGGGTAGCCTGTTCATGTGCCAGCCGACGCTTTCGATTTCGCACACGAAACCAGCAGAACACCATATAGGCTACGACTGCGTTGAGTAGTAATACGATCAGAACCTTAAACCAGGTTGCCTGGTAGAGGTGTTGATTTATGGTCACCGAATAAGATTTCTCACCAGGGATCATATTACCATATCGATCGTAGGTCTTAAGTTTAAAATGGTATGTGCCTGCGTTCAATTTAGAAATGATGGCTCCCTTGGAAGCAGAAAATGCCAGCGTATCGTTGAGGGTTGTATTGATGAGTTTAAAATAATAGTAATCAACAAAATACGCCCCATACGATGAGGGAAACAGCATAATATAGCTTACATTGGGTGGAATATCCACGTGATTATCCGTGGACAATAAAATTTCAGGCTTTTCTTTGCCCCGGTAATACAATTGAACATGGTCCAGACTAAAATCATTAAAATATGAGACCATAGAATCCCTTAAATTCAGCTGAAGAACCCCGTTGTGGTACCCAAGATAAAAACCCGAGTCATCCTGGAAATGAGAATGAACATTAAATTGGTTGTCAGATAATCCATCACGGACAGAGTAATTCAATACCAGGTTTTGATCCATATTGAGCATCACCACACCATACAAGGTGGAAAGCCAGTATTTGTTCTTTCTTTCCCGAAATACGGAAGTCACTATGTTGTTGCGCAATCCATTGCTATTATTATATCGGACAATATTCTGGTCATGAGGATCATAGACAAAAAGCCCATCACGACTTGCCAGGAAAAATTTATCATCGAAATAAAAAATGGAAAATATGATGGTTCGCAAGAGTGGGTTGGTCATTAGGGGAATTCGTGCCAGCTCACTGGTAGAAAGGATAAATTGGTAAAATCCGTAATCCGTTCCCAGATACATGGTGTCATTGCCCCAAATATAAATATCGTTGATACGCCCAATGTCAAGGGGTAAATTCCATTGCCGGGTTCTGTGTTGATCAACTACATCAAAATGGTGTATAGTTTGGGTTTTGTCGGTCGGTTGTGTGGATACCCACAAATCATTTGCCCGGGAAGCTGTATGGCTAGTAATGGGGGAAGAAAACCGGACCATGCTTTTCTTTCTGTACCGTGGATCATAGCTGATCAAGTACTTTGATTCATCGGTGCCCATCCACTCACCAGATGTGAACCACAACCGTCCTGAGGTATCTACTTCGATTTTGCCGGGGTTTTCAAATGCCATGGACTCTCTGGTGACAGGATGTTGAAACTTTATCAACTCCTCCTTTCCTGAGATCATATCCCGGACCCACAAACCCTGATGCGTGACCAATGTAAAGAAGGTTGAATCAGTTTTATAAATTCCTTTGGCATTGAACTCCCATGTCAAATCAGATCCATTGCGACGAAATATATCTTTGCTTATAGGGTGGTCGGTAAACCGCAATGTGGATAAGCTGTTTTGAGCACCAATAAAAAGCTCTTTCTGAAAATCATTACCGGTAAAAAAATGGAGATCAGGTAATTCATGGATCAGGGGTTGCAAATCGATCCATCTTCCTCCCTCCCGAATATATAGATAGCTTTGATTGATACGTCGGGGGAAGGATGTGGAACCAAAAATTAAATTTCCAAGATCATCTTCAAATATCATTTCCATATGGGGTAAAGCGGCTACTTTGGTCAGCTCACTTCCGTTGGAAAAATTTCGAATCTGATATATGCCATCCCATGTGCTCAACCACAGGTTCCCTAACCGATCACTATGAAATATCCGGATATTGTCATGGGCCTGAATGTGAACCGGCGATATCAGCTCTCCCTTGGGAGACAGCGTGTAACAGACGATCTTCTGATTATCCAGGACAAACCATACATTCTCCCTGGTGACACAAAAATGGGTCAAACTACCTTCAAACCTTGGCAATTTTACCTGATAAGATACTCGTCCTTCCGGAGTTACAACCCTGAGTGTGAGTTCCTGAAGGGAATCGGACCTGACTTCATATACATTTTCGTTCCAGATTACATCATAAAACAACAAATTACTCGGGTAATTCTGAAGATCGTCCAATCTTTGTGTCCTCACCGGATGATTAAAATGTAAAGCCAGGGATCTTAGAGATTGGTTTTCTTTTTGCTCGACCAGGTAGTTAATAGAATCGTTCCAGGGATGACCGTGACTTATATGATCAATGTTGTGTGTAACCCCCTGCGCAATCTCCGGAAGACTAAAAAAGTGATATCCATTCGTCCGCTTGAAATCGTGAGCAGTCGATATCCACAATTTTTTATTCCGGTCCTGGAACATATATCGAATCGTGTTAAACGAATACAATTCTTTTTCAACACGATAGGTCTGATAATCCGGAGTATATAGATTGTAGGAGGGCATAGGTTCCACCTGGGCTGACAAATGTGGCTTCCCCAACATGATGAGCACAGCGGGGAAAAATACACAACTAAAGATTTTATTCAGTTTCCCGGGCATAACCTTTCTTGTCCAATTCAAGGACTCCCATTATTGTGAATAGGGTAGGAATTTATCAATAATCTGCAATTTATCTTAAAAATGTCCCATCATGAGCGACCTAAAACAGAAGCTATCGTACTCCGGCAGATCCATTAATCTGTACTGGTCGTGATGAATATACCACAATTCCTTCAAATCTGTCAATCTCGTACCATGTTTTTAGAAGATAAAATCTGCAACTTTTGTTTAATTTCCTGCCAACAACCAACCAATCCCTGTCAGAATAACAAACATAAGTGTACTGATCGCCAATTGCTTAAGAAGCGGATCAATCATCTGTCCGGGATTTTTCCACAATGCCGTCACATTTCGGACAAACAAAGGTAAAGTAAGCAGCATGATCCATTGTGTCCAGTTATGATAGTTGATGACTGTATAAATAATAGCTAGTAACCAACCGGCACCGATCAACCCAACATGATACTTCCGGGCAGCATCATACCCTATGAATACGGGCAGGGTATTTTTACCGTGGCGTTTATCTGCCTCCAAATCCCGGATATTGTTGAGATTAAGGACACCCACAGAAAATAAACCACAGGTTGCTGCCAGTAGAATGTTGCGTGGATGGAAAGTTCCGTGAATCAGATAATGAGTTCCAAGGACTCCCACCAAACCGAAAAAAATAAACACGGACACATCCCCCAGACCTACATACCCATAAGGCCGTTTACCCACCGTGTATGTGATCGCCGCAGCAATAGACAATAACCCAAGGACAAGAAAGCCGATCCAGTCACCTTGTGACAAATCAGCGACATAAAGCAGCACAATGCCCGATAAAAGAGCCAACAGGGAAGTAACCACCAATGCACCACGCATCTGAGCGGGTTGGATAAAACCAGCTTGCAGGGCACGCTGTGGACCTACCCGGCCAGCGATATCCACCCCAGAAGTAAAATCACCGTAGTCGTTTGCAAAATTGGAAAGGATCTGTAATAGCAAGGTAGTCAGAATAGCCAGAATAAGAGCTGCACCATTCACGTAACCATCGGCATAGGCCAGGATTCCACCCATACAAACGACCGCCAATGCCAAAGGTAGGGTGCGCAATCTGGCGGCATGGATCCAGGCTTTCCAGGTAGTCACTACGGGAATTTGGGAAATTTATCGAAATCGGGATCCCTTTTCTCAAGAAATGCCTGACGACCTTCCTGGGCTTCATCCATCAGATAATACATCAAGGTAGCATCTCCTGCGAATTCCATGAGACCACGCTGCCCGTCAAGTTCTGCATTGAGCCCACGTTTGATCATCCTCACCGCCATGGGGCTTCGTTGCTGAATTATCCGGCACCAGTCCATCACCGTGTCTTCCAGTTTCTCCAACGGAACCACTTTATTAACCATCCCCATCTGTTCGGCTTCCCTGGCTGTATATTGCTCGCACAAAAACCAAATTTCCCGGGCTTTCTTCTGACCTACGTGGCGGGCCAGATACGATGAACCAAATCCGGCATCAAAGCTACCCACTTTGGGTCCGGTCTGACCGAAAATGGCATTTTCGGAAGCGATGGTCAGGTCGCAAACTACATGCAGCACGTGACCGCCCCCTATGGCGTACCCATTGACCATGGCTATAACTGGTTTGGGCAGGGAACGGATTTGTTTGTGCACATCCAGTATATTGAGGCGTGGCACTCCATCCTCCCCTACATATCCCCCTTTACCTTTCACATTCTGATCTCCCCCCGAACAAAAGGCTTTATCCCCGATTCCTGTAAGTACTACAACCCGTATATCGGTGCGATCCGCACAGATCCGAAACGCGGAGATCAATTCGTGTACCGTCTCTGGCCGAAACGCATTGTACACTTCGGGCCGATTGAAAGTGATTTTTGCTACTTTGTCACACTCCTCAAAAAGAATGTCGTTGTACTCCTGTATGGTTTTCCAAACTCTCTGACTCATTTTGATAATTTTAATCGCTCAAAATATTGTTTCAATACCTGGTCGTTCTGATCAGTGGGTGTTCTCACTTCCAGCACAGCCGGACCTTTCACCGACACAAATGTCGGAAAAATATTCTGCAGATCATCGAACTCAGATACCGAAAACGTGGTAATCAACGGATTTCCAATCCCTGTGATGACGCTATCCTGATGGGGTGTTTCCAAAAACGGATCTGCTATCATGGATTTATCCGGACCTTCGATAAAACGAAAAATTCCTCCACCCCCATTATTGATGACAATTATTTTGAAATTGGGGGGTTCTGGGGTCTGCCAGAATGCATTTCGGTCGTAGAGAAAGGAAATATCTCCGCAAATCAACCATACAGGTCGATCGACCTGCTGGGTCGCAAACCCCAGTGCGGTACTGGTACAACCATCGATTCCGCTCACCCCACGATTGCTGTAGCAATCGATCCCTTCAGGAAGTTCAAATAACAAACTATATCTTATTGAGGCACTGTTGCCCAAATGCAGGACCAAATCCTGTGGTAAATTTTTCATAATAAAGTTCCAGGCTTTGAGATCAGACCAGGGAGCTGATTCGAGGAAGAAATGGTGCGTGTCTCTGGCTGAGGCGGCTCTGTTTTCCCAAAGTTGGCGATAATCTGATTTTTTCTTCTTAAAATCATTGATCGACATCAAAAACTGATGGGGTGGCAATCGGAGAATTTCAGTCAGACTGCCAAAGGTATCCCTGTAATCAGCGTTCTTACCCACATGCCAATGTTTTACACCGGAGGTTTCCAACAGCAATTTTTTGATCTTCTTGGATACAATCTCCTTTCCAAATGTTATCAACAAATCCGGTTTGTATTTTTCCCAATCATCCCGATCCATTGGAAAAATACATCGGTCTATATTTTCGATGCGGAAATAATTTCCATTAACATTGGAGGTATGTTCTGTTAGCACCACGACTTTTTTGCGTGTGGCCATTTGCTCTAGCCATGTGTTGAGCATATTCCGTGGTGGATGCTGGCCAACGAGGATCATCACCCGCTCGGAGCGGTCCCACACTTTCATCAATCGGCTGGTGGTTTCCGGATCCGGAAATTTTTGCAATACCGGATAATGGATGGTACGAACTTCAATGGGCCCGGGTTCCTCAAACTCATACAATGGTTCATCGAGCTGAATATTGATATGTACCGGACCTTCGTCTTCTCCCAAGGTATTCTGGAGCGTCTCATTGATCTTGAGGTCAAAATACCACGGTTGATGGACCGACCCTTCGTCTATATTATAACTGGCTTTGATGTAATTAGCATATACGTTCTCTTGTCGAATAGACTGTCCGTGCCCCTGATCAATCAAATGCGCAGGTCGATCTGCGGAAAGAACCACAAGGGGAATATTTTGATAATAGGCTTCGACAATTGCAGGACCATAATGGAGCAATGCAGAGCCAGATGTACAGTTGAGAATGACGGGTTTGCGGAGTTTCATAGCGATACCCAGTGCAAAAAATCCTGCGGTTCGTTCATCAGGAATTGAATACATCTGAAAATCACCCCGCCCCGCAAAGGTTTGAATAAGGGGAGCATTACGCGATCCGGGGCTCACCACCACCTGATTGAGGCCCTTCTGAGCAAATAATTCCACCAAACGTTGGATAACTGCTTTATTTGAAATCATACTGTTTCCTGGTCATACCTAAATTTCGATCGCAAAGTACTTAATTTATCCTGAATCTCCTTCCATTCGCTATCGACATTGGAATCGGAAGTCAGTCCTCCACCAGCGTAATAGACATTACCAGATTGCAGGATTTCCACACAACGCAGGTTAATATACAATGCACTTTGGCCAGTTTCTGTAACCGGCCCAAGAAAACCAGTATAATAGCGTCGTGGCTCGTGTTCTTTTTGTATTATCCACCGCACTGCAGAGGGCACGGGATATCCACTCAGAGCAGGGCCCGGGTGAAAATCAACAGGATTGATATCTGATTCCTGCAGAGCGATCTCATACTCGGTTTTCAAATGGTAAATCGGTCCGGCTTTGACTGGACGCGGACCCGATTTTGTGTACGATCTGTCCCCCAATTGTTCTTCCACGAACCACTCTACGTATCGATGTTCCAGTCGTTCTTTTCCCCCCCATACTTCCAATTGATCTCCGTGCTGCATGGTACCGGCCAACGCTACGGTACGATGGACATCGGGTGTCGTTTCCCATAGTAATTCCGGTGTGGCACCGATCCAGAATTCTTTATCCGGAAGATAAAAAGCATAAACAAAGGCGGTGGGATATGCTTCACGCAGTTCCGTTAGTATGCCTGGTATGGACGGGATCAAGGAATCACCGATCGCTCTGGCTGACAGTACGATTTTTTCCGATTCATGCGTTCCGATAAAATCGAGGGCTTGTTCAAAAAGTTCCTGGTACAAAGATCTATCGGTTGCCTTTATCTTTCTTTCACGAATATGCCAGGTTTCAGGTTCCTGAAAATCATTAATGTCGATTTCACGGGGCTTACCCCGTACAAAATACGTTGGTTCCGCACCCGGGTCAAAAGGCGCAAAGACGAATCCCTCCTCCCTGGGAATATCGCTGACGGATAAGGCAACAGCTGGACCCGAAACCTGTAAAAATTGCCATGTTTCTGGTCTGGAAAAAATAGCAATAGCCTCGGTCGTAGGGTGATATGGTTGTTTGGTATCCTTCAAATCCGGTAGTATTGACAAGTTGCTTTTCTGTTGATTTTACCTGTTTCCGTATAGATCATAGTATCAACCCATACCGTGGATTTTGGTTTTTCATATCGATCCAAAATGTCGTCCAAACCCTCTAAAAGTCGGAGATCTTCTGATCCATCCTTTCCCTTTTCGATCACGATAACCACGCGTTGACCATACTTTCGATCCTTTTGACCTGTGATAAAAAAGGGCCGGTGAATGAAAGTTGCGAGTTTTTTCTCCACCAACTCAGGATGTATTTTAATACCGCCAGAATTGATCACATTATCTGCCCTTCCAAGCCATTCCATCCGGGTATCGCCGTTTAGTTTCACCACATCCCTGGTTTCAAGGGCATCAATCCCCAGGTGCGGGGCATGTATGATGAGACGTCCATTGATCTGAGAAAAAGTGACCGGACCTACCGCTTCAAAATAAGGTTGATCTACCGGATATCGTTCACGCATTGCCACATGAGAATACGTTTCGGTCATTCCAAATGTTTCGAATATTCTTCCCCGAAATAATTCTACCTGCTTTATCAGTTCAATCGAAACGGGGGCTCCTCCCAGAAGGATATTTCGAACATTCAAATTACTTAGGTTCTCAGTGGACCCCACGATATGATGAAACTGATGGGGTGTAAAAGCTGCCAATTCGATTGGAAGATCGGGAATCGAGGGTCGTGAAGAAGGTTGGACAGGGATCAGGTTAAAATCACCTGCCAGTGCACGAACGATCATCATACGACCAGCAATATAGACGGCAGGCATGGAAAGGAGGATATTGGTACCAGGAGAAAGACCCAGATACCCGATGGTCGCCCGGGCACTGGTCCACGCATAGTCTTTTCTCAATAAAATTGGGATGGGGTGGCCCGTAGAACCAGAAGTCAAAGCAGGGAATGCAGGGTTATCATCGGTCCAATGTTGAAGAAAATCCGGTATCCCAGGATCCCCTTTCCAATGAGCAGCCCAGGCCGGGATATCTTCCAGATATATTTTCTGGTGATGTATGCAGATCGATTCAAAATGTTCCATCGTCCGGAATTTGCCCCCATGCTCCCTGTGGATCGACATACACTTTCCCTCTGGACTCCTGAAGCGGTGAGGTAATGTTGTTGGAAAATAATTTACCCGTGCCCAGCCCTTGTACTCGATCCACTTCCAGGAAATCACAAAACTGGGCCAGAATGTTTAGTCCGACGTTGGATTCGAGTGCCGAGGTAATCCACCACTCGATTCCCAGGCGATGGCACCACTGGATATATTCCCGGGTTTCCTCCAGACCTCCGATCAGAGAGGGTTTGAAAATCAGATAGTGGGGGCGGATTGAATTGAGTAATTTTTCTTTCTGCTCCGATGATTTCACACCGATCAACTCTTCATCCAGAGCGATGGGTATAATATTCAAATCACAGAGACGAGCCATCAATTCAGGCTGACCGGCTTTTACGGGTTGTTCGATGGAGTGGATGGAAAATTCGGAAAGCCGTAGCAATCTTTCTTCAGCCTCGTCAGGTAAAAAAGACCCATTGGCATCGAGTCTCAATTCCAGATCATCGGGAGAAAACTCAGTTCGGATATACTTCAGCAAAGTAACTTCATCTTCAAAATCTATCCCACCAATTTTGAGCTTGAGGCAGGGATATCCGTCCTGGAGTTTGGTCCGAATCTGATCGAGCATGAATTGCCGATCCCCCATCCATATGAGACCATTGATGGCGATGGCGCTATGCCCGTCCGCAAAATCACCGTCAAACCATCTCCTTCGCCCCCCATTGCTGAGATCCAGGCTGGCTGATTCCAGTCCAAAACGAAATGCAGGAAAGCGAACCAGGTGACGAACATTCGCCACTTCCTGCCATTTCCCGGGCAGTGAATTCATTTCATTGTGAAACTCAGGACTTTCGGGACTCAAACCATTCAATGGGGCACATTCACCCCAGCCCGTCATTTCCTGATCTTCCTGCCTCCGGACTTCGACCAGGTAAGTAAGCCTGTGCTGCATTACCGATCGTGAGGTTCGGGCAGGTTGTAAAAAACGTAAAACATAAGGAATGATCCTTACCTGATCAATCTGTTGTATGGTCTCAATCATGGTGCAATTTACCGATTGGAGCGGACATGATCCAACTAGTGTGCGGAAATCTAAATAGCTATCAATGTTTTTCAATATATTTTTTCGACAGGTCAAGGCGCAGTGATGGTGACATAGTGGGGGTTATGTGACATCGGTGCAACGAAGAGCTGGCAAAAAAGATGAAGAAAAACATGATATGTATTTAGGTTTTCGTGCACTAGTAGTGAACAAAATGATCATATCCCCTATTTTCTGTTTTCTTCGACCCTATAAACTTCCTAACAAAGATTAATTTACTTTTCTTCTTCCTTTTTAAGCATACAAAAACCGTTGTTTTTAAAGACTGGCTATCAATCTGTTATCAAAATCCATCTGGTGTTTTAATTACACATTTTTTGATTTATTCAATTTTCCCCCCTGACCTCACCCTTCTAAATTAGCATTCACAATGCGCATTAAACCATTATTACTTATTGATCGACCACATTAAATCACGAAGAATGAAAAAAATAGAAGCTATCATTCGCATGAGCAAGTTTGAAGATGTAAAAGCTGCCCTTGCGGAAATTGACGTTCGTTTTTTCACCTTGCATGATGTCCGGGGATACGGATTGCAGCAAGGGGAGAAAAAGATATACCGGGGAACTGAGTATGGAACTGAATTCATTGAACGAGTCCAGATGGATATTTTGACTACCACAGAAAAATGCCCGCAAATCGTGGATGTGATTCTTAAGTCTGGTGCTACCGGAAGTGTAGGGGATGGAAAAATAGCCATCCACTCGCTTGACAAGGTTTACCGGATCAGAAATGCAGATCAAAACGCGGAAGCCATTTAAAACACGATTACTCATTTCATTCAAAAACAGAAACAATGACAGATACGACTTTATTTACCGTAAACAACCTATGGATTCTGGTGGCAGCTACTTTGGTTTTCATCATGCATCTTGGATTCTCTACGCTGGAAGCGGGCCTTGTACGCCGGAAAAATGCAGTCAATATTATATTCAAAAATGTTATGATCCTCGCCATTGGCCTGGTCAGCTATTATATCATCGGATTCAGCCTGATGTACCCGGGCGAATCCTGGAACGGACTTATCGGTTTCTCCCAGATCGGGTTGTCCCTTCCAGCGGGTGAATCCATAGGATATGCGGATGGAAATTATACATACTGGACCGATTTTATTTTCCAGGCCATGTTCGCTGCAACCTGTTGTACCATCGTTTCCGGCGCTGTAGCAGAGAGGATCAAACTCAATAGCTTTTTGGTAATTTGCTTATTATTTGTATCGATATCTTATCCCATCACCGGAATGTGGAAATGGGGTGGAGGATGGCTGGATCAATTGGGATTTTATGACTTCGCAGGTTCTACCCTGGTGCATTCTGTAGGAGGATGGGGAGCCCTGGCTGTAGTATATCTGCTCGGTCCACGTCTTGGCAAATACTCCGGAAAGCGAATCAATCCGATCCCCGGACACAATATTCCTCTTGCTGCAGTAGGCGTTCTATTGTTGTGGTTTGGCTGGTTTGGATTCAATGGAGGCTCCGTTTTGTCGGCTGATCCCGATACGGTGTCTCTGGTGTTTGTCAACACAGCGCTGGCTGGAGCTGCTGGCGCTATTGGATGCTATTTCTGTACAGGTTACCTGTTCAAATCAAATGATTTGTCCATGGTGCTCAACGGGATCCTGGGTGGATTGGTAGGGATTACTGCCGGTGCTGACCTGATGTCGCCATTTGAATCTGTGATTATCGGTGTCATTGCCGGTGTTATCATTCCGTTTTCGGTCGTATTTTTTGACCGTATTAAAATTGATGATCCGGTTGGTGCCACCTCCGTACACCTGGTATGTGGCATCTGGGGAACCCTTGCCGTCGGTATTTTCGGTTCAATGGCCGGGGTAGCCCAACTCGGGTACCAAGCAATAGGGATTGTAAGCATAGGTATCGCCACGCTTATCTTTATATATGCGATCACCTATATTGTCAAGATGACTATGGGACTCAGAGTAAGTGAGGAGATAGAAATAGAAGGGCTTGATATCAAAGAACATCAGATACCTGCGTATCATGATTTATCACCTGCCTAAATGATGAAGTATCCCGCCATGATTTTATGAAGTTAAAACATGGCGGGGCATACTTCTGAAAGGTGAAAATCATTACCACATTTCAAATCATTTTTTTTTATCCCGCTGAATCATCGCTTTCGAACTGGAATAAAGATTATCATAGGCATGAAAAGATATCCGGGATTCGAACGCAGATCGGGATAATGGTCCAATTGTATGTCCGGTGGCTTATCTCAACCGGATCCCGGAAAATCTAAACACTCCCTATCTCCCCGTTATTAGGCTTCTTTTTAAAGGAAGGTACGCCCGTACCTTCCTTTTTATATTTGCAACGGGCACGGCCGTGTTTCCCTAATGTCCTGACCCCAAGAATTACCGCTATTGGCCCAAACATTTACACACCTATATATTCTAACCTTTACCTTCCATCACATCCTCGATCCTTTTCATACAATCCAGATAATGGTATTTGGTCATTGAATCGCTGGTTTTTCGCTGTGCTTTTTTCAATTTACGCTGCAAATCGGCTAATCTTCCGATACTGATTGACCGGATATCCGACATCACGGGATTCACAGATCCCGTAGTCCGGACAAAAGTGGAAATAACCCCTGAACTGGCATTGGCGGGTTTGGTCAACTCGATCAGTTTTTCCAGATGCAGTTTTTGCAGATTCCTCCTGTAAACCGTGGTGGGATTATTGTTGTCCAATTCTGCCCATATCCCTTTTTCCATATCATCGAAAAATTCCTCAAAACCATACACCCTGGAACCGTAGGCAGCCTCCGCATCGATCAGCCTTTGAAGTCTGTCTGTGGCGTATAACTGATCAATAATTCTTCCATGCCACCCTGCCAGCGCCGCTACACCCTGGTCGGGATGGAGTCGGTTTCGAATTTCGGTGGGGAACAACCACATTGGCTCGTTGAAGAACTGCCTATGCAGGAAGGCCACAGCTTCCTTCTGCATATGCCTGGGTGCAGGTTCAAAAACAGCTCCATCCTGTTCATACGTCTTCGGCGTATCAAATATACCGCCTACCCATTTGGTCACGTGGCCCATATATCGCATGAATTGAGTCGTAATATTGGAATACAACTCTTTTCCTTCCCCATACTGACTGGCTTCCTCGCGCGTCCATTCAATGACCTGTGGCATAATTTTTTTCAAATTAATGATGCCGTACTCCGAAGCCTTCATACTATTGTCTCCGAGATCTTCATTCTGCGCTCTGGGATCAAAGGAACTTCGCTCGGTCAGAAAATGAAGCGCGGGATTATCAGCCGCCCGTTCCAGATACCATTGGTTGAGTATTTTCTTATCCTCTTCCGGTCCCGAAGTTCCATATATGGGTTTATAGTTCCATTCCACCGCCCACTTGTCGTATGCCCCTACACCAGGGAAGAGGTTGGTTACCCCATCCCCTTCCTGTGCCACATAGTTAAATCGCGCATAATCCATAATTGAGGAGGTGTGTCCATGCTCAGCCAGCCATTCCGGGTCGCGCAATTTCTCAACCGGTGTGGCATGGCTGGCTCCAAAGTTGTGACGCAAACCTATCGTATGTCCCACCTCATGCGCCGATACGAAACGAATAAGTTCCCCCATCAATTCATCATCAAACACATTCTTTCGTGACCGGGGATCGGTAACTCCCGCCTGCGTAGTGTACCAGTTTTTAAGCAATTTCATCACATTGTGATACCATCCTATATGGCTTTCAATGATTTCTCCGGATCTTGGATCATGCACGTTGGGGCCATATGCATTTTGAATATCCGAAGCAAAATACCGGATGACTGAGAACCGGGCATCCTCCAGGCTCATGGTGGTGTCATTTTCGGGCCAATCCTTAGCCTGGATCGCATTCTTCCATCCTGCCTGTTCAAATGCGGGCTGCCAGTCCTCCACCCCCTTTTTGAGATATTCTCTCCACTTTTTAGGGGTAGCGGGATCGATATAGAATACAATGGGTTTTTTCGGTTCGATCGCCTCGCCATTTTGCTGTCGCCGGGCATCCGCATCGTTTTTTGGCTCCAGCCTCCACCGTACCGTAAAGGTCTGTTGGTCAGCCTTTTGGCCCTCATCATTATATACGGTATAACTGTTGGAAAATATCCCGACGCGCTGGTCAAAAAATCTGCGTCGCATTGGTTCTTTGGGCAACAATACCATAGAGGTATTGAGTTCAAAGGTCACCACCCCGGCATGAATGCCGGCATTCAGGTCAATGGTCTGGCTATTGCCGGAACCCAGCGAAGGGGGGTTCACCTCATAGGTGCGGACCACCCGAACTTCCACATTAATGGGATATGCACGCACACTTTGTATATACGTTCTGTCATTGGCCTGACTTTTGATTTTATATCGTTGTTTGGTCAGCGGAGGCAGTTCAAAAGCCTGATTGGGCTTTTTAAGAAAATCGGTTACTTCGATCAGCACCGAAGTATCCTTCTTCGTAGCCTTGATGTCAAATGCTCCGATAATCGGTTGCATATTGGAATTTGTCACGGCGGCATGGATAGCCTGGGTGGTATCCTCTGCCACATTGACGTAGGTAATGACTTTCAAAAACACTTTTTTCTCCGGTCCCTTAATGAATCTCAGCACCTGTCTATTGGTTTGTTCCCCCCCATAACCAGCCCCTGTAGGGGTTTTCGCGATTCTCGTCACGGCCATAATATCCCGGTGAAAAATCGAATCGGGCAGTTCAAAATAATACTTATCCTTCACCTTGTGAACCGTCAGCATACCTGCCATGGACACAGCATCCTTCGTAATGTAATCAGAGAAAGTTTTCTCCTTACTTTTGGTGCTATCCTGGGCAATACTATCTTTTTGGGCCGCTGTGCTATCCTGTCCGGCAGGTTTACTATCAGGAGATTGCGCCATACCGAGGTTAAAAGCCAGCAATAAAATAAATATGAGAAAAACCATCCTGTTGGTCAGAAAAAAAATCGGCGTCATAAACGATCGACTGTGTTCCATCATGAATCCATATTAATTGTAGTATAATTTGATCCGGCTATCCCTTGGATGAATAGCCCGGTTTCCGGAGCCTTTTTATTGAAATTTACACCTGGAATATAGGTACCGGAATTGCTATATCGGGTATGGTAAATTCAATGGCAGCAAAGATATTATAAATTTTACAAAAGGTGATTTCAGGCAGCGTTCCGATCCCACCGACCCTGGTAATTGAGACAAGAAGGAATATAACCGTGGTTTGCCATTCATTTGTATGATAAAAAAAAATGGTATATTCAGGATTTTTAATCGCACGAATCTTACCAATGAACCGAAGAAAATTTGTCACAACCTCCCTACTTGCTGGTGCTGCTGTTACTACAACCCGAGCTACTCCCCTGTCGGCCGCCACTCCGAGGTGGTCATATCAAAACGGTCGCAGTCCCTGGCCGATCTGTCTGGATTTTGCTACCATAAGGCCAGTAAAAACCCTGAAGGAAAAGGTTGACCTTGCTGCAGAAGCCGGTTATGATGCCATCGAACCCTGGGACAGCGATCTGAGAGATTTTGAAGCTTCGGGAGGTGACCTGAAGGAAATGAAAAAATACATCACGGACAAAGGACTTTTTGTTCCGAGTATGATCGGTTTGTGGGGATGTCTGCCCGCTGACGAAGCGCAATTTCAGGCCTCTCTGGAGGGAACGCGGGAGCGCATGAGAATGGCCTCTGAAATTGGATGTGAGTTTGTGCAGGCCATTCCCAACCAGGTGGGTGAGAATTATGACCGGCGGTTCGTAGCAGATTGTTACCGCAGACTGATTGATATCGGAATAAAAGATTATCAGGTAAAACCGGCACTGGTTTTTGTCGAGATGTTCCCGCTCAAGACCATGGGGCAGGCGCTCGAGATAGCCTCTGACGCTGATCATCCGGAGGCACGAATTATCCCCGACGTATTCCATATGTATATTAGTGGAGGTGGATTTGAAGGGCTCAAACTTCTGAAGGGCAATGCCATCGCCATTTTCCAATTCAATGACGCCCCCCAAAACATGGCCAGAAAGGATATGAGGGATAAGGACCGCGTGTTTCCTGGAGACGGCATTTTACCCCTTCCCAAAATACTCAGTGATCTTAAGGCTACCGGATATGAGGGCTGTGTTTCACTGGAACTGTACAATCCCGAATATTATAAAAGGGATATGCTCGAGGTGGCCAAAACGGGTCTGGAGAAAACCCTGGAGGTGATTGGTAAGATAAAATGATCAATGATCCGGATCTCCGGGGAATAAAAATTTTTTACTTGCCTGTTGTCATCCCGGGTCTGAGAAAAATTTTGGTTCTTTCTTAAGAATTATGTTTCTTAGGAGTCAGTTATGAAAATCGGTTTATTTGTCCCTTGCTACATCGACCAGTTTTTTCCCAATGTGGGGAAATCCACACTGAAGATCCTGGAAAATTTGGGTTACAAAGTGGAATACCCCATCGATCAAACATGTTGTGGCCAGCCCATGGTGAATTCCGGCTTTGTCAATGAAGGACACAAAGTTACAGAAAACTTCAGACGGGTTTTTGCAGGATATGATGTGGTGGTCGGACCTTCAGGCAGTTGCGTACACCATCTTGTCGATCACGAAAAAATGGGTGACCATTCAGATGAGCCACAGGTGTATGAATTGTTTAGTTTTTTATCTGAACAACAAAATTTCCCGCCCACGCTCAAGCCATTTCCTCACGCCATTGGTCTGCATTATTCCTGCCATGCTTTGAGAGGACTTGGTATAGCTTCGCCAAGCGAATTGGTACAACCCTATTTTTCCAAAATCCAACCCATCCTGGACGCCATACCGGATCTTCATATCGTCCCGTTGGACAATGTGGATGAATGTTGTGGGTTTGGAGGAACTTTTTCGGTATTTGAAAGCGCGGTTTCGATCGATATGGGAGAACGCAGACTTGATGACCATCTAAACCACAAAGCCCGCTATATCGTGTCTATGGATAGTTCCTGTCTGATGCACCTGGAGGGAATCGCCCGACATCGAGGGGATGACCTCCAATTTCTTCACCTGGCGGAACTCGTCGCAAATCTCTGGCCATGAAACGCCTGAAACATGCGGATGCGGCCGACCGGTATATTCACCGTTCCCCGTCACCCAAAGCCCAACACCATGCTGCGATCCACCTCAGACAAAAAAGAGACCTGGCCGTTCAGGAAGTGGTCGAATTTGAACAGCTGCGTGAATACGCTTCCCGCATTAAATTACACACGTTAACTCATCTCGACACCTATCTAGAAGAATTTGAATCCCGGGCCCTGGCCAATGGCGTTCATGTTCACTGGGCCTGGGATAGTCGGGAACTCAACGAACATGTTTACCAAATTCTTCACGAACATGAGGTCCCTTACATCGTCAAGAGTAAGTCGATGCTCACAGAAGAGTGCGGGCTCAACGAATACCTGGAACAAAGAGGCATAGAAGTATATGATACCGATCTGGGCGAACGCATAGTCCAGTTGGCCAAAGAGCCTCCCAGCCATATCGTAGTTCCGGCTATGCACAAAACACGGGAAGAAATTTCGGATCTTTTTCATCACACTATGCATACCGAACCTGGCAACCTCGATGCCAGGTACCTGACCCTTTCTGCCAGAAAAGATTTACGAAATCGATTTATGCAGGCCAAAGCGGCTATAACTGGTGTTAATTTTGGCGTAGCTGAAACAGGCTCCGTTACCATCTGTACCAACGAAGGCAATGCTGATCTCGGTGTCAATAAAGCACCAGTCCAGATTCATTGCATGGGAATTGAAAAACTCATCCCCCGCCAGGAAGACCTGGGCATTTTTATACGCCTTCTGGCACGGAGTGCCACGGGCCAGAGAATTACCACGTACACCAGCCACTATCAAAAACCCCGGCCAGGAAGTGAAATGCACCTTATCCTGGTGGATAATGGCAGATCAACCCATCTGGGCATGCCCGATTTCTGGGAAGCGCTAAAATGTATCCGTTGCGGAGCCTGCATGAATACCTGCCCTGTATTTCGCTCCGGAGGTGGTCATAGCTACGGATATACCGTTCCAGGACCGATTGGTAGTATCATTGCTCCTGCCCGGAATTTTGAGGAATATGACGATCTGCCATTTGCCTCTTCATTGTGCGGATCATGCAGTGCTGTCTGCCCTGTAAAGATCGATATCCACGGGCAACTTCTCAAATGGCGTGAAGTCATTGTAAGCGCAGGTAAGGCGGAAACCAAAAAGACCGTGCCCATGAAAATAGGGGCAAACATTCTTTCCCGGCCGCGATGGTACCGATGGACAGGCGGAGCAGCGAGAAAACTGCTGTCTTGGTTTCCAGGGATGGCACGCCGAAGTATTACCGACTGGACTCGTGGACGGGAACTTCCTCCACCTCCTGAGGAAAGTTTCAGAACGTGGTACCTCAAGAATCACAAAAACAAAAGAAATGAGCAGCAGGGATAGAATCCTCCAATCTGTACGCCAAAATCTCCCCACCCCCACAGATCTTCCTGAGCAGGCTAAACCGGTTGTGGAAGATTTTCGGGATGATCGGGCAGATAAATTTGCCATGCGGTTGGAAGCAATCGGCGGATTGGCCCGCTTTTTTTCGTCACGCGAAGAGGCCATCGCTGAACTGGCCAATTTAGATAATGCGATGACCGTGCGCGATTTTGTCCATCACACCGGGATCCAGGCAAATGATAAGGAGCCCGACATTACCGTCCTGGAAGCGCGGTGGGCTGTGGCTGAGAACGGAGCTGTATTTATCTCCGACAAAGAAATTTCGGACCGGAGCAGTTTATTTCTGGGCCACAAATTGATTGCCCTGGTTCCGTTCCATAGATTGGTTAGCAATATGCATGAAGCTTATAATCGGATTAATCTGGCCTCAGTCGGATTTGGGATTTTTATCGCAGGTCCTTCAGCCACTGCCGATATAGCACAGATTCTTGTCCGGGGGGCACATGGTCCGGCTCAAATGGAAGTGTGGTTATACCATTCCGACGAAGTTATTTCCTGATTTTATTCAATTTGAGGATTACGAATCCGGTAATTCCCGATATGACAGAGCCCAAAAACACCCCGAGCTTAGCGGAATCAAGATGAGCGTGATCGGCCTCAAATGCTAGTCCGGCGATAAACAAGGACATGGTAAACCCCACACCGGCAATAAAAGCTATCCCCAATATATGACGTTTATTCACTTCACGGGAAAGCGTCACAATATTCAACCTTTTGGCCAATTCCACGAAACTGAATATACCAATGCTTTTCCCTACAAACAATGCCATAGCTATGACCCACACGAATTGGAAGTCCAGGGTGTCCATACTAAATTCCAACCCTGCATTGGCCAGAGCGAAAACCGGCATTATAAAAAAGGAAACCATGCCATGCAACTGGTGCTCCATCCGTTGCAAGGGGGATTCATACCGGGAAAGCCATTGCTTCATCTTCGATACTGTATGTATTTGATCTTTTGTCAGTATTGGTTCCTCGATATCATCACAATGTCGAAGCTGATCTGTAATTTCCAGAGATTTAGCCACAAAATCCCGGGTAGTAGCTTTTTGTTTGATTGCAATAGCAAAAGCCATAAACACCCCGGCCAGAGTCGGGTGAATCCCTCCGAAAAACAACAGGAACCACACGATAATAGCGATCAAAAATGTAAAATAGTAATTATATAATCCCTTGTAAGTCAAATAATAAACAAGGCACAACAACAGAAATGCGATAAACAGGTACACCAGATTGAGTGTGCTGCTGTAGAAAATGGCGATGACCAACACGGCCGCAATATCATCGACGATTGCAAAGGCAGTGATGAAGACTTTCAGACTGAATGGGACTTTATTGCCCAATACCTTGACAATGGCCAGAGCAAAAGCAATGTCTGTGGCCATTGGAATAGCCCAACCTCTGGCAGTGTCCGGATTGTCATTGAGAATAAAAAATATCAAAATCGGGAATATAATTCCTCCCAGTGCTCCTAGTAAAGGGAAGGCCAGTTTTTTCCTGGTGTTGAGCTCACCCAATAAAACTTCCCGCTTGACCTCTAAGCCTATGAGGAAAAAGAATACCGCCATCAATCCATCATTAATCCACAGGACGAGGGGCTTGTACAATTCTATATGTTCGGTTTTGAAACCGATATGATACTCCCACAATGCTCGGTATATATCTCCCCAGGGAGAGTTTGCCCAGATAAGTGCAAAAACAGATGCTGCAAAAAGCAGAAACCCACTGGAGCTTTCAGAATGTATAAACCTTTGAAATGGAACAATGAAACGTTGATTTATCATGACGGTTAGATAGGATTTTGGTAACGCAACCACAAGTTCAAAAACCGTGTGGCAAAAAGGCTGTCACTTCTGAGGATAATGGGACTCGGAATTTCTTTTTTAAAGGGGAGGATAAAATTCATAAGTGGCCTGTACCGTTTCGTAACCAAGTAATCACGATCTGCAAAGAGATGCACCCGGCTGAGCAGATGACCAGGGTGAAAAAAAGCTAAATTTATTCGGAGCGTGTTCGAGTAGTCCATTATGCAATAAATGTATAAAATGCGTGCAAATATTTGAATGACTAATCAATGTATTTTTTTCTACATGATTGAAAGAAATGTCAACTGAGGTATTTTTTTCGTCCAACACAGAAACCATAAGACCGGGAATTTCCCTGGTCATATCCTATGCCTGAATGCTTCGTGTAGGAACGATCATACATCACCCTATATAGGTGCCATACAGCTCCTTTTCCACAGAGTCCTGAGAAGTACACTCTATGGAAATAGGGCTTCATAAACGTTTGCATCAATGCGGCTGACATCAATAACTACTGTAAGCCAGGTATACTAATATAGCAAGAATCAGGGTGACAATACCCACGATGAGATAAAATTTCTTCTGGAATCCCTTCGCTTTTTCGCTTTCTCTTTTTTTTCTGCTTTTTTGAGCGTTTATGCCTCTCATGAAAATTTCATTTTGACGTTATTGGCTAAAATTAAAACATTTTTCTATAAAATTGAACAATTCTTTCATCGGTTTGAATGTCTTCCGGACGCAATGGTCTACGAAGATATATCCCTCCAAGATGGGTACATCGGCTCAAAGCCACATAAGTCTGGCCAAAATCAAAAGCACCCCCTCCCATATCAATACAAACACTGCGAAATGTCATACCCTGACTTTTGTGTATAGTTATCGCCCATGCCAGATTGAGCGGATACTGCTCAAAAGTTCCGGTGACTTCCGACACGATGCTTCCATCAGCATCCATCGCATAACGAATGGTCTCCCAGGTGCACTTTTCCACTTCCACCACATTGGCATGATTATCGGCCAACACCACCCTTATGTTGTTCTCAGTAATGGAATCAACCTCACCCAAGGTACCATTGACATATTTCTTTAATGGATCGTTTCGTACAAACATCACCTGAGCTCCTTCCTTGAGAATCAATTCCGGAGGAGCGGGACTGGTCGATCTGCTAAAATTACCGGATATGGTAGCCTGAAAAATCCTGGCTAGCCCTGGCAGCTCTTGCAATCTCTTCCGATTGATGACATCCGCCAGGTACCGACGAGCGCATATGGTAATGGTATGCGGGGGGATGGCACCGGAGGGATGGTACCGGGTATTGATGGCATCCAGGGTATCCTGATCCGTATTATCGTATCGAATTTCCTCCAGCAGCCGGAGGAAATCCAATTCTTCCTGTCGATAAATTTTGGTCAGTTCAATTCCTACCAGTGTAATATCCTGCTTCCACACATGGGCCGAAAAAAAATAAGGGGAGTCGTAATTCTCATTCAGATATATCCGTTCCACCTCACTCGAGACGATGGGTGGCAATTGGAATAGGTCGCCGAAAAACACCATTTGGATACCGCCAAATGGCAGATCCACGCCCCGGGTCAACCGAAGTATCACATCGATCTGATCGATCATATCCGCCCTTACCATTGAAATTTCATCGATAATGATGGCCTCCAGTGATTTAACCAGTTTACGTTGGCGCATTGGTTTCAATTCATCAGGATGCATCATCCGGGGTGGAAAGCCAAAAAATGAATGTATGGTTTGTCCATCGACCTGGAGGGCTGCTGATCCCGTGGGTGCCAGAACGATCACTTTTTTGCGGCTACTTCGCCTCCATAGTCGAAGCAGGGTGGACTTGCCGGTCCCTGCTCTCCCGGTAATAAAGTAATGGTCGGTCGTGTTTTCCAGTTCATCCAGCGTGGCATTGAACTGGTCATCCAATCGGAGTAAGGATATGGAACCGGCCATGGAATAGCTTATTAATTAGTGCATTCGATCTCCCCGAAGGGTTAAATTTTTCATAATTTCGGCCTCGTAATCCAGAAATTCCTGCCAACGCTGACGAACCTGCGTTTTACCTCCGTATGTTTCCGCCAGATTAAGAAACATCCGGTAATGCCCCGCTTCGGATACCATAAATTTGTGATAAAAATCACGCAAAGCGGGATCATCGAGACCCAGGGACAACAATCGAAATCGTTCGCAACTCCTCGCTTCGATCAAAGCACAAACCAATAATTTTTCGATCAATCGATTTTCCCGGGAACCTCCCTTTCGTACGAATTTATTCAACTCTATTACATACTCATCCTTACGTTGAAACCCCAGTTGGAGATTCCGTTTTTTCAACTCCGCAATCACCATTCTAAAGTGCCCCCATTCTTCTGTCACCACCGGCGCCACCTCCTCTACGAGTTGTACCTTATCCGGATACAATTGAATCAGGGAAATACATTGCGTAGCTGCCTTTTGTTCACAATACGCATGGTCGGTCAAAATATCCTCCAGGCTTTTACCTGCCAGATCTACCCATCTAGGGTCGGTCGGCAATTTGAGTCCTAACATATTTTCATTTTCAGTGAACCATAATGATACGGGGAATTTTGGGATCAGGCAAATTTTATTATTCCCGGATGGTAACCTGGATTTTCTCTACTCCGGTATTCCCGGACCTAGGATCGTAGGCCGATACAAATACCTGATAACTCCCTATGGACAAAGTAGAGAGATCGGCTGTGAAATGATTGGTCGAGCGGTGGGTAAAAGGAATGTTCCGGATCCATTTTTCATCCTGGTATATCATAGCTTCAATTTCCATTGAATCGCTGTCCCAAGTTCCCCCCGACTCAATGGGACATCCACAAAGCATGATCATAAACAAATCAATCCTGACCTCCTCCTTATTCTCCAGGGAAACTGTCTGATGTGGCATAGGATGATTGATCCTCATGGCAAAACCCGGCAATTCGATTACAATACCATCGTCAGATAAAGGTTTTCCGGGTATCAACCAACGCTGTTGGCTGGCTGAAACAGGCATGCCGGAATACGCGGATCTGAAGGTAGCCGTTACTTCTACGAAAACCGGTTTATGGAGCGTCAGGTTAGCTTTGAATGCTGCTGACCCCGGTGTACTTAGGGTCCCATACCTTTTTTTATCCTGTAATACCAAAAGATCTGTATTACCGGTTTCGCCCACGGTCCTTCCGAAAGCCAGCAATTCTCCCGTCATCAGATCTTTGATTGCAATTTCCACTCCTCCCATACTGTTTCCGATCCACTTCGCATCTTTGGCGAGAACCCGAACAACTACCGAAGTTTCCTTTTGTGCCTGAAGCGGAAGCCCCGTCATCAAAAAACCTATACACACCCAAAATATATTGGCATATTTCATTCTAAATGCTTTACAACTAAAAAACCCCTACAGGATACGCTCCCGTTGCAGTTTTAGAATTTTGTATCGATGTTGGTATTTCTCTATGAATGCAATAATTTGGTCGTTCATCGAATTAGGCAGATGATGATCTTCGAGGTTTCCTAGTTGTTGGTCGGACCATACTTCTTCCACATCGATCATGCCCTTCTTAACCAAAAATCCTTTCTGAAATACAAAGCACATCGCCTGATGATGTGAAAAACTATCATCGATAACCACACAATGAAATCGCTCCCGATCGTGAAGGGTAGTTTTCAACTTCCTGAACTGATCTTCCCACAAGTGTTTTTCAGATTCAGATATATGCCCATTCCTCATAAAAATCGATGGGCCTTTTCGTTCCATACGTAAGACCTCATGAAGGTTGAAGTGTTCTAGCAAGGCCTTCAAATGGTTCCTCCCCGTACGTACATTTTTGTAGGTTTTGACAAAACCCGATTCATCATCATTCTCGACGGGGTGCAATTCAAGATAAAAAAACGGATCCCTATCCTCCTCCACAATACGGAGGCCATAGGGTTTGAGATTTTTTCGCTGAGCCACATTATATTCTGGCCGCTGCCTCTTGATCACCTCATCTTCGAGGAGGATGGCAGCAATTTCACTTCCCGTTTCTTCATAATCAATCCTTTGAGTTCTGGAAAGAAATTTCCAGGATTTGGTGGTTGGTTTTGAAAAATGCTGCAGCACTCTTTTTTGAATATTCTTACTCTTCCCTACGTACAGCAAATGATCGTTTTGTCCGAAGAAATAATAAATACCTGCTGTTTCAGGTATCTGATGCATGTCCTCCAGGGTTATGGAACCCGGAAGTTTGCTCAGTCTAACGCCCTGATTGATCTGTGCTGTAAAGCATCCCACCTGACTATCCGCCCGGATAAGATGGTCAAAAACTTCCACAGTAGCTAACACGTCGGCCATGGCACGATGCCTTACCTCGCATTGGATCCCAAAAAACTCGATCAATTTGTCCAGACTGTATCGCCCTATTTCCGGAAACAGTTTTCTGGATAATTGCTTGGTGCACAATTGTTTTCTTTGATAGGAATACCCCAACCGTTCAAACTCACTTCGTACAAACATATAGTCAAATTTGACATTGTGGGCAACAAAAATGCAGCCCTCTGTCATTTCCACGATTTTCTTCGCTATTTCATAAAAATAGGGGGCAGATTCCACCATAGGATCCGTTATCCCAGTGAGTTTTTGGATAAATGGAGGTATGGTCCGCTCGGGGTTGATCAGGCTTTCAAACGTGCCGACAACGCTTTGCCCATCGTGGATTGCGATGGCTATCTCAGTTATACGTTCCTGTCTCGGACTTCCACCGGTTGTCTCCACATCGATGATGGCGTATTTCCGCTTTGGCGTGATCATACTTGATCCTTTTCGGTATTCTTCAATGTGGATAAAGGTAGTGATTTATAATTATTTACATATCTAAAGCACCAGAATTTAAGACCTGGAACTTCTTTAATCCCGACTATTAGACAACACCCATAAAGGGACACAACCCCGGAATGCGCTTCAGAATTAACAGAAGGTCATTCCATGAATGCACCATACCATGCTGACAAAAAAAGTGAGTAAAGATAAAGAGCCCGGAAGGAAAGGAGTCATCACATAAATTTAGAATTTATACATCAATTGCAATTTCAATTGCTGGCTAATGGGTCCGGGCACTGCGTTGTGACCACTCCCCACTTCATCCTCGCCTGGTTGCCAGGTCCAGCCAGTGCGCATTTCAATCCTCAGTCCGCTGGGGAAACGATAGCTACTACGAAGGGCAAACCGCCAACCCTGTCCGTAAAATGCCGGTATACTGAAACTGTAAAGAATATCAGGCTCATACGAATAAACACGACTCAAATAGGATTGGGTGTGGAAATAGGCCAGTCGCAGAGAAAGTGATACCGATTTACCTATCTCCGACCAGAGCAGATCGGAAAACCCCATCACACCCCATTCTTTGGGTAAATCCTGAGGATGTACCCAATTCATTTCCAGGCGGTTGGTCCACCGCCATTTCTGGTATGCTATTTTCCGAAATTGTAAGCGCAGGTTGAGCTGATTGCGGTAGTGGATGGTCTGGTAAACCGGAAATACATTGGCACTATTGGTGCCCCGGTGCCGGAATTTGAGTTGACCGTAGGCTTCCCATTGACGTTTCCGTGCCAGTTCTACCCGAAAATACACATCCTGATCAAAGGTGGGGCCATGCGCTACAAAAGTGGGCCACAGCCCTTTCCAACTATCCAGATACAGGGAGATTCTGCTATAAGGCCCCAGGTGATAATTCAAACCGATATAAATCCCGGATTCATTGTTGGGTAATGTTCTGGCTGAAAATGCATTGGCATAAATGGGGGCATAATAAGAAGGATAGCGTCGGATCAGCACTCCACCATCGAGCTTAGAATGCAGGCTAAATAATGCAGCAATCATAAATGCGGGAAATCGGTAATTTTGTGTGGCCACCTCTCCAAAAACATGAACATTTCCAAGGTATCCACCAAAATCCAGAGAGTGGCCCATCAATCTTTTTCCGTTGAGCCGGTGCAAATTATCAATCCGGGATATTGGTTTATAGGGTATTGAAAATTGATGAAAAATCGTATTGAGCCCTATTTCAGATCTTTGATGGCTCCATTGTAGTCTGTGGCCTGCTATGAATTCACCCACCTTCCGTCGTTTGTCTTTTTCTGACGGTGTACGGTGGTAACCATCTGTTTTGAAGGCACTAAAATAAGCCTGGTCATTGAAATCGTCCCATCTGAGGGTGGCATCCCGTTTTTGGTAATGCATAAATAGGAATTGCCTAAGATCTGGGTTGGTGGCAATTTCTACCGCGCCACCTCGTAAGTAATAATATTCACTGGTTCCTGTATAGGGCTGGATAACCGGGGATACTCTTTTGACTATAAGCGGGTTAGAGGATTTGGTAACGGCAAATCCCTGATATTGAAGCAAACCCTGGCCCAAACTGATCCTGTAGTCCCCCGCTGTCCAGGTTTTTAACCAACCTGGCCGGTCGGTTTTATAATAATGAAAATGGATATGGTCGAAACCCGGCTGGCCCGAAAAATTAAATTTCTCACCAGCATCAAGCTCCAGACTTCCACCCCAGCTAAATCTTCTCGTGTGGTATTTTCTCCATTTCACCAATAGTCCAAAGGGTCCGGACTCGTATGGCGAGGCCTGGTCATCCGTAGAACGGAAACCCATGCGCCTTGGAAGATATGCGTCCGATCGGACAAGAACATACCCGGCACCCTCCTGCTTGCGTTCTGAACCTGGCCGGACTTCCACAAACGGGGCAATTTGTTGAATTTTATCGAAACTAAAACCGTTAACAACCTGTAGTTCATTGATATGTATGATCGGACCAAAACTATCCCTGTAGAGGAGCAGTGCGTGGATATCAGCGGGATTCAACCTAGCCAGTGCCTGGAGATCTGTTTTACTGGCTGTGTTGAGATCAAGTGGATTTTGAGACAAATAAGTAAGGTCCTCGATCATACCTACGTGGTCTTCCAATTGTTCGAGTACTTCTTCGGGCAAATTGTCCAGGAACTCAGCGACCTGATCCTGTTCGTACTGACTCCAGGCCGGTCTGTAAGGAATCAACATCATGAAGAAAATCAACCACGACAGTAATTTGATCCACATGTCTTTACACTTGGAATTCACAAAATGACATTCATAAATGTCTGATAGTCAAATATAACCATAAATATGCTAAAATTGAAAAAAACAATTCCAAAAAACATCAATTGCGTTATGCGGGGAGCAACAGATACCTTTGTACCATTCGACAACCAAATATTAAATTCTGCTGTATGGACACACCACGTTTTTCCGCATTAGAAGCCATTATCGATCGGAGTTCGCATGAAAATGGGGCGCTCAAATCCCCGACCACCAACATATCCTCTTATTTTGGATGCAATACTTTCGGGGACGAGGCCATGGCCAAGTATTTATCACGAGACACTTATGATTTGTTGAAGGAAGCCATTCGGGAAGGGAAAAACTTATCCCGTTCACTGGCTGAAGATGTAGCCAAGGGCATGCAAAGATGGGCTATGGACAAAGGAGCCACGCATTATGCGCACTGGTTTCAACCACTGACCGGTCGAACTGCTGAGAAGCACGATTCCTTTTTCACAGTGACTCCGGACGGATCAGTACTGGAAGAATTTAGCGGAAGTGCTTTAGCCCAGCAAGAACCTGACGGATCTTCATTTCCTGGTGGTGGACTTCGATCCACTTTTGAAGCACGGGGTTATACCGCATGGGATCCCTCCTCCCCTGCCTTTATCCTGGAGATTGGCGAAGGCAAAACGCTGTGCATACCTACCATTTTTGTAACCTATGGCGGTGAAGCGCTGGATTATAAGCTGCCCTTGTTAAAATCCGAGGAATTCCTATCCAAATCTGCTTTGAAAGTTTGCCATCTGTTCGAATCCAACGCTCGGGTAAAAAAAGTAAATGTCACTCTGGGATGGGAACAGGAATACTTCCTGGTTGATGAGGCTTTGTTTTATGCACGTCCCGACCTTATGCTGACCGGCCGGACCTTGGTAGGTAAGAATTCACCCAAAGGACAGCAACTTGAGGACCACTATTTTGGTTTGATCCCCGACCGGGTGTATGCCTTTATGAGGGATCTGGAAAAAGAATGCCACAAACTCGGGATCCCGGTTCGTACACGTCACAACGAAGTCGGCCCGGGACAGTATGAACTTGCCCCCATGTTTGAGGAGGTCAACGTAGCCATAGACCACAATCAATTGTTGATGGATCTGATGGACCGGGTAGCAGTAAGGCACAAACTCCGGGTATTGTTGCATGAAAAACCATTCGACGGTGTCAATGGATCGGGCAAACACAACAACTGGTCTATGTCCACCAACACGGGGAAGAACCTGCTTTCCCCAGGTACGAACCCTGGAAAAAGCCTTGAATTTTTGACATTTTTTGTGACTACCATTCGCGCTGTACATGAATATGCCGACCTCCTTCGTGCCAGCGTCGCCTCTGCCTCCAACGATCACCGCCTTGGTGCCAACGAAGCACCACCAGCCATCGTTTCGGTATTTATCGGGGAATTCCTAACCAAAGTACTCAATAACATCGCGGAAGAAAAATTGTCGGATGAAGAAGGAGTCAAGGACATCATGGAATTGTTGGCGAAGATTCCGGAACTCAAAAAAGACAACACCGACCGTAACCGTACTTCCCCATTTGCATTTACTGGAAATAAGTTTGAAATCCGCATGGTGGGTTCCCGGCAAAATTGTGCTGCCCCCATGACCATCATGAATACCATCGTGGGTTACCAGTTACAGGATTTCTATAACAAGGTTTCCGAAAAACTGGAGAATGATATACCCAAGGAAGCAGCATTATTGCAGGTCATCAAACAATATATTTTGGAATCCAAAGCCGTGTTGTTTGAAGGGGATGGTTATAGCGAGGAATGGAAAAAAGAAGCAGAACGACGTGGCTTGCCCAACCTGGCCAAAACGCCTGAAGCTTTACAGTCCTTTACCACGCCAAAGGCCCGGAAACTGTTCAGCGAGACCGGTGTGTTAAGTCCACGGGAGCTGGATGCCCATTATGAGGTAATGGTCGAAACCTATATTCTCCATTTGCAAATCGAATCCCGAACACTCGGAGAAATGGTGATTAATCACATTCTTCCTGCTGCCATCCGCTATCAAAACGATGTGTTGACCAATATCGAGAAGCAGAAAAATTTGGGTCTTGATACTTATTCAGTACAATCTGAACTGGTGAAAAACATTTCTGAAAACATCAGAATGATCTACGAAAAAGTACACGAAATGACGAATGCACGTAGAAAAGCCAACGAATTGGATGACGTGGAGGAAAAAGCCAAAGCATATTGTTATGAAGTTTTGCCTTTGATGGAAGAAATTCGTGTTTACGTGGATCGGTTGGAATACCTGGTTGCCGACAAAGACTGGCCGATGGTAAAATACCGGGAATTGATGTTTATGAAATAATCCTGGCGGTGAAGGCAGGCCTTTCCGTATGGAATTGATATATGGCCTTCATATCATAAATTATCTTCACATATTTTTCTACCTTTGACTCAGGTTTTGGAACCACTTCCAAAACCTGATCTTTTTTTATTGACCAAACAATCAAACACCATGCGAAGAAAAATAGTCGCCGGAAACTGGAAAATGAATACCTCGGTGGAAGAAGGTCGCCAATTGGCCAGGTCCATTGCCGAGCAACGTGTGCCGGAAGGCGTTACCCTCATTTTGGCTCCTCCCTACACGCACTTAACCAGCGTTAACGAAGAGATACGCGACAAAAATGATATTTTGCTTAGTGCGCAGGATTGTTATTCCAAAGAGTCCGGGGCTTATACCGGTGCGGTGTCTGCGGGTATGATCAAAAGCACCGGTGCCAAATATACCATCTTAGGACATTCCGAACGTCGTACTTATTTCCATGAAGACAACGTGGTTATATTCCAGAAAATGCGGGCTGCCCTGGCCGGGGGTCTGGATGTCATCCTGTGTGTAGGTGAAAAACTGGAACAACGGGAAGTGGGTGATCATTTCAAGGTGGTCCAGCATCAGTTGGAAGAAACCATATGTAAATTTTCACGGGATGAAGGAAAACACGTCATTGTGGCTTATGAACCCGTCTGGGCAATTGGTACCGGGAAAACAGCCACTGCGGAGCAGGCAGGGGAAATGCACGGATTTATCAGAGAGGTAATCAGCAAAAACTTCGATTATAAATTTGCTGAGGAAATACCCATACTGTATGGTGGCAGTTGTAAACCCGAAAATGCCGCGGAATTATTTGCCCAGGCCAATGTAGATGGAGGTTTGATAGGAGGAGCTTCGCTCAATGCGGATGACTTTTTGGCAATTGCCGGGTCATTTCCATGAAAAGATTTGCATTTCAGCTAATTATATATTATAATTGTTATTCAAATGCACTAACCTACCCAACACCATGATCAGCGATGTGACCAAAAGGTTTATCCAATGCCACGACTTTCTCAAAGAAAGTGGACGGGTACGATCGAGCCGGCAATTCGCTCTGGAGATCAATTATTTACCTCAAAACCTCAATAAAGTATTGAAAGGCGAAAGGGATATCCCCATGGAGCCATTGAGGAATGCGGTAGAAACCTACCGGATAAATCCTACCTTCCTATACCTGGGAGAGGGAAAGATGTTTATGAAATCGGAGCAGGAAGAACACTTCCGTTTGCTTACGATTGTCACGGATAGTGCCAATGAAGAACGAATATTACACGTTCCCGAACCAGCCATGGCCGGATATGCCGGTGAGGTGATCGATCCGGAATTTGTACAGGAACTTCCCGCCTACCATCTGCCGGGATACGAATTCCAACAAGGAACATTCAGATCGTTTGATATATCCGGGGATTCCATGACCCCCCTACTCCAGCCTGGAGATAAGGTCGTATGTCGATTTATCGAACCACGGGATTGGTTGACTTCCATATTGGACAACCATGTCTATGTCATCGTTTCAAGAGGAAATGTGGTGATCAAGAGAGTGATCAACAACCTCAGCAGGCACCGCCACCTGATGCTCAAATCGGACAATGAGGAATACCGACCTTACCGACTCAACATCAATGATATCCGCGAGGTATGGTATGTAAAAACACGGATTTCCACATTCGATCATTCTCTCCGGGAAAGTGAGAGTGTTCTCCACGATCAAATGGAAAGTTTGCAATCTGCCTTTATGGAACAAAAGCAGTTGTTGAAAATGTTGCTTGAAAAAGAAAATCATCTGGCTCATGAAAATAAAGGGAACGGTTAAATTTATCAACCTTGAAACAGGATTCTGGGGAATTGAATCTACAGATGGTCAAAAATATGTGCCGATTCAAATGCCCGAGCAATTGAAAATGGAGGGGAAAAAAGTGGAAGTCCGGGCAGAAATCGTCCCTGATACAGCCGGAATTCAAATGTGGGGAAAGTATGTACGGATTACAGAATTCGAGACCTGATTTACCGGTCAGGAACCACGAACCCCTGGCGACGCTGGATTTATGATTTTCCTGTCCTTATTTCAACGTCACATTATAATGGCATAATGCCTGTCCCGGTACTCCGTTCTTTCTGAAGGGTAAACCCAAATGTAGTACCCAACCCGGGTGTGGACCGAACATTAATCGGTTCGTTGTGCGCTTCAAGGATATGCTTCACGATGGCTAGCCCCAGTCCGGAACCACCCTCATGACGTGACCTGCTTTTATCCACCCTGTAGAAGCGATCAAAGAGATGGCGCAGGTGATTCTGTTCGATCCCAATACCATTATCTGAAATTTCCACCAGGATGTGATGATCCATATCATAAAACCCGACACTGGTTCGTCCCCCGGATTTTCCATACTTTATCGAATTACTGATCAGATTCATAAGAACAGTCCGTAAGGATTCCCGATCTGCAAAGACCTGAAAACTATTTCCAGCACCTTCTTTGAATTTCAGTGTGATCTCTTTTTCTCCGGCCTGGAACTCAAGGTCTTCAAAAACCTCCCTCACCAAACTACGGATATCGAACACCCGCTTTTCCAGGATCAATTCACCGGACTCCAGGCGAGTGATTACGTCCAGGTCCTCCACGATAGTAATCAACCGATCTATATTGTGAGCAGCACGCTGCAGATATTTTTCATTAATTTCCGGATCATCGATCCCCCCATCGATGAGGGTCTGGATATAGCCCTGGACATTAAATACCGGAGTTTTCAATTCATGCGACACATTGCCGATGTATTCACGCCGGTAATTTTCCAGCGTACGCAATTCATCGATTTCTTTTTGTTTGAGTTCTGTCCACTCCTTGACCTCATCTTCCACATCTCGAAACACATCGGAATCTACATCAATCTCCTCTTCGCTCGATTTGTGGATTTTATCCGTTTTGAATTCCCGGATGCTTTTATAGATCAATTTGACCTTTCGGAAAATAAACCACCGGATTACCATGAGAAGGAGCATGTAGGTGATTATAAATGAAATCAAAAACCATCCCAGGAAGGGAAGCCAGGAATTGATTTCGCGGCCATTAACATACCAGAGTATATACAACACCACACCCTGGATGACAGTAATACCCAGGCCCGTATACAAGGCAATCTGACGCGGAGTGATGTTCTTCAGTTTCATGAATGATCAAACTTATACCCCACGCCTTTTACCGTAACGATAAAATTGTCTCCGATTTTTTCTCTCAATTTTCGAATATGCACATCGATGGTGCGATTGCCTACGATGACGTCCGAACTCCAGACCTCGTGAAAGATCTTCTCCCTGGTAAATACATAGCCAGGCTTGGACATCAGTAAACTCAAGATCAAAAATTCTTTCCTCGGCACCTGGATTTCATTGCCTTCGAGCCTCACAGAAAACCGGCCTTCGTCGAGTTCAATACCCCCCAGTTTCATAACCCGGGGTTCCTCCTGTTTTTTCTTCAATTTTTCCGACCTTCTTAACAAGGCATTAATCCTGCTCACCAGAACACTGGGTTTTATGGGCTTGGTGATAAAATCATCCCCACCTACATCCAGCGCGTTGGAATGAATAAAATCTTCATGACGGGCCGTGAGAAAAGCGATAATGGTGCCGTGGAAATCTTCATCCCTGCGCAATGTTTTGCAAACCTCGATACCATCCATTTCCGGCATCATGATGTCCAGCAAAATAAGATCGGGTCTGTCCCGTCGTGCAATTCTCAGCGCCTCCTTCCCATTGGATGAAGTGGAAACTTTGTAATTCTGTTTTCTAAGGTTATACGAAATAAACTCCAGTATATCCTCTTCATCGTCCACAATGAGTATACTCGGCTGATATTCCATGCGTATTAAGTTTTGGTGTAAAAGTAGCGGTACAGATGTTAAGCCAACATTAATTCATGGGGCACAACTCTGTGGTCCATCGGGAATATCCGGAATTCAGACACCAGGATTCTCAATAATCCATCATACTTTTCCTTTCCATTTCCTCGGCTTTCCTGCCCATTCGCTGATAAACCCGGTCATACATTTCGGCATTGAGGATCAGTCCTTCCACCAGATTCTGAAATTCCTCCTCATCCAGACCGTATCGTGCTTCAAGAACCTTAAAATAAGCCTCTTTCAGGGAATCGGTACGAACCTCCTGTCGATTGTAGATCAGCCCCAGGGTGTGCGCGTCAAACATAATCTGATACAACTCTTCCTCGGTATATCGATCGATAAGGGTTCGCTGACAGGATCCCAGTCCGCAGCAAACCAGACACACACATACCCAAAACCATATACTACTTCGCATACATCGAGGGATATTTATGTGAAATAAATCGAACCTTATCGGGATTCACATCCTTCCATGACAACCCATCAAAATGCAATTCGAGGATGGAACAGGTAGGCAGCTTCTCTCCGGGATGATATCGGTGAAGAATGCTTTCCACGGCCGGATTGTGGGAAATCAAAGCCACATTTGAGGCCTCATCATTTACCCTTTGCAGGGCATCCCAGATGTCCTTTTCAGCGGGAAGGTAAAGATTTCGATCATAGGTGACCCGGTCATCATTTACCTGAAATTCTGTCAGGAAAAAATGTGCTGTTTCCTGTGTTCTCCGGGCAGAAGAAACCAGGACCTGATCCAGCCGGGGCGTCACTTTTTTCAACTCCACTGCCATCATTGCAGCATCTCTCCGACCCCGTGCATTGAGCGAACGGTCAAAATCAGTGGGGTACTGAGGTCCATAATCAGACTTTGCGTGGCGAATGATGAATATCGTTTTCATGGTTCGTGCAATTATTCGTATCTTTATTGTTTATTTGGGTGCCATCAATTAAGACAGGAATTTCAGGTAATTGTTCTTTATGCTGTTTTGATTTGGTCACAACTTGGGTTCATCAACGAAGTGCAAATTATGAAAAAGAGACTGGATATCCAGTCGTTGCTTGAAAATAGTGAAAAACAAGATCTCGTCTTGTTTTTAAAGAACGCTTTTACCCTACACGCTGATCTAACAGACCATTTCCTTATCCATTTTGCCTCAAAGTTTGAACTGGACGAGATGGACTTCCAGTTGATCATGGATAGAATAAAACATATGATTCCAAATTCCTTGTCGGAAATGACCCATCGCAAAGCCAACAAGGTCAGAGATCATATCAGGGATTTGATTGATCAGGCCCGGGATTGCCAATCCAGAGAGGATTATCGACAAGCGTTTGTCATCGTTTCCCATGTGCTCCGATTACTCGATCAATATTCTGATCTGATTGCGGAAAAATTCCGGTTCCATACACTACCTTACCAGTGTTACCAGTTGCTCGACGGAATACATCGGGATAGTCCTGCCCCAGAACTCAAATCCAGAATGATCCTTTTTCTCCACGAGCTGATACAGGAAGGCAAGGCAATACCATGGGATGACCAGCTCAATCCATATATGCTGCTCATTGAATGGGAGAAGGGAAAACCCGCTGCCCTGGCAAAAAAACTCCTGGGATACCTGAGCACAAAAATTCAGGAAATCCCTGCCTATCGCAGTAGATGGATTGAACAAAAAGTTCGGGTCCTGGATAAACTCAATTTCAACGGAGCTTTGCACGCCCTTGCTGAAGAATACTCCGGGGAATTGGCTTTTTATGAGGCCTTGAGCCACACCAATGAAAATCAGTCATTGACCAGGGAACTTCTTGAATTATTGCGAACGCAATACAATCAGCAAAAAGACCGAAATATAAAATCGCGTATATTTCAGATTTTACAAAAACATGGGGTGGAAAGCCTCGATTTTTCTGAATTGGCCATTCAGGAATATTTTCTCACCGGCGATGTGAAAATACTCACCCGGTTGCAGGAAGATCCGCAAATCTGTGACCATAGCCTGATTGAGGATATAGCGAATTATTATGACCTGCATCCGGAGGTCGAAAATTTTCATCTGTACGCAGCGTATAAGCATTTGCAACAGGAAGAACGCCTTAAGGATGCGCTTATGAAGGAAACCAACATTTATGAAATCTTACCGTTTCTGGACATCATTTACCCTCGCTATCGGGAAGCGGTGGAGCAAAAATTAGCCGCACTAATTGAAGGGTATCTTGCGTCCCATTTTGGCAGACCGGCTTTGAACCATATCAATGGAATCCTGGATGAAATCAGTCGAAGAGACCAAAGGGCTCTTAAACATTTTCTGATAAAAACGATTGAACATCAGTTTGGTCACCGAAAACATTTCCAAAAATTGATGAAAGAGTTGGTATGAGGATGGAAATATGGGCTATAGGCAAACTCAAACAACGGGATTTGCAGACAAGTATCGACCAATACCTGCGGAGGTTGCGCCAGTATCAACCTGTGTCCCTGGAAGAGATCACGGTAAAGGCACGGTCCACCCATGCTGCACTTCTCCGGAAAGCGGAGGCGGAAAAAATCCTGGGAAGACTAACGGATGGAGATTTTTTGATCCTGATGGACGAGGGAGGGCAGAAATTGAGTTCGGTGGAATTCGCTGACTTCATGCAACAGTGTATGATGCAAACTGCTTCCAGGCTGGTATTCCTCATCGGTGGGGCATATGGATTTGATCCTGCTGTATACGAACGATCAAAACAACGACTCAGTCTTTCTTCCATGACTTTCCCACATGATCTGGCCCGGTTGATCACAGTCGAACAACTTTACCGGGCGTTTTCTATCCTTCACAATTCACCCTATCATCATTAACTTTTTATGAGCATAACTGTCCTTTTCTGTTTTGTTGTGTTTGGTATATCCCTATGGGGATTCCGGTCTCCATCCGTTTTTCACCAGCTGATGCATTATCCATACGTGGAGGCCAGAGACCGGTCCTATCACCGAATGATCACTTCCATATTTTTGCATGGAAGCTGGCTTCACCTTTTGGTTAATCTTTTTGTATTCTTCACCTTTGGAGAAGCGATAGAATATCTTTTTATCCAGCTTTTCGGATCCGCATTGGGTAGGATCAATTTTATACTACTCTTTCTGCTTTCTGGCCTTATGGCCAGTGTTTTCACATTTCGAAAACACCTCCATGATCCCAACTTCAGATCCGTGGGTGCTTCGGGCTCCATTTCCGGAGTGATGTTTGCCTATGTGCTCTTTTTCCCACTTCAAAATTTGTATCTGTATGGACTGATCCCCATTCCTGGTATCATCGTGGGCGTTCTTTACCTGTGGTATTCAAATTATGCTGCCAAAAGGGAAGGTGGTCGTATTGATCACAGCGCACATTTTTATGGTGCGGTTACCGGTCTGATTTTCACCATCGTGATTTACCCCAAATCCGTCAGCATGTTTGTTCAGCAATTGATGTCGGTGTTCTGAATTTTCCGCTACAATTAAACCGGCGAAGCCGACAAACCAGTGGGACGCAAGGCGGACCACTACAAACGCGTAGTGCGTCCCCGCACTACGCATCACCAGCTTCCTCCGGCACCTCCCCCACCGAAGCCACCACCGCCAAATCCACCAAATCCACCTCCGCCGAAGCCACCACCACCGAAGCCACCTCCGCTGCCGCCAAAGCCACCACCGCCAATAATAATCGGTCCGTGCCAACCACGACGATTGATTTGTCCGCCTCCTCCCCCACTACCACCTCCGAAGGCTACCACTATAATGACTATGATGATGATCAACATAATTATAGAACCAATGGGAAAGCCTTCCTCAGACGAAGACCTTTCAATAGCATCAAAATTGCCTGCGAGGATTTCAGAAATCACCCGGGTCCCCTCTTTCAATCCGGTGTAATAATCACCATTTCGAAAATGAGGGATCATATATCTGTCTATAATACGACGTGCCTGAACATCGGTAATATACCCCTCGATTCCCCAACCAGTGGCTATGAAGACCTGTCTGTCCCTATCGGATATGGTGATCACAATACCATTGTCCCTTCCTTGTTGTCCAACTCCCCACTTTTCACCAAGTCCATAACTGAATTCCGCTATTTCATAATCGCCCAACTCACGCACGGTGACTACGACAATTTGGGAAGAGGTGCTGTCATCATAAGCCACCAACTGACGTTCGAGATCAGATCGCTGAGCATCTGACAGTAACCGGGCATAGTCGTTGACCAACCGGGGCGGGTTGGGTGGATCCGGAATCTGAGATACTGCATCACCGATAAGCCCAGCCCAAAGCAGCGTAGCCGCAACCAATGAACGGATCCAAAATCGCAGATATCTCCACTCAACCCTCATCAAAATATATTTCATCGTCTAATTCATTAACATCATCGGGCTGATTGGGGTAATATTCAGCCATCCGTTCACCTGCAAGGCGGATCGCAGTCTGTAAGCCAAGTACAAATTCGTCCTGCCGGAAATGATGCTTTAATATTTCGAGTTCTTCTTCCCAAAATGCATCACCGACCCGGGCATGAATACCCGATCCCCCGATTATGGCACATTCATGATCACCAAAAGCCACGTAAAACAATACCGCATTCCCTTCGGCAGTTTCGTCCATCCGCAATTTTTGAAATGCCCGGTAAGCTCTGTCCAGTACAGGCATGTTTTTGGTCGAACGTTCGAAGTAAACCCGAATTTCACCCGAAGTATGCTTCTCGGCATCCCGAATGGCATCTACTATGGCTTGTTTTTCTTCTCGGGAAAAATATTCGCTGATCAATCCAAGTTTCATCCAAAGTTGATTTCAGGCACATTTTCACTTCCTTCCTGCGCTCTGAAATATCCCTTTTCCTCAAAACCAAAAAGGCCAGCCATCAGATTGGTGGGAAACCGTTTGATATAGGTGTTAAATGTCTGAACCTGTTGATTGAAATCGTTGCGGGCCTTATTGATGCGGTTTTCAGTCCCTTCAATCTGGGTTTGAAAATCACGAAAAGCATCTGTGGTTTTCAATTCAGGGTAGCGCTCCACCGTAACCAGCAGTCTGCTAAAAGCTCCACTGAGCTGATCCTGAGCATTCTGAAATTCAGCGATTTTTTCCGGAGTTAAGTTGTCCGCATCAATATTTATGCTGGTAGCTTTACTACGGGCTTCGATAACCGAGTTCAGAGTTTCCTGTTCGAAGTTTGCAGACCCTTTGATTGTATTCACCACACTGTTGTACAAATCCGCCCTACGTTGATACTGGGTTTCCACCGTGGACCAGGCCGATTCCACACTTTCCTCCATCGTTACCATATTGTTGTAACTACCAGAAAATGTGTTGTACAATATAAATCCGAGTACAACTACAATTGCGATTAGAATGAGGGATGATTTTTTCATAATTTATTTTTATGTGATCAATATCTAAATTTAGAAAACGAAAATAAGGGGAAAAGTTTCATTATTCGATGAACATAGAGATAAATTAGGTGGAGGGGAGAATTTAGAGGGTAGACGTTAAAGCGGAGAAGTGAAAAGTGAGATGTGGGTTGAGGTGGAGACAGATTGTAGTCTCATACACCAGCGTCTCTTTGTCATATTGGGGTACAATGTTGGAAGATAAGGTTAGTTCATAGAGATAATCCCTTGCACCAAGTGCATACTCTGCGATTATTTAAAAACTTTCGTCTGATGAAACTGGGAACCCAGGAGGCGAACACCATTTATAAAAAACACCCCCCTCTACCAGGATTCAAAAAAGGGGGAGATGAAACCAACCGTCCACCCATGATTTTTCCATAAATCCTGTACATTTACCAGAAAGAAGACCCTGTAAAATGCATCATACTGCCAGAACCATGACCCTATTTCAAGTAAGAAACCAGCGTGATATCCCGGGGTATTTTAATCTGGTGATGGCTACTGGAATTGTCGGTATCGGTGTATGGTCGCTGGGATGGAACCATGTAGGCCACGTTTTGTTTTGGACCAATATATTCGCATACCTGTTGCTGGTCATTCTGCTGGTCTACAAACTGACTACCTCGATCCACGGGGTAATGGATCAACTCCGCAACCACCGTACAGCTCCTGCTTATTTTACGATTATCGCTGCCACCAGTATAATAGGTATCCAGATAGACTGGATGGGCTGGATCGCCTGGTTGCCTGCCATATGGTCCATCGCAGTGGGCCTTTGGATCCTCATTTCCTACACCTTTTTCACGCTGATCACCATTTCACGCAATAATCCCGGCATCGAGAAAGGACTCGACGGAAGCTGGCTGGTTTCAGTGGTTGCCACCCAATCCATCGCCATCATGGGAAGTCATTTCGCCTCCCCCCAACAACAGCTTCTGGTTTTTACGCTCATCGCCTTTTTCATGACCGGTTGCCTGTTGTATTTGATTCTGATCACACTGATATTTTACCGACTTATATTTATGCCTCTGAACGCTGCGGAACTGGAGGCCCCATACTGGATCAACATGGGCGCGGTTGCCATAACCACTCTGGCAGGATCCATGCTCATCCCTCTTCTGAACGGTCACCCCCTGGCTGACCTGACCCCCTTTATAAAAGGTTTGACCTTATTTTTCTGGAGTATCGGCACCTGGTGGATCCCACTCCTTCTCATCCTGGGCATTTGGCGCCATATTTTTCACCGCGTCCCCTTACCATGGACGCCGCAGGGATATGATTTATCCTACTGGAGTATGGTTTTTCCTCTTGGAATGTACACTGTATGTACCCTGGAAATGGCCCGGATACTGAAACTTGATTTCCTGACCACCCTACCCAGATATTTTATATTCATCGCTTTGGTCGCATGGATTTCCACGGCTCTGGGCATGCTCCGTTCTATGGTTGGCAAGAGAAAAGTCCCGGATAAAAGCTGAAACGTCATTAATATGATGGTCAAGGCATGCATGTACTGATGATGTGACACGACTCAATCAGGCGTTATACTTTCATTACGCAACAGTTCCATATAATAAGTGCCTTGCAATTCTGACGAATGCTGTTATACCGTCTCTTTCCTCGTCAACTTTGATGGCCACATCATTAGGATAGATTACATAAGAAACAGAGCAAGAGAAAGACCGATAAACCTTACACTATAATCATTTGGCTCAGAGCATCCTCCACAGAGGTCACAGGTTGCTGGCAAACCTTATTCCGACAAACATATATCATGGTCTTGCCTTCTGCATACTTTCCCTTCAACAATTCAAGTGATCCCTCATCTGGTCCTCCGGATAATAGGGCAAAAGGTAGAAACTCTTGACCCAATGCAGCCGACTTTGATTTCCAATCCTTCCCCACGACCGCCACCTCGAATGGAGGGCGGATCAACCAGGCCAGCACGACGGCCCAATTCGAAAAATAAGGTCCCTGACGCAATGCCTCAGTTTTAATCTGACGAACCATATCTTCAGCTAATTTTACGTAATCGTCCCTGTACAAATAGGTTCCGAGCACGAATAAATTTCTGGCCATTTGAGAATTGGAAGAGGGGATCACGTTGTCAGGAACCTCCATTTTCCTAGCTACCAGTGCAGGATCAAGATCCGAGGTGTAATAAAACATTTGTTTCTCCAGATCATAAAAATGTTCAAAGGTATAGCGCAGGAGTTGAAGGGCTTCTCTTAACCATTGCTCATCGAAAGTCACCTGATACAACTCAATAAAACCCGATATGACAAAAGCATAGTCATCCAGGAATCCATTGATGGTGGAAGTTCCATTTTTGTGATTGCGATACAACCCCCCGTCTGGCTTCTTCATTTTATCCAGGATAAACCGACCATTCTTCAACGCCATTTTGAGGTCTTCAGCATCCCCGAATGCTTTATAGGCCGTAGCAAAAGCCTGCAGCATCATCCCGTTCCAGGAGGTTAATATTTTATCATCCAGTGCCGGAGCCACACGTCTGGAACGGGCTTTGAGCAACCTGTTTTTGGAAATTCGAAGGATGTCCTGCCACTGGTCCGGGGTCAGGTCGTGCTGGCCAGCAAAATCATTATCTCCGCCCAAACGATGGAGTACATTCATACCCTCCCAGTTTCCGGCAGTGGTGACGTTATAGTATTCTGCTACTAGCGGACCGTAAGACTCCAATACATCATAGATCTCTTCCTGAGACCACACATAATATTTACCCTCCTCCCCTTCGCTGTCCGCATCCAATGCCGAATAGAACCCCCCGGATTCATCCAGCAAGTCCCTGCGGATAAACTGGAGCGTTTCATATACCACCTGCCGATATTCCTCTTTACCCGTGAGCTGGTATGCATGGCTGTACAAACTCACAAGCTGGGCGTTATCGTAAAGCATTTTTTCGAAATGGGGTACTTTCCAATATCGATCGGTAGAATATCGGGCAAATCCTCCTCCAATCTGGTCGTAAATCCCGCCCTGCGCCATTCGATCGAGCGTTGTGGTTACCACCGCAAGTGCGTCCTCATTGCCTGTGAGTGCATAGTACACCAACAAAAATTCATGGCCCGAAGGCAGGGCAAATTTGATATTCCCCTGATGTCCACCGTATTCCAGGTCAAACAAACCGATCCAATTGTCAAAAAGGGCATCCAAATCCGATACCTGATGCGGGGAATCGTTCTCCTGAAAATGGACAAGGTCGTTCCTCCGGATACCGTTGGTGAGCTGGTTGGCTTGTTGAAGCGCTTTATCAGGGTTGTTTGCAACAAAATCAACCATGTAGGTCAAAAATTCCATCCATCGGGATTTGGGGAAATAAGTACCTCCGTAGAGCGGACGTCCATCGGGAAAAGCCAGGCAATTGAGGGGCCAGCCACCACGGCCTGTCAGCATTTGAACCGCGTCCATATAGATTTGATCGATATCGGGGCGTTCCTCCCGGTCAATCTTAATGCACACAAAGTGTTGATTCATGTAGGCTGCCACTTTCTCGTCCTCAAAACTTTCGGATTCCATTACATGGCACCAATGGCAGGCGGCATACCCAATACTGATCAGTAGCATTTTATCCTCCTGCCGGGCCTTCTCCAGCGCCGCATCACCCCACGGATACCAATCTACAGGATTGTACGCATGCTGCAATAAGTAAGGACTGGTTTCATGGATTAGATGATTGGGTTGTTTACCGGAAGGTAGGGGCATGGTTATCACTTTTCAATGTTCATCAAAAATACGCCACGATGGATTGTACCGCAAAAAATATCTATGTACCACCATACTGTGGAACCTGTTTAGATCCACGCAAGCGATTACCTCATCTGTGTACGGACTATTTGGAGTATAAACCATAAATGACGATACAATGTTGCCATCCCATAATTGTCAAATGATGAGATAACTCCCCAAATAGCTTGCCAAAGGTTATTCCGGAAAGCTGGCCTAATTAATCGCATTGAATTCTCCCAGAGAAAGATCCCCGGTTTCAAACCCCCTCCGGAACCAGTACATTCGTTGTTCTGAGGTTCCATGCGTAAATGCATCCGGTACCACGTAGCCCTGGGTTTGCTTCTGGATCCGATCATCACCAATGGCATAAGCCGCCCGGATGGCTTCCTCCAGATCTTCTTCATCGAGTTGAAGTCGTGTGTCCTTCGCATAATACCCCCATACCCCGGCCAGAAAATCAGCCTGCAATTCCATTTTTACGGACAGCGCGTTGTAGTCTTTCTGCGACAATCTCCCCCGCATCTGATGGACCTGCTGGGTAATACCAAGCAGGTTTTGGACATGGTGCCCCACCTCATGCGCTACCACATAGGCTATGGCAAAGTCCCCGGGTGCCTGAAACCGATTCTTCAGGTCGTTACAAAACGAAAGATCAATATAAACCTGCTGATCGCCGGGGCAATAAAAAGGGCCCATAGCGCTGGAGGCAGTTCCGCAGGCACTGGATGTGACACCATCAAACATGACCAGAACAGGAGGCTGATAACCGGTATTTTGCCCTGAAAAAAGCGAAGTCCATACATCCTCGGTACTCGCCAACACCACACTGACCAACTCAGCCAGGTCATCGTCGGGTCGTGGAGCCTGCGGTCCTCTTTCTTCCGTTTGGACGACCGGTCCCTGGTCAAAAAAACCCAGTAAACCAGTGAGGTCCCGCCCCGTAAATACGGATAACAAGACCAAGATGACGGCGATAATTCCACCTCCTTTTGCCACCTGCCGGCCCGTACTCCCCCGACGATCATCCACCCTTCTGCTTTGTTTACCCCCTCTCCATTGCATAACCCTTTAATTATTTTTTTTTATAATAATGCGCTTACGGACCCCATGTCCCTGTATTTTCCTAAGCTTGTAATGCTGTCCCGTTCAAATATAACTAATCCCAGGTACAATTTATAGATAAAATTTGACCCTGTTAATAATGCGTTAATATTTGGAATAAAAATATCTTTTTGGTGACCGTTTCGTCTTTATGGTACAACTTATTCCAATGAAACACCTGGCAATTATCCTATGCTGGTCCCTGGCCACTGCTTTTTCGTTCGGGCAAGAAGACCCCACGCTGGAAACCGTGGTTCAGGATGTCATTGATAAATATCAAAAGACAGAGGCGCTCAAACTGGATTTTCAGTTCCAACTGAGTTACCCGGAGCAGGAACCGCAGATTTTTGAAGGGATATTCTACAAACTGGGCGACGCATATAAGGTAGACCTTGAAGATTATTCGATATATGCTGACGGACGGGTGCAACATACCGTGCACAAGCAGGCCAAAGAAATACAGATTACCACCATCGATGCGGAATCCATCGAACTGAGTTCACCGGCTGGCGTGCTGAAGTACCTCGAAGATCAGAAATTCAGGTACTTTGATCAATCGGGTCTGAATCAGGGTGGACAACCCCTGCGGATCATCGAATTAATACCGACAGATCAATCGAGTGAATATTTCAAAATCCGTTTCAGTTTTATACCCAGGACGAAGGACATCAAGTACATCGAAATATTTGCCAGGGACGGTCAGCGAATTCAGCTCACCGTGGGAAGCACCTCTTTTACGGGTAATTTTCCCCGAAATACTGTAGTTTGGAATTCCGAAAACTACAAAGATTACTATATTGAGGACCTGAGAATCGATTAACAAACCCTGAAATTATGGGATGGAAATCTAAGGTCATCCAACCTTTTGCAGCTTATATTTCGAGAAAAATTGACCGCATGGCCCTTAATGCTGTGTCCGATCAGCATGCAATCAGACAAAAGATCGTGCAACAGGCAGAGAATACGGAGTACGGCAAGGATCACCATTTCAGCGATATCCGGACCTACGAAGACTTCAAACAGGCCATTCCCATCCACGACTATGAGGGTTCCCGGAAGTACTTTGACCGGGTAAGGGACGGGGAAAAGGATATTCTGTGGCCAGGGCAACCCATGTATTTCGCGAAAACTTCAGGGACTACTTCCGGCACCAAATATATTCCGATAACGCGGGCTTCCCTGCCCAACCATTTCAATACAGCACGCAATGCCCTATTCCATTACGGGATCAAAACAGGCAACCTGGATTTTGTGGATGGCAAGCTGATATTTCTGTCGGGGTCTCCTAAGTTGGAAAAAACGAATGGCATCCTGACCGGACGCTTATCGGGCATCGTGAATCATCAGGTTCCCGGATGGTTGAAAATGAGTCAGGTTCCATCGTGGGAAACCAATTGTATAGAGGATTGGGAGGCCAAGGTGGACAAGATTGTGGAAGAAACCCGAAACCTGGACATGCGGCTGATATCCGGGATTCCCCCGTGGGTCCAGATGTATTACGAAAGATTGCTGGAAAGTACAGGCAAATCCACGGTTCGGGAGTTATTTCCCAATTATTCAGTTTTCGTGTACGGGGGAGTCAATTTTGAACCCTACCGCAACCAATTGGAGGCCTTGACAGGCGGACGGATCGACAGCGTGGAGACCTATCCGGCTTCGGAGGGTTTTATCGCATTTCAAGACACATTTCCACATCAGGGCATGTTGCTCAACACCAGGTCGGGTATCTTTTTTGAGTTTGTCCCCGCCCGACAATTTGGGGAAAAAGACGCCCCACGTCTGGCTCTGGAGAATGTGGAAACTGGCACAGACTACGTTCTGATCCTCAATAGCAACGCCGGGTTGTGGGGTTACAATCTGGGTGACACAATCCGTTTTATTAGCACCGATCCATACCGGGTGGTGGTCACCGGACGGATCAAGCACTTCATTTCTGCCTTTGGTGAGCATGTGATTGGTAAAGAGATCGAAGAAGCGTTGCAAAATACCTTGAAAAAATGGCCGGCAGAAGTGGTGGAATTTACGGTAGCACCACAGGTCAATCCTCAAGAGGGCCTGCCTTACCACGAATGGTTCATTGAATTTGGACGAGAGCCGGAGGACATGGATGTCTTCGCTGCGGAACTCGACCGGCAGATGGTAAAGCAAAACACCTACTACCAGGACCTGATCGAGGGACGGATATTGCGTCCATTGGTGATTACCAGGCTGGAGCCTCATGCTTTTCGAAAGCTGATGAAAGCCCGAGGGAAGCTCGGTGGGCAGAATAAGGTGCCACGATTATCCAACGATCGGGAAATAGCGGAGCTTCTGGAAAAAAGTATTTGGAATTCCTGAAATAGAGTATGATGTGGAGGCTGAGGCTGAAGTCCCGGGCGGTGCTTAGGGGTGTGCGGTATCAGGTGAGATGGCGGATCAAGTCCGCAATTATCAAGGGGTAAGATAACCTTCCGGGAACTTCCTCTACCCTCAGTATTTCCTCGATGGTTGTTGGCCACATTTTGCGGTGGATAAAGAAATCAATATCGCTATTTATGTTAGTACACCAAGATCATTCCCCACGCACCAAAACCATTCGCTTCGACGCCACATAATCTGTCGTCTCCAACTGATAATACAATACCCCAGCTGACGGCAGTTGATCCGCAGTGATAGTAACCTCGTTATACCCCTTGACAAAATCACCCTTGATCTCGTGCACTACTCTGCCCGTCACATCATAGATAACCATTCTGGTCCAGGTAGCCTCCGGCAATTCAAACCCGATCACCGTATAACTTTCAAACGGGTTGGGGTGATTCTGATACAGGGTGATAAGGGCTCTGATTGGTTTCGAAGGCAGCCTCCTGCCAACCAGGTCACCCGTAAAATATTCCCTGCTAACCACCGCAGTACCTGCGGCATCGGTCGGCACATCACAGTTTGGATCCACAATTGCAATAATCTCCTGCACAAAATTCAAATCCCCCTTCTCATTCTGACACCAGTCCTTCATACTCCAGGTAACCAGGTACTTTTTCACACCCATACTGCCCAGGACCTCAAGTTTACTGCGACATTGGTGCTATCCACATACCAATTGTGAGGCTGGGATTGAGCATTAATAAAGAAAAGTCCCAGAAATAAAAAGATAGCAGGCAATCTGACCATTACGTATACTAATATCGAAGTTAAGAAACCAAAAAATGAATAATTTTAATAACATAAGATCCAAAATTCCAGAATTATTCCAGGATAATTTAAAATAATTGCATCTTATTATATGACAGTTTTTTTACGCATTACTGCTATTCCTTATATAATGCATTCACCACCTGAAATCTATTCCTTACTCCTTGCGGGCATGGTTTAACGGGCGTAGAACCCCCGGAATAAAATTTGGCCAGGAAACGCACTATGTGCTAAAAAAACATCACCATGATTTAAAAATTATTCCAATACAAGGCCTTCAAGGCTTCGCTTTTTTTTGAATATTAATAGTTTGTCCGCCATGCACAGAAATGATGGTTACTGCCCCAGAAATCATCCGATAATTTTGGTGTGGAAAATCCTTTTTATCATTTTAAATATTGAAGAGACTTAAGGTTTTGTTCCTGAATCGGATTCCCCTGAAGGTCAAATGGGGCTGGTATTTTTTGATAGGAAAGCACTCTCATCCTAAGGCACTGTAAATTATGACCAACTTTCATGTCATTTTAACTAAAAAGTTGTACCTTTGCACGTTATGATAAAAACAGCAGGATTTTGATCATTAGAAACATATTGCTTGTCATCTCTGTCGTAGTTTTTGTAGGTTGTAAATCAGAATTCGAGCAGGTACGAACCAGCGGTGACCCTGACCGGATTTACACCAAAGCGATGGAATATTACGATCAGGAAGATTATTCCAAAGCGATATCCCTCATGGAAATCATCCTGAGCTCCTACCGGGGTACTTCCAAGGGAGAGGATCTCTATTTCAAATATGCCCAGGCCAACTACAGTCAGGGATTATACATTTCAGCCGCCAATCTTTTTGAAACCTTCAGCACGTCCTTCCCCACTTCCGACAAAAGGGAAGAAGCCGATTTCATGGCTGCATATTCGTATTACCTGCTATCCCCCAATTTCAGATTGGATCAGGATTACACCATACGGGCGATCGATGCGATGCAGCTTTTCGTCAACACTTTCCCAAACAGTGACCGGGTAGAGCAGTGCAACACGCTGATCGATGATATGCGCAAAAAGCTCGAAGTAAAGCGACTGGCCGAAGCAAAACTTTACAATGATCTTCAACAGTACGAAGCCGCTGTACAGGTAATGGAAAATTTGCTGAGAGACTTTCCCGAATCGCAAAATGCCGAAGAAATCCGGCATATGATCGTCCAGGCACAGTATAATCTAGCAAGCAACAGCGTGTATGAAAAACAAAAAGAACGCTTTACCAAAACCAATGAGATGGCTCAGGCGTTCATACAACGCTATCCGAATAGCAATTATCGAAAGGAAGTTGAAAAATATCTAACTGTTAGCAGTAACAAAATCAAAGAATTGTAATTATGAGTGATATCCGTTCCAGAGTACAGCACTACGAACCCAACATTGAGCCCATTGATGTCAATCAATTGGTGGCAAAAACAGGCAACATTTATGAAGCCCTGGTAATTATTGCCAAGAGAGCCAACCAATTGACGCTGGACATCAAACATGAGCTTCGTGAAAAACTGGAAGAGTTCGCTGTCACGACCGATACGATCGAAGAAATCCAGGAGAATAAGGAGCAAATCGAAATTTCCAAATATTACGAAAAATTACCAAATCCGGCCATCATCGGAACAATGGAATTCCTCAATGAGGAATTGATCGTCAAGCCATTGGGATTGCCAGCTGAAGCCGAAGAAGAGATCTGAAAATTTGTCCCCCACCCGACTGGCTCCGACGTGACTGTAATGGTTGCAAAAGCCTAGGGGGATTCCACGAGGACGACCAGTGTATTGGATTTCACCGTAAAATTCCGGAGCAGAGGTTTTATATCATCGGGCCTTCTGTCTGTTGATTTTGATTATACAGGTAGTAACCAATTAAAAAAAACTAGCTCCTGTCTGACAGAAATATTTTTCAGACCCACCGGAGACTTTTCTGGTACGACTATTGAATACCATGGTGTATGCAATTAGCTGATCTTCATCGAAAAAAAATCATTGTCGGGATCACCGGCGGGATAGCGGCGTACAAAACCCTCACCCTGATCCGGTTCCTCATTCGTTCCGGAGCTGAGGTTCAGGTAATCATGACAGCAGCGGCCACGGAATTCATCACCCCCCTTACGGCATCCACACTGAGCAAGCGGCCTGTTATTCATCAGTTGACTACAGGATCGGGCGGGGAAGTTTGGAACAATCACGTTGAATGGGGACTTTGGGCAGACCTGATGGTCATCGCACCAGCTACAGCCAATACTTTATTCAAAATGGCTCACGGACATTCAGACAACGTATTGATGGCCACTTATTTATCTGCCAGATGTCCCGTCATGGTCGCCCCGGCTATGGATGCCGATATGTGGGATCACCCCTCTACACAGCGTAATCTGGAAGTACTGCGCAACGACGGTGTGGAAATTCTTCCTACCGATCACGGCGAACTTGCCAGCGGACTCATTGGCCCGGGACGTATGGCCGAACCCGAGGTCATCCTATACCGTATAGAAAAAAGCGTAACTCATCGATCCCCGGTCCTTGAAAATCTCCATGTACTGGTCACGGCAGGTCCCACCTACGAATCACTTGATCCGGTGCGGTTCATTGGAAATTGGAGTTCAGGTAAAATGGGAATTGCCATCGCCGAACAACTCCATCTGCAAGGGGCAAAGGTTACCCTGATCCAGGGACCTGGAACCCAATCGACCCGGTTTCCGGAATTGGAAACCATTCGGGTACGTTCAGCCCAGGAAATGTATGCTGCCTGTCTAAACATTTGGAATGATTGCCAGGTGGGCATCTTTGCAGCAGCTGTTGCGGATTACAGACCTGCAGAATACAGCAAACAGAAGATGGCCAAATCAGATGCCGACATGGCTATCAGACTGGAAAGGACACCCGACATAGCAGCCAGCCTCGGAACGCAGAAACGCAATAATCAGATGATTATCGGATTTGCTATGGAAACCCAAAATGAAATAGCCAACGCAAAGTCCAAGTTACATAAGAAAAATATGGATATGATCGTTCTCAATTCATTGCTGGACGAAGGTTCCGGATTTGGTACCGACACCAACAAAGTTACGTTCATCACCAAAAACGGGGCGCCCGAAACCCAGCCTTTGAAATCCAAAATGGAGGTTGCCAAAGATATTGTAACTTACATCGCAAACAATTTTAAACTATGATTCAAAAAATAGCAGCAATCTGGACTCTTCTACTCTTCCTGGGACTCCAGGGATTGAAGGCCCAGGAATTTAACGTACGTATATCCGTGAATTTTCCGTCCCTGCAACTGGCAGATCCTTCGCTGTTCCGGTCGCTCGAAACCCAGTTAAACGAATTCTTCAACGGCCAGGCATGGACAGACCACAATCTGGCTGATTTTGAAAAAATAAAGGGCAATATCAATATTACCATCACCAAGGAAGAATCCGCGACCTCCTTTAGCGGTGAAATGGACATCGTCATCAGCCGTCCGGTATACAATAGCAACTACGAAACCACGCTGTTCAATTTCCGTGATCCCAACATAGTCTTCAACTACGAAGCAGCCCGGCCCATCACCTATAGTGAAAATACCTTTACCGATAACCTGTCCGCCACGCTGGCGTTCTATGCCTATTTTATATTGGGCCTCGATGGGGATTCCTTCTCACTATATGGTGGAGATCCGTATTTCACCAAGGCACGACAAATCGCAGATCGCGTTCCGGTTTCAATGCAAACCGAGCAGACCGGATGGACTCAAAAAGGAAACAATCGCAACCGATACCGTTTGATCAGTGAAATATTCAATCCCGCGTTGCGGGGAGCACGCCGTGCATGGTATAACTACCATTTGAAGGGCATTGATGAAATGTCCAATAATGCTGAACAGGGTCGAACGACGATGTTGCAATCCCTGTACGAACTGCAGGAAATCAGCAAAACAGAACCCAATTCCATGCTCGTGAATGTATTTTTCCTGGCCAAAGCGCTGGAACTCAACGAGGTTTTTGCCATCAGTCCTCGTGCAGAGAAAATCGAAGCTTTCAATCTGATCCGGAGTATGGATGCAGCGAATTCTCAGAAATACGACAAACTGGTGCGATAAATGGTACGACTAGCCATCCTTGCTTCGGGTACCGGAACCAATGCCGAAGCTATCATCCGTTATATACAAGGGGTGCAGGATGTAGAAATAACCTGTATCGTTTCCAATAAATCCAAAGCCGGGGTACTTGAAAGGGCTCGCCTCTATGGGATTCCTACCCGGGTATTTAAACCGAAATCCTGGAAGAATAATCCGGAGGATATCCTGACCTATTTCAGGGAAAATAAAATTGATGGCATTGTGCTGGCGGGTTACCTTCAGAAAATCCCTGAATACCTGATTCGAGAATTTCCAGACCGGATCGTCAATATTCATCCGGCATTACTTCCTGCGTATGGCGGACATGGAATGTACGGAATGCATGTGCACGAGGCGGTACATGCCAATCGGGAAAAGGAGAGCGGCATCACCATTCATCTGGTTAATGAACATTACGATGAAGGAGAAATCATCTTTCAGGCTCGGTGTATGCTGGAACCCGATGATACTCCAGAGGACATCCGCAACCGGGTCCTTGAATTGGAACATCGTTATTTCCCAGCCGTGGTGAAATACTTTGCAAAAGGACAGGCAAAAAGAATTGAAACAGGACAGAGTCCGGCTACTGCGGAAGGAAGATGAAAATCATAACTTCATTCAGATGTATCAAATAATATAACTGATGGGTGATAGCTGATAGCTGACACGCGCTTCCAGATCCTCCCTGCGGTCGGCTCACGAATCGCACAGGGTAGGGTCCCGAATCGCACGAGGTGGGCTCGCGCATCGCATGATACTCAATCTCAGCTCTCCGGTGGCATCAGCAGTTCAAGCGCGGTATAATTTAACCCGAATCGGGTGCTCAGATATTGATTGGTGACGCTGCCCTTGAAGAGGTAGATCCCGTGAGCCAGGCCTTCGCATTCCATGATAAAGCGATCAATATTTTGTACTCCTGCCGCCTGGATAAATATGGGACTCAGGATGTTGCTGATCGCGCGGGAGGCTGTCTTCGGATAATTGGATGAAATATTGGGTACAGCAAAGTGGATGACACCGTGTTTTTCATAAAATGGATTTTTAAGGGTAGTAGGACGGGAAGTTTCAAAGCAACCGCCCTGATCGATGCTCACATCTACGATAACAGAACCCTCCTTCATGTTCATCACCATTTCCTCTGTGACCACCATAGGAGCCCTTCCTTCCGCGGAGTGGATCGCACCAATCACGATATCGGCTTCCTTAAGCTGATTGTTCAGTGTCGTAGGATCGAGAACCGAAGTGGCGAGACGCTGACCGAGAATGTTTTGCAAACGCATCAGCTTGTACACGTTGTTGTCCAGCACAAAAACCTGAGCTCCCAGTCCGATCGCAGCCCGGATCGCACTTTCCGCGACAATACCGGCACCGAGGATAACCACCTTCGCAGGTGGTACTCCAGATATACCGCCGAGCAAAACACCGGGACCCGGTTCGGACGTCATAAGTTGTGCCCCCTGCAACACGGCCGCAGTTCCGGCCAATTCACTTAGTATCCGTACGATAGGGAAGCTGCCATCCCGGTCTTTCATGTACTCCATAGCCATCCCAATAATCCGTTTTTCACGCATGGCGTTAATCAGCTCCAGGCTTGTGGAACCCACATGGAGAGGGGAGATCAGCATCTGCTCGGGCTTCATGTGACGCATATTTTCCAGCGTTGGTGGAAAGCACTGGAGAATGATATCCGCGTGATACAATTCGCTTTTGCTATAGGCCACTGTTGCGCCATTTTCGGAATATTCCTGATCCGAAAATCCAGCCTTCTTGCCTGCTTTGCTCTCAATCATTACCTTATAACCCCGGGCTGTCAGTACCCGAACTGCGGATGGAACCAGCGGGATCCGGGTTTCATCCCGGGGAGCCAGGGGCATTCCAATAAACCAGTTTTGATTTCGCTCGAGTACATCGAGTTTTTCCTCCTGGGTTTTAAATTTTGACTCCACTGCAAAACTCATAAGGCAACCCCTTTAATCCATTGAATCTTTCGTTCAGAAGGCGACAGGATCTCGATCCGCAGCGTGGTTGTTCGCTGGGGATCGTAAAAATTTTCACCCAACCGGGGCCATTCAATCAGGCTCAGGGCGGGAGCGTCAAGATATTCTTCAAAGCCGATTTCATCCAATTCCCCGGGACTTTCCAGGCGGTACAGATCAAAATGGTATACCACTCCCCCATCATAACGATATTCGTTGACCAGACCAAATGTAGGACTGGACGCTTCTTCACCGTTCAGCGTTTTGAGCAGGTATCGGACCAGTGTGGTTTTACCACTCCCCATGGGTCCGTCCAGCAAAACCACGGAAGGAATACGCAGGTGCTGCAAAAAATCAACCGCCCATTCCTCCAACGCATCCTCTTGCGCTATCGTCCAGGTCTGGAGTACTTCGGGACTATCTGTAAAAGCAGTCATATCTATATGATATCATAAATCAGAAAAAGCCGGGATGCACACGACCACCCGGAATTATATAAATAAATATACTCCGATTCTGTTGATTATGAAAAAAAACATCGAATCAGCCTTTTTATGGAGATCAAATTCCTTGCTCAGGTTTAGTTGCTCTGAGTATAAAATCGTATCTTTGCACACTGATTCAAATTAACAATTTCTATGACACAAAATACATTGGATACCAGTACATACGGTGCGGATAATATTCAGGCCCTTGAAGGATTGGAGGCGGTAAGAAAGCGCCCCGGAATGTACATTGGTTCCACCGATTCCAAAGGACTTCACCACCTTGTCTGGGAAGTGGTCGACAACTCCATCGACGAACATCTGGCCGGCCATGCCAACCGGATCGATGTGGTGATCAATGAGGATAATTCCATCACTGTCAGCGATGACGGTCGGGGGATACCCACGGGGATGCATGAAAAATTGCAAAAATCTGCCCTGGAAGTAGTAATGACCGTCCTCCATGCCGGGGGTAAGTTTGACAAAAATACCTACAAAGTGTCCGGAGGTCTCCACGGTGTGGGAGTTTCTGTAGTCAATGCACTCTCCACCTACCTTTTTGCAGAAGTCCACCGCGAAGGAAAGATTTTCCAGCAACGGTATGAGTATGGAAAACCAGTGACAGAAGTGATCGTAGCCGGGGACGCGGACAATCGGGGTACCATCATTACCTTCGATCCCGATCCCTCGATTTTCGAATCCAAAGTTTTTAAATACGAAACCCTGGCACACAGACTCCGTGAACTCGCCTTTCTGAACAAAGGTCTCCGATTGTCGCTGACCGACAAGCGCGAGAAAAAGGAAGATGGGACCTTTAAAAGGAGCGATTTCCATTCTGAAGGAGGGTTGTCAGAATTCGTGGCCTATCTGGACGAAAGCAAGGAATCACTGCTTGAAAAACCGATCCATGTGGAAGGAAGCGAGGAGAATGTGGAAGTGGAGGTGGCTATGCAGTTCAATACATCCTTTTCGGAGAATATCAGTTCCTTCGTGAACAACATCAATACACGCGAAGGGGGTTCCCATGTCAACGGATTCCGTATGGCCGTCACACGGGAATTTAAAAACTACGGGAATGCCGAAGGATTGTTTACCCGGGCAAAAGTCAGCATTTCCAGCGAAGATTTCCGGGAAGGATTGACCGCAGTGGTATCGGTCAAAGTACCCGAACCGCAGTTTAAAGGGCAGACCAAAGGAGAACTTGGAAACTCGGAAGTGACAGGTATTGTATCGCGCACCGTGGGCCAGGCACTCAAAATATTCCTTGAGGAAAATCCAAAGCAGGCTCGTCGCATCATCGACAAAGTGATCCTCGCTGCTACGGCCCGTGAAGCTGCGCGGAAAGCCCGTGAGATTGTCCAGCGGAAAAACGTAATGACCGGTGGTGGACTGCCGGGCAAATTGGCCGATTGTGCCTCCAAGTCCCCGGAAGAATCCGAACTTTTCCTGGTAGAGGGAGATTCCGCAGGTGGAACCGCAAAACAAGGTCGGGATCGACAATTCCAGGCCATACTTCCCTTGCGCGGTAAAATCCTCAACGTGGAAAAAGCCCTCGAACACAAGATCTATGAAAACGAGGAAATCAAGAACCTATTTATCGCACTGGGTGTGACCATTGAGGAGGTGGGAGACGGAGAACGCAAGCTCAACATCGACAAATTGCGGTATCACAAAATAATTATCATGTGTGATGCCGATATCGACGGCAGTCACATTGTGACCCTCATTCTTACCTTCTTTTTCCGGTATATGCGGCCCATCGTGGAACACGGTTACCTTTACATCGCTGCACCCCCACTGTACATGGTCAAAAAAGGAAGTAAATTCACATATGCCTGGACGGAAGAAGAACGCCAGCAGCTCGTCGAATTTTATTCCGATGGTGGAAATCCGGACTCCGTGAGGATCCAACGCTATAAAGGTCTTGGAGAAATGAACGCCGACCAGCTATGGGAAACAACGATGAACCCGGACACCCGAAAATTGTACCAGGTCAATATCGAGGATGCAGCTGAGGCGGATCGTGTGTTCTCCATGCTAATGGGAGAGGACGTTCCTCCCCGCCGGGCATTCATTGAGGAGAATGCCAGGTATGCAAATGTGGATGCGTAGAATTTAAAGGTTAGAAATTTGATGTTTGGGTTGCTCATGGAGCACCACATTCCCAGG
>CAYRRD010000009.1:32628-86705 GCA_964426625.1 uncultured Saprospiraceae bacterium | reverse complement strand
CCTCACTCAAAGCCTTAGGGTGGTCATCAGGCATACCCATCTGGAAAATTAAAAAATCAGGGGAAAAAATAAATGAACCATGACCAGTCCTCCTATAAAAAAACCAATGGTAGCGATGAGGGAAGGCAACTGTAGATTGCTGATACCCGAGATGGAATGCCCTGAGGTACATCCGCCAGCATATCGAGATCCAAATCCAACCAGAATTCCACCTGTGAGCAGAAGCAGGATGGTATACGGCGATGAAAAAGCCTCTGACCCAAACAATTCAGTAGGTACATAAGCATTGCCTGCGCTTTCAAATCCCATACCTTCCAGTATCGTTACCGTCTCCGGATTGATATCCGGTATTTGGTTGCTGGAGAGAAATCGGGAACCGATCCATCCACCCAATATCACGCCCACAACCACCATGAGGTTCCATTGCTGTGATCTCCAATCTAATTTAAAAAAATCGGAAGTTTTGTCCGCTCCGCACATCGTACACATCGTTCTCAGGTTGGACGACATTCCAAAATATTTGCCTGAATAAAGCAGTATAAACATTACAATGGCTATCGATGGTCCCCCGACATACCAGGGCCAGGGTTGTGTGATCCATTCCATATTCAATTCAATCAAGTTTTGGTGTTAGTTATAATTTAGTTCAATCTTTGTTTTGGGTGATCAGTTCTGCATGAAAAATTTTCCTGGTGATCGTTTACCTATTGCTTTTCTGCGGAAGACGAGATTTTACAGATCTTCGAATTGATTTGTATACTACGGGGCCTTAGGCAATCCCGGATTATACACTTTTTCCTTTCATCATTTTATTCCAATACAGGTAAGGTAAAATGTATTTTTTCAGTATCCATAGTCGCCAATGTTCTTTATAGCTTTTGAAGACCAACATGGATTTGAGCTTGGGGTCCGGAGTGAACTCATTGTTATAATTGAATTCGGCGAGTACCATTTTTCCATATCCTGTTATCAGTGGGCATGAAGAATATCCGTCGTAAGACTGATCAATCAAATCTTCCTTCCTTATCATATACATGATATTGTTGACGACCACGGGTACTTGTTTGCGGATAGCTGCACCGGTTTTGGCTGTCGGCAGAGCAGCTACATCGCCCACACCAAATATATTGGGATATCTGACGTGCTGCAAACTGTGAATATCTACCTCAAGCCATCCCTGGGAATTGGTTAAATCCGCGCTTTGTATAAATCCCGGAGCTACCTGAGGGGGAGCCAGATGAAGCAAGTCAAAGGGCATTTCGATCAACGCGTCGTCGAATCTTCCAGTAGACACCTCGGTTGGTTTTTTAAAGTAAATGATTTTATTATCCGGGTCTATTTTGACCGGGGTGCGCTGAGGCTGAAAGTCTATATGATATCGTTTGATTACCTTCTGTAGCGTATCGGCAATTTCTTTGATACCAAAGATAACTTTACCCGGTGTTGCAAAGGTCATGTGCGTTTTATCCTGCAATCCTTTTTTCCGAAAATAATCCGCTGCCAGGTACAGGATTTTTTGGGGAGCTCCACCGCATTTGATGGGCGTATCCGGTTGGGTGAAAACAGCATTTCCTCCTTTGAAATTTCTCAAACATTCCCAGGTATATTTGGGATCGATATAGTTGCTGCATACGACGCCCTTAGCCAGGGCCTCCTCCAGACCTTCAATTTTGGAATAGTCATATACCAGACCAGGAGATAGAATCAAATAATCATACCCGATTCTGATTCCGGTACTCAGTTCAACTTCATAAACAACGGGGTGCAGGGCAACAACACGCTCCTTGATCCAACTTGCCTTGGCCGGGATCAAGGATTTCATGGGACGTACCGTTTTTTCAAAGTTATATGCCCCTGCGCCTACCAGGGTCCAGGCAGGTTGATAAAAGTGTTGATCTGCCGGATCGATCAGAGCCACATCCAATCGGGGATCTTTTTTCAGGAGCTGAGTTGCCGTCATAATTCCTCCGGTACCTGCGCCCACGATCACTATTTGATAATGCGATTTCATGATTTTGAATTTTTGATACGGTTAGGGTTGGCTGCATTCCGCTCCGGATCGCGTCCGGAGAACCGTCTGTCCGGAATGGCTTCAGTTCACAGTGACCAGGTTGAGAAGCAGGGGGGTGGGAGGAGCTTGTATTTTCGCCCTCTCCGAAAATAACTAAAGGCAAGGTTTTTTAGAAAGCCTCTATTTTGGTCAGATACCACACAATTTATTGGAAAGTCTCCTCTGGAAAGCGGCGAAATTCCCACACCCGGACTTTCCCTGTATGCTCCCACTCTTACCCCTACCCTCACCGCACATTTCTAACTACCAACTACTTCCTCCACTGCTTTTTCTTTCCACTCTTTCATTCCTGCAGAATAATTTTTGACATTGTCAAAACCATGGTGCCGGAGTAATGAATAAGCAATAGTCGCACGGTCTCCGGCCTGGCAGTGGATCACTACTTCCTGATCTCTGGGTATTTCATCTAGATGGCTGGGTAAGGTCCCCACAAAAACGTGTTTGGCACCAGGAACATGGTAATCCCGATATTCATTAATTCCCCTTACATCCACGATTTGGATATTATCGTCATCCACAGCCTTTCTGAATGCTTCGAAACCAATAATTTCGGCGGTTTGAAGTTCCAGCCCCAGGTCATCTACCGTTTCTATATATCCATAGATGTTGTCCATGCCAATGCGCATCAACTTCCGTGTCAGGTCCTCCATTTGCTCCGCGTCAGCTACCAGGATAAATTGTTCCTGATAATTGAGTATCCATCCTGCCCATGTAGAAAATGAGTTATTGCCCTGGATATTAATACTGCCAGGGATAAAACCCTGTGCAAAAATGTTTTTATCCCGGGTGTCGATCACTTTCAATCCCCGGTTATATGCCTGAAGAAATTGTGCTTTGCTCAACTTCGGATGTTTGGGTACCTCGACCAATAGGGGTCGCCTTACCTTATTGAGGTGTTTCATCATAGCGAAGTATTTCGGGGCTTCGGGTTGGCCTTTCAACAGGTAATCCACAAAACCTTCTTTATCATCCTCGTATTGAAATCCCCAATTGCGAATTTTCTCATAGCCCACCGTGGATAAGGGGACTGCGCCGAGGGACTTTCCACAAGCTGATCCTGCGCCATGACCCGGCCATACCTGGACATATTCCGGTAGATCGGCAAAGATCTTCAGAGATTCGTACATCTGCCTAGCTCCCACCTCGCGGGTTCCGATCATACCTGCTGCTTCTTCCAGTAAATCCGGTCGGCCGATATCTCCTACAAATACAAAATCCCCTGTAAAAACTATAACCGGATGATCGGTGGCGGGATGGTCTGTTAACAGAAAACTAATACTTTCGGGGGTGTGGCCTGGTGTGTGCAATACTTCCAGAGAAACATTTCCGACCCGGATCACATCACCGTGCTTTAATCCAATATGAGGGAATTCGTATTGCCAATCCTCCCCTCCTTCATCGGAAAGGTATAGTTCAGCACCCGTTACCGCTGCCAATTCCCGTGATCCGCTGAGAAAATCAGCATGGATATGGGTTTCAGCAATATGGGTGATCCGAAGACTATTGGATTTGGCTTCTTCAAGATATACATCGATATCCCGCTGGGCATCGATCACGATGGATTCTCCCGTGACCTGACATCCGACCATATAACTGGCCTGGGCCAGGGTTTTGTCATAAATTTGTTTAAAAAACATGATGATTAATTTTTATTGTTTGATAAGAACCTGCTTCAAAGTTATAGTTCTCGTATCTACTGGTTGGTAACCTAAGTTACAATGTGTAAAAATTACTGCAATAATTCCTTAATGAGGATATAGATCCCCATAATTAGTATGAAAACACCAAAAAATCTTTTGAGTTTATCCCCGGGAACGTTTCCCGAAATATAGTTTCCTACAAAAATACCCACCACCGACAGACCGGTGAACAAGGACAATAGGCCCCAGTTGATGACCTCATTGACCTGGATATCCCCTATAAAGCCCAACAACGATTTGGCTGCAATAATGAATAAAGAAGTACCCACCGCAAGTTTCATTGGCATTCCTGCCAATAGTACAAGTGCTGGGATAATAAGAAATCCACCCCCTGCTCCCACCAGCCCGGTTAATATGCCCACCAATATTCCTTCCGCCAGGATCAAAGGGTAATTGTATCTTATTTTTATCTCCTCCGATTCTTCGCAATCCTTACAGGGCCTGAACATGGAAAAGGCAGCCAGGATCATCACGATGGCAAATAACACCATCAAACCCATCGATTTGGTGAAAGTCAATTTCCCCAAATTGAACAATACATCCGGGATCAATGGCATAAGAAAAGCCCGCGTCACGTAAACCGCCAGGATGGATGGAATCCCAAATATTATGGCTGTTTTGTAATCTACCCTTTTATTCAATGCATTTTGTAAAGCGCCCACCAGGGAGGTTACGCCTACCACAAATAAAGAATATGCTGTAGCTGTTACCGGGTCTACCGCCATGACATATACCAGAATGGGAACGGTGAGGATAGAACCTCCACTTCCCACCATTCCAAGGGATAAACCAACGACCACTGCTAAAATATATCCTACAATTTCAACACCCATAACCGCTCAAATCTTTTGATTGACACAAAATTACCCGGTATATATAGGGAAGTCAGTAACCTGAGTTACATAGCCAGAAAAATTAAATTCCAAATAATTGGGGATTCACTAAGGGAAAATCCGCAAATCAACCCTCATACAAGAAAGGTCATCTCTAAAAGGGATGATATTTTGACCTCAAATGTGCCGTATGGATCGTGAAGAGTTAAATCGACTGGCTGAAAAATTGCTCAATGGAACCGCTTCCAAAGAAGAGGAGGAAATACTACATGCCTGGTATGACCGGCACCATCCGGAAGAAGGTCAGCTGTTTCCCATTCATTCAGCTGCCTCTCATGTGGATTTAAAGAACCGGATTAGGCGGGCAATCGAGGATCAATCCAAGCCAGACCGGATTTTGTTCACGGTTAAGAATTGGCGGAAAATAGCGGCTATTGGGCTGATTTTGGCGTTCATCAGTCTGTATTATTACCACCGATCCCCGGAAGTAGAATGGATTTCGGTTTCGGTTCCTTTGGGTGACAGGGAAAAGATATTGCTGCCCGATTCTTCGGTTGCATGGCTCAATGCAGGGACTACCCTGCGTTATCCCAGGGATTTTGTTTCTGTCACTCGAGATGTAGAGCTCATAGAAGGTCAGGCTTTTTTTGAGGTAAAACCCAATCCGACACAGCCGTTTTATGTACAAACACCCACTCTTGAAGTCTCCGTCCTTGGGACCTCATTCGATGTAAAAACCTACCCAGAAGAGGAACTGGTCAGCGTAGAGGTGAGGAATGGCCAGGTGGGGGTGAAGATTCCATATTCCGACGATGTTCAAATACTTGATCCTGGGTATATGGTACTGTATAATAAATCAAATAGTACGATGGAGTTGGTGGAGAAAGATGCTGATTATATCGGAGCATGGACGGATGACAGGATTACTTTTTTCAATGAACCTATACCTATAGTGTTCAATGCCCTCAAGCGTAAATACCAGGTCTCCTTTATTACAGAATCATCGGAATGGATGGACTCGAATCTTACTCTCAAGCTGGATCAACAATCTTTGACGGATATTCTGGAGGTGATGCAACACATATTTGGAATTGAATATCGCATTGAAGAACAGGGAAAAATAATACGAATTTCAAAGCAATAAAAAGCTGCTACGTCAAATGGAAGGAGAGTAGCAGCTGAAGCACTTATTTATTAATTTAAATGCAAGACAAAGATGACAAATTTATTTTTTAAACCAATGGGGAGTGGTTCCCCGATCATCAGGATTGTCTGTATGATAGCATGTGTGACAGCTATGGTTCTGATGGGACGTACGATGTGTGGTGCCCATGTGACTCAGACTCAAACCGTGACGCTCCAGGTGAAGAATGCCAGGATACAAACCGTATTTCATCAGATCGAAGAACAAACCGGAAAGATCTTCGTGTACAAGCCTGAGGATTTGGAAGGGTTAAAGCGTATTTCTATAAAGTTGGAGGAGGTTGAACTCGATTTGATACTCAGGGAACTTGAATCGATCACTTCTTTGAAATTTAAAATGGTGGGAGATATGATTGGAGTGGCCAGGCGTAAAATTTCGTTACAAAATCGCATGACTTCAAATGGAGGCACCGGGTCAGAAGGCGATGCAACCAGCACGTCAGCAACGGTGAACATCAGTGGGACTGTCACCGATGAAGGCGGGGAGCCTTTGATTGGAGTGAATGTCACAGTGGAAGGCACTACCAAAGGAACCGCAACCGATATTGAAGGCGGATTTGCTTTGATGGATGTTGAAGAAGATGCTGTACTTGTGGTTTCCTATATCGGATACAAAACCCAGCGTGTCCCGGTGAATGGCAGGACCACCTTTGCTATAATGTTGGAAGAGGATACACAGACCCTGGATGAAGTAGTGGTCATAGGATATGGAACACAGAAAAAAAGTTCATTGACGGGTTCGATCGCTAAGATTGAAAATAAAACTTTGGATCAGATGCCCTCAGGCAGGGTGGAGAATGCTCTGGCTGGAAAATTGGCTGGTGTCAGTATTGTCAACAACCGAAGTACACCAGGTTCTGCCCCATTGATCCGAATTCGGGGTGCTGGTTCCATCGATGCAGGGAATAGCCCATTGGTAGTCATCGACGGATTCCCGGGGGGTGACCTGGGGCAGCTCAATATGAACGATGTGGAATCAATCGAGGTGTTGAAGGATGCCTCGGCGGCTGCGATTTATGGTTCCAGGGCAGCAGGAGGCGTGATTTTGGTGACCACCAGGCGCGGTGATGGGAACGCCAGGCTGAGCGTGAACACGTATTATGGGATTTCTTCTCCTATGTTGCATGATGATTGGCTTACAGGTAAGGAGTGGTATGACTATCTGGTCAAATATCAGAACAGAGAATTTGCCTGGGCGGGAGGCGACATCAGCTTGCCGATGTTTGGTGACAACCGTCGTCCGGTGACCTACCAGGTCAATCCTTTAACCTACGAATTACCCCAAACCATCTGGCAGGATGAAATTACACACAATGCGCCCATTGCCAACCTTAATGTGGCTATAGGTGGTGGGCAGGGGAATACTCAGTATTATGTTTCGGCCAGTGTAAAGTCGGAACAAGGGAATATCCTGACTGCCGCCTACGACCAGTACAGCCTCCGGGCTAATCTGGATGCAAGTATCAACGATAGGATCAAAGTAGGCTTTGAACTCAATCCTTCTTATAGCACGCAGCGGGTAGCAGGGAGTAACATGGTTTCCCTGGTCAAATATCCTCCATTCGTAGCACCAATTGATGAGCAGGGGAAATATCCTAGAACCCAGGATTATATTCCTACCGGGCATTCCGGCCAGGCCAGTCCGTATGTTTTCCTTTATGGGACAAACGACAGGACAAATTATTTTAAAAACCTGGCTAGAGGATTTTTAAATCTGGAGTTATTGGAAGGCCTGGATTTCAGAACCAGCGTGGGTAGCAATATTTCTTTCAGTTCCTCCGATTATTTCCGTGGCGGGGCAGGTGATGAACTTGTTGCTACTCTGGGAAGAGCGAGTGATTATTACAGCATAAATCTCATCAATGAGAATACACTGAATTACAACAATACCTTTGGAAGCCACTCGGTCAGTGGTTTACTCGGGGCATCCTATCAACATCAAAAGGCAAGAAGTACAGCCATCGGTGCTGTCAATGGTTCCTACAACAACGAGAACATTGAGACACTGAACAATGCAATTATCAACCCCGCTGCCACTTCGACAAGCAAATCTGAATGGGGTTTGGTGTCGTATTTTGGTCGGATCAATTATGATTATGGAAATAAATATCTTTTGTCTGCATCCCTACGAACCGATGCCTCTTCCAGGTTTGGACCCGATAACAAATGGGCGATTTTTCCAGCGTTATCCTTAGCATGGCGATTATCCAATGAGGCTTTTCTGGAGAATTCCAGTTCGATCAGCGAGTTGAAACTCCGGGCAAGTTTTGGAACTACAGGGAATTTCAATATTGGCGATTTTGCCTATTTGGGCCGTGTTGGTTTTGTGAATTACTCACCCAATAACATTCTGGTTAAAGGACAGACGCCGGTATCTTTTGAGAATACGATGCTGGGTTGGGAGAAAACAGCCAGTTATAATATTGGTCTGGATCTGGGCTTGATAGAGAACAGAATTTATCTCAGCCTGGATGCTTATGATAAGCGAACCACTGATTTGCTTTACAATGTATCTATTCCTGCGATCACCGGGTTCACCAGTACTATTACCAATGTGGGTGAAATCAACAACAAGGGGATCGAACTAGAACTGACTACCCGAAATTTCATAGGGGAATTTGAATGGCAGACTTCTTTTAATTGGTCAGGTAATCAAAATAAAGTTGTAGATCTCGGTCCGGTGGATGAAAGGATTTACAACCATAGCCTGGGTATGAGCTGGATCCTCAAAGTCGGTGAACCCATGTTTTCGTATTATGGATACCGAATTGCAGGGATATATCAGTCGGAAGCGGACATTGAAAACAGCCCGCATTTACCCGGAGCCAAACCGGGGAATCCCATTATAGAGGACACCAACGGTGATGGGGTAATCAACCCTGAGGATAAAGTAGTGCTTGGTAATTTTCAACCAAAATATCTCATTGGTATGGTCAATGACTTTGCCTGGAAAAATTTTGATTTGAATATCGCAATCCAATCCTCGCTGGGTGCCCGGATATACAATTTCGAAAATCAATACTATGAGGGAAATACCCTGGGTGCCATGCGACGTTCCCTGGTGGAAAACCAATGGTGGTCTCCCGAAGACCCAGGCGATGGGAAAACTCCAGCCGCTGCACTCAGTCAGCTTGTCCAGTACAACGCCAATACCGATTATTATATCGAAAATGCATCTTACTTGAGTTTTAGAAATATCAATCTCGGCTATACAATACCTTCGCACATTGCACCAAAATTGGGTATGAAGAATCTGCGTGTTTATGTGAGTATCAACAACCTGTTGCTCATCCGGGATAAAGAAAATCATGCGTATAATCCTGAAGGAACGACGGGGGGAGAAATCAGCGGTATAAACAGTATCCCGGGGTATAATGCCGGATCTGAGCCTATTTCCCGGGTTTTTGCCCTCGGATTGAACATTGACTTTTAATGCATAAAACTGAGAACGATGAAAAATTCCAATATATATAAACTGCTCACCGCAATGATTTTTGGGGCAATGACAATTTCCTGCCATGATAAATTGCTGGAACCCATCCCCGAATCCATCCTGACAACCAACAATGCATTTTTATCAGCCAAGGATATCAACCTGGGTATTCTTGGTGTGTATGCAAGTTTACAGACCAAGGTTCAAAAAGATTATCTGATAATGGAAGTGCCTTCAGATAATGAATACGTCGAATATTATGCGACGGAACCAGGTATCAGTGAAATGGAAAATCTCGAGGTGTCCTCCGAAAATAATATTCTCAATAATTTCTGGAAAACCTCTTATAATGGTATTTTCCGAGCCAACTCTATATTGCATGGACTCGATAATCCGGAAAATTATGCTCCGGGTGAAAAAGAAAAATATGAGGGGGAAGCCCGGTTTTTGCGGGCTTTGTTTTACTTCGACCTGGTTCGTGTATTCGGTGATGTCCCTTTGGTTACCGAGCCGTTGTCCGTGTCCGATGCCGAACAGGTGGGTCGCACAGACCAGGATGAAGTTCTGGCTATTGTAATCGAAGACTTGAGATTAGCCCGATCCCTGCTGCCTGCGCCTGATCAGTCCGATTGGGGACGAGCCTCTTCTGGTGCAGCCACCGCTATACTCGCGCGGGTATATGTCTATCAAAATAAATGGAGTGATGCGCTTTCGACCCTCGATGAGATTGTTAATAATTACGATTATGCATTGGTCCATTATTTTGGAGATCTTTTTAGGGTGGAGACCGAACAAAACAGTGAGGCTATTTTTTCGGTCCCGTTCATAGAGGGAACCAATGGGCAAGGAATTACCTACGCCTTTGCCCCGCTCGGTGGAATTTACGAAGTGATTGATAACGGAAGCCGTGTGGTGAGACCTACCTGGGATCTTCACAAAAGATACGAAGAAGGTGATACGCGTTTTCCGGTGACCATATCCGAGACTCAGTTGTTGGCCAATGCCAGCCCGGGCGATGAACCTATTTGGTATCCATATATCAACAAATATATCGTCCCTACCACAGGAACGAGTTCTGGTCTTGATTTACCTGTCGTTCGATTGGCAGATATGATCCTTTTGTATTCGGAAGCACTTTACAGGTCTGGAGATGTAATGGGCGCACTGACCCAGTTGAACCGAATCCGGGAGCGGGCTTTTCAGCATTCGGGAAAAAATTATACCTTGGACGATGTGGGTACAGAAGACAAATTTATGGATATCGTTTTGCTGGAAAGAAGGTTGGAGCTTGCCTTTGAAAATCAACGTTGGTTTGATCTGGTCCGAACAGGTCGGTTTACCACTGAATTGGAACGGTATGAAGCGGAATATAATCCCGGCTCGGGACAGGCAGAAATCCAACAAAACAGTGTACAACCTCACATGCGGTATTTTCCTATTCCATTTGAACAGATCCAGCTGGCTTCTCCTGGTGTATTAAATCAAAATGAAGGATATTAATGTCAGAATTGGATCGGAGAAAATTTGTTAAAAAGGCATTCAAAGTTTCAGCGGGTTCCATGGTAATCCCCTCCATGGTGTCTTCCCGGAAGGAGATGTCTGACGGCCAGGTATCCGTACCCATTCAGGATTTTGACATGGTGGCTGAGGTGGCGAGATTTCGCAAGATTGATGCATATTGTACTGCCCGGCCCGATATGAATTTGGTGGAGAAGTTGGGGATCGATCGGATGTATGTAGGTCAGCCCATGAGGTGGCTGGAGTGGAATCCTGAAGAATTCAGGGCAGCCAACGATGAGATTCTCAATCTGATGCGCAGTTTTCCTAACAAAATAATTGGACAAATATCGGTGAACCCCCATTTCCGCAGGGAATCGCTGGATGAAATAGCCCGGTGCGCTGATCAGGGGATGGTAGGAACTAGACTGTATTATCAGGCCAAGATCAGTGACCCGTTGTATTTTCCCATCATCGAGAAATTGATTGAATTGGGTATGATCATCTTTGTCCATGGTGAGGCTCAGATGGGGGTTGGTGGCTACAGGATGAAATATGATATCGGAAGACCTCCGACCATATCGGTGCCTGAGGACTTTGTTGAAGCTGCACGCCGCTATCCTGAAGGGATGTTTCAGTTTGCACATATCGGTGGTGGCGGGGACTGGGAATATATGTGTAAAGCCTTCAGAGATACCCCCAATGTTTATGTCGACGTAGGAGGAAGCAACAATGAAGAAGGCATGGTGGAATTTGCAGTGGAGTGCCTGGGTGAGGATCGGGTGCTATTTGGAACTGACAACAGTTACTTCCAGGGCGTAGGTAAAATCATCGGAGCAGATCTCACTGATCAGCAAAAGCAGAAAATATTTTTTGACAATTACAATGCTTTGCTAAAAAGAGGAGGATACCATGTGGATTGACATCAACGGATATATTGGACAGTGGCCTTACCAGAAACTTATTTTGGATGATTGTGCTACGCTGATGCACCGGATGAATCGGTTTGGGGTGAATCGTACTGTCGTAACCCACCTCAATGCCATTCATTATAAAAACCCCCAGACAGCAAACCGGATGCTGTATGAGGAGTTGCAAAATATGGCAGGGATGAAAGAGCGATTGATTCCATTTGCGGTGATCAATCCCACCTATGCCGGCTGGCAATATGATCTGAAGCAGAGCCTGGAGGAATATTCAATGAAAGGCATTGCTGTATATCCCAAATACCATGATTACGATATATCAGACGTTAACCTTACCGAATTAGCGAGGATGAGTATCGAATATGATGTGCCGGTGGCGTTGACCCTGAGGATGGTTGATCACCGGTCCCGGTTTTGGATGGATGTGGAGAAGGAGTGGATGCTCACAGATTTGATGCCATTGTTTAGACGTGTTCCAGAGGCCAGGTATATGATCCGGAATGTAGCAAACAGTACCCGGCTGGACAATGAAGACATGCAATTGATGAAGAAAGTTCAGTGGTTAATGGATACTTCTGGTCGGGTTACCAACAATCTGGAAGGGTTAATCGAAACTTTTGGAGTGGATAAATTTGCCTTTGGAAGTCATACTCCCATACTGGATTATGTCACGAGCAGATTGCGAATCGAATACCTCGATCGGAACGAGGAAGAAAAAGATAAATTAAGGTATGTCAATGCTACCCGATTTCTGAATATAGATTAACCCAAACGATGTTTATGAAAACTGCTAAAATCATTCCCGTAATCCTGTTGTTATGGTTGGTGGGGACCGGATATAGCCAAACAGATACTTTGGTTCGACTGGAAGCCATCCCTGGTATGCAGTACGATGTGGTCCGCATAAAGGTGAATCCTGGTAGTCGCGTCACGCTGACACTAGTCAACAAGGATGATATGAGTCACAATTTGGTGATTACTCGCCCCGGTAGCCGTGAGAAGGTGGTGGAGGCTGGTATGGCTCTCGCCGAACGAGGTCCTGAGCTTCATTTCATTCCGGATATAGATGACGTGTTATGGACCATTCCGGTGTTGGCACCCGGAGAGGAAGCGTCGGTCACTTTTACCGTACCTTCAGAGGAACAGATACTGCCTTTCGTGTGTACCTTCCCGGGGCATGGATTTATAATGTACGGAGCCATTTATGTGACCCACGGTGAATTACCCCCAATCGCTACCGACAATCACGTTCCGGAACATCGTAGGTCGGATAAGTCGGTCCATATTGAGATGGAACACCATGAGCACCTGGTGAAACCACACCCGTACGCATTGACACCGCCTTATTATTATCGCATTTTTATGCCCAATGCCAGCCCGGCGTCCATAGCGGTCCGCCTGACAGATGAAATATCCTACTGCTGGGATGCTGGTCCATGTCAGTTGCTATATGCATGGCAGGGCGGTTTTATTGACAATAAGATTGCCTGGAAGGGCCATCGCAATACGGAGTCGCGAATCCTGGGCAATATTTTTCATACTGAAGAAAATAATAGTATTCTCAGATGGGGAGACCAGGATAATATCCCCGGGCAGGTGAAATTTTTGGGGTACAGAATCTCGGATCGCAATCCGGAATTTCATTACACTCTGGATGGAACGGAGGTATTTGAATGGTATGGGGTTTCGGAAAGCGGAGAATATCTTCTCCGGAATTTCCGAATTCCGCAACCTCCTGAATCGGTTTGGTTACCCGTTCCAGCCAACCTTGTTTGCGATGCCGGTGAGGTAAAGGGAGGTTTCCTGAAATTGTCCTCAGAGCAAGCCAGAAATTTTTCAGTTCAAATTCCAATACGTCAAATCAAATGAGAGTAGTTTTACTATTTTGGATCGTTGTATGTGGTGGATTGTTGTACGCCTGTTCTGAGAAATCCCCTCAGTCCAGCGAAAAGGTTGCTTACGTGGTGGAGGATATTCCTACTCCGGATGGGCTGACAGCCGAGGTAGGTGGGATGCGTTTTTTACCCAATGGAAAACTTATCGTGTGTTTTCACCGGGGTGAAGTGATGACATATGACCCTGAGACGGGGGAATGGTCGCTTTTTGCATATGGATTGCACGATCCACTGGGGCTCCTTGTGATCAGCGATCATGAAATCATTGTCATGCAACAGCCTGAGCTTACCCGATTAAAAGATACTGACGGAGATGGTGTTGCTGATCTTTATGAAACAGTGACGGATGATTTTGGGTTATCGGGTAATTATCATGAATTCAATTACGGACCAGTGGAAGATACCGATGGGAATCTGTATTTTGCTTTGAACACCGCATCCTCTGGTGGTGGAATCAAGGATATTGTCAGGGGGGAGGTGAATCTTCTTGGCCGGGATGGGGATGGTCGTCGTCAGATGTATTCGGTGGTACCTTACCGGGGATGGATGTTGCAGCTTACCCCCGAGGGTGATCTGGTACCGTATGCTTCCGGTTTGCGATCCCCCAATGGCATTGCCTTTGATATGGAAGGTCATTTATTTGCAGCCGATAACCAGGGAGATTGGGTGTCCACAAGTGCGCTGTTCCATATTCAAAAGGGGCATTTTTATGGTCATCCAGCTAGTTTGGTCTGGGAAAAAGATTGGCCCTCGCGCAATCCATTCGACGAACCCATTGAAAAGTTGAATGAAATGCGAACCGTGGCCTCGGTGCTTTTTCCTCAGGGGATAATTGCCAATTCTCCTTCCGAACCCATATGGGATAATACCGGGGGGCAATTTGGTCCCTTTGCCGGTCAGATGTTTATCGGAGAAATGAACCGCGATCGAATTGTCCGGGTGATGATGGAGAAGGTGAATGGTGCATTTCAGGGGGCTTGTGTTCCGTTTTTGGACCACCAGGGTCTTCGTATGGGGAATAACCGGATGACTTTTGGACCGGATGGAAGTTTGTGGATTGGCCAGACTGAACACGGATGGGCCGGTGCACATGGAATACAGCAGATACGGTTTACAGGAAAAACACCTTTCGATATCCATACCATGCATCTTACCCGGGAGGGTTTTGATCTCACCTTTACCCAGCCCATAAGCCAGGAAGCACTGGATTCAGCCACTATTCAAATGCGTCATTATTACTATGATTATTACAAAAAAGATCTGACCGAACCGGTTGACAAATCCATTCAAGTGGACGTTCAGGACGTCCCCATCAAAAAATATGAGCTTTCCAGGGATGGAAAAGTTGTTTCTTTATTCCTCGAAGAATTGAAGCCGGGCTATATATACGAGCTCAAGGCAGAAAACCTATATAGCAAAACCAGGGATCATTTGGTCAATAATTTGATTTGTTATACCTTGAATCAATTAAAATAATTCGACTTTCACCCGAAAGTAATATCTCAAAGTGTATGAAAAACAAACTAAACCGCCGTGATTTTTGCCAGAAAACGCTGTTGTCTTCGGTAGCGTTAGCGTTACCGGGATCTGTTTCAGTGTTGGAAAAAATGAGTAACGTTACTGGGGATGCGAAAAAAGGCCCGCAGATCGTGGACACATTTGTTCACCTTTTTGAATGGCCTTTTCGAAAGTTAAAGTACTCTGGAACCGAAAATCTGATGCAAAAATTGAAAAAACATCAGATCAGAGAAGCCTGGGCTGGCAATTTTGAGGCTTTATTTCACAAGGATATTGATGGAACCAATCGCCGCCTTGCAGAGGAATGTCAACGTCGGGGCAATGGGTTTTTTAGGCCGGTCGGATCGGTAAACCCCACCTGGCCGGACTGGGAAGAGGATCTGCGAAGATGTGATGAAAAATATCGTATGAAGGGGATCCGGGTTCATCCGGACTATCAGATGATCGACTTGGCCTCGTCCGAATTTCTAAACCTTGTCAGATTGGCAACAGAAAGGAATATGTTTGTGCAGATCGCTGGCGATTTGGAGGATCCCAGGCACCACCACCCGTTGGTTACTACCTGGAACAATTCCTTCGAACCCATCGTGGATGTAGCCAAAGCGATACCACAAGCGAGAATCCAGCTTGTTCACTGGAACAGAAAAGTAAGGGCAGATCTACTTAGAAGACTGGTTGAACAACCCAATGTGTTCTTTGATTCTTCTCGAATAGAAGGTGCCGGGGAGCTGGGTGCCCTCATCTATGGAGAATCCTGGTATGGCCCTGAAGAAAAAATTCCGGCAGACCGGTTTTTATTCGGGTCTCATGCACCCTTCTTTGCGGTCGAATCGGCCATGCTCAAGTTGTTTGAACACTATATGACCTACGATGAATTGGAGAAGATCATGGCGACGAACGCCAACGGATTTTATAAAGCCTGAAACCTATACCAATGAACAACCATAAATTTGAACTAGACCCCCGCCAATATGGGTTACCCGACATCGAAAAATTGAAAGAATACCGAATCTGGGATTCACATTACCATGGCTATCTCACCGGGGGAGACCCTATTGCTTATAACGATAAAATGCTCAGGTATGTCCGTCGGATGGGGTTGGAACGCGTCATATCGGTCGATATCGGTGGAACCCTACCCAAACCTTTGGAACCCCAGACCTATGACGAAAAGAAACGGAAATTTTTAGAAGAGAACAGCGATTATTTTTCCGGAATCATTCCGATCGATCCTGGATTCCCGGAGGAAAGTGTACAGAAAATGGTCGACTGGATTGAAAATGGACCTTGTATTGGAATAAAGTATGTAGGGGGGAATCAACTCGGCATAACGTGTAATCATCCAAACAGTGATATGATTATCGAAAAGGCGATCGAACTGGATGCCGTGGTATACATCCATACATGGATCAAAACCGGTGGCGAACCTCGTTCTCTCGGTGGAGCCAATCTAAGCGGTGAATCGCTTCCCTGGCATGTGGTGGAGTTGGCCAAACGGTTTCCTGAAAAAATCCTGATCTGCGGCCATGCGGGTGGAGACTGGGAACCAGGCATCAGAGCCATTCGATCAACCGAAAATGTGTTTATGGAATTCGCTGGCGCAGATCCCCAATCCGGGGGTGTGGATTTGGCTGTTAATGAGCTGGGTGTCGATAGAATCGTCTGGGGAGGACACGGACCAAGCCGATCCTTTTCCACTGAATTCGCCAAGGTCCTGGAAGCCGACCTGAATGATGAAGAACGGAAAAAGATTTTTGGTAGAAATTACCGGATGCTGGCCAAACCCATATTTGACAGAAAAGGGATTCAGATCGAAATTTAATGGTACAGGATATCATATAGGAAGCAATTTGCAAACCCTTCTTAGTTCGCAGGGTTGTTTTAAAAGTTTTCCGGGACAATTTCGCATATATCCTTCCAGGCAATTGATACTTTTGCAGGGGTACCAATTTCCTCGCTTTTGAAATCTGAGTCACATAGAAAATCATTTTGGGAAGACTTGCACCTCCTGGAAACACTCCGTGGTGGAGGAGTGTTTTTTGGGATAAAAATTCTTACTTCCCTGGGGGCATATGGTTTGGCCTGGTATGTGTCCAGGGAATACGGAGCAGATGGAAATGGTGTTCTTGCATTTGCCCTTACAGCCGCCACATTACTGGCTGCTTTGTTCAATCTGGGACTCAATACCTACATTGTAAAAATGATCCAGGTGCTCAAAGCAAGGGGAGAATGGACTGGAACTGATTGGTTTTATCGCCGGGCACTGGTCACTATTGTGGGGGCGACACTGGGTGGTTGTGGCGTTCTGATGTTGATTTCGATGGTAGTTTCTGATGAAGCCCTGTCCCGTGATATGTATTTGGTCGGCTGGGTTACCATACCCATATCGATCATGTTGTTCATCAGCCATGCCTATAAAGCACATCAACGGATTTTGGGTTTTTCGTTATTGCAAACCAATGTCGTCCAGGTATTGGCTTTGTTTATTTTGTTGGTTCCTATTTGGGGTAAATCATCTGTTAGTGAGCCGGTATGGGCTGTGATTCTTGCCGGATCTTTCCTTTGTATTGCAGGATGGCATCAATACCAATCATCTAAGGGCAATTTAACTGCTCAGGAATTCCGGTTCCGTCCTCACATTCGGGAGGCTTTGCCCATGCTGGCTGGTGGATTGGCATTTATGATCCTCAATCTCACCGATCGGATGATGTTGCGTTTCATGGATACAACCACCCAGTTGGGTATATATGATGTATCGCTTCGCCTCTCCAATCTCGCACTGCTCGGAATTCTTTCTCTCAACACGGTAGCAGAACCCAAATTCGCTCATTTTTATGCCCGGAATGAAAAGCATCAATTGAAACAATTTGCTGCTCGAATGACCTGGATTGGAATAGGTACCTCATTACCTGTTTTGTGTGTTCTGGGATTGTTCCCTGCCACCTGGTTGGGCATGTTTGGAACAGGGGACGAATTTCTGTCGGGAATCCCTTCCCTGTATCTCCTGCTGGTTGGTCAGGTCATAAGTGTAGGATGTGGAGCCGTTCTTATCATGCTCAATATGACCGGTCATCAAAGGGATGTCCAAATGATCCTGATAACCTGTACGATTTTGAATATTGGGCTTAATTTTATCCTTATTCCATCAATGAGTATCGATGGTGCAGCTTTGGCCACAATGATCAGTACCCTGGTCTGGAATCTGTGGGGATTATGGGTAATACGTAAAAAACTGGGCTTTTGGATGTGGGGTGGTGGATTTGGGCAATTGATTCGTGGTTCATGGCGGTGATTTATGGATGATTAAATTTGTGGGTTCCCACCGCAAGCTGAAACATCTGTATTTTAGATTTAGTACGGATAGGTAAATTGTCCTCTACCGTTTCAAAATGATCCCGTAAATTACTTTTCCCCTAGAACCCAATCTGTGCCTGAAGACTGGCCCCCAGCTTGCTAGAAAAATCATCCGGGAAGACATTACGGGTCTGATGGAGGGTGAAATCTGCCTGCAATTTCACATCACGTCCATAGATGTAACGATTAATCCCTACCGTCCAATCTCTTTTCTCCGCAGTAAACGCTTCAATTTCATCTCCCGGAACAATGGTACTCAGCTGACCAGTTATTTCCCATTTTGACCTAAAATATTTTCCGAACTGGAAATTGTATCCGGTGCCTTCATACACCATCGGTGAAGCACCGGGTAATGGTCCGGCCGGGTTATCGCTGTTTCTCAGGTAATAATCGGCCTGGAATGACCATCCCTGGTATTTGAAAATCAAATCGGCAAACAAGGTGGAAATATCCCTTTCAGCCTCCAGCAACCCTCCACGCTGACCTCCGGTCCGGCGTGCATTTTCATTGTAATTGTATGCAAGTCCCACCATCAACCGGGGAGATGGGTGCCACTCCAGATCCGCTTCTTTGTATGCACCGTTACTTAGAAATGCACCCATCGGATACCAATCCACCCGTCCCGTATAAGAAAAACCTGCCTTATCCACAACCACCCAGTTTTGACCCTCACCGGTAGTGATGGCACCGTACAGGGTCACTGGTTTTTGATTTTTAAATTTATATTCACCGTGAAAGCCATAGTCCAGATCAAGATTGTAGGTGGAATTGGCCAACGAGCGATCCACCATCTGCAAGGCCGAAGATGAATTTATCCGTTGCCTGTTTCCCGGAAGGGCGGTCTGACCAAAACCAAGCTTAAAACCGCTATCAAATTCATAATAAATAATGGCATCATACATGACCCGGGGGGCTTGTCCCAATGTGCTGGAGCTGATATTCCGGGGCGCCATAGCCAGTTGAATTTTATACGTGATTTTCGGATTAAAAACAAAACCAGTGAATTTCATCCTGAATCGCTTGATGTGTGCCGAAAATTCATCGATAGACCAATCATCGGTTGCCTCCGTTTTTAGATCCATCCGGTTTTGAAGATTGAAATTGAAATTGAAACTGGCGGAACTATCCGGAGCTACGATCTTTAAACCATTTTTGAAAGTAAAGAAGGAATTGTTTTGCGCACTAAGCCGGATATTAGAAAACAATATCACCAGGAAAACAGGTATAAGGAGATTATTTGACATAAGTAATTTGATTTTTGGCTCTTTGAAAATCAAGATGGTAATAAATAATTATGGCTGTAAAGCCCCAAATGAGTATTGCCGCTTTGTCGGAAGTTAGAAAATTGTTGAGGACGCCATGTGTAAAATAGGCGGTATATCCCAGCAAGGCTGCTGTGAGTACCAGACGATCTTTTCCTTCAATCGCTATGGCAGTACTATATCCAATTCCAATGGTGGTCAATACCAGGATGATCAGCAGAATCATGGCTGGCCAACCACTTTCTGCCAATGCACCTAAAAATTCACTGTGGGCGTTCCCTACATCACCCACATTGGTGCTGATGATGGTCAGATCCGCTGACTTTTGAAACGGTGCATATTCAAACTGATACGTACCCGGGCCCCAGCCAATCAGGGGTTTTTCCTGCCACATGGCCAATGCAGAATTCCATCGGTTAATGCGTTCCAGATTGCTGGCATCCGTGGAGATATTGCTGATGGACTCAATATTCTCCATCACTTCTCCGCTGGATTCTGCCTGATTGGAACTGAGTTTTTCGATCAACAAATCCTGGTTCCACCAGATGAAGCAAGCCCCCATAATGCCAGCCATAATCAGGTATTTGAATGGAATCTTCAGACGCAACAACACATACAAGCCAGCCGCTACACCCAGGGACAAAATAGCGGCACGGGAGTATGTGAAGATCAGGACGATGGTAGCCAGGAAACTTAGTCCTATCCACATCATTCGTTGACTTTGATGGATGGTTCGGTCAAAACAACGCAAGTAAAAGTATGGCATGATCAGGCCCAAAATGGCGCCCAAAATGGTGTGGTCTTTAAAAAAGGGTTGCATCAACCATTGAGACTCGCGTTCGGGAAAACCATGACTCCACAATCTGAAAAAAGTGTACATTAATACCACTGTAAAACCGGCAGTATAGATGTTTATGAATTTTATCCTATTCTGGGGCTGACGGAATAAGGTATTGCTCAGGAAACAGATCGGTATGATAAACCAGATTTGAACAATAAAACTTTTGAGGCTTACCGCAGGGTTGGAGGATGTGATTACGGTCACCAACATCCATCCAAGATATAGAATAATCAACCATATAATTGGATGATTGAGGTACCGTTTGTCGATAGAGTTTAATAAAAAATAGGGAATGGATAGAATTAGAAAGCCAGCCAGAATGGGCTCTGTGGGGAGGTGAAGACCGAGTTGACCCTGCGTGAAAATTTCTGTATTAATGGACAAGGGAACCAAGCCGATCGTGATCCACCAAAGACGGGTGGTATCGAAAAAATAGGCCAGCAATAAAAGAGGAGCGAAAAGTACAATCCCAGCCAGGGGATTCCATACAAGGGCAACATAAAAAACAAGCCCTGCTAGCAAGGTCAGTATTGTGATCTTCCCCCACATACCGCTTTTGTCCGTTAAGACCATCATCATACCTCCAATCTCTTCCTCAAAGTGGCCCCGTGTTCCATAAGAAAAAGAAACAGGAACACGGTGATCATACAAAATGCGATTGTGCCAAGAACCACATAAAGTCGTTTTGGGCTATGCTTTTTATCGGGGACATGGCCTTTTTCAAAAATAAACAGTTGTCGGGCATCGGGGGACATATTGTTTTTTAACTGAAGCCGGATTTTATCCATTGTGCTAATTTGATTTTGGATAAAAATCACAGTCCGCTCGACGATATCGTATTGTGCCCCCTTTTCCAGATTGGCTTCGATTCTTCGCTGAATGTCGGAATCGGCACCCCGCATATTCCCACTGGTTTCCAGAAGGGCAGCTCTTTCTTCTTTGCTGACTACACCCATGGACTGGAGTTGGAGAAGGCTATCTGTCCAATAAAGCATGACGCGATCCAAACTATCCCTGGAATGCTGGAGGGTCTCATAATGACTCCGGATCCGGGATCCAACCACTTCAAGCCGAAATGCTTCCAGTTCTTCCAGAATTAAATTGACAATTTCTGCCGCTTTCTGCGGATTCCGATCTTTGACCCTGATGTTTACCGCATTGAATCGGCTCCTGTCTGCCTGGATCAGATCCTGATATTTTTTATGTATCCTGTACCAGGCTGAAGTGGCATCCCTGGAGATTTCATAATGATCAAAGAGCTGTGCCCGATCAATTATTTTGTTCTTAAAATCCTGAGAGGATAATAATTCCAGAATTTGTTCTGCTTGTTCGGTGTCACCAAGTTCATTGATATTGCCCTGTCTGTAAATCAGGTCTGTAGATTCCACATAAGTTATAGCAGCAGGGAATATAGTGGCCGTGGATTGGTAATATACGGGAAGTAAAAATGAGATCACAATACCCATTATCGCGGATAAGATTCCTGCCCAAACTATTTGGGCGCGATATTTCCACAATAGCTTTCCAAAGTCAGTAAAATCAATCGAAGAATTGTTGGGCATGATGTAGATTTCTTGGGTAAAATTAATTAATTTTTGCGGGAATGTTACCTCTATGTAAAGTGGATAGATGATTCCAACCTGCCTATCAACCTTTAGTCAATTTCAACGAGATTTTTGTGGTATCGATTTTGCAACGGTTGCTTCTGAGGAATAATTTGTTTTTTGGAGTCATTTGTTCGTTTGGATTGTTGTGAAGTATGATCGAAGTGCTGTAATATTTCAGGGACTAATTGGAGGTCAGGCCAAGGAGAAGCAATCTTAAAATTTAAAAGCAGATCAATGTATGAAAGGGGATGTGCCATCGAGGAAAAAGGTACCGTATAAGATCAGTAATGAATTTATGGGATACCTCAAGAAGTATGGAAGACAACATGATCTTCCACTTCAATATGAAGATCTGAACAGATTCATTTCATCGGTCCCACTTTTGGATATGAAAGGAGAGGAAACCCTTTGGGAAACGGTGTATTATTCCGAAACAGACACCATCGAATTGCACGAAGCGCTTACGCGGATTTATGCTCTTCTCAAAACCGAGGGCGATTATTCGGTAATGGAACACCTCATTATTTCACGGATCGATTATTGCACCTTTGGCAATACCAGACCATTCAGGGTCAGGATTATGAACAAGCTCAATGATAATTACGATCATTTTTATATCAAAACCGCTGATGCCTCCCGGGCTTACGGTCTCGAACTGGAACATATTCTGTCTCCCAATCGTATCACCTACCTTGTAGATGGTAATACTCTTATCGAGGAGCATATAGCAGGAATTCCGGGTGATGATTTTATGAAAAATTATATAGATATAACTCCATTCAATAAAACAAGAATAGCCAAAGAGTTCGTCAAATTCAACGAACGATGCTTTATCCGGCTTTTAGGGGATATGCGAAGTTATAATTACGTCATTGATATTACTCCGGACATCGAAGGGAATCAATATCGGATTCGGGCTATCGATTTCGACCAGCAAAGCTATGAAGGACGCAAGAGTTTTTATCTGCCCCAGTACTTTAAGGAAAATAATCCTATCATTTTTATGGGCATGGAGCACATGGAAATGAAAACTGTAAGGCAATATCAGACCGAAGAAAGGAGCCTCATAGCAGTGCGAACCAAAAGTGCGACGGTACAACTAAAAAATTTGTTCAAAAATATGGTTCGTGACCGTATTTCCTACCCTGAAAAAGTACAACAACTCAGGGAGGAACTCGCCTATCACCACAAAACGGATATTTTCAAGTATTGCGATAATATGGGAGAAATAGTACTCACCAATCTCAAGTTATTGTTAGCCAAAGAATTCCATGGAATATCTTGGTGATCGTCGGTTTTCCACGGTGTCTGGAGGACTATAGTGAAGCACTGAAAGTGAGGTGATTTGAGACAATATTTCGTCGGTAGAAGACCCGGTTTTTAAAAGACGATCGTGGTTGTATAGATGGCCTGAAGTTTTTCAGAGCTAAATAGGGTTTCCTTATAAAGTCAATTTAAAGCAATGACGGTTCCAAATCCTCCCTACGGTCGGCTTCCATACGGACACAGTACGAATTCGTATACTGCCTGCGATTGGACCGGCAACAAACAAAGATGGTATTTTTAGATTTTCATGCGCTCCGCCTAATGGTCTGTTTCATAGGTGAAAAGAACTTAGGAGATGGAGGATGAATCTCCAAGTTGGTCCCTTAGCCACTAAAAATTATATCCAATTCGAAGTGCCGGCATAAGGCCAAGGTTGAGAAGATCTCCGGGATTGATCATCCGGAAACCACCGTAGATCATCCAATGGTTCCCGATGTTGTATCCTACGGCTACACCGCCATACCACATTTCGTTTTTGAGATTGGTCAGATCAGTACGTGCTGCAATCATTTGGTTGGGAACGGCTTTTTGAGAAAAATCCCATCGATAACCTATCCGGCCCATGTCGAACATCAAATTCCAATTAGCGCTCAGCTGTGCCTGGACAAAAACATCAAATTTGAAGCCGGGTTTCATAGTGTAGTTTTCGTAATATACAAATTTTTGATTCGCGGTGGAGGCGAAATCAAAAAATAGTTCCTTGGACAATCCCTGGTGGAAATTATACTGATTCGAAAAATTCAAATTTGAATCGTCGAAGGTTTTTTGCTGAGGTATAGGGATGGCTATACCTCCCGATAATCCAAGGGTCCATTTGCCTTTTTTAAATCCGACAGAAGGTCCGGCATTGAAAAATCCAAATCGATCCGACAGGGACCACATCATTTCTGAGAAAGCGCCAATCTGTATTTTACCTTTATTTTGTGAAACCACGTCGATGGTTGGCACGGGGAGATCGTTCAAAGTGCTGGATTGGTCCACAGCTGAAATGTACAGTGTGGGATTTTCCAGTTTTACCACTGCATATTTCAATGACCTGGAGGTTAAATGACCTGCCGTTTCCGAAAAGGAGAAAGACGAATTCGTTTGAGAAGGTTCGTTTCGTGCACTTTCGGAGTCTACAGGCACATCCTCAGTTCTTTCTTTTACCAAATCGAAAGAGGCTTTTGGATCTGCCGATAGTGCAATTACAGAGTTATGCGGGCTATCCGGGCTTGTTTCTGTGTAATTATCAGGGTGATCGATCGAAGCCGGGTTGGTGGAAACGACATCGGAGATGGAATCTGAAGTTTTGGGTTTGTTTGAATGTTCGCTCGGATGGTCTCCAGAAGATGGTGCTGTAATCACCATGGACGACTGGGAATTTATCTGATCGACAGTAGACGGCCAGAATATGAAGATCATAAGCGCGATGGCGGCAGCTCCTGCCATGGCATAGTATATCCATACCGGGCGCTTTCTTTCTACCGGCATATGGGTATCCAGCAGATTGGCCATTTCTTCCCATCCCTGATCCCGAAGCTGGTCGATATTCCTGTTATTACTCATATTGCTGCTTCAGTTTTTGAGCCATCAATTCCCTGGCCTTACTCAAATGATATTTGGAATTGCTTTCACTCATATTGAGTTTTCGGGCTATTTCTCTGTGTTTATAGCCCTGGATAGCATATAATTCCAAGACTTTTTTGGTTTGATGGGGTAATGAATCCATGGCCTGGCGGATAAAATCTAAATTGAGTTCAGTATTAGGTACTTCCCGGTTTTGATTGCCCCAATCATTCACTACGGAAGAATCATAGACCATGTGATTGCGTTCCCTGGATTGGGACCTGAAATGGTTGAGAATATTGTTTTTATGGATGGTATGAAGCCAGCCATCAAAAGTTTCAAGTGAAGTTATTGATTCGATATTTTGAAATACTTTCAGCATAGTTGTATTTATCAGCGTGATAATTTCCTGATCACTCAACCGGTACTTTTGGCTTTGAATAAAGAGAGCTTCAAAATACCTGTCATACAGTATTTTTTGCGAAGAACGCTGGTTCTTCCTGCAACCGGCTATGATCGAGTCAAGCCCGGCAACTTTATTTTGAGCGCTATGCTTCAAATCATTAACTCACTGGCTTTATTGATGATACATCAATTGGTGTTCCGAATTAATAACGTTTAAAAGCATAGCTTCGCCTTCAGACCGAAGAGCTGAAATATCAAAAGTTTTCTCTTTCGTAATATGGGCCTCACATAACTCATTATTTTTCAATATGAAGCGGATATTTCTTTGGGGCGGCAGCGAATATTGGACCGCTTCGCTGCCTATGAGTTCGAGTTCCCACGATTCTCCGTTACAACCACTCGCTGAATACCGGACCCAAAGGCAATTTTCTGTAATCTGGATTTCGTCGATAAAAAGTGTACTGGATTCTGAATTTTCAAAGAGTTCTTGGTCCACCTTTGCCACACCGTCACATAAAGAATCTTTTGTCAATTCAAATTTCAAATTTTCCGGTGATTTCTCACAAGCCCACAGGATGGGAATCAGAGGCCATATTAGCAGCATTATCTTAGTCATGTTCAGCGTTTGAAAGTTCATTAATTTGGTTCAAGTTTATTGAAGTGCGGCAATCGTTTGATTGACTTGATCCATAAAAGAATGCAGGTAACCTGGCACCATGCGTTTGTCCTGATCAATCCGCCAGCTCTGGCGTTCACCATTGGATGAAATTTCGATGTACAAACCGCCCTGGTCGGCGCAATCGGGACAACCGAAGGAAGCTTCAGGTGATTGTAATAAAGGAGCCGGCAAAGCCTGCCTCAATCCCCTGGCTACCTTAGATTTTTCGGCATCCAGAGGAACAAACTCAAATTGGTTGGCGAGATATGAATCTGAAATGTCTTCAAACAAACCTTCTTCGGTAAGTTTGAAAATTTCAATACAATCATCACCGAGGCAGAAGTTGTAAAAATGACCAAAGATTAAATAGTCCGGCGGGCTTTGCTTAAGTTGAACCTCCTTACTACATAGTGCCAGAAATATTGCAGTTACACCAAAAACGAAATATTTCATGGTTACCTGATTCACATTGGGTAATAAAAATTTTTACTTGCGTACAAAGACGTGAGAATCACAATCAGCGCACTGATCCTCCAGATACAGCGTATCCTGACTTTGGACTTTGAAAATTTGATCAACCTGGGTGGTATCATCGAATATCAGGAAATATGTTTCTTCTCCTTCGATGGTATCAACCTCGATGGTAAAGGATGCGTCACTGACTATGGCAGTATCCTTTTTCCATACATAATCTCCCTGGGATGTAATCTCCAACGTCTGTTCATAATCCACAGAATCTGCATAGGTGGTTATTTGGGTTAATCCCGCTGTTGTGGAAAACCATTGCCAGGTACCAAATACGTTCTCGTAGGGCAAGGTAGGCACAGGATCATCCTTGTCGCAACTATAGGCAAGGAACATCCCGGCTAAAATTATTACAGACCACAATTTTACGTTTTTCATGAGTTAGAATTTTTTAATTGATCTTTTACAAATACATAATCAAACTCAATGACACCACTGGTTGTATGTTCGTCAGTATGAGGGAAAAATTTTATAGAAATTTAACATATTGGTGGGATAGAACCTGGTTGCTTCAATTTCCTGCCATGACCGATGCGGCTACGTTATGACTCTGTTTTGATATGGGCATGCTATGAAAAGCGCTTCATGAAGGGATATGATGAGATTGGAATTACCGTGTTCCACCATTTCATTTATTTGAAACTATGATCGGAACTTTAGTGAGGGTGGAAATGGACATCATTGATTGAAATGATGGTATAGTTCATCAGAAGAATGTACCCTGATGTTTCCCTGCCCTGGCTAATACGTCTAAATCTGAAATTATCACAATGTGATTTTTGGGAAAATTGGAAGTTCTGTTTGAATTGAACCGGATGGCTGGAAGCTATACTTGAAGATGAGCTACAGAAGGACAAATCCTTAAGTCTGGCTGTTTACCATTTATCTCCCTCTACTATATAATGAAAATTACCGGTTCCAGCGGTATTCTCCAGGGTACGCAATATACCGTTGGTTTTGTGTGGATCATCATTTGGGCCAGATACATAAAAAGGCTTTCCATCCTTTCCAAATGTAATGTCTATTTCCGGAATGGCATGGTTTTCCGGTTCCAGCAGATACTGAGTCAGCTTCCAGTCTTTGTGGGGCTCAAATCCCCATCGGTCAGCGTATTCTATGGCTCCGTATATCAAATGATGAACCAGGGGATAATCTGCCTGGATCAGGTCAGGATTCTGATCCAGCAAGTGTTGTAGTTGCGACTCAGGAACATTGAACAGATAAAAAGTGTCTTTGACCCCAAGACAGTACAAGTCCACAAGATAAATACCGATGGTTTTATTGCCATTTTTATGACTTCTGACTACAATGACTGTGGTCATTCCTTTTTCATCCCATTTTTCATGAAGATAACATACTTCCATGGGCAGATTCCTGGCTTTTTTGCGCAGATATTCCTTTGGACTCAGCAATTGACCCATTTGAGTTTTACGGGGAAGTTTTATTTTTTTTCTAGCCATCTATAAGTACTGATTTTAGACTTCATGGAATCTGTTGTATCCCAGAATATTTATAAGGTAAGCAAACGAAGATATAAACCTAAAATTGGTTTTCAAAATGGGATTTTACATAATCAGCGCCTTACATGTGGAGAAAGCAAGAGGGTTGATGGGGAAATCTGGATCATTCATTTCATCGTCAGTCATATACCATAATCCCGGAAGTTAATGGGCAACTGACCCATAGAATGGGCGATTACTCAATTACTTTTTTTCATAACCCACATAAAAGCCGTATCGTATAATCGATCACCGAACCAGGTACGGAGTGTTATGGCGGGTATAGCCAGCAACCCTTTGGCATATCGCGTTCGGGGTCGGTCTGTCGTTGCTGCTTTGGCAATCCAACGTCCGAGAATTTCGGGGGAAGTGCTCCGACTGTGGGAATAAAGTTTTTGAAGAAGGTGAGCGAATCGGTGCACTGATTGGTGATATGCCCCAGACCCTGAGGATTGGATCAAATAATCAATACTGACATCCACCCAGGATGTACGAATGATGCCGGGCTGTACGACGACCACCTTAATCCCAAATTCCTTGACTTCCAGTCGAAGGCAATCACTCCACCCTTCCATGGCGTGCTTGGTGGCATGGTACCAGGCTCCAAAAGGAGTGTAAATTCTGCCACCCATCGACGAAACATTGACGATGCGTCCGGAATTTTTGCTTCGCATGAGGGGCAATACCAATTGTGTGATCCGTGCCAGACCGAATAGATTGACTTCAAACTGTCTCCGTGCTTCATCAAGGGTTACCTCTTCTACGGCACCATATGAACCATAACCGGCATTGTTAATCAGGACATCGATGCGGTTCTCTTTTTCCAATATGGTTTGAATACAATTCTGAATTGAAGCATCCCGGGTCAGGTCCAAAGGCATGACAATCGCTCCTTTGTCTTTAAGATCTTTCATTTCATCCTGCCGTCTTGCCAGGCCGTATACACGATGACCCATACCAAGGAGTATTTGGGCGGCTGATTTGCCCATCCCAGATGAAGCTCCTGTGATCAAGATCACTTTTGATTTGTCTTCCTTCATAATATTCTGGTCTTTTTATCTGCGTCTGTTTCAGATTGAAATTGTGAACTCAAACCCATTGCAATTTTGACTATGTCTCTATTAATAGAGGATTAGGTTTCATCGATAAAGTTCGTGGAATTTTTCGATTCCAGTGGAGATATTCGATTTGGTTCCAGATGCGAAAGGTGGTATCACAGCTATGGATTCAGTTGAGGATACCCGAATCAGGTTCGGAAATGGGTATTGAAAATTGGGTGTCTAAACCACCTTTCCCTTTTAATGTATGATCCGGTGTAGAGGATCCATTTGGTGGGGATGACTTGCCACAGGTTGTTCGTGGTATATTTGATGTCGGAATGAATGCAACAAAGATCCAATCCTTTTGTGCCTGGACAGAACAGGATTACCAAACCAATGGACTTTGGAAAGAATATATCCATGACAGGTTTTCATACCCACCTCCACCCATTTTGTGATCCGTGCTTTTTAATCCGTCATCGGGTCCCTATACCTTTCTGCCCGCAACTCAGGCCTAAGTCCAATCATCCAACAAAGGGAATTCTTCGTCTCCTTTGATTTGTTGATTGATCAAATATTTGTTACTTTAAGCGGTACTAACGCAATGGAAGATGAAGGCAGTAGAGTATAATTTACCTCAGGATTTGAACGAATCCATCATCGTATTTCGGGAACGGGGACAGTATTTCCCGGCACCCTGGCATTATCATGAGCATTTTGAACTGGTTCAGGTGACTAGCAGTACCGGACGGAGAATGGTAGGGGATCATATTGGATTTTATGATAAGGATGACCTCGTTTTTCTGGGTTCCAATCTTCCCCATGTCTGGGTAAGTGATCCTGAATATTTTGAGGGAACAGCGGACCGGGAAGCAGATGCTGTAGTGATTCACTTCAAACGCAACTTTCTGGGACCCAATCTGACCGAAATTCCCGAACTGGCAGCACTGAAAAAAGTGTTTTTGGATTCTGCCCGCGGCATTGTGATTAAAGGCCGTACCAGGGATAGGATCAATGCATTGATGAGGGAGATGTTGAATCTCAATGGAATAGAAAGGTTAAAGAATTTATTCGCCATTTTTGATGCACTAACACGGATGAAGAATTATGAAGTTCTTGCCAGCCCGGCTTTTCTCAACAATACGCACACGGGTCCATCCGATCGATTCAAGATTATCATGGAATATATTATGCAAAATTTTGAAAAAAAAATTACACTCCAGGATATGTCCGAGGTGGCCAACATGAGTGTGACCTCTTTGTGCAATTTCTTTAAGGAACGATTTCGTATGACCTTTGTGGAGTACGTCAATTCTATCCGGATTGGGCAGGCTTGTGTCATCATGTCGGAGACCGATCGCACCATCGCGCAAATTGCCTATCAAAGTGGGTTTAATAGTCTTGCTAATTTCAATCGTCAGTTTAAAAAATACAAGGGCATGAATCCCAGTACCTACCGAAAAAAAATTGAACTGGAAAGAAGCTAAAGGATCAATGCGTATACGATACCTTCACAGTTCGTTATGCCCATAATCCCCCATCCAGCAGGATGTTTTGACCATTGATATATGCACCGGCTTCAGAAGCAAGAAGGACAATAAGACCTTTGATGTCATCACCCACCCCAAACCGCCGCAAGGGTACTTTCTTAATATAATTGTCCAGAAATCGCTGTGGCTGGTTATAGAAGATGCCACCGGGAGAAATGGTGTTAACCCTTATGTTCTTTCCGGCCAGAACTTTGGTGAAATATCTCCCGAGATTGATCAGGCCCCCTTTATGGAAAAAATAATCAGGGGGTGGTATGCCCATATCCGTGCCCTCATAATTGGATAAATCGGGTCCAAACATACCCATCATAGAGCTGATGTTGATGATACTACCGCCGCCACTTTTTTCTATGAGTTCCGCCATTTCACGCAAAATATCGATATTCCCGGCTCCATTGATCTGCATAGACTTTTCCAATTGTTCGATGGTGCCATCATAACCCTTCATGGGTCGGGCTACTGCATTGTTGACGAAGATATCCAATTGACCAAAATCCCGGGCGATTTTATTTTTTAACTCCACGATGGATTCATGTATGGATTGATCATAAGTCATCACATGGATATCAAGATTTTTGGCGGCTAATTTTTCTTTGAATTCCAGTCCCGAATCCAGACTGCGCGAAGCCGTGATGACTGAGGCTCCCGCCTCGGCCAGTCCCTCCACGATCGATTTTCCCAATATACCGGCACCACCTGTAACGAGTGCCACCTTGCCATCCAGACGAAAGGATTCCAAAACGTTCATAATGTTTATATTTTAATTCTTTGTCCTGCTTTCTGGCTTTCCAGCGCAGCGATTACCGTATTGATGATTTGAAATGTCTTCTCAAAAGGCAACAAGCTATGCCCCCTACGGAGACCCTCTACAAATACATCCAGATTGGCCTGGAACATGGCGTAACTATCCTGAATTTTATAGTGATACGCATCATAGGAGCCAAACAGATTAACCTGGAAGGTAGAGGAGATGTCCATGAAGAGATGAAAGGTAGCTATGATGCCATTTTCAAATTCCACGTGTACTACCTCTCTGTTGGTCTCCCCCACAGACCACACCGAAACTGGCTTTGGGTCGTCCAGGACAGTAAATACCGCTTCCAACATATGAACTCCGTATTTGATCCAGTCCTTTTTGCCTACCGCCGTCACCAATTGAATGGAACCCAGAGAATCTATGATAGATCGGGCAAGTTGAGTTTCTTTGGCGAATCTCATCGAGGAGCATGAGAAAATAAATTTACCCTTTTCTATTTCCTCTTGGAAATATTGCAAATCATTTCGGGAAGCTGCCAGAGGTTTGTCGATAAAAATCGGGATTCCTGCCTCGATGAAAGGACGTGCCATGGCAACGTGATTTTCCGGATCGTCGCGACCGAGGATTACGGCATCTACGTCACCAATCATTTCAGAGAGTTCCCCAACCGTATGGGGAATTTTCGAAGATTGGGCTATGCTTTCCGATATGGATGGATCCTGAGTCCAGATGTGAGTCACTCTGGCCCCTTCGATACCAAGGTGGTCTTTGTTTTTGTTCAGGTATTCCGTGACAGCGGGATATCCGATCCGCGATATTTCCTCGCCGTTGTAACTCCCGTTGATGATAGCCGACCAGGAATAAGGGTGGGCATTCCCGGGACTCATCCCAATCATTCCAATTTTTATCATAGTCGTTTAATTTTTTAACCAGCCACTTTTCACCCAATGACTGAAATTTAGAAATGAAGGATCGGGGTAGGCCATACCTTCCAGGTTCCCCAGAAACTCCCCTTCAAAATATTTCCTATCAGCCACTTCGACCGCTTTGGTCAGATGATGCATTTGGTCTATCCCCACCAGCATGGAACTGACCTCGGGATAGGACAAAATAAACTTCATCGCCAACGAAACCGGATCATTCGTTAAAGAATTGAACCTACGGATGTGTGATTCCACCGCTTTCAATGGTTCAGGCAGTTCCATGACTTTGCCTGTCAGGAAACCCCGGAAAAGCACTGATCTGATAATCAAACCCACACCGCGTTCCCGGGCCAATGAAAATATATTTCTCTGTTGTTGGTCCATTAGGTTAAATGGAACCTGGATCACTTGCCATACCCCGCTGTCGATACATATTTTACTTTCTTCGAGCGTATAGGTGGAAGCTCCTATTGTCCTGACCTTCCCCGAATCCCTTAGATCGGAAAAGGTCCGCATGACCTCTTCGTTTTTCAGGATATCCGGTGAGGATTGATGAAGCATATAGACGTCAATATAGTCCGTCTTCAGTGTTTTAAGACTTTGATCCAGAGAGCTCGCGATGGTTTTTGGTATGTTTATATTTTGGGGAATCCGGCCGTGCTCATCAAGAAGGTGAATACATTTGGTGTTGATAATCACTTTGTTCCTGCGATCGTGAAAGGCCTTACCCAACAAGGATTCGCTGTCTCCATACATACGTGCTGTATCGAAATAATTGATGCCTTTATCCAGCGCTGTATGGAGTAAATTAATCGAAAGTTGTTCGGATGGCTTGGGTTGTTCCGCATAAGGCATTCCGATGCTCACACCACCAAAAGCCACTTCCGATACCGATATACCCGTATTTCCAAGATTTCGGTGTTGCATGATCATTTGGTTTCAAAATAATTCTTTGAACTCGTTTCCGGTGTGCTCCCACCAGTATCGCTGAGGATTTGCTGGCAGTATTGTGCCAAACCAACTACATCGGCACCGAGGCTGACAAATTGATATCCCATGGTTCTAAGCGCATCAAAATTACCGGGACCCCCCACTGTCCCCGCAAACTTGCCATGCTTTCTGGCTGTTTCAGCGACCAGTTTTCGGGCCCTGGAAATCTCCGGGTGGTCCCACTGACCTACAGCGCCTATACCCTGACTAAAATCACCAGGTCCAAAGAATAACATATCATAACCTTCTAATGCTGCGATTTTATCCAGATCAGACAATGGTTCAGGATCCTCGATTTGCAAAATGATAAATCGTTCCTTGTTGGCTTGCTCAATGTAGTGGTTGAAATCCATCATGGTATATGCACCATCGTTGTTGCCCCCGTCCAGGGGCCGACGACCCACGGGGTGGAATCTTGTCATTTGTATTACTTCTTCGGCATCCTTGACACTGATTATATGCGGAACCATAATTCCGGTGGCATCCAGTTCCAAAGGGCGGATATAATCGCTGTAACTGCCACGTGGGACCCTCACTACGATGTCGGTATTTCTAGATTTGGTGGCCCAGATACTCGATGCCAGCTGCGACCAGTCCTGTCCAATATGTTCCTGATCTACCCACACACAATCGAATCCTGCCAGAGCAGCAATTTCGGAGACCCGCGGATCGGGGATGTTGACCTTGAAACATCGAACGAACGAACCAGATCTCAATTTATGGAGTACTTTACTCTTTCTCATTATTATTTATATCAAAACATATTTCAAAGTAATATAAAGAACACCACCCATGGAATCAACAATATCAAGCCGAAAATCCAACTCCGAACATTTTTCATGCGCGGGAAAATTGCATTGAATAGTAAACTACTTATGATCGACACCAGAAGGGAAGATATCGCGATCCACAAAAATGACCAGGATGGATTGTCTGTCAGCACATCCCAGAATGCGATGGTGAAGCCAGTCAAAAAACCATATACAGATCCCATGACGACGCCGAATGGCTTGGGGTTTTTCAAAAATAAAGCCATGAAAAACAGGTTGAATAAAGGTGCTATAAACAGACCGTTTGTTTTGGCAGTTACTTCAATCACATTCCCGGGTATTAGCGGAATGAGCAAGCTGAGCAGCATGACTATAATCCCCAATGCAGCGCTGCTGAGTTTGATGCCCGTCATTTCATTTTTAAACATACCCAGGCGTGAGTCCATTATATCAGTCATCAGTACGGAACTGGCAGAATTAATCCCGGATGACAGGCTGGACATAGACGCTGAAAACAATGCTGCAATGATCAATCCTGACATGCCCATGGGGAATTGATTGGCGATAAAATGGGGGAATAAGAAATCTGCATCAACCTGAAGATCTATTCCGGTGGGAAGAAGATTGGGCTTTGAACCATAAAATTTTACAATGGAAAAACCGACAAACATCAGCATCATCGTCATGCAAATCATCCCACCCTGCGTGACTGCAAAAGTTTGTCGGGCGGCTTTTAGGTCTTTGGTCGAAAGAAAACGTTGAATGGCCATTTGGTCGGACCCTGTAGTACATACCCACCAGGTGATGGTATTGACCAGTGCAAAGAAAATAGTTAGCCTAACATAGGGATTGAAGTTGAAAACTTCGACCTTTTGCCAGTTTGGGTTCCATGAAGTGGGAATGAGGTCCTTGACTCCATCGAATTGATACGCCACCATCAAAATGGTCGCCAGGGCACCGGCAGATAAGATGATGAATTGGACGACATCGGTAATGAGGACTGCTTTCAACCCCCCCATCGTGGTATATACGATGGTAATCAGGCCAAGACTAAGAGAAATAAGCAATATCACACTCTCCGGCCAACCCATCATTACAATCATGGACTTCGATGCCAGGAAGATAAGCAGAGCCATCCACAGAATCCGTGTCGTGAGAAAAATGACAGATCCCAACTTTCGGATTTTAATACCCAGAGGTTTTTCCAGGATCTCATAGGCGCTGATCATTTTCAGATTCATAAAGAACGGAATTAGAAAATAGCTACCTAACAGGAAGATGATGGGACCTGCTGCCATATTGATAATGGGTATGAGGGGACCGTTTTTGATGACTTCTCCCACAATCGCCAGGTACGAAATGGCACTGAAAAATGAAACGTACATCGAAATGCCCGAAACCACCGGATTTACGTTCCCTCCACCAAGGAAGTAGTCCTCTTTGTTTTTTTGGAAATATGATGAAAACCACCCTATACCAAGCAACAATATGCCATAAAGTACAAGAACGACCCAATCCAGCCAACCAATCTGACTTTCAGTGAAGCGTTCATTTGAAAGGTAGGCTTGTGCCACACTGACCTTGACATCAATATGATCGTCGGAAAAGGCTGATTCGATCGTAGACAGCAATTCAAAATTGCCTTTCCTTGCCAGAGCCTGAAATACCTCATATCTTTCATAAATTTCTCCATTCTGATAATCAAGTAGCGCTCCCAGGTATGGAACGTCTTTGTTTGCGGTGGTTTGACACCACAACGCACTGACGAGATAAACTCGGAATGGGTGGTCCTCGGGCAGCGCTTCAAATCGCTGATGGATCTTTTGGATAATCGGGTCGGTAAGTTGAGGTAAAAAGGAGAGTGCATACGCAGCATACCTGAATTGAAGGGTGTCCGGGGAATACAAGAATTCAACCAGTTTTTCAATTTCCTCATCCTTTCCGGAATTGGACATTACCCACTGAGCCATCGTTTGCATCCCACTTTCTCCAGTCGATGCAATACGCCCAATTTCAGACACGTTGGGAAGGTACAATCCTAGTTTGCCCATGGTTTCTAATGCAGTAAGCTGGGTTCTGTGATCGGATGTCCGGGAAAAGACATTGACCAACTCCTGTACAATACTGTCCATCATCAGACTGTCACGACCTGCACTGTGGTATAGCATTCTCAATATGCCGACTTTTTCGGGCCCTTCAACATTGAGTTTGTCAGAAAAAGCGGTACGCACATCAACGGGGAAATTATTGAGTATAAGTGCCTCAGCTGCATGTACCCGAACCCAAAAACTTTCATCGGATACCATGGTTTCCTTCAGGAAAAGAGGATAATCATTTTCCTGACCTGTACCTATAGCAGGTGTAAAGGTATGAATCAATGCAGTGAGTAGTAAATACCAGAGGTGTCTTATTTTCATTTTCTGGCAAAATTGGATATCAATTCAGTTTTCATACGCTGTCTCTTATGTTACTATACTCTGAAATACGGACAAACAAACACCCAAAGATGACGTATAGCCCAATTTAAAACTAAGTCTATCTTTCTGAAATCTGGTATTATTTTTCAGAATCCGGGTACTGTTAATCGTCTGGCTGGTAATTTTGGCGTAGCGTACAGAATGGACCTGGAAATGATAAAATTGAAAGCAATAATTACCATAGCTTTTAAGGCTATTGGTTATGTTTGCAGCATATACACTAACTTTTATGTCTTTTCAGGTAATTTAAAACGCCTAAGAAGACATGCTGTCAAACTTTTTAGCATGAAATTGAATACACCAACGTTTATATCCATCCTTCCCTATGTACTATTTGCAATCCTCCTGGCCGGCGTGTCTGGGTGTGATCTGGATGATGATATAGATCCTATTCAGGAGAACATCAGCGTAGGTGCCATTTTGTCCCTGGAAGGACAATGGTCTACTCTGGGGAAAAATTCGTCGGCCGCCCTGGAAATAGCCAGGGATGAAATCAATCAATATTTCGAAAAGATTGGTTATCAAGGTCGGATTGATATAAAAATATACGACAGTGAACTCGATCCTGATAAAGCGGCACAACATCTTGAATCCGCAGTCGCAGAAGGTTTCGATGTGATTATTGGCCCCCAGTCCAGTGCCGAACTGTCGGCTCTCAAGCCCCTGGCTGATCAAAATAATGTGCTGGTTATCAGTAATGGTAGTACAGCAGGTAGTCTGAGTCTTGCAGGAGATAATGTTTTTCGTTTTTGTCCCGATGGAACGCTGGAGGGTCAGGCTTTGGCCAGGCAGATTTATGAGGATGGTGTCCGTGGCCTGGTCACAGTCAGCCGGGATGATGTGGGCAACCGGGGTTTGGAAATTGATCTGATTCATGCGTTTGAAGCATTGGGTGGAACGATATACAGTCTGGATCCATACGGTGTGGATACCGAAGACTTTGGTGAAGTGATTTCCGGGATTGAAAACAGGTTGAATCTGGCAATCAGTGAATTTGGCCAGGAAGGGATCGCTGTATATGTTGCTGCATTTGACGAAGGTGTTCAATTGTTCGAACAGGCATCAGGAAATCAGGCTTTGACTTCAATCCGATGGTATGGTGGCGATGGTCTGGTTAGCAGTGAAGCTTTGGTTAATAGCTCTTCAGGATCGGAATTTGCTATAGCTACGCGGTTTATAGCACCTAATTTTGCATTGCCTGAAAATGCGCGTGCTTCCTGGGAACCGTTGTCGAACGAAATAGAGTCGAGAACAGGACTTTCAGTTTCTGCTTTTGCCCTGGCTGCTTATGATGCATTGTGGGTTACTGCGCTCACACTGGAGTCGGAGCGTAGTCCCACACGTGATTTTTCGAAATTTAAATCGTTGTTTGTGGAAAAGGCCAAAATCCATTTCGGAGCTACCGGGCCTACTCAGCTCAATCAAAATGGTGACCGTTCTATTGCGGCGTTTGGGTTTTGGGGGATCAAAAAAATCGGTAATTCCTATCAATGGGAGTTGGTGGCGACGTCGGAATAAAGGATGAGCCGCGTTTCGTTGTGATTCGGACCAAGTTCGGAATGAATTCAGTCCACGGTGATGTTGGATTTGAATGACTTCAGTACGCGGTGATGAGATTGGGGGTGAGAGCGTAGTGGGGGGAGTGGGTCTTTCATGTATCTTAGTCGTCCGCGGTGAACACGAAATACATACCTTGAAAAAACAATTTTCCACACGGAGGGAATAAGTGTGGGGAATTTCATTTGGGAGTTCGATAATTAAAAATTTCTTGCAGGACCTGGCATGGTCATACAATGAGAAATAATCCACCGCATTTTCTACCCGAATAACTCATTTGGTTTATTCCACCGAAGCCTGGCGATCCAAACACTTCCGTCGCTGCCATATTTTTCTACTCCGCGGGGTTGCATCCATTCTGAAACTGTCACCCAGGTTTCCTCGGGGCTAATATCCACGACCCCAAAATTACCTAAACGAGCGCCCTTTTCAGGTACGAGGATTCGTTCTGTACTCCGAATGACGCAGAGTTTGCCGGGATCCACGCGGGCCATAAACAAAGGTGCCCTGTGGCGAAAAACGTGGTCATTGTTGGCGCCTCTTCGGGTATAAACAAGGAACAATCCATCGCTATGGGTCACCCAATGCTGTTGGGTATTGTAACTTCCCAGTTCGGTTCCATCGTCAAAGGTCCAGGGTTGGATGGGGGTGTAATTGAGCCCGTCTTTACTCGTCGCTACAAAACCTCGTTCGTCATTTCGGATAGTCATGTAATACCGTTCATTAAAAAAGGTCAGCGAAGCTTCGTGTAAACCGCGTGTTTTATTGTCAATTCCCAGTTCATTTCCCTGTCCCTGATATTGGAGTTTTGTACCGTCAAAAATGCAATCAAGCACGGTGATATGAGAATTTTTGCCAGGAGGATACATCGATACAGGAAGAAGGATTCTACCATTTGGGAGGTCCAATCTTTGGGCACATCCTGCCCCTGAATTGTGAAATTTATCCAATTCCGGCAAATTTAGTTTTTCCCAGGTAGACCAGCTGTGGGTATCCGGATGATATACGGAATAAGCGGTGTGTCTGGGCCGGGGCATGGTCACTTTCCACTCTGGGGTGTATACTACGGTATGTCCTATTCCCAGTAATTTTTGTGATGGAATGTGCCATTGAGGCCAAAAGTCACTTGCTGCTACCGGTCGTTGTTGTCCTTCTAAAGTTTCAAATCGGGGCGCAAGGGACTCTATTTTACGCACCTCGGTCCAATGCTGACCCAGGTCATCCGATTCAAAGCCAAACATTCCTTTGAAGACATCGCTACCATCGAGATCGAGGGTATTCATCGTCATAACCACCCGGGGATTGCCTTTTTTCCCAGCGTGGGGTACGATCCCTGCCCTGGGATGAACCCAGCACTGACTGCCATCATATAGTCGGGTGGGAATCAGGTGATCGATGGTGTAGTCCAGTGATGCGGTCTGTTCACGTAATATACCGGGGACGTAGAAAAAGGCGGATCCCGCCAGAGATTGCTTTATAAAGGTCCTTCTCGAGGGTATTTGTCGATTCATGGTGTGCAGATTGGATGTTTTACGGATTGATTTCCAGGATAGTACCGGCGATATGCCGAGTACCGTTATCCAGGTTGAAATAGTAAGTTACAAGCACTGTATGATCATCGATGACAGTAGCCCAGGGATAGCCAATGTCACTGCCTCCCCCGTCTGTCCGGAGGATTATTTCTTCGGCGGTAGCATAATCCGTGCATTCTGCGTTGAGTATTCGGGCTCGAATTCCGTACGGTTTATGGCGGTAACCATAGACGAGCAGCACCCGATCATCGGGTAAACGTGTGGCTTGCAGTGGATGGCCCTGAAAACCCATGGACTGCCATGGGCCGAATGATTTTCCACCATCTGTGGATCGGGCAATACAAGCCTGATCATCCAAACCCGCAGTTCGGATAAAAGCCACAAGATCCCCTTTGGGGGTTTCATAGATCGATGTTTCATTGAAGGCCACTTTTTCGTCCGTAGCCACTTCACATGAGTATTCCCAGGTAAGGCCTTTATCTTCAGAGATGAGCAACCAATTGCCGGTTTTTCGGATGTCGTTTTGATCATGACTGCCGGCAACCACCCAGAATAGCCTTCCGTCCCGTCCCTCGTACAACCCTCCACGATTGTATGCCGGCAGAGGGGTGCCCATGGGTGTGTATTTCATCTCGGCGGGAAGATTGGGCGGATAGTAAGGGCCCTTCCAACTGGATCCATTATCTGTAGAGCGAAGATAGTACCCACCAAGAAATACAGAGTTATTTGCATTGGAGAAAACGGGTTGTTTGACGTTGTCTATAGCATGATCTCTTAGGAAAGCCCAACCATAACTGGTACAGAGAATCGTTCCATCCTTGAGCAAAAGCAGGCAGGGATCTTGAGATCCACCAAAAGGATGGGCGTATAAAAGTTCAGGCTCTTTGGACCAGGAAAGGCCATTGTCCCGGGATCGGACGGTGACCAGGTAACTGTTGGGGTCCACGTGGTTGCTTCCGGGTTCGCCGAATATCTTACGCTCCGGGGCGCGCCGAAAGGCAACCAGGATTTCTCCATCTTCCTTTTTGATGACAGAGGGAAAAGAAGCGTAATAATCCGGATTTTCGTAAATGACCAAATCTCTGATTTTTTTCACAGTGCCGGAATCTTGGGCAGTTCCGGAAAGAGTCCAGATCAGAAAGGGAATAAAAAAATAAGCAACACGCATTTTCATCGAGTTTTCAATTTTGCTTGAAAAATGGAAGGACTAAGTTACAACAGCCTTATGATCGGATCCGATCTTATTCTACAATAAAATGGTACTATAATTTTCGCCAAACCAAGTAATTTGATAGGAGATGGGGTTTTTACCCTGGCATACTATGATCTCTATCTGAATTGGCTGTATCGCGTTTGTTTCATCTTTATCATTTTCAAAAATTACACCATATAAAATTTTGACTTAGAGTCAATTAGAAGGACTGTCAGGTAATATTTTATCAAGATATTAAAGCGTTTAAGAACTAAGTATTATATTTGCAAACTGTAAGAACAAAATAGGAACTTTTGAAGGAATTGATATTAGATAATGAACATAAGGTCCGTTTGGTAAAGTGTTTGTACGGACGTAAGGAATTGGCTGTGTCGGATCTCAGTGCAGGAATTCAAAAAAGTGTTCCATTCACTTCTGCTCTGATCAATGAGATGGTGGAAGATGGTGTTCTGATTGAAACTGGGTTGGCCAAGTCAAGAGGAGGTCGTCGGGCCCAATTGTATTCTTTCAAACCCGGAGTAGGATATATTGTAGGTGTAGCAGTCAATCAGGTTTATACCACAATCTCCATCGTGGATTTAAATGGTACCCCTTTTTTTGAAAAACGGTCTAGGAATATCCCCCTCAGGGATGGAGGAGGTAACAGGGAGGTGCTCGGATCATTTATAAACCGGTATATCGAGGAATCGGGTGTAGACCGTAGCCATATTTTGGGTGTAGGAATCGGAATGCCGGGGTTTGTCAATGTTCGAAAAGGAGTCAACCATACTTTTTTCAAAGACCATGGTACCAGTTTGATTTCTGCTCTTGAAACCCATCTTAAACTACCGGTTTTTATCGATAATGATTCCTCTCTGATTGCATTGGCTGAATTGAAGCACGGACTGGCAAGAAACCGAAACAATACCCTGGTGGTCAATATCGGTTGGGGAATCGGATTGGGAATTATCATCGCCCACCGCGTATTCAGAGGAGAAAATGGTTATGCAGGTGAATTTAGTCATATACCCATTTTTGAAAACGATAAAATATGCAGCTGTGGAAAAATCGGCTGTCTGGAGACGGAAACCTCCCTCAATGTACTGTTGGAAAAGGCACGAACAGATCATCGAGGAGACCACCGGACGATATTGCCGCAGGAACTGCCTGAGGATAGGACGGAAGCGCTAAAGCTTATATTCAACGCCATCGAGCAAGGCGATTCTTTTGCGATCGGTTTGTTGAAATATCTGGGACAGAATTTGGGAAGAGGATTGTCGATCCTGATTCATCTTTTCAATCCGGGTTTAATCGTACTCAGCGGAATGGGTTCTATCCCGGGCAAGTACTGGTGGCCGCCGGTTCAGCAAGCTATCAACGAGCACAGCATTGGAAAACTAGCTGAAAATATTGAATTGAAAATGTCAAAGATCGGACCGGATGCTGAGTTGATCGGTGCCACCGATCTGGTCGTGGAATCCCTGGAATCCCTCCAGTACAAATTGGTTAATGCTTCGAAAAACTAGGTGGGTGACAGCGAAATGAAACGTCGTTTCGTTTGGTCTTATGAATAAGTAGATTTTTAATATAAATTACATATTTGTTAATACAAAACATTGCCAAATGACAATACCTTCTTTTTTTGTTAGAATGAAGTTTGTCCTTCGGACACAAGCATCGCACTGGGGCGTGTTCACGTGCGTGTTTGTTGGCTCTGCTTTAATGAGCATGGTGCAAGCGCAGACCATCCGCGGGACAATTACTGATGCTGGAAACGGAGAACCCATCATCGGTGCATCCGTTTTGGAGAAGAATACGGAGAATAATGGCACCACAACAGATTTTGATGGGAAATTTGAATTGACTGCCCAGACAGAAACCCCTGTGCTGGTCATTTCATACGTGGGATATCAAACCATAGAAGTTCCGTTTACCGGACAGGATTTGGACATCCAATTGAGCAGCGGACTTGCACTTGATGAAATCGTGGTGACCGCTCTGGGTATCCAAAGAGAAAAGAAAGCACTGGGATATGCAGTTCAGGAAATCGGAGGACCTGATCTGGTGGTCGCCCGGGAAAACAATATTGCAAATGCCATTTCGGGTAAAATCGCCGGATTGCAGGTTATCCGCGGAAGTAATGGCCCTGCCGGATCATCCAAGATCGTTCTTCGGGGTAATAATTCCCTGACGGGCGACAACCAACCGCTCATCGTAATCGATGGTATTCCTATGGACAACTTCACCGGGGCTTCCAATAATGATTTCTGGAACCCTTCCACCGATATGGGGAATGGTCTTGGAGACCTCAATCCGGAAAATATTGAAAGCATGACCGTATTGAAAGGGGCTTCGGCAGCTGCACTTTACGGATCACGGGCCGGAAATGGTGTGATCCTGATTACGACTAAAACAGGAAAGGCTCAGCCCGGTCTGGGTATAACCTACTCCGGAACGTTGGGTTCTTCCTCTCTGTTTTTGAAGCCGGAGATTCAAAGTGTTTTTGGCCAGGGTAATAATGGTATTTATAATGTCCTGTCCAGTCAAAGTTGGGGACCGGAAATTACAGGTCAGACCATTGAATTGTGGGATGGTTCCACAGGAACAATGCAGGCGCACAACAACCTCGAAAACTATTTCAGTTCAGGAACTAGCTGGAACCACAGCTTGTCCTTCCAACAACAAGTGTCTGACGCGACCTCTGTGTTTTCATCGGTCAATTACCTGACAGATAACAGTATTATCCCGGGTGCAAAACTGGACAGATTGAATCTTCTGACCCGATCCGTTTCCAGGTTTGGATACAATAACCGTTGGACTGCCGATGTCAAAGTTCAGTATATGAAAACGGCTGCTGAAAACCGTCCGCTCAATGGGGTAAACATTTCCAATGCTTTCGCGACCATGTATCTGTTACCGCGGTCTATCGATGTAACCAGCTTCAGTGATGGCAGCGATGAATTTGGGAATATGATCTGGTATCTGCCCTCCAATGCAGTCAACCCTTACTGGGCATCACGAAACAATCTCAATGCTGATACCAGAAACCGATTTCTGGTGAACGGATTAGTTAAAAATCAACTCACAGATTGGTTGTCCGCAGAGATTCGGGCAGGTTTTGATTTGTACAACACCAATACAGAATCAAAATTGTACGGAGGAAGTCCGTTAGCAACCACTGGTCAATACGGTCTGGGATCCAATTCGTTCATAGAAGGAAACTACAGCGCCTTATTGACGGCCAGTAAGGATGACCTATGGGGAAAACTGGGTGGTGCGGTTAATTTTGGTGGTAACCTGATGCATCAAACCCACCGTAGCCTGAGCTCGCATTCAGGTTTGTTGGTAGTTCCCAATCTGTTTTCCTTGAACAATGGGGTAGACAATCCTTCTGTAAGCCAGGGTTACAGTGAACGAAAGATCAATTCCTTGTACGGAACGGTTCAATTCAATTACGATGGTTATTTATTCCTCGATATTACGGGTCGAAATGATTGGTCGTCTACCCTCAGCAAAGAGAATCGGTCCTTCTTTTATCCCTCGATCAGCACTTCCTGGGTGATTACGGATATGATCGAAGCCAATGGAGGAAATTTACCCAACTGGTTGCTGTTTGGTAAAGTGCGGGCATCTTATGCTGCTGTGGGGAATGACTTGCCACCATATCAATTGTACAACTTCTATTCTATCGGAAACGATCCACTGGGTAATACCACCGCTTCAAAAAATGGTGTGTTGTACAATCCTGATGTGCGAAGTGAGTTGATCAAATCATGGGAAGTTGGATTTGATGCTCGTTTGTTTGACAATCGCCTGGGTATTGATTTTTCCTACTATAAATCCAATGCGACACGTCAGCTGATCGACATTCCATTGAATCCATTGAGCGGGTATAACGCCAAAAAGGTGAATGCTGGAAACATCGAGAATAAGGGATTTGAATTGACGCTCAATGGAACCATTTTTGAAAATACCAATGGATTTGGATGGGACATGAGTGTGAATTATGCCAAGAATATCAACACCGTGGTGGAATTGACCGAAGACGTCACGCAATATGGACTGGGTGGATTTGATAATATATCGATCCTTGCTGTGGCTGGTCAACGATATGGAGAAATCTGGGGAACTGAATTCGAGCGGGTAACCGACGAATCGAGCCCACACTTTGGAAAAATCGTTGTCGATGCCAATGGACTTCCACTGGCCAACCCCGAACGCGTTCGTTTGGGCAACCAGCAGCCGGATGCTTTGCTTGGGTTCAACAATACTTTCCGATATAAAAATGTATCTCTGAGTATGCAGATTGATGGTCGCTTTGGCGGCGAAATTTTCTCAGGCACCAATCGTGCACTGCAGCAATCAGGGAATGCGGCAATCACTGTGGTGAACGGACAACGGGCAGATATAGTATATGATGGTGTGGTAGAACAGGAAGGCGGTGGATATGTCGTAAATACCACCCCGGTATCGCCTGAGGTACTTTGGACTACGCTGGCTGCACGAAGTGGAAATCTGGGTATTACTGAACAAAACATTTACGATGCAACCAATATCAGGATTCGGACGCTTCAGTTGAATTATAATTTCCCGACGGATATGATCCGGGGACTGGGTATGCAAAGACTCCAGTTGGGAGCTTCGATGAACAACGTGGCGATGCTGAAAAGCTATCTCAATGGAGTGGATCCGGAGTCAGTATATGCTACCGCCACCAACGCGGTTGGATTTGAGAACCTGTCTTCACCAACATCACGTAGCATCTTTTTTAATTTACTAATCGGATTCTAAATAGTATAACCATGAAGAATATTATAAAGTCATTTTTTCTTATCGCACTGGTCATCGGCTTTTCTGCTGCATGTTCGGACTTTGATGAGATCAACATCAATCCTATCGCAGCGAGTGAGGACCAAGTTCAGGTAGAATATTTTATCAATAGTTCTATCGTCGATGCGCAGCAAGATCCACACATAGCAGAAAGGGTTTTTGTTCTCTACTGGAAAGCGGCCGGTCGGATGGATCGAACCAATTCACTTCCTGTGGGAACATATGACGATGGATGGAGCACAGATTATTTCAGGTATATCTCCGGTTGGCTGAACAATGCCTATACTGCAGTTGAAATTGCAGATAAGCAGATTGCCAATGGGCAGCAAAAAGAGTATACGAACAATCTCAAACAGGTTGCTCGTATTTGGAGAGCCTACCTCTTGAGTGAAATGGCAGACAACTTTGGACCGCTTCCCATCAATGGTTTCCAGGGTGTGAACCCCGACTTCAACAGCCTGGAGGAGGTTTATAATTTCCTTTTGACAGAACTGGAAGATGCGGTAGGATCTATGGATTTGAGCGTAACACCTCCCAATAGTATTCAAAACAATGATCCTGCCTACGGATACAATTTCACGAAGTGGGTAAAATATGGCAATTCCATGAGAATGAGATTGGCCATGCGAATTTCCAAAGCGGATCCTGCCAAAGCACGTCAACATTTTGAAGCAGCAGCCAACACCAATCAGTTCATTGCCTCACTGGATGACAACTTTCAAGTTCAGGAAACCGGTGGCTGGAGTGCATTGACCGGAGTGATGACACGGGAATGGAATATGCAGTATCTGTCACCCACCATGAACAATTTGATGATCGGACTGGGTGGTATTCCTAGCACAGATCAATTGGGCGACAGTTACAACCAGTACATAAAACCAGGTAATTACCTGGGCGAAAGATATGAGGATCATTTTACCACCAAAACAAACGATCCTTCTGCAGGGTATTGGTTTGATGGATTACACGAGACCATCGATCCAAGATCGTATGTACAATTTATCATTCCCGGGGATTTTGATAACCCGGAAATGAATCGCTATCCAACCTACAGTCTGCCAACCACCGGCGAAACTGTTCGAAATCTGGTGACTGATGACGGCAACACGGTTGTTAAGGAAATCGAAGCTGCTTTTACATGGAATGCACCCTCTATTGGCAGCTGGGGGGCTAAAGGTTCCAGAAATACGGTGTACAGCCATGCCGGAGCAGTACCCAGACTTGCCAATCGATTTCGTGATGGAAGCAGTCAACGAATCTTTTTTGCCTCCTGGGAATCTTATTTTCTTATCGCAGAAGCAGCAGTTTATGGCTGGAATACGCCTATGAGTGGTGAAGATGCCTATGAAGCAGGTATCCGTGAAAGTATGGAATACTGGGGTGTCTCCCAATTTGCAGATGATTATCTGGCTTCCGAAGATTACAATCGTGTAGGGACGTCCGTGGCCTGGAACCATACAACAGAACCCCCGGCTACAGTGACTATGGAATACGTAAATGGATATACAGGAGAATCCGGCACCGTTGAATTCTCTTATCCAGACAACCATCTTTATATGGATGGAAATGTCAAAAATGATGCATTGACCAAAGTCATAACCCAGAAATTTATTGCTCAATCTCCTTGGTTACCATTGGAAACGTGGAATGATCATCGACGCCTCGGATTGCCATTTTTTGAAAATCCTGCCGTGGAAAACCCTCTGCCCAACCTGCCTGCCTTGAATAGTAGTAATTTCATGGAAAGCAGGTGGGAATTCTTCCCCCAAAGATTGAGATATCCAGCAAATCTGGAAAGCAATGTTCCGGAAGGATATTCTCAGGCTGTACAACATCTGGGTGGTCCCGATGATGTATTTACCCCCCTGTGGTGGACAGGAAGGTAAAATATTGCTTGGTCAACCAAATGAAGGCCGTTTCCCGAGGAGACGGCCTTTTTTATTTGTTACCCTTAGCCAGACAGGGTAGAGGAAAAGTATAACATGGATTTCATTAGATTTTTAGATCAGAATTGTAACCTCAGAATGTAGCCTCCAGGTGCCGACCATCTAATCAGCAATTTTGGTTCATCCAGGGTCAAAAGCCAAAGCATGCAACCACCTCGCTTCTGATGTCTGTTTGCGTAGCTTACAATTCATACGCCGGCTTAGCACTTGATCAATTCTTTTAACGCACGTCGTTCCAGGATAAAATATATTCTTTCCCGTTTCTACATTTGCCCTTCAGCTTTCACCTTATTGCAGAGTGTCAGTTTCCCACGGTCACTATTGTGCAGAAATCTAAATAGCTGCCCATGGTTTTCTATATATTTTTTGGACAGGTCAAGGTGGAGTGATGGTGATATAGCGGGGTTATGTACCATTGATGCAACGAAGAGCTGGCAAAAAAGATGAAGAAAAAATGAAATGTATTTAGGTTTTGGTGCACTACCTCACCTAGTCGGTTATGACCATCTAGATCAAGACGATTATTTTTGTAAATTTACCTTAAGTCTTATTCATGGACCGATTAAAATTCTTATTGTTATGAAATATAGTTTTGCAATTATATTGGGATTGATGTTATTAAGTCCGGGTTGGTTGTGCGGTCAAATAACTATGGTACCCCAGAAGGAAGGGGTTTTGGTCCTGGATAATGCTGACTCAGTATTGTTTTACCAGATTGCTCCCAAAAGTCTTCAGGGTAAATATAGCCGGAATCACTATATTCATCCTCTTTGGAACGTGGATGGCATGGTATTGACGGAGGATTTTCCGGCAGACCACCTGCATCAACGCGGAATTTTCTGGGCCTGGCATCAAATTATAATCGATGGTCAGCGTAGCGGTGATGGCTGGTCTCTTGATGATTTTACCCAGGAAGTTCTGGCTACAGGTTGGGAAGTCCGGAATGATGGAAGTTCGGTGCTGACCACTCAAGTCATATGGAAATCGGATTTACATACTCGAAATGGGAAACCGGTTCCATATCTTTTGGAATCCACGGATATTGTAGTTCATCCGCGAGAAGAGAAATATCGAAAATTGGATTTCATCATTCGATTAGAAGCAATTAATGCTAAAGTGGGGATCGGAGGATCGGAGGATGAGAAAGGATATAGCGGCTTTTCGGTTCGAATTAAATTGCCCGAGGATGTAGAATTTCATGGACCCGATGGACCGATCATGCCCAGGGTAACGGCAGTTTCTTCACCAGGTTTTGTGGATGTTTCCGGCACGTATGATGGTACAAAAGCCGGCGTAATAATTGGTGATCACCCCGAAAATCCTCAGTATCCTCAATCCTGGATCCTGCGGGCCAGCAAAAGTATGCAAAATGCCGCTTTCCCCGGCAGGGAAGTGGTCACCATTAAACCTGGAACACCACTCAAACTTCAATATTCGGTGGTCACCTATGTGGGTGATACACCCGGAGATATCCTTCGCGAATTAAAACAACAAAAATGAAAAGGGTTACCATATCGTCCAGCCTCCATCCACGAACAAATTGTGCCCTGTGACATAGCTCGAATCGTCGGAGAGCAAAAAATGAACAGGACCAGCTATTTCTTCGGCCAGTCCTACTCTGCCCATAGGAACCTTAGCATTCAATCGTTCGATAAATTGCGGGTGGCTATTTATGACCATTTGATTGGGAAAAGGTCCTGGAGAAATACAATTACAACGGATACCCTTCCTGGCCCAATGAACCGCCAGATATTTAGTAAGCTGAACGATTCCAGCCTTTCCTATTCCATACTCGACTGGATTGGGCTGCATAGGGGATTCGTATATCCGGGGATCAGGCGAAACTGCACCATACATACTCGAAAATAAGACGATACTGCCTTTGCCGTTTTTCTCCATTGCCCTCCCCACCTCACGAGCGAGCAAAAAGGTGGACGTAACTCCCAAATGGCCAGCCCTGTTGAAACTTTCGGCATCCAGATCATCGAAGGATCTTCCGGCAGCTCCATAAGTCAGTATGACCAGGCCATCCGGTATTCCGTATTGAATCACGTTGTGCCGCACAAATTCAAAAAGCATTTCTTCATCGGAGACATCCAGCTCAACAGGAATGAGCTGCTCTTTTTTATTGACTTGAGTTGCAAACTCCCTGGCTTTCCCCGCCAGATCAGCACATAGCACATGTTTGTTTTTACCTAATAAAAACCGCACGATGCTCTGGCCGAGGTGACCTGCTCCACCAATGACCCAGATGATGGACTTTTTATTTTTCTTCATATTTTTATCAATTTTAAAAATCGACCTGATCCACCTGGCCGATATCCGGAAACGGTAATCGGTCATTAAAAGAGAAGATTTTAGGGATTAAATTTAAACGAATAAAGATTACTATCCTTCAAAAAGAATTTCAGGCGAATGATCCTTGCTTCCAAAGGTTTTACATTCGTTTGATGGTTCCAGTGGACAATCCGTTTGATTTCGTTACCGATAATTTCCTGACAGTCTGCTTTGGTATAGCCCGGAATTGGTTTACCATTTTCATCCTGGATTTCAACGAAAACATTCCCGGCGGCAGAGCTGGAATAATTGATTTCCAATTCCTGACCTTCGAAGACAAAGGGTCGGGTGGTGATGTTTCCTCCTGTATAACCGGCTTCTATTGATGCAAAGCCATCCAGCCTTATTGAATACCGTTTTAAATGTGCCGAAGGCTGAGCATAGTTTTCATTAACGTAAATTGACATTTCATGGTCGCCAGTTTGTACCACATTGAGTGCAGGATAGTTGGATCTGGACACCCAGTTTTCCAATCCAATTCCAGGCTTGATAAATGATTCTAAAAATGTACGATAATAACGATTTCCGCCCCGGGAGGTCATGATGATGGCATCAGAACAATCCTTAAAATATCTGGGATTGACGTTAAGGGCTTCAGCCTGACGATCTGTAAGGACCTGACGATCGGGCATAAAACGAGCTCCGATGGCAATATAAATCTGGGGAGCACGGAAATACGGACTGGTCTGCTGGGTATAAAGATGCTCCATAGGCGTATCTCCAAACTCCATGGCTACAGGCTCGGTCCAGCTTAGGAAATCCGTGGATGTGGTCCGACTTACTGATCGATATCCTTTGTAGTCCGAAAATCCACCTTCTGACCAGGTTCTGAAATAACATACATATAGTTCTTCACTTTCAGACCAGAATGCCACATTCTGTGAATCAAAAACACCCTTTGTAAAAACAGGTTCTTCGTGGAGTTTGGTCCAATGAATACCATCCGGCGAGGTATAAGCAATCAAACCACTGGCTTTTGTTCCACCCAATGCTTTATATCTTTGATGTGGTGGCGCATCAGGGTTTTTGTCGATAAAAGGGCTGAAATTGTGGGTTACGGGGGCAGCATGAGCCAGGATCACATTGTTTTGGCGGGATCCTTCTATTTCGAATAACCCAAGCTCAGGTTTGGTCCAATGGATACCGTCTGTAGAAAGTGCTAAACAGGTAGTCTCGGATTCATTGCCATCACGACCTGCTTCCCGAACGCCCCGATAATAAGCCTTGTATATCGGACCATCCTGAATGATGGTGCAGTAGGCGCTGAAATTTCCTTCCCAGGGCTTATCAAAATACAAAACGGGTCCTTCATTGACCGGATGGTGCAGTCGTTTATTCGCATTTTCCATGTTGTCAATGATATAATCATCGAGAAAAAGCTGGCGATCAGCTCCGACTGGGAGTTGTGCATCTACCTCGTGGGATATGAAGAATGCCAGAACGAGCAATATTTTTTTGATCATAATACCTGGGTTTGATTGTCTCATTTGTAATTATGCCAGCCTTCCAAATCCAGACCTGGTTTTACCTAATATCCCTTCCCGGGTCGGAAGTTTACCTGTTTTCACGAGATCGTCCATTTCACCCAGTACCTCCTCAAATGCCTGAATAAATTGGTCAAAGTGGTGATTTTGATGTGCATCCATCAAATAAAAATAGGTGGATACCAGAAAACCTCTCTGCATCATTTTTTGGATGTAAATGGATTTAAGTTGCGGTTGGTACTCATCGGGAAAAAAGGCGATGGAAGGTGTTGCCGGCATACCGGTTACGGTCACCCGGCAATGGGTAAATTTTACAGCCACTTCTGACAGTCGCTGCTGAAAATGTGTACCTTTTTCCCATACCCGCTGGAATACATTGAGTTTTTCAACCTTTTCCAGAACAGCCAGGGCTGCTGATGTTCCGATGCCGTCGGTCCAGTAACTCGATGAAATAAAACTGCTTTCAGAGGAATCCATTACGGACTTTTCCCCTATGACAGTGCCAAATGGAATACCATTGCTCATGGCCTTGGCATAAACCACAAGATCCGGGGTTAAATCCATAGCCAGGTGGGCACCGGGAAATCCATATCTCAGACCACTTGTGATTTCATCCACGATGAGCAAGATATTTTTTTCCTTGCACGTAGAAATAATATATTGAATAAATTGGGGGTTGGGCTGCTGGGATCTCATGGGTTCCATGACTATAGCAGCCAGATTGGATCCTCCTTGATCGATGGCTCGAATGAAAGATTCAATATCGTTGTATGTAAAAGGTATGGAGGTTCCTTCCAACTCCCGGGGCACACCAGCAGGGTTCAGACCCGGGATCAAATGGCCATCAAGTGCGCTGTTGCTGTGCAAATTAGCTGCCAGGTACCAATCATGCCAGCCATGGTAACCACAAAATGCAATGCCACTCTTTTCGGTGTGGGCTCTTACAGTGCGGATAGCTACAGCCATCGCTTCCCCTCCTGTTCTTGCAAAGCGTACCTTGCCTTCTGATGCCCAGGGGTGTAGTTCCAATAGTTTTCGGGCCAGCACAATTTCATCGGGATTGACCAGGGAACAATAACTTCCCAAAGTAATCCTCCTTTGTATTGCAGCATTGACGTCAGGATCCGCATAACCCAGAAGAACAGACCCTACGCCTCCAACAAAATCGACATATCTTTTACCATCTATATCCCAAACTTCACATCCCTGGCATTTGGAATAGTAAGCCGGCCAGACCTCAAGGTTGAACATTTCTGCCTGCTTGGACATTAATGCGGTTCCCCCACATATCACTTCCCGGGCTTCCTTCCACATGGAGGGTCCAGTATTTTCTCCATGAGCGATATTCGTGGTCCCGACCGGGTTCAGGAGACGAATCGCATTATGGCAGAATATATCTTCAAGATCCTGCTTTGTCAATCCCTGATCTTCACTGGCATCTTTCAAAGCCAACAGCGATTCAATCCCCACAAGGGTCATTTTTTGGGGAGTAAGATTTGTTTGCCCCACATCCGGATGTTCTGGATGAAGCCAATAAAAATCATGACCCGTTGCTATGCATCGCCCGCGCATTTCGCTTACAGGAAAGTCAGATCCCCACAGGATTCTCTGTGGTCCCAATGCCTTGATCGCGGCTGTAAACGCTCCTGATTCCCCTATGGCCGAGGTGTCCACGACGACATTCTCCAGGTCTGAGATTCGGCTCAGACCAAGTTTTCCATTTCGGTAATTAAAGCTTCGTGCAATATGGGCCAATATTACCTTGACGCGCGGGTAGGACCTGCAAAGTCTTCGAAGCTCTCTGATATTGTCCTCATCAGCTATACCTTCATCTTTTACAATGTGCAACATTATCACACCATGATGCTGGTCCAGCAATTCCCACATCCAATCCGGTGCATATTCGGGGATAGAAGCATTCATCGTATCAGGTCTTTGTGCGTAACAATGGTAAACCTTAAGACCTGATAAACGGGGGTGATCGAGCAAGGCTTCCAAATCATGCGGGTTATCTTCAGGCGAAGCCAGACCCAGTCCCCTGGAGTACGAAGTACCATTTGTCTCCAGTTCCCGGAGTATAAAATCATTGATCTCTGATCTCGATCCCGATTTTCGGGGTAATCCAAAGTATAAACCATGAATGGATTGAACAGGAAGATAATTTTTCAATCTTTCGATATTTTCGCGAATTCCCAGGGTTTGTATCTCCGAGAGAAACGTCCATTCCCCGGTGGGATAGTGTGAGGATTTATAGAGATGCGAATGGATATCAAAAATTTTTAGGGGAATGAAATCCTGCAACCATCTCCGGATCAACGACCGGTCATATTCTACTATGTTTTGGGCATAATTCGCCATCATTTACAGTCTTGTCTCAATTTCACCTGGTGATTTTTTCATTTCCTTCCTCAGTTGTTCCTGATACTGATCCTTGGCTTTTATGTCTTCCTTTCCAGTTTCTCCAAAATAAACCAGACCCACCACTTTCCTCGATCGGGTCCGACTGGTGTTTCCATCAGCCCTATGGATGGTCATACCATGGTGAGCCAGGAGATCCCCCGATTTTGCCGGTATAGCCACTTCATTCTCCA
>CAYRRD010000009.1:0-32528 GCA_964426625.1 uncultured Saprospiraceae bacterium | reverse complement strand
AAAATAAATCCATCACGGTGAAAGTGAGACTTCAAAGATTGCATATCCATCAGTATAGTATTTAATAAAAAAATTCAGGAATGGCTTTTTCTCCCACCTCTCTGACCTTATGTATCAGTGAAGGATCAATTCCCTGGTATGGCCAACGCAATCGCGGATGTGTATTTTTCCTTCCCCTCAATGACCATAGGAATTTATCCAGGGCAGCGTCAGAATAGCCGGATTTTGATAAAGGCAAAATACACTTTTCAAAAAATGCCTGGAGCCTTTTCTCTAAACGCAAACTTTCCTCGATATCATCCAGCATAGTGTCATACCATCGTCGGGTGGCATTGGGATGGAGACAGGCCATATTGGAATAGGATCCTTGTGCGACCCCTTCTTTTATTCCGGTGGCCAATCTATGGCCCGGAACGAAAATGGCCAAATCTGGCTGAAGTGATCTGCACTGTTCATACCAGAATGCATCACCTCCACCCGTTTTGATCCCAATGATTTGTGGGTACTTATCCGATAATCTTTTGAAGTCTATGGGTGTGAGGTAAGTTTGGGCATGACCGGGATTGTACAAAACGATGGGTACAGGATCGGCTGCTTCTATCATGCGGTCCAAAAATGCAAATATTTCATGGTTATTGAGTTTCATCCAATGGGGCAGAATGATTTGAAAAGCGAAAGGATCTAAGCTTTTGGAGCGTTTCACTCGTTCAAGTGAAATTATGGGACTCATGTGACTTGCACCGATTTGAAAAGGGCGGTTGACTTTTTTGCAGATAGAGGCTAACAATCCATGTATTTCATCAAATTCTGCTTCGGTCTGGTTGTAAAATTCCGCTGCGGTTCCGTTGGAATAAATTCCATGTACCGACGTGGAGGCCAGGTATTCGATCTCATCCTGTAGGGTTTCGTAATCAATACGTTGGTCCGGAAGAATGGGCAGTTGAATGGAAGCCCATATACCTTTTAACTCGACAGATGTTGATTTATTCATGGCCGGGATGTGTGATTTTCAATCTAATCATTTTTCATGGATTTTAAAGGGTAAATAACTGATTGGGACGATTCCATTGTATGCGTGCCACCCAGACGCTTCCATCACTACCATATTCCTGAACTTTGGGATTGTACATATTTTCGGCTACTGTTACCCAGGTTTCATCCTCGCTTACGTCACATACTCCAAAATTTCCTAATGCTGCTCCCTTATTGGGAATTAATATTCTTTCGCTTTCGCGGATAACGTGGAGTTTTTCAGGATCGACCTCCGCGATGAACAAAGGAGCGCGATTGCGAGCTACATGATCGTTGTTGGCACCCCTCCGGGTATAAACCAAAAATAAACCACGGTGGTGGGTGACCCAATGTTGCTGAGTGTTGTGTGTGCCCAGATCACTTTCATCATCGAATTTCCAGGTTCTAAGCGGTTCATAATGAAGTCCGTCCTGACTTTTGGTGACGAAGGAAGTCTGGTCATTACGGATAGTCAGAAAATATTGATTTTCATAACGGGTCAGGGACGGTTCATGTAAACCGCGAGTGTCATCGTTGATTTGAAATTTATTTCCATTTTCCAGATAGGTCAGTGTTTCACCATCAAAATGGCATCGCAGAACGGCTACCTGAGAGCTGGAATTTGGCGGGGTGAAGTAAATCGGCAGTAAAAGATACCCATTGTCCAGATCATATCTTTGGACACTTCCCGCTCCAGCGTTTTTAAATTGATCTCCTGCAGGCATATGCAGTTTCTTCCAATCTGACCAGGAATGGGAGGTTGGATTATAAATTGCATAGGTGGTATCTCTCGGCCGTTCAGCTCGCAATTTCCAGTCAGGGGTATATACCACGGTATGGCCTATTCCGAGTAGTTTGCCGGATGGTTTATGAAATTGGGGCCAAAAGTCACTGGTGACTTCCGGGCTTCGTTCCCCGTCTATCTCGATCCAATGGGGCTTAAGAGACTCCAGGGGATAGGGTTCGGTCCACGTTTTTCCCAGGTCATCGGAATGGAGGCCAAACATCTGTTTGAAAATATCACTGCTGGTCACCTCATGGGTGTTCATGGTCATTACGGTCAGAGGCATCCCTTGTTGACCAATATCAGGAATGATACCCACCCTTGAATGAATCCAGCACTGCTGTCCGTTGTACAATCTGGTCGGAATGTCTGTTTGGATAGAATATCCCGAGGATCTCCCAGGTGAAGTAAAAATTGAATTGCAGGAGTTGAAATGTAGGAGCGAGACGCTACCAATAACTGTGTTTTTTAGAAATTTCCTGCGATGTGTCATAATTCGTATTTTTTCTGGGCGGAGTGTTTGTGGTAGGTTACCTACCCTGTGTATGTATATTCTGGGTTATCCTGGAAATTCGCAACGCAGATATGGACCATCGAAAATATCTTGATTATTCTAATTCGCTTAACGGAATTTTTGATAAATAGATATTGGATTGACCTTCGTGACTGGAGTAGTAGGAAACCCAGAGAAAATCATCGTGAATGACCATCCCTGGGTAACTGTTGTCCCCACCACTGGGTAACTCAATCGTCTTCTTCACTTCCCCATGAAGATTCGTGATTTTGAGGTGAGTTTTTCTGGGTCCATCATAGTTTCTAGTACCGATGATCAATTCTGAGTCATTGAGAAACAAAAAATTGGGTCCGCCGAGTTGAAAATCCAATTTTGTATAGCTCCAGGACTGGTAAGGAGGTGTGCTTCTGGCAAGTAAGCCCATTTTATCGTCACCTTCTCTTCTGATGAGTACATACATTTCATCTTTCCCCCCAAAGCGTATGGTGGCTTCATTGGGCAAACCATCCACCGAAAGTTGAGATACCTTCACAAATTGCCGACCATCCTTCGTTTGGGTGAGATAAAGATCCCAAATCTCATTTTTCTGTGTTTGGTAATCCATTCCGTATCCGATTCCATCTTTCCATATAATCCTCCATATCCAGCTTTGCATGTCATCCATATTATCGGGGATATCGATGAGTATAGGATTAGAAAATTTTTTTCCTTTCTTATTTAAAAATGAGACGTGTGGATTCCGACCAAGCAAAGTATTCCCCTCATATATTGAGCCTCCGATGATGACCATTAATCTTCCCTGTGGATCTATGGACAACTTGGGATCACGAAGATCAACGCCTTCTTTTTCAAGGACGGCGACCGTCCTCCATTTTTTTCCATCTTTTGATCGTATAATACGGACCTTCCCATCCTCCCCGCCAACATGGCTACTTCCTATACGGAAAGAACAATAGAAATAACCATTGTATCGAATCAGATCAGTGAATGCACTGTATTCGTCAGGATGGCTATAGATCAGGGTAGAAGGATAGTGGTCAATGTCTTTGTCCGGGATTTGTGAAAAGGCAAAATGGGACAGGCCGACAAATAAGAACAAAACGTGAATTTTCATAGTTTAAATATACCTTTAGTAAATTACAGGAACTCGGGCGTATCATCAAATTTGATGGTTGATATATGAATATTTAGTTCGGTTTTCAAGGAATTATACCATCGCATACTACTCGGGCTTGAGATAAGTCAAATATTCCCAACGAAACCCATCAACTCCTCTATACGAGTGGTCAGGATAAACAAGGTTGATTGAATCCATTTCTGTGGTCAGAAGCCGTAATTTTTCAGGATTTAGAAGCGGGTCATGGGTTTCGAATCTCCACTTTTCCAATGCCAGGATCATGGATTCCAGTGTATCCTTATATTCAGGTAATTCGGAAAGATTGTGAAATTCATTAGGATCATTCCGAAGATCGTACAGCTCGTAGGGTGGTGGGTTTTTCCACAAAGCATATACAGCGCGGATGCTTTCCGGGGCATCATCAATTTCCTCCTGATTGGCTCCGGAATGGAAGGTAACATTGGTGTAACCCTCATAAATCGGGAATTCAGATCGACCCACATCGATGTTGTGTATCAGTTTGAAACTCTCATTTCTTATGCTACGTCGGGGAAAATAAAAAACCGGAGAAGCGCCTTCCCCTTCGGCCGCAAGATATTTTCTCCAGGGCTTATCCGAATGTTCAAGCAGCCCTATCAGTGACTTTCCTGGAAGATTTTCCGGAATCTTCATACCGGTGATATCCAGAATGGTGGGTAAAATGTCGATGACAGAGATCAGTTCATTCCTGACCTGGTTTTGAACCGGGAAACGATCAGGCCAGTGAAGGATAAATGGTATTTTCAATCCCCCTTCATAATTGGTCAGCTTGCCCCGGCTAAACTGTGCTCCATGATCACTGAGGTATATAATGGCTGTATTGGAGAGATCCCCCATACTTTCCAACAACATTCCGATGGACTCATCCAGTCTGTTCATGCAATTATAATATCGCTCAGTTTCATCCAGTAGCCTTTTCGTAGTCAACCCTACGAAGGGCAGCGTGGAAGTAATTTTTTGACGGTCCACCTTCACCGTGGGTAGACCCTCCACGTCATTTTGAAAAGGCAAATGGGCATCCGGGAAATTGACCATTAGAAAATAGGGTTTGCCCGCTACCGAATTTTTAAACTCAGTAGCAGAGGCCGCGTATTCGCTTAGTTTTTCTTTTTTGAAATTGGACTCAGGGAGTGCCATGTAGTCAAAATTGAAAATCTCTTCAGGGTTCACATGGATTTTTCCAATACATGCAGTTTGATATCCTGCTTCTTTAAGATAATTGGGCAGGACCCGGATACCTGGATACAATGCATAATGATGTGTAGCCCATCCGATCTGGCCATTCTGGTGTGGATACAATCCGGTAAAAATACTGCTCCTGGAAGGACTGCATACAGGATTGGTGGTGTAGGCATTGGTGAATTTAAAACCAAATCGGGCAAGACTGTCGAGGTGCGGCGTGTGGACAATATGGTTACCATAGCAACCCAGATCCAGGCTGTTGTCTTCCGACACAATAAGTATAATATTGGGTGGTGGGTCAGATTGGTCCATTGTGCAACTGAAAAGCAGAAATAGGAGTCCCGAAAATGTCAAATATAATGATCGCATACGCATTATAATGATGTTTTACGTTACCAGGAAGTCGTCCAGGGAAAGTTGGACTGGTTTTATATCGAACCGGAATACATTAGACTTACTAGATCCCTATTTGAATTCCCAAAGGATCGTCCCCATATGGTATCTGTCATGATTTTCAACCCTTGAGGAATAAAACGCCGTTAAAATCTTCCCATCGGGGAATTGAACGCTGGATGGATAACCAATATCCGAAGCGATTTCCTGACTAAATATTTTCTTTTCGGAGTTCCACGTTCTACCCTTGTCATTACTGGTTCGGATTGCCACGCCGTGTTGACCACTAATACGATTCCCATAGGTGAGTAGCAATCGACCGTCCTGCAATTGTGTGAGGTGTCCCGGATGTTGTCTGCTTTCGGTGAGTTCGGATTCGATGCTCCATGTGTGGCCATTGTCTAAACTTCTAAACAAATCCATGGATTGTCCTCCTCTCCATCTTCGGGCTGCGGCTATCCATTCTCCATTTCCCAGATGATAAATGGCGGTTTCATTGTGTCCTTTGGCCAATGCCGATTCACCGCTTCCGGTACTTATTTTGGATATGAGACTCCATGTATGTCCATGGTCATCGCTTCGAAAGATCGAAACCTTATTAATAGCTTTATCCAGTGACTGAGCATAAGCAATGACTCGCAACGAGCCATCATCAGCGATGATAATGTCACCAAATGGTATAAAATTGGTCATACCTGCTTCTGCACTGGGGAAACCTGTTTTATGAATATCCCAGTTTTTTCCCATATTGGATGAAATCGAAACCCAGGGTCTGAGGACTTTAACCAGGGATACACTTTCATTTTTCCCGGGATCTCCTGATACCTCCCATCCGGAGGCAAGGACGACAAGTTCTCCTCGTCCATTCAATCCTGCCGCCACGTTCATCCGATTAGTCATGGGATCATGGGGGGCTGCAGTGCCTGTTTTGGTCCATAATCTTCCATCTTTGCTTGTCCAGCATTCCACATCACCCAACTGGCGACCATGACTCGGTTGGTTGAAGATTGTGGCTATAAGGTGACCTTCATCTGTATAGGTCAGGTTGGGCCAGGCGCATACATTGTCAATTGCGATATACCTTTCCAGAATTACTATGGAATCACCCGGTGAGGTCCTAACTGATTCCGGTGTCTGATCCGTCACTGCATTTCCCACAATGGCCCAGAAAAATAGTAGGAACAGAATCGTGATTTTTAGGATATGCTGAAACATAGATTTAAATTAATTGCGTAAAAATTTCACAGGGCGGGCAGGAGGTGAGAAGCTTTCTTCGTAGGTAGGCAACACAAACCGAAGTATTCCCACTCCACTGTTTTGCCCTTCTTCGTAAAAGGCCAGCAATATGCTTCCATCATCGAGTTCAACGGTAGAAGGGTATGCTCCACGGCTTCCATCCAATTTGTAAGGGCCTTGCCAGGATGATCCTTCGTCATAACTGATTCGTAAGGCGGTATAGGCATGGTCCCACGTGAAGGTAGGACTACCCTCCACTCCTCTGTAAACCATCAGGATTTCTCCGGTGGACAGCCGATTGAGGTGAGGAGAATGGGCCAGAAATCCGATACTGCGTACCGGTGACCAGGTTTTGCCTATATCCTGACTTATTGAGAAATGCATAGGCAGATCTTCCTGACCCCGCAAAGCTGCAAACAAAGATCCGTCCCGAAGTCGGATCACATCGGTTTCAGCAGCCAAAAAGAGTCCGGCATCCTCTCCAATGGAAATGGGGTCTGTCCAGCTTTTTCCCCGGTCGTATGATAAAAGAACACCACCCCAGGCATTTTTTGTACCCATAATTTGTCGGTAAACCGGAAACACCAAGGTTCCATCTGACATTTCACGTATTGGTGCGGAGCAATACCAGTCTTTACCAAAAGGAGTTACCAGCCGGGCCTTTCGGGACCAGGTATGTCCATTATCTTTTGAGGTGATAAATTGCACACCAATGCCAGATCTTGATTTGGGATTGGACTTCAAATTCAAAGAAAAGAAAGTGACGACGATAGTGCCATCACTCAATTGGCTGATGTGCGAATCCCTATTGTCGAACTCGTCATCGTATATGGTCACCGGTTTGGTCCATGTCTTACCCTCGTCCGACGATCGGACCATACATATTCTCCCGGCATTGGGGTATCGATCGTTGGGATATGTGATATGTCCATCCCCGGCATAAAATACGACCAGGATATCGCCATTTTGCAATTTTACAGCATCAGGAAATGCCTGGTAGTCTCCTGCGTCTCCCCCTTTGGAAATAATCTGGTAATTGGATGTGTCAGCCTGAAGGATATTAGGGGAAAAATAGAGGTTTTCGGTAGACAGGGTAGAAATGTCCTTTGCGTAACAATAGAGTATAAAATGCTGGACTAAGATCAGGGTCAGGATGAGGTATTTGTGTCTGTAAAGCATAGTTGAGCGGTTATTGATGTTTGATCTATACAATTGAAGTATTAATACCCGGGGTTTTGAGTTACCTTATGTTCCAGGCTCAAAACTGCACTGGAAATGGGCCACAGCAACATATGCTGTTTGTTTTCCAGCGTAGGCAAATATTCCAGGGCTTTCCCAAACCGTATAAGATCCCACCATCTTTTGCCTTCAAAAGCGAGTTCTCGTAACCTTTCCTCCATGATCATTTCATCGTTCTCATCCTGAGTTCCCGGGACAAAGGCAAAGTCCACAAAATGGTCACTGTAAGCCCTTTCTCTGATCATGTTGATTTCTTCTGATGGGTCCTGACCCAAAGCATTTTTCGCCTCAGCTTTTAAAAGTAAAACCTCTGCATAGCGGTACAATATTATGTCGTCTTTAAATTGACGACTACCGCCTATTACCACTCCAGCTCCTTTCATGACGATGGAGGTGTAATAGTTTTTATTTCCCTGTTCATCGTTGGTGTATATTTCAAAAAATGTCGCGTCTCTTCTTTGATCTTCAGTTGCATACAAGGATCTCAGATAGTCGGTGGATACCACAATATTGTTACTTCCTCCACCAATAGCCCCGATTTTGGCTCTTGTTTCCTGATCGATATTGGTTGGAATGGCACTACCTATAATGTGCATGTCTCTGAAGTAATTGTTTCCACCTTCAAATTCATCAAATCGCACTGCCATTATAATCTCCTGGTTGCCTTTATTGCTAAAATCGAATATGGATTCAAAATCATCCAAAAGGGTAATGTTATTTCCATTTATCTCATTGAGTGCATTCAAGGCAGTGGTGAAATCTGAACTCCCACCGTTGAGCATTTTCCCAGTCCACAAATATACATCACCTTTTAAGGCGTTTGCTGCCGGTTTCGACCATTGGAAACGACCCGCAGGGATGGAGTTGTCTGGGAAGAGCTGAAGGGCTTGCTCAAGGTCGGATTTGATCAGATTAAAAACCTCTGCTACCGGACTCCGTTCGATTTGTGTGAATTCAGCGTCAGTACTTTCAGTGGGTTCGGTCCTTAGGGGAAGGTCTCCCCAGGTTCTGGCCATCAAAAAGTATGTAAAAGCTCGCATAGTATATGCTTCAGCCAGAATTCTTCTTTTTCGATCCTCGGAGGCAAAATCAATCGTTGGCACATATTTGATTATGAGATTGGCGCTGTTGACAAGGGTATAACAGCTTTGCCAGCTGGGTCCAGCATCCGCTGGATGTAAATTGTTATAATAATATTTGGACCATCCTCCTTCTCCAACGGTCCCCAGGGTAACCACATCTGCTCTGGCTTCACCAAAGTAATATAGATTGTTGGTGGCCAGATCACGTAAGTTTATATACATACCTATCGCAGCACCCTGAGCATCATTCTCTGATTTCCAAAAGGAGTCCGTGGTGATGACGCTGGTTGGTTCTACATTCAATAAATCAGAACACGAGCTTAATATAATGATGAAGAAAAATATGGTAGTTAATTTCTTTATAGTTTTCATATCGAAAGAGATTTCTGTGTTAGAAGGAAATATTGAATCCAAAGATGAAATTCCTTGGTACGGGGTACCTGCCGTAATCCTGACCGCCGAACTCCGGATTCAACCCTTTGTATTTGCTGAAGTAGTGTAAATTGTTTCCGGTCACATTAATGCTTATCCGATCCACGTTGATCGCAGATAGAATACCTTGTGGAAGATTGTAACTTAAGGTGACTTCGCGAACGGCGAGAAAATCCCCTCTTTCATAGTATTCCTGGCCAACCCGATTTGGAATTATATTGAACTGAGCACGGGCGCTTTCCCAGTCATAGCGAGGTAAATAAGTCATATCACCCTGATTTCTCCAGGCGTGATCTACCATCTCCTGGGTCAGGTTCATATTGAGTTTCCATTGGCCATTCATAAATGCTCGTGCGTAATTGTAAATGGTATGACCCGTTGTATAATCCATTCTTACCGTTAGGAACAGATTTTTGTATGAAAAACTATTGGAAAGTCCTCCTGTCCAGGTGGGGAACTCGTTGCCAACTTTATATCGGTCTCTATCGTCTATGACACCGTTGTTGTCCAGATCAGCCCATATTATATCACCTCCGAAATTGACACCCTGAACGCGTTTGAGTTGATCGGGAAGCGCGTTTTGTGCCTCTTCATCGGTGGCATAAATACCGATTTGTTTGTACTCAAAGAGATCCCCCATAGTTCCGCCTTCCTGAAGACCTCCAAGCCAATTGTAATCATTAATCTTTGGATCCCACACATAGAATCCGCCGATTCGATTATTTTCAGCACCATTGGGAGGAAGTTTAAGGATTTTATTTTGTACATATGAAGTATTGAATGCCAGATTCCATTGAAATTGGGAAGACAAAGGAAATACATTAAATCCAAGCTCAAGCTCAATCCCTTTATTCTCCAAGCTACCCAGGTTGGTCAATGTGCTGCCGAATCCGGTAGAAGGAGGAAGTGCCAGGCTGGTGATAAGATTGTCTGTAACCCTTCGGTAAACATCGAGAAGTAGGGTAATTCTCTTGTCAAATAACCCGATATCTGTACCAAGATTGAGGGTTTTGGACCGTTCCCATTGTAATTCCGGATTAGGAATAATCGTATTTTGAATGGCTGCCATTCCTCCGTAAATTGCACCTACACCATAGGCTCCCTGTGCAGTGAAATCCCCCAGATTGCCAATATTCCCATTGACACCGTAACTGCCTCTGAGTTTAAGTGTAAGCAAATTTTGTGGTATACCTTGCCAGAATGATTCGTTGTGTAGATTCCACCCGAGAGATATCCCTGGGAAAAACCCCCACTTATATTTACTACCCAGATTGGATGCACCATCATATCGCATATTTATCGACAACAAATAGCGATAGTCATAATTATAATTGAATCTACCAAAATATCCCAGGATCACCTGATCGGATACTGACGAACTTACAGTTACAGGTTCTGCCGAGGCGTTGAGGGTAGGGATCAGATCTGTGGATGCACCTTGCCCGGAAGCACTCAACCTGGATTCATTCCTTCCGTAGTAAGAAAATCCTGCTTTTGCATCCATATGGTGATTCGTAAGGATAGATTTGGAATAAGATAACACTGCATCGATTTGGGTCTGTCTCCATTTGTAGGTAGAAGCGCTCGCTGTTCTACTGTCTACCAGGTTTCCGGGTCCATTGAGATAAGCAGGTTGGAAATTATAGGAGTCGTTGGTCACATTGTATATGGAGGCTTGAGGCTGGAAAATAAGACCTGGTAATAGCTCCCAGTTTGTCCCGAACGAAAAAGTAAGACTTTCGGACGTATTCTCAGCATCACGCTGTTGAAGAATATATTCCGGATTGGCTTCGCTGGCCGCCTGTCCTGGTGCAAGTGTTCCATCTTCAAACCGATATTTGGTTGTAGGTGGAAGGGTCATTGCCCGGGCAAAAATATTGGTTATGTTTGGAACCTGATGGTCTTTGGACCTTGCATAATTAGTGATTCCGAAAAATGATAATTGATCACTTATTTTGAAATTTCCATTGACATTGAGGGTATACCTTTTCATATCAGTGGTGATAGCTATACCCTGATTATCAAGATATCCAAGACTTGCACTAAACTGTGCTTGCTCTGTTCCACCGGATGCTGATAAATGATGGTTGTGAGATATCCCGGTGCGAAAAAGTACATCCTGCCAATCGGTTTCCTTGAATATAAGTGTTTTACTGGGATCAATAGGATCCGGCATACTTTCCCAACCTTCATTAAGTTTGTGTTGGTTCTCAGGAGTCAGATATTGAGTTGTATAAGCGGTGTTGTTGGACAGATCATTTCCTGTTCCGAATCCTGCTGGACTGGTCAAACGAAAAGAAGCATCCGGGAATACATCCTGTACAAGCATCGCGTGCCGAGCCAGATCCAAATAATCTCTGGCGTTGGCCAGGTCATACAGTTTGCCTGGCTGAGAGAGTGAAAGATCAACAGAGTAGGAAATTGATGCACTTCCTATTTTACCGGATTTTGTGGTAATCACAACCACCCCATTCGATCCTCTGGCACCATAAATAGCTGTGGCCGCTGCATCTTTAAGAACTTGTAAGGATTCTATATCATCCGCAGAAATATTATTGATATTGGGTCTGATTACACCATCGACTACATACAATGGGGCAGCACCATTGGGATTATTAATTGAGGTACCTCCCCTTACGATGATGCGAGGTGCCGATCCTGGTTGGCCGGAGGTGGTTTGGACCCGCACGCCCGATACCGTTCCTTGCATAGCTGATCCCACATTGGCATATGGAATATTTTCAAGTACCTTATCATCGAGTTTGCTAACCGATGTTGTTAACTCCTCTCTGGATTGAGTACCATATCCCACTACGACAATTTCTTTCAACAATTCTGTATCGGATTCAAGAGAGATGCTGATATTCGCATTCCCATTTAAAGATATTCGGACCGTTTTATATCCTACATAACTAATAATTAATACATTGGATTGAAGGTTGACGTTCTCCAGGGAAAATGATCCGTCGAAATTTGTTGATGTTCCGTTGTTCGTGCCTTCGACCAGTATGTTGACACCGACCAAGGGTTCTCCGGATTGATCGGTAATGGTACCGGTTACCTGGCTCTGGCTGGTCTGGGCATATAGTCCCGGATTACTAAATATAGCTCCTAATAAAAAACCCACCTGAAAAATAAAACGTATGCATTTCTTCATGGCACAGAAAGTTATTTTAATAAAATTTCACTCAAGCAAACTTAGGTCTTGTATTAGCTTATAGCTACTACTTTCATTTGTATTGATAATACTATTTTTCATTTTTGAAAAAATACCGACATCCCGGAAAATGGGAGAGCGTTGCATTTCAAAATTGTATTTGTTAAGGGCCTGAAACTATTATATGTACATAAACTGAGTGTACGGCAACATTGTCCTTATATCGAGAGGATCGAAGATCTGGAGTACACAATCTGGCTTGTATTCACCTCAGGCAATTAATTTTTCCCACAGGACTATATATTTAGCGTGCTTTGTTTATTCCGGGAACAATAGAGGCGTTCAAAGTAAATAACCCCAGGCAATCGAAGTACAGCCCTAGTGCACGAAAACCTAAATACATATCATGTTTTTCTTCATCTTTTTTGCCAGCTCTTCGTTGCACCGATGTCACATAACCCCCACTATGTCACCATCACTGCGCCTTGACCTGTCGAAAAAATATATTGAAAAACATTGATAGCTATTTAGATTTCCGCACACTAGGTTTAAGGGTGCGTCCCGCATTAACTTCGAAGCGGGTTAAATTACCTCTATATATGCGGGTTCGGAATTCGAAATGTATACTTGAGAATACGTTCCTCTTGTGCCCATATTTGATCTGGCCCGCCGTGCCCAGCCTGCCCATTTTGATTTTAAATTTCCAGGAAGGCTCGTTATGCTATTTCCTTGTTTCACTACCCATAATGGAGTGGGGGTATTTGCGGACAAAAAAAAAGGGCGATTCATCATGAACCGCCCTCTGTATCACTAAACCTATTATTAACTACGCAACTATACTGTCGTATTGTTCATGTTCAACACCGGGTCTTCTGCTTCCAATGCCTCTTTCAAGTCCAATCCGAGTGCCGTAGCCACACCCGCACCGTAAGCAGGATCTGCTTTGTAGCAATTGCGGATATGTCGCTGCTGGATAAAAGTCTCTGCCCCCCCGATCTGTCTCGCTGTATTTTCAAATAGCACCTGCTTCTGCGCATCGTTCATCAATCGGAACAAAGCACCCGGCTGAGAGTAATAGTCTTCATCTTCGCGGTGATCATAATGCATAGCATCCCCGTACAGCGGTAATGGTTTTTCTGATCGGGACTTATCCTCTGACCACTGACCATAGCTATTGGGGGTGTAATGAATGGTGCTTCCCTCGTTGCCATCGACGCGCATAGCACCATCACGATGTGGATTGTGGAAAGGACAACGCGGTTTGTTTACCGGAATCTGATAGTGATTCACTCCGAGTCGGTATCGCTGGGCATCACCGTAGGAAAACAATCTCCCCTGCAGCATCCGATCCGGAGAAAAACCGATCCCATCTATTACGTTGGCCGGATTGAACGCAGCCTGTTCCACTTCTGCAAAGTAATTATCTGGATTGCGGTTCAATTCAAAATATCCCACATCGTGCAATGGATAATCGCCCTGTGGCCATACCTTGGTCAGATCAAACGGATTGTATCGATAGGTCTTGGCTTCTTCCTCCGGCATGATCTGAACTTTCATATACCATCTCGGATAATTTCCGGATTCTATCGCCTCATACAGATCTCGTTGATGGCTTTCACGGTCGTTTCCTATGATTTCTGCTGCTTCCTCGTCTGTCAGATTTTCAATGCCCTGCGCGGTTTTCATGTGAAATTTCACCCAAAATCGTTCATTCTCCTCGTTGATAAAGCTAAACGTGTGACTTCCAAAGCCGTGCATATGCCGATAGGATTTGGGGATACCTCGATCACTCATTGTGATGGTTACCTGGTGAAGCGCTTCGGGTAAGAGGGTCCAGTAGTCCCAGTTGTTGTTGGCACTGCGCAAATTCGTACGTGGGTCTCTTTTGACTGCTTTGTTCAGATCCGGGAATTTATACGGATCGCGCATAAAGAAGACCGGGGTATTGTTTCCTACCAAATCCCAGTTGCCATCCTCCGTGTAAAATTTCAAGGCAAATCCCCGAATATCCCTTTCTGCATCAGCAGCACCTCGTTCTCCAGCTACCGTTGAAAAACGGGCAAACATCTCGGTTTCCTTGCCGACTTCAGAAAAAATCTTAGCCCTCGTATATTTAGTAATGTCATGCGTCACTTTGAAAGTACCATATGCACCCGAACCTTTGGCATGCATCCTCCTTTCAGGGATCACCTCTCGATCAAAATGAGCTAGTTTTTCTAAAAACCAAAAATCCTGCAGCAACATGGGCCCCCTGGGACCTGCTGTCAATACATTTTCATTCTCATTGATTCTCCGTCCCGATACCGACGTCAGATTCTTTTTGTTCTCGTTGTTCATATATCCGTATTTTATTGTTCTAATGGCATCTCGTGTGCACACAAAACTAACCCTTACTCCCCACATAAGTTTTGAAATAACCATAGATTTATTTTATATACCATTAGATAAAAGCTATGTGCCAAAAAGCCCTCAATTCGCCCCTTTAGATGTCCTTAAATAGGAGGATACACATCAGAGGTTCTTTGATTTATTTTGAAAATAATTGCTGGGACAGACATACTTGATCTTAGCAAATAAAATACCCTATTTTTATCCCTTTACAACCTTTATCTCATGCTCGAATCACATCACAGATATCATAGCTTCAAAGACGATTATAGTGAGGGAGCGCATCCTCGTATTCTAGAGGCTTTACAACGTCACAACACCACCCAGGAAGCGGGTTATGGATTGGACCAGTATTGCAGGCAAGCCATAGCGCTCCTCCGGGATGCCGTTGGCCAGCCTCATGCACAAATCCACTTTACCACAGGAGGGACGCAGACCAATGTGCTCGTTCTCCACGCCATTTTAAAATCCTTTGAATCCGTTGTAGCAGCTGCTTCTGCGCACATAGCCGTACATGAAACCGGTGCTATAGAGGCTACAGGACATAAAATTCATACGGTGCCCACCGCCACTGGTAGGCTAACCGTTTCTATGGTGGAACAGGTTGTAAGGCAACACGTGGATGAGCATATGGTGGTCCCCAAAGCAGTATTTATTTCACAGCCAACAGAATACGGGACTCTTTACACCAGGGGTGAACTTGAATTGCTTTCGGGATATTGCCGGGATCACGGAATGTACCTTTATGTGGATGGGGCCAGGTTGGGGATGGCTTTGACTGCCAGGGATAACGATGTTACAATACAGGCATTGGCCAAACTCGTTGATGTATTTTATATCGGAGGTACGAAGAATGGTGGATTGCTGGGGGAGGCGGTGGTATTTACGAATAGCGCATTGGCGCATCATTTCCGATATTATATGAAACAAAAGGGTGCGCTGATTGCTAAAAGCAGGGTGTTGGGAATCCAGTTTATGGAATTATTTCGTGACCAGTTGTATTATGATTTGGGTAATGTTGCGAATGTTCGTGCCACCACGTTAGCGGATGGAATCCGACAGGCCGGATACTCGTTTTGGATTCCCCCGACCACCAACCAGTTATTCCCTGTTTTTCCCGCAGACCTGGTGACCCGGCTTAAGAATAAGTATGATTTTTACGAATGGACAACATTGGAAGGAGATCAGGTCGTTATCCGTCTGGTGACCTCCTGGGCGACTACAGAAGAGGTGGTGCAGGAGTTTATCAACGATTTGGAAGGGAAATAATTCGAGGGTGGGTATTTGCATTGGAAGGATTCAAGTGGTCCATTTCATAAGTTCTTCCCACCTATGACGGCTTCTTTTTCGCCATACCTACATCACCAAAAGCCTCACGTAGGCCTATCCTATGCTCGGTTTCGTTTCTTCGGTACGACAAAAAATATTCGAGTCATTAATATTAATTACTTATGAAACAGACCACTAGGGCTGATTGGTAAGCCTATACGGGATAAATAAATCGATCTTTTACCCGATTCGATATCAAAGTTGCATATGAAAACCATACAGGAACCTGACCAGCAGGTTATTCAAATCCCGAACAAGGGTCACCAATGCGTCTGTGAAAATATTAGGACTTATAGACTGAATACAGCAAAATTATTCTCAAATATATCCGAAGATTCCCTATATTCCCATGCACTAAATCGAAAGCAAATGTCAATATTAGGATGGATTATCATCGGAGGTCTGGCTGGATGGGTCGCCAGTTTAATGTGGAAAGGCTCCGGCTCAGGCCTTATTATCAACATCCTGCTGGGAATCGCAGGAGCAATCGTAGGGGGCTTTGTATTTGGACTCATGGGGATGACTTCGAAGGGAGCCTGGGGATCTTTTGTGACCGCAGTGGTTGGCGCATTTTTGTTGTTGTGGATCAGATCCTTTTTGCGTCATAGTCGAAAGTAACTTATAGGTATTGTCCAGCAATTCAGAAAATAAGGTAATCCTGTATCGGTGGCGGATGATATTGGGGCCCACAGATACTGAAAGCCCGGATCCACAGGAGGATAATCCCCAGCCGGATAAAGCGTCGAAGGTGATATTGGAAACCGGTGATGACGAAGATGAGAACGATGTGGCCAATCAGGGTGAAAGTCAACGGTCAGAGGATGCTGAACCGGCCGAGGAAATTGTTCTGGATGAACAAAACCAACGAATGGACCGGGCGTTGTCTCTGGTTTACAACAACACCGAGAATAAACTGCTTCGACGTTCAAAATTGAGACTCAATGACTGGCTGAGGGATATACGAGAATTATTTCCTTCACAGCAAACCCTTTTTTTACAGAAGGAAGCAATCGACAGGCTGGGGATCGATTCACTGATATTTGAAAAAGAGATCATAGAATCTCTGGTTCCCGATGTGGCATTGATCCGTACCATTCTCGAACTCAAAGATCAGATTTCCCCCGATCGGTATGATGTGGTAAGACAGTTGATTCGCAGATTTGCGGATGAAATTGAAGAAAAAATTATCTGGAAGCTTCAGAATACCCTCGCCCAGCAATTTGAAAAAGGCGATCCTACCGATTTTCCAAAGAAAAACGAAATAGACTGGCCCAAAACGATCCGGAAGAACCTGAAGTATTTTCAGCCCGACCTGGAAACCATTATGCTCAAAAGAAAATTCGGATATCAAAAAAAACGTCATGGATACCCGAAAATATATTTGATGGTGGACTCCAGTGGTTCGATGATGGAATCGATGATCACCTCAGCTATTATTGGATCAATTCTGTCCCAGATCCGTACCATAGAAACAAAACTGATTTTATTTGACCATCAGGTCGTGGACCTAACTGACCATCTGGTTGATGCAGTTGATTTGTTGCTGCATATCCAAATGGGGGGTGGAACCAATATCCGCATGGCATTGGATTACGCAGAACAGTCTATAAATGAACCCGCCGAAACCTATATTTTTCTTATCAGTGATCTGTATGATAATCAGGATGATGATGGTGTGTTGACCCGGGTTCTGGCACTCAAAAATGATGGGGTGGAGATTCATTGTATCCTTGCGTTGCAAGATGATCCGGCAAGATCACCTTTCCGGTACAATAAGGAGCTTGCCCACGCTCTTACCCAAAATGATGTTCCTTGTTACGCCGCTTCACCTGATCAGTTTCCTGATATGCTCGCCGAAGTTTTGGAACGGTCAGGAAAAATTGATCAATTCCGAAATATTTGAGAATGCCCGCATCGTTTGAAAAATCATTTTCCAGGCTCAAAAAATACAATACAGCAATGAGAGATTGTAACAATGTATTGCAGATGTAGAAACCGATTGATTTGATCTGATACTGGGTAGGTTGCACATATATTTCCCACTCATATCCGGGTGGTTTTTGAATATAATACTTCCCTTTCTTCATTTTGGGATGATCAATTTATGCACGATAAGTACCATAATTATTTCTAATTAGTCCATTTCGATACGGCCTTTATTTTTAAATTAGCCCAATCTTCAAATCTCTAATTATGAAACATCTGAATGGTGATGGTCTGTGCCGGAATGCTAATTGGAAGTATAGGGTTTTTCCTTGCAGTATTCTTGCGCTTTTAGTTATTTACATATTCAGTACCAGTTGTAAAAAAATCCCCGAAAACATTATAGGAGAGAATAATTTCGATTCTTTGGAACTGGCGCCATATGTCGAAGCCGACTTTCCTTTCATTTCTACCTCGCTCGACCTGAGAAATTTGGGTCACGGATTGCCGGAATGGAATCTTACCTCCAGAGGGATTGTCATGAACCTTGGTCCGGAAGCATACGCCTGTTTCGATACCGATCTTTTGAGGTGGTCGCTCGCGTGGACTGGGGATCATATTGCGCTCACCGGGATGGCTCAAATTTCCTATGACGATTTTTTTAACAAAAGAAATAAGTTTCCTGTGGTTCTGGGTGAACCTAAGTTTGCAATAGGATTGTATCCAGGTTGGAGTGTCGGTGCGCCTCAATATCAAGATGTCCGGGAAAAGGTCCCGCCTTATGATGAGAACATCTGGGGGCCCATTCCCGAGTCTCTAGGTCGCTGGGAGGGAATAATGCTCGAGGATTCCAATGGAATGGTATTGAAATATATAGTAGGGGATGTATCGATCGATGAACGACCCGGCATTTCCCGATTTGAGAACCAGGTTGTATTCACCAGGAATTTTAGTATCCATGCTCATGAGGAGCAATTGTATCTGAATGTCGCTGAAGTGGTAGAAGGAAAAGGTGGTCATGTAGAAGAATCTGTGGCATACATCATACAGGGAGAGAATCAGGATACCGTCACGGCGGTAGGATTTGTAGGAGGCTCAGGAAGTTGGAAGATCGGGGACAGCAGATTCCTGACTCTGGAACTGGGACCAACATCTGAAGAATCCTACAGCCAGGTTATGATGTGGAAGGGACCTCGCGTTTTGCTGGGCACGTTTCGGGATTTTATCAATGCTATTTCTGTGGAAAATATCACCCCTCATCCCGGAGAGAATGTGATACGCTGGAAAGAGAAGGTACATGCCCGGGAAATAGTATCTCCCGACACTGCAGCTTATGTTACCGACCAACTCTTGCTTCCTCTTCCCAATCCCTGGAAGCGCAATGTCCGCATTATGGATATCGATTTTTTTGAGGATGGTCGGGCGGCTGTGGTTTCATTTGAAGGGGATGTATGGTTGCTGGAGGGGATTGATCGGAATTATCATACCTGGTCCCGATTTGCTTCCGGCCTCAATCAGCCCATGAGCATTGAAATCGTGCAGGATACCATTTATGTTTTTGATCGTCTGGGGATCCACCGGATACTTGATCTCAATGGGGATGGAGAGGCTGATTTTTATAAAAATTTCTCCAATGTCGTCGATCAATCCATGGAAACCCGTGAATGGCCGGCGGACCTTGTAAAGGACCCGAAGGGTGGATTTTATATAGCCAAGGGTGGATCATTGTCGGCAGGTCCACACATAGGCAGGCCTACGGTTAAAGGGTTTGCCCGAGGTTCGCAGTACGATGGTTCCGTATTGCATATATCGGAAGATGGCAGAAAGTTTGAAGTAATGGCCACGGGTTTGCGTGGACCCTACCTGGGCATCCATCCCGAAACCGGATTTTTGACAGTCACGGATCAACAAGGAAATTTCGTGCCCAGCACACCGGTTTATCACGTCTCCAAAGGAGATTATTATGGGGTGCCTTCTACTGCCCATCGGGTGGATACTCCGGCAATTACTCCTCCTCTTTTGTGGGCTCCTCATCATATCGAACCTTCCAGTATTGGACAGGCCTGGGTACTTTCGGAGAAAATGGGACCCCTCAATGGACAGCTCGTCCATATGTCCTTTGGGCGTCCCGGAATCTATAAAATTTTGATTGATACGGTGGGTTCCAATCTGCAGGGTGGGTTGATTTACATCCCGATGAATTATCCCACGCCGGTGGCCAAAGCTACCATGCGATCCCAGGATGGATACCTCTATGTGGCGGGTTTCAACCTCTGGGGTTCTGCATCGGAAGGAATAAGTTCAATTCTCCGGATGCGGTATACCGGACAACCGGATTTGCTTCCGGTGGCATTCGAGGCCGGTACACAGGGTGTGATTCTCCGCTACGACACCAAACTTGATGTCGGACAGGTAGAAAATATTGGTAATTTCCAGGTCAAACGCTACAATTATAGGCGTACACCGGAATACGGATCGGGGCATTTCCGACTGGATGGCAGTCCGGGTCAGGAACACATCCCGGTTCTATCGAGCCATCTTTCTGAAGATCAGAAAGCGGTGCTCCTTGTGGTCCCCAACATGGTCGCAGTTGATCAGATGGAAGTAGAATACAAGCTGGAATCCACTCAGGGGCACAAAGTCGCTGGTACTTTTGCCTTTACCCTGCACTCTGTCAAGGATCTGGATCTGGAAAAGCGTGGGTTTCAGCATGTAGAAATTGGAGATTTGACTTTACGATCCGACCAGATTTCGGACCAATCAGGAGAAGAACAGACAGCTTCTGTAGAATTGGGCCAGCAGTTGTTTAATAAAATGGCATGCGTGGGTTGTCATTCACCCGGGACCCGAACCGAGGGCCTTTATGGTCCCCCTTTTCAGGATCTGTATGGTTCGATTCAGAGATTTACTGATGGTACCGAGCAACTCGTGGATGAAGAATATCTCCGTGAATCCATTCTCGAACCATCAGTAAAAATTGTCGAGGGATATGCAGCAGAAATGCCTTCCTTTCTCGGAATCCTGAAAGACGCTGAAATTGAGTCTATCATTTTGTATATTCAATCTCTGAGTAGTAATCCGCCTCTTTAATCCTATTTTAATATCATTGGTAATGAAAAACGAACAGGAAAGTAAAATCACAAGGAGATCTTTCGTCCGTCAATCTGGGATATTGGCTGGTGGCCTGGTAACAGCTCCCGAATTACTTTCCCGCTCGATCCATTATCATCAGAATGAACATCTCAAAATTCATCTTTTCAGTAAGCATGTGCAATTCCTTGATTACAAGGAAATGGCTGAAGTGATTAAGGAAGCTGGATTTGACGGTGTGGATCTGACGGTACGTTCCGGTGGGCATGTCGAACCCGGACGCGTGGCCCAGGATTTGCCCCGGGCTGTGATGGCTATCCGGGATGCCGGGCTAGAATCTGTAATCATGACTACCAATGTAAATGACACGAAGAATTCCACAGACAGGAAGGTCCTCGAAGTTGCCAGTGATGTGGGCATCACTCACTACCGTATGGAATATTATCGATACCTCGAGGGAAAATCTATTCCGGAATCCATATCGCATTATCGAAAAATTTTGGCCGAACTATCTGAGATTAATGCAAAACTGGGTATCATTGGCAATTATCAGAATCATGCAGGTACTCGTATGGGTTCCTCGATTTGGGAATTATATGATATGCTTCGGGATTGCAATGATTTCCTGGGAGCCCAATACGACATCAGGCATGCGACGGTGGAAGGCGGGCTCAATTGGTCACGAGGCCTGGATTTGATCCGGCCCCGTATCCGGTCCTTTGTAATCAAAGATTTTGTGTGGAAGAAAACGGATGACAAATGGCGACCAGAAAACGTGCCATTCGGGGATGGCATGGTGGAATGGGACGCTTATTTTAAACAAATGAAAGCCTTTGAGCTCAATGTTCCGGTGTCGTTGCATATGGAATATAGCCTGGGTGGTGCGGAGCATGGTCGAAGAGAGATAACGGTACCCCATACCGAGGTCTTTGAAGCGATGAAGAAAGATCTCGAACTCGTAAGAATGGTCTGGAAAAACAGCTAAGCGATGCGTCCTAATCATAAAATTTAAACTATGGAAATTGAACATGGACCGGGGTTTTTCCTCAAGCGCAGAAATTTTTTAAAACTGACTGCATCCGCTGCTGCCGGATTCGTCATTACACCTTCGATAGAAGTGGGGAAAGTAAATAATGAAAAGAAGAACAAAATGATCAAGATCAAGCGTGTAGATTCAAATTTTGAAAGAGAGCCTTTGTATCCATATCGTTTTAAGGGCGGGGCTATTACAGAATGTTGGCAGACTGTAGCTTTGCTGGAGAGTGATTCCGGAATCCGCAAAATAGGTCTCGGAACTCAGGGTGTGTTGTGGTCCGACTCCAGGGTGGCATGGGGACATTCAGAAACAGGAGGACATTCCCTGATGTTCAACGTGAGTGAATATGCATTGAAGATGGTTGAGGGGCAGTCGTTTTCAAATCCTGTCCAATTATTGGAGGACATCCTTCCTGAAGTATATGCATATGCTGCAAAAATTACCAATCTTGACGATCTACGAAAAACTTTTGCACTCAATGCCCTGGTTTGTGTGGATAACGCAGCATGGTTGTTATACGCCCATGAAAATGGAATACCAAATTTTGACGCCATGATTCCTGATGAGTACAAACCCGGACTATCTGCCCGGCATGATAAGGTGGCAAGTATTCCATCCTTTGCGACCGGAACGGGTATAGACAAGCTTACCGAAGCTACCGATGAAGGGTATTTTATTCTTAAATTGAAAATCGGAGCAGCCGGTACCCAGGAGGAAATGCTGGAGAAGGACAAACAATTTCTTACCCAGGTTCACAAAGCGATGCAGAATTATACTACTCCTTATACTGCGGATGGGAAAATACCCTATTACTTCGATGCCAATGGTCGGTACGAGAAAAAGGAGACGCTGGAAAAGCTTCTGGACCATGCCCGCAAAATCGGAGCGTTTGACCAGATTGCCGTGGTGGAGGAACCTTTTGATGAAACCAATGAAGAGTTCGTGGGGGACCTGGGGATTCGAATAGCTTCTGATGAAAGTGCTCATACTGTGGAGGATGCTGCTGCACGGATCGAAATGGGGTATACTGCATTTGCGGTGAAGGCCATTGCCAAAACCCTGAGCATGACTATGAAAATTGCACAACTTGCATACGAGCACAGCATACCTTGTTTTTGTGCTGACCTGACGGTCAACCCGATTCTTGTTGAGTGGAACAAAAATGTGGCAGCCAGGCTCCCTGAATTTCCGGGTATTTCGGTGGGACTTCAGGAAGCCAATGGACACCAGTATTACAAAAATTGGGATAAAATGGTGTCGTACCACCCCATGCCTCGGGCGCCCTGGGTAGAGCCTGATCAGGGTGTATATCATACAGAGGCTCCTTTTTTTGAACACGGAGGGGGAATTTTCTCAGCCATGCCGCACTATGAGAAATTATTTGAGATCTGATATTTTTTTTGATATCCGGACCTTCGCAGGAATAAGCCCCCGGGAAAGGATAAGAAATGGAGTATTTACACCGGTTCTGGTAATTTGGGTACTTCAAAAGTGCTTCTCAATCCACCTGGTATGACCAACTCTGGGCCACAACTTCCGAGGATTCCCGTTCACGAGCTCCAACACCGTGACCTGGTGGCCTTTGATTACAAGGTATATCATCTCAAAGGTAAGTACTCTCAGTCCAGGAATCTGCCTTCTATGCCTGGAGAAACCGAGGTTCCTCACCGCCATAAATACCACGAAATATGTTTTTTTACAGCGGGACATGGTGTTCATGAAATCGATTTCCGGAAAATTGAAATTGTTCCAAACAGTATTCATTTTGTAGTTGCAGGTCAGGTACATTTGCTGGCAGGCTCCCAGGATGTAACTGGAAGAGTACTGGCTTTTTCACCCGGTTTTTTGTGGAGGGGTGCTGAAGGTAACCACAACACATCCAGACGATTTCCTTTTGTGAATCCAATGAACAATGTTCAGTGCCTGAACCTCCTACAGGATGAATTTCGTTCCATCCTGGATTCGCTGGAACGACTGGAGGAAGATGGTGCTATCTGGAAAGCCCGATCGAGTGAGATCATTCAGTATCATATCAACATAATCCTTGAAAAGTGCAATTTTTATATTGCCCGGAATTTTGAAAACAGACCAGGCTCAAGCCCCTTGGAGGACAATATAATTTCCAACTACAAGAACCTGGTGGAACGTTTTTTTAAGGAGTATCATCAAGTGCAGGACTACAGTGCTATGCTCAATTTAACTCCAGGGCATCTCAATCGATATTGTAAGGAGAAAACCGGGATGACTGCCTCTGAACTTATCTTACAGCGCATCCTCTTAGAAGCCAAACGATTGCTGCTTTTTACCGAAGAACCCAGTAAAAACATTGCTTACCATCTGCGTTTTGAGGATCCTTCCTACTTCAGTCGTTTTTTCAAACGTAAAACCGGGTATTCTCCTATTCATTTCCGAAGGCTTATGCGCGAAAAGTACCATCGTTGACCGGAATTGTACCGCATATTCCTGCCTGGATCTTATAAATTTGGTGCATTGTCTAATTAATATGCCAAATACGAAAATAAGAGGAAATGAAAATCAATCATGAGCTCAGGCTCGAAGATCTGCGGGGAAAAGTAGAACGGCTCTGGACCTTATCCGGAGAAAAAATCAAGGCCATTGCCGAGGATTATGATCACAGCAAAGGGTCTCCTGTATATACTGTAGGTGGGAAGTACACCACCCGTGGATGGACGGAATGGACCCAGGGATTCGAATTTGGATCGGCTATACTTCAATATGATATTACAGGGGAAGAATCATTTCTCCAAATGGGTCGGCAGGCGACCGTGGAGAAGATGGCAGACCATGTGGGTCATTTTGGGGTTCACGATCACGGGTTCAATAATGTGAGCACTTACGGGAATCTCCTTAGGCTGATGAAAGAAGGAAAAATACCATTTAATGAATGGGAGAAACATTTCTATGAAATGGCTCTCAAACTTTCAGGTTCGGTTCAGGCCAAGCGTTGGATAAGTATTCCCGGTGGTGGGTATTTGTATTCTTTTAATGGACCACATTCCTTGTTTGTGGATACCATCCGAACCATTCGGGCACTGGTCGTGAGTCACGAACTGGGTTTTTATCTTATGGGTGAAAATGACCGAAAAACAAACCTGTTGGAAAGAGCCTTGCTCCATGGCCTGGCCACAGCCCGGTATTCGGTGTATTATGGGGAAGGTCGTGATTCTTATGACGAATGGGGAAGAACAGCCCATGAAAGCATTTTCAATACCAACGATGGGCAATTCAGATGCCCCAACGCCCAGCAAGGTTATAGTGGATTTACTACATGGACCAGGGGACTGGCATGGGCCATGTTGGGTTTTCCCGAGCAATTGGAGTACCTGGATACTTTGCCCCAGGAAGAACTTCGCAAATTATTGATCGATGATGATGTGATAGAGGTGTTCACCAAAGCTGCCAGGGCAACCTGTGACTTTTTTATCGACAACACACCCACCGATGGAATCCCATATTGGGATGCAGGGGCTCCTGGATTAGCATTCATGGGTGAATACCTGCAGAGACCTTCAGATCCATACAACGATCACGAACCCGTGGACAGTTCCGCAGCCGCTATAGGCTCACAGGGTTTGCTGCGGCTTGGAAGATACCTGAAAGCAAAGAATGATCCCGATGCTGATCGCTATTGGCAAGCCGGACTGACCGTTTTGAATAATCTCTTTGATGAACCTTATCTCAGTACTGATCCCGATCACCAGGGTTTGATTCTCCATTCGATTTATCACAGACCCAATGGATGGGACCATATTCCTGAGGGATCCAAAATCCCTAACGGAGAATCGAGTATGTGGGGGGATTATCATGCCCGGGAAGTAGCATTACTGGTGCATAGGATGATCCATGATCAACCATATTATACCTTTTATAGCGCTGTACAAAAATAGGATCCATGGAGTCTGAAATAAAAAAACTGTGCATCCATACGATTACCACCAAGCCCTGGAATGTAGAACAGGCTGCAGAGAATTTTTCAGTAGCAGGTGTGGGCGGCATCACCGTATGGAGGCAAGCCCTGGAAGGACGTAATATTGTTCAGACCGGCGACCTGCTTCGTAATCATGGACTCGAAATCGTATCCCTCTGTCGCGGTGGTTTTTTTCCTTCGACCTCGGCTGGTCAGCGGCGACTGAATATCGATGACAACCTCTCAGCTTTGGATGAAGCAGCCGCTCTGGGCGCTCCGTTAATCGTTCTGGTTTGCGGAGCCGATCCGGATCAGCCTTTGGAAGTGTCCCGAGACCAGATCCGGGCAGGGATAGAAACTTTATTACCCAGGGCAGAGGAATTGGGTGTCAAACTGGCGATTGAGCCTTTGCATCCGATGTACGCAGACACCCGATCCGCAATCAACACCCTCGGTCAGGCCAATGACATGGCTGAAGCCATTGGATCGCCCTATGTAGGAGTGGCGGTCGATGTGTATCATTTGTGGTGGGATCCTGCATTGGAACATGAAATTACCCGTTGTGGGCAACGGGGAAACCTGCTGGCTTTCCACATCTGCGACTGGAAATTCCCATTTGATGATATCCTCAATGATCGGGGATTGATGGGTGAAGGATGCATAAATGTCCCTCAGATCAGGGCATGGGTGGAATCTGCTGGATTTATAGGATTCAATGAAGTGGAGATTTTTTCCAACAGATATTGGTCTATGGATCAGCATGAATTTTTATCCAAAATTATTGAAGCATATGAACAACATTCTTAAATTTAACAACACAAGCAATATCCAATGAACGATCAGCAAATAGTCCACAAGGTGGGCATTATCATGAATGGTGTGACGGGTAGAATGGGGACGAATCAACATCTCCGACGGTCTATTGTGGCGATTATGCGAGAGGGTGGATTGCGTATTAGCCCCCATGAAGTCATCATGCCGGATCCAGTTTTGGTAGGGCGGAACGAAGCCAAACTTAAAGCTTTGTGCGATGAATTTGGACTTGAAAATTACACTACTGATCTGGATTCTGTGCTTGCTGATGACCGATATTCCATTTATTTTGATTCTCAAACCACAGGTCGGCGTGCTGAAGCAGTACGAAAAGCTGCTGAAGCCGGTAAGCATATTTATTGCGAAAAACCCATCGCTACCGATACGCAGACTGCACTGGAACTTTACCAGTTTTGTATGGAGAAAGAGGTGAAAAATGGGGTAGTGCAGGACAAACTCTTTCTGCCTGGCCTAAGGAAAGTTCAGCGATTGATAGAATCCGGCTTTTTTGGAAGGATATTGTCCGTCCGTGGAGAGTTTGGTTATTGGGTATTTGAAGGCGATTCTATACCGGCACAACGTCCATCGTGGAATTATCGGAAGGAAGATGATGGCGGTATTATCGTCGATATGTTGTGCCACTGGCGTTATGTGCTCGATGGGATATTTGGAAAGGTTAAATCAGTATCGTGCCTGGGTGCTACCCACATCCCCGAACGTGTGGATGAAACCGGAAACACGTACAAGGCAACTGCAGACGATGCAGCTTACGCCACATTTGAACTGGAAAATGGTATTATCGCACACTTCAATTCATCATGGACGGTGCGGGTGCGCAGAGATGATCTGTTAACTCTGCAGATCGATGGCACGAAAGGTAGTGCTGTGGCCGGGCTAAGAGACTGCAGAATACAGCATTATGGTAATACACCTAAGCCAGTCTGGAACCCTGATATTCCCCAACCGATTGATTTCTATGAAGGATGGTCTTTGGTGCCGGACCAGGAAGTTTATGACAATGCTTTCAAGGTACAGTGGGAAATGTTCCTTCGGCATGTGGTAAAAGATGAGCCTTTCAAGTACGACTTGCTGGAGGGAGTCAAGGGAATCGAATTGGCAGAGAAGGGTCTGGAAAGTTGGGAACAAAGGCGGTGGGTGGATTTGGAAGATATGGATGAATATCGACTGACATGAAAAAAGTAGCACTGGTCACCGGAGGTAGTCGTGGAATTGGATTTGGTATTGCAAAGGAACTGGCACGTTCGGGTTATAACCTGGCCATAAACGGACGCCGTTCGGAAGAGGATGTCCAGGAGGCATTGGCTGAATTGTCAGGTTTTGGAGCCGAGGTTCTATATTGCCGCGCAGATGTATCCTCACCGGAAGATCATGAGAGGGTGGTGGAGGCAATAGAAGCAAGGTTTGGTCAACTGAATCTCCTTGTGAACAATGCTGGTGTTGCTCCGCTGGAACGGAATGACATCCTCGTGGCTACACCGGAAAGTTATGATCGGGTGATGAATATCAATCTCAAAGGGCCGTATTTTCTCACCCAGAAAATTGCCAATTGGATGATCGATCAGAAGAATATTGATCCCAATTTCCAGGGGTGTATTGTAAATGTTGGGTCGATTTCAGCTACCGTTGTTTCAACAAACCGGGGAGAATATTGTCTGTCCAAAGCTGCGATGGGAATGATGACGCAACTATTTGCAGTCCGATTGGGGGAGTTTGGCATACCTGTATATGAAATCAGACCGGGGGTGGTATCTACAGATATGACAGCGGGAGTGAAGGAAAAATACGATAAATTGATCAAAGAAGGTCTGATGGTTCAACCCCGATGGGGGCAACCTGAAGACAACGGTAAAGTAGTAGTGGCTATGGCAGAAGGATATTTGCCATATTCCACAGGGCAGGTGGTTATGGTGGATGGTGGTTTGACCATTCCAAGACTTTAAGGCCCGTAATAAAAAGGTTTACTCAATTCTCGATGATGGTCCTGGGGAAGGTTGGTATAGTGCGTATTAGATTGAAAAGAAGTTCAGAAAAGCGAAGAGGTTCAGATGTAGGATGGGATACCTGCGATAGGATATTGTTGGTAAGCCGCTCGCGGTTATAAGGATGGATAAGCCAGGAAATTGAGGGGAGGGTTTGTATGTTAATAATACCGCTGGCTTTTTTGTATGCGATTTCTCATTGGGATAATCTGTCGATTCTCCTTGGAGTATACAGTGCCCAGATTCAGCTGATTCATAAGTGTGAAAGAAGTGAAATATTTTGCCTTTCCTCCGTAACGGTTCCTGGCCAAAATTTCATTTTAATTGTCAGATGAAAAAGGCGCTATTGGACGGTTATGAATATATTTTAAGACACTGAACCATATTTATTATACGAATTACAAAAATCTAAATCGCTGAAAATGAGAGCAAAAGACTCAAATAATTCCGATGCTTATGCCATGCCCGATGATGCGGATCAAAGATCCCCTCTAATGCATATGTTAAGAATTCCTGTACTGGTAGCTGCCCTGGGTTATCTGGTGGATATGTACGATTTATTTTTATTTAGCATTGTGCGCGTAGATAGTTTGTCGGATCTGGGCTTGAGTGGGGACCAGTTGCTCGAGAATGGAGTAACCTTGCTCAATCTTCAAATGGCCGGATTGCTGATCGGTGGTTTATTTTGGGGTATCCTTGGAGATAAGAGGGGCCGTCTTTCCGTATTATTTGGTTCCATTCTGATTTATTCCTTGGCCAATATTGCAAATGGATTTGTCCAAACTTTTGAACAGTACGCATGGATGCGGTTCATTGCCGGAATTGGTCTGGCAGGTGAATTGGGTGCAGGGATTACACTGGTCAGCGAGATCTTACCCAAGAAAATCAGAGGCTATGGGACGACCCTGGTAGCAACCATGGGGGTTCTTGGTGCCATATTGGCATACGTGATTGCTGAAGTATTTGATTGGCGAGCCTCCTATTGGATTGGTGGCGTGTTGGGATTGATGTTGCTCATCATGAGGATCCGGGTGTTTGAATCCGGTCTGTTTAAAAAGTCTATTGCTAAAAATGTTCAGCGCGGGAATGTGATGATGCTCTTCAACAACAGAGAGCGTTTTTTACGCTATTTAAAAAGCATCGTCATTGGTTTTCCGATTTGGTTTGTAGTGGGGGTATTGATTACGTTTTCGCCAGAACTGGCCCGGGCAATTGGGGTGATAGAGCCGATTGAGGCCGGAGTAGCTGTATTGCTTTCATTTGCTGCTCAGGCAGCAGGGAACGTGGTGAGCGGTGTACTGAGTCAGTATACACAAAGCCGTCGTAAGATCATCGGATTGTTTATCCTCCTCTCCTTCTTTTTCACGGTCTTGTATTTGATGTTGCCTACTACTTCGGTCACCGGATTTTACCTGTTGTGTATTTTATTGGGATTCAGCAATGGTTATTGGACTTTGTTTATCACGGTGGCGGCAGAACTCTTTGGAACCAACCTCAGAGCAACAGTAGCTACTACAGTGCCCAATTTCGTCCGGGGAGCTGTAATTCCAATTACGACCCTCTTCCTTTTGATGCGATCAGGTGTAGGTATTATCTACAGTGCTTTGATCGTGGGGGCCATTACGACGGTCCTTGCATTGTGGGCACTCCGTACCCTGCCGGAGACATTCCACAAAGATTTGGATTATTATGAATAGGTCATTGTCTGTAAATACTATTTCAAGATGGGAATGTCGAAGGAAAACCGATTGAAATAAATAGAGTGTATTGCCCGAGCACCAGCGATGGAGACATTTTGATTGAATGGATGTCATATGGGGGGCAGAAATCTTAATCGTGGTGTCCCTGGTTCAGGGTGGGGCGTATCGAACGGCATATTTCATTGACATGAAAGGGTTGGAAGAAGGTAAGATTTGAAGTTCGGGTAGACTCATTTAATGAGCAGACATACCGGATCATGTTATTTCGGATCCTGACCTGGTGATGTTGCCATACAGCACCACTGATGCAAAGTTGTCACACTATGCTGAGGATGTTTGAGTAAATTTTACTATCATTGAAAATCAAATAATCACAATTGATACCGATGAAAAATATCTTACTTATTATTTTTTCCTTTTCCATGAACCTGGCCATGTTAGAAGTTCAGGCCCAGGATTTTTCCGGTGCTGATAAATTGGGATGGAAAATTGGATCTCAGGCTTATACTTTCCGACAATTTACCCTGGAGGAAACGCTCGATAAGCTCAACGACCTCGGACTCAAGCATGTTGAGTTGTATGGAAACCAAACCATTGGTGCAGGTATCGAAGGTACTACTGATTACAAAATGAGCGGAGAGAAACGACAGCAATTGAAGGACCTGCTTCAGTCCAAAGGCATCACACCCGTGGCTTTCGGGGTGACCTCCGGTGGGAATGAAGAGGAATGGAGGCAATTGTTTGAATTTGCAAAGGATATGGGCATCGGTATCATAACATCAGAACCCCAATACAACCATCTCGATATCGTGGAATCCCTATGCAAGGAGTACAACATCAAGGTAGCTATTCACAATCATCCAATACCGTCCAGATATTGGCATCCGGATATTGTCCTCAATTTGCTGGAAGGGAGGAGCCCCCTGATCGGAGTATGCGCTGATCTGGGACATTGGCTCAGATCGGGCCTGGATCCGGTAGAATCACTCCAAAAACTGGAGGGTCGGGTTCTGAGTTTTCATTTCAAAGATCTGAACCAGGCAGGGGTACGTAGTTCGCACGATGTTCACTGGGGCACAGGATGGAGCAATATCGCAGGGGTGATGAACGAAATGAAACGCCAGGGATTCCAGGGGCCTATTTCGGTGGAATACGAACACAATTGGGATAACAACGTACCCGATGTTCGTGCCAGTATCCTTTATTTTGCCCGCGTAGCAAATTCGTTAGCGGATCGTTAGCATTTCATGAATCGACATGGGTGAGGGATATTAAGCCACCTCCCATCCCTGTCTACAGCACGCTAGAGCAGTAGCATAGCTGTTTCCACCATGCAGTTCCATGTGCACGTGCTGAGCATCTGAACGATTCTACTCTTGACATGGTGATAGCTTTAAAATCGATCAATAATTGGCCTGATCGTGTTCTCTCAGATTAGCTTCTTCTATTTCCCCCCTGCTCTTGACGAAAAGCGTGATTAAGAGCAACAGAAGAACTAATGGAAGGAGAATTTGATAGTATTCCTCTGCATAAATGTGGGTACCAATGGCTCCCAGCATGACAATACCAAGTCCAACGATACCCGGAAGTCGGGTTTTGGGGATAAGGAGCAATATGGCGCCTGTAATTTCCACTACGCCAATCACGTACATAAAGGCTGGATGGTAGCCCCAGGACTCAAATTCCGCCGCTGCTTCATCGAAGTTGAAAAGTTTTCTCAAGCCGGTAAACAGGTAGATTACCGATACGATACCGACAATTACGTAGAAGAGTATACTATGCCTGGTGCGATCCATGATTTCAAGATTTTAGATTCTTATAAATAACCTTTCGGGATCTAAGCACGGAACAGATTTTAATAAGGGATCAAACCTTGTTGCCCAATCCGTTATTAGTATAACCTTTCCAACAAGTCGTTTGATATTCAGCGACACGATTATATTTTAAAAGAATGCTGAAAATAGAGGGGATCCATAGAAAAGTCGTACGTAAGTGCCCGGGCCTTGGTGGTGGATGGGAACATGAGAAGCCAGGGAGTGCCTTATTCATCGGTGCGGAACGGAGCTCTTTTTTAGGATTTGGTTAGATTTTAAGATCCCACTATCCCCGTGTTTCAACAATATATGTATATTAGC
>CAYRRD010000008.1:0-88196 GCA_964426625.1 uncultured Saprospiraceae bacterium | reverse complement strand
GGGCTGTGGGGATAGCGGTGGCAGCCGGGCCCGATGCTGGTGTGATTGAGTATCGCATCGATGACGGGAATTGGAAGACCTTGAATTTACTCACCCAATGGAGTGATCGATTGCACCTGCCATGGTATTATACATTAGCTTCCAATCTGAATCAGGGACAGCACAGACTGCATATCCGAATGAAGCAATCTTCTGATTCGCAAAGGGTTTGTAGAATACGGTATTTTTTTGTGAATGAGTAAGATAATGTCTTAGGTAACCCGATCACCGTCTTATGTTGGCTCGCTTGTAGTTTTCTTTAAACCCTGCCGAGATTATTTTACTTTGTACTATCTGACGTAAAATTCGGCCGGTTGGCCGTTATAGTAATTCACTTCCTGTATTTTTGGCCAATTTTTGACTTAGGGTTAAAATTTCTCTACTTATTTGCACGAAATTTATTTGATAATTTTTGAATATTTAATAATTGATTATTATATTGTGAAATCTTCAATGGAAGATTGGAAATACGGTAGATATGGGTGATTGCAAGACTTGTTGCTGTACAGAATTAAATTAAGTATTGTTTCAAATCTTAAGATTATAATTAGGGGAGATTTGGAATTAACCAATTTATTAATTTAATGGTAGGGATTTTGCAGAATTAATGTGGTCCAAAAGTAGGGGATGTTGTTGAATTGAAGAATGTTTGAAGTCCACAATAATGATTTTTCTTGGGGAAGGAGATATTTCCTGCATCTTTTCATCCGAAGAATGCAACCCTGAAAGGGACTGATTGCGAAGTGGTCAAAATGGTGTTAAAATGTCATTCCCTTTCTACAGACAACATGATTCCACGGATTGTGGCCCGGCGTGTTTGCGTATGGTCGCCAAATATTTTGGCAAAACCTACTCATTGGGTTTTTTACGCGTCCAATGCTTTATCGATAAGGAAGGCGTAAGCCTTAGAGGCATCGAGTCGGCCGCAGAAGCATGTGGTTTTCGGGCTGTTTCAGTACGGATTCCATTTCGGAATATCGGGAGTAAAGCGTCGCTGCTCAATGCGCCTTTACCAGCCATTTTACATTGGAATGGCAATCATTTTGTGGTGGTATATCACATTTCCAAAAAGTATGTAAAAATTGCTGATCCCGCGCATGGAAAAATTCGCTTGAGTTATCATGAGTTTAAGCGGTATTGGATTCGAAATGACGAAACGGGGATAGCTCTTTTGCTGGAACCCTCGTTTCAGGCGAATAAGGCGGATTTCAAATCAGAAGGTAAAATCAATGGGTTTAGGTTTTTGAAAAACTATTTCAGACCACATAAGAGATTATTCGGTCAATTATTATTGAGCTTGATAATCGCAACAGTTTTTCAGGTCTCATTTCCCTTTCTTACACAAAGTTTGGTGGATGTAGGGATTGAAACCAAAAACCTGAATTTCGTTTACATTATCCTTGCAGGCCAATTGATGATTTTTGTTGGTCAGACAGTTGTTCGATTTATCCAAAGTTGGATTATTCTTCATGCCAGTGTCCGGATCAATGTCAGTTTGATCGCAGACTATCTGCACAAATTGATGAAGTTACCCCTGGGATTTTTTGATTCAAAGAATATTGGGGATTTACTCCAACGAATTGACGATCATCGAAGAATTGAATCTTTTCTGACCCAATCGACTTTGTCACTCACTCTTTCTATTTTCAATCTATTGGTATTTGGGGTCGTTTTACTGATTTATTCTCTTAATATTTTTCTGATCTATGTGGTTTCTGCTGTTTTGTATATTTCATGGATAGTGGTTTTTTTGAAAAAACGCAGAGAGATTGACTACAAAACATTCGCGGAAAGGTCAGACAATCAAGACGCTTTGATTGAAATTATCCAGGGTCTTCCTGAGATAAAGCTCCAGGGAAGTGAACGGAAGCGTCGCAACCTGTGGACTCAGATTCAGGCGCGTTTGTTCCAATCCCAAATGAGTGCCCTTTCGATAAGCCAATATCAGGACGCAGGAGCTTTGTCTATCAATCAAGTAAAGGACATTTTTATAACCTTCATCGCTGCCAAAGGCGTCATCGAGGGGCACATGACCCTGGGAATGATGTTGGCTATCCAATATATTATAGGACAACTCAATAGCCCCTTGCAGCAATTGGTAGGTTTTATCCGTTCCGCTCAGGACGCAAAAATAAGCCTCGAAAGACTTTCTGAGGTTCATATGACGGAGGAGGAGGAGAACCCGCAATTGTTGAAATTAAATAATTTGCCTGAGGGGGATATCGTATTGAATAATGTAAGTTTTAGCTACACTCCAATTTCTGAAAGCGTATTGAAAAATGTCAGCATTAGGATCCCCAGAGGGAAGACAACAGCGATTGTCGGAACCAGTGGAAGTGGAAAAACAACCCTCATCAAACTCCTATTACAATTTTATCATCCTACTCATGGGCAAATTTCCGTTGGAAATCATCCATTGGATTCCCTCAATACAAAGTTTTGGCGATCCAAATGTGGCGTGGTGATGCAGGATGGATACATTTTCTCGGATACCATTGCCAACAACATTGCGGAGAGCTCTGATATGATCGACTTTAACAGAGTGACGATGTCCATTGAAACTGCCAACATCGATGAATTTGTTCGAGAACTACCCAACCGATATAATACCATTATAGGACCAAAAGGTAAGGGGGTGAGTGCCGGACAAAGGCAGCGTTTTTTGATTGCCCGGGCAGTGTATAAAAATCCGGATTTCGTTTTTCTTGACGAGGCGACCAATGCGCTTGATGCCAAAAACGAAAAGGAGATTATGGGGAATCTGAAATTGTTCCTGGAGAACAGAACCGTAGTCATAGTCGCCCACCGATTGAGTACCGTACAACACGCTGATCAGATCATTATCCTGGAAAAGGGGATAGTTGTTGAATCCGGAACCCACGAACAATTGATCCAATCTGGCAAGAATTATTTCAATCTGGTGAAGGAACAACTCGCCCTGGGACAATGAAAAACCGGGCAATTGTATATTGAAATAAATTGATATGGGATAAAATATACACCAATGGCAGAATTACATCAAGACGTAAATCAGATACCATCAGGGAATCCTACTTTTGAGGGTGAGGAGTTTGGTGTGGATGAAATCATAGGTAATTCACCAGGATGGATTCTACACAGTGGTATGACAGTATTATTGATTGTGGTAGGCATATGTATCGCGTTATCGATCGTGATTCGATATCCAGATAAGGTTAAATCTTCGGGTATCATCACGACAACTGACCCATACAAAACCTTATATTCCCGATCTTTTGGCATCATCGATACGGTCTATGCAGATCATAAAGAATTTATATGGGAAGGGGAACCTGTACTCTATATTCAAAATCCTGCCAATCAGGAAGACGTACGAAAAGTACTTGACCTTCTGACACAAATGGATCTCCAGGATTATGCTGTCGTTGACCATCCCGACTTGAATGAGGAATTGGCACTGGGTTCCATGCAAAGTATCTATGCCTCATTAATGCAAATTTATCGGGAATATGTTCATTATTTGCGGAGAACAGATTTTAGTGCCAGGATTGAAGTCATTGATCGTGAAATTCAGGAAATACACTTATGGAATGACGTTCTGGAAAAGGAAAGGGCACTTTCCAAATCGGAAATATCGCTTTCCCAAAAAGATTTGGACCGGAATCAGATACTCTTCAGACAGGGCATCATCAGTGAGCGGGAGCTGGAACGATCCATAGCTTCTCATCTGGGCATACAAAAAAACTATCTATTGAAGGCCAACAACATTTCTCAGAATCGTGTACGCATTGTCGGTTTAGAACAACAGAAAGTGGATGTACATGCCCAGCGCAATGAAAAAATACTTTTATATCAATCCCGGATAGATGAACTGATCCACAATTTCCGAAATGCTTATAAAATTTGGTATCAGCAGTATTTTATAATTGCACCTGCTGGTGGTATGTTTCAAATGTCCCCTGATATTGTGCAAGGTCAAACCCTTGAGCAGGGCCAAAGCGTGGGATATTTGATACCCTATCTCCCTGATTCAATACAGCACGAAAGCCGTGGCAATTCGAGATTTGCCCGGATATGGGTAGCTTCATCTGGCCTGGGAAAGATTAAAAAGGGAAACAGGGTGATTTTACATATTGATGCCTATCCTTCCAAAGAATACGGCACACTGGAAACTTTTGTCCAGGATATCTACCCTGTTGCTCAAATGCGGGAGAATCAACCGTTTTATGAAATTCACTTACCGTTGTACAATGAACTTGTCACTGACCATGATTACCCGGTTCAATACCGCCCCGACATGACTATTCAGGCAATTATCATCACTAAAGAACGAAGTTTGTTTAACCGGGTATTCGACCAATTTCTTCACCTCACAAATTTGCATGTATCATGAATCTAATCGACCAAATCTACAGACTGCAAAGAATTCATCAACTGATCCGTCGCAAAGGCACTGGTCCTCCCTGTGATTTTAGCCGAAGGCTGGGCATCTCACCCCGTCAATTATTTCGGCTACTGGAGGAAATGAAATCATATGGTTTGCCAATCCAGTACAGTAGAGAAAGACAAAGTTACTTTTATAGCCATGAGGTGGAACTTGATATATCTTTTAAGATAAAGGAAAAAGGAAAAAAGAATATTGTTGGTGGACACGCATCGAAGGTCCCTGAAGTGGAGGAGGTTTTGTATCGTGAAGCTATATGGAAAATGGGCTGATAGCGAATGTTCATAAGGTGGAAAAAGAAGGGGAGCAGGCTTCCAGCAACTGGAAATATGGATCACCTCACATCTAAAAAAAATTGCATTCCTTTGTATTCAGAAAAAACCATTCACCTGCCCGCCATTTGATCAAAAAGTAGATTAAGATATTGGTCCAGACTTTGGCAATAATTACTTTGTTCCAGGATTGTTCCTGCTTCCTGAATACATTCCCCGGGAACCAGTTCATCCTTGCCGTTTTCTATCATTTGATGTATCGATGCAGGAGTTACCTCGAAATGGAACTGAATGGCCAAAACTCTATCATCATATAGGAAAGCCTGATTGGGACAGATATTTGTATAAAACAAATCGACGGATCCCGCCGGAAGTTCAAATGTGTCCCCGTGCCAGTGAAAAGCAGTAAAGGTATTGGGTATGGAATCCAGCAATGGATGAATCTTCCCATTCGTGGTTTTGTGAACCGGGAACCAACCGATTTCTTTTTGCGGTGAGTTATACACGTCCGCCCCCAACACTGTTGCGATCAACTGAGCTCCAAGACAAATGCCGATGACCGTTTTTCCGGCCTGAATAGCCTCATAGATGCATTTTTCTTCTGATAACAGCCATGGATGTTCCACCTCATCATATACGCCCATCGGACCACCCATAATAACAAGCCAATCATAATCTTCACTCTGAGGAAATGACTCATTCTGGTAAATTTTGGTTCCATGGATTTCATATCCATGTTGATCAGCCCAGGACAAAATGGATCCCGGACCCTCGTAAGGCACGTGTTGCAAGTAGTGAATTCTTGGTGCTGCCATCTTCTCTTATTTCCAGGATGGGGGGCGTGACGAAAAATCCAGTCGATCAGATTTTACTATCAGCCCAGGCCTATTTATGTATCCAACAAAAAAAGTTGTTTTCATCAATAGCGTAGTAATCAGATGGAAAATTTATTTTTCATTTTTCTCATCCATCATGTTTTGCAATTCCTTAAGCTTGAGCAAGCTCTCGATAGGGGAGAGTCGATTGACATCAAGTTGGGACAATTCTTCTTTGATTTTCAGGGTTTTCTCGTCTTTTACGTCGAAAATTTGTAATTGAAGTGCGTTGCCATTGCTTTTGGATTTCCGGATAGACCTGGTCTTGCCTTTTTTTGATGATCCGGGTACCCGGTCATCCCCCGGGGAGAGATTGTGCCCTTCCATTTTTTCAAGTATTTCCTCTGCGCGTTCTATGATTTTGGGGGGTAATCCGGCCATTTGGGCTACATGAATACCAAAACTGTGTTCACTTCCCCCGGGAACTAGTTTCCTTAGAAAGATAATTCGATTATCCACCTCTTTGGTAGAGACATGGTAGTTCCGGATACGGGGATACAATTCCTCCAGTTGATTGAGTTCATGGTAATGTGTGGCGAATAGGGTTTTGGGATGGTCTGTGGGATGTTCGTGCAAATATTCCGTCATTGACCATGCAATAGAGATCCCATCGTAGGTACTCGTACCCCTCCCTATTTCATCGAGTAAAATTAGGCTACGGGAAGAAAAATTGTTAATGATATTGGCCGCTTCGATCATTTCTACCATGAAAGTGGATTCTCCTTTGGACAGATTGTCTGAAGCTCCCACCCGGGTAAATACCTTATCGAGCAATCCGATTTCCGCGCTTTCTGCCGGGACATAACTGCCCATTTGCGCCATCAGACAGATCAATGCAGTCTGCCGCAGAATGGCTGATTTACCAGACATGTTGGGTCCGGTGATCATCAGAATTTGCTCATCATCGTTGTGAAGATAAATGTCGTTTGGGATGTAAGATTCACCTGGGGGCAACTGATGTTCGATCACCGGGTGCCGGCCTTTCGTAATTTTAATTCCCAGTCCATCGGTAATAGTGGGGCGTCCGTATTCATTTTGGAGACTTACGGCTGCAAAAGCCAGCAGACAATCGAGTCGTGCCAGCATATGGGCGTTGGTCAGAATGGTCTTCAGATACTTTTGCAAATGCTCCACCAGTTCATGATATAGCTTTTCCTCCAGCTCGAGAATTTTGTCCTCGGCACCCAGGATTTTATCTTCAATTTCTTTGAGTTCCGAGGTGATGTATCGTTCCGAATTGGTAAGGGTTTGCTTGCGAATCCAGCTTTCAGGGATCAGACCTTTATCTTTGTATTTGTTGGTTACCTCCAGGTAATACCCAAATACATTGTTGAAACCTATCTTGAGACTGCTGATGCCGGTCCTGCCAATTTCCTGCTCCTGAATTTGAAGCAGATGGTCCTGATTGTTGGCGATTAAATCCCGCAGTTCATCCAGATCAGCATCAAAGCCGGAAGCGATCACCCCTCCTTTGGATACTACGGCAGGAGCATCGGGGCTCAACTGACTTTTGATGCGGGCAATCAGTTCCTCACACGGATTGATCTGGTCACGGATAATTCCAATCAGTTCGGCATCCACTTTGCCCAGTGTGGTCTGAAGGCCAGGTAAACTGGTCAGCGCGGATTTGAGTTGATTGATTTCCCGGGGAGAAATTTTGAATGCCGCTATCCGGGAAGCAATCCGTTCCAGATCCCCCACGCCTTTGAGTATTTCCCGAATGGAATCCCTGAACTCGTGATGCTCCCTCAATGAGGTAACCGCATCGAGTCGTTTATTGATCTCCGAAATATCTGTAAGTGGGAGAGCGATCCATCGCTTCATAAGACGGGACCCCATAGGAGACCTGCAGGTATCAAGTACATCGAGGAGGGAAATCCCGGTGGGATGATTGCTCTGCAGGAGTTCCAGGTTGCGCATGGTAAACCGATCTAGCCATACATATTGTTCTTCCTGAATCCTTTGGATTTTCAAAATATGACTCAGGTCATGTTGTTGTGCACTTTCCAGATAATGCATTATCGCCCCTGCTGCAATCTGCCCCAATTCAAGGTCTTCCACGCCAAATCCTTTCAAATTGAGGGTTTGGAAATGATCCAACAATTTTTTTCGACCGTATTCCATACTATACACCCATTCATCGAGACCATAGGTGTAGTATTCTTCTCCGATCCACGCCTGAATATCCTTTTTAAATGACTTGGAATAAATGATTTCCGATGGCTGAAAAGAGTCCAAAAGTTTTTCGATTGCCATCCGGCTACCCTCTGAAAGGTAGAATTCCCCCGTGGAAATATCCAGGAAGGCGATCCCGAACTTATCACCTTGTCGATACACAGATGAAAGAAAATTATTGTGTTTGTGTTCGAGAAGATTTTCATCCACCGCTATCCCTGGTGTTATTAATTCGGTCACACCGCGTTTGACTATCTTTTTTTCTTTGGACGGCTTTTCCAGCTGTTCACAAATAGCAACTCGAAATCCTGCACGGATCAACTTGGGAAGGTACACATCCAGGGAGTGATGTGGAAAGCCTGCCAGCTCAATGTCAGATCCGCCGTTGTTGCGCCGGGTAAGGACGATTCCCAGGATATTGGCAACCTGAATGGCATCTTCTCCGAAGGTCTCATAAAAATCCCCCACCCGAAACAGAAGGATCGCATCCGGATATTTGGATTTGATCTGGCTGTACTGTTTCATCAAGGGTGTTTTCTTACTTGTCACTGAATTACAATTTTTGTAGGATTAAGAGTAAGCCATTGGATCGGGACCGCTTTGAGGTTCCTATCCAGGTATCTGCCCACTGTAAAGGTACAAATATTGGCATGAATAAGATAAAAATGAGCAAGGAGAGGGCTTTGGTAACAGGGTGACCATGGGAAGCCATCATCAAAATGGATTGCATGATTTGATGACCCAAGGATCCTGCCATACCATAGTGTTCTTGCTTTTCGATCAGAGAATATCCGGATTGGGCCACCCAGGATAACAAGGCATCCCGCTGAATAGGGTGGTAGTACTCTCTGGCATCATCATAATGGCCATACCGCCTACGAAAATATTTATAGAACCCGAACTCCAGACCTTCATCCACCGGTGTGTAAATAAACAGGTAACCACCGTAGGATTGATGGAGAAAGGCTTGTTCTATTACTGCTTCAGGGTTTTTCAAATATTGCAAAACGCCAATGATGATAATCAAATGATACCCGGGGTGAGTACCCAGGTGCGATTCTATATCATTTTGCAGGAAAGTACAGTGGTCCAGATTCAGCTCTTGTTTCAAGGTATTTAGAAAATCAATATGATCGTGGAGCACATCGATGCCCGTAAAATATTTCTCCGGATACTGTCTGGCAAAGGGAATGGTATACTGGCCTTCGCCACAACCAGCATCCAAGACGCGAACGATAGCATCCCGCTCAATCAATTGGGCAAGTGCTTTACGACAAACCCTCGATCTGATAAAAAATAATCGAAGCAATAAATAGTGAATGAAAATCCAGCGTGGATTTCGAAGCAGCCAACCGGGATAATGGTGTTGTTCAGTGATATCCCGTAGTCCCATACTTATTTTTGAACTTAAAATTAATACCCTGTATAATTAAACGGGGAGATTGCCCGCATCTCGTTTTTCAAATCTTCATCGATATCCAACTGATCAATGAAATCTGCCAGGGTTTGTCTGGTTATTTTTTCTCCGGTCCGCGTTAGCGCCTTGAGTGCTTCATAAGGGTGAGGATACTGCTCTCTTCGAAGAATGTTTTGCAAAGCTTCGGCAACGACTGCCCAGTTTTCGGCCAGATCTTTTTCAAGTGATTCCCGGTGGAGGATGATTTTACCCAGACCCCTTTCGAGAGAAGATAGGGCGATCAGGGTATGTGCCATAGGAACACCGATATTGCGCGTTACCGTGCTGTCGGTGAGATCCCGTTGTAGCCGCGAAACCGGTAATTTTTCTGCTAAAAATTGAAATACAGCATTGGCCATAGCCAGGTTACCTTCTGCATTTTCAAAATCGATTGGGTTGACTTTGTGTGGCATAGCTGATGAACCGACCTCACCAGTTACAATCTTTTGTTTGAAATAATCCTGAGCTATATACTGCCATATATCCCTGCAGAGGTCGATAAGGATGGTGTTGCAACGGCTGAGGGTTTGAAAAATAGCCGCCATATCATCGTAATTTTCGATTTGAGTGGTCCATCGTTGTCGTCGTATTCCCAGATCATTTTCAAGGAAATTTTCTGCGAACCGGATCCAATCAATATCGGGGAAGGCCACTTTATGCGCGTTGAAATTTCCGGTGGCACCGCCAAATTTACCCGATACGGGAATATTTTGCAGATGATTGAGTTGGTTTTGAAGACGGTAACGAAATACCTGGAGTTCCTTGCCCAGCCGGGTCGGGCTGGCGGGTTGTCCATGGGTTCGGGCCAGCATGGGTACATCTTCCCAGCGCTCAATCTTTTCATCGAGTAAAAACAGGATTTTCTCATAATCAGGAAGAATTACATTTTCCAGAGCTTCCTTGATCATGAGCGGAATGGCTGTATTGTTGATATCCTGTGATGTGAGTCCAAAATGAATAAATTCCTGCCATGACTCAAGTTCCGTACCTGCAAATTGTTCTTTAATCCAATATTCCACTGCCTTCACATCATGGTTGGTAGCGCGTTCGATGGATTTGATTTTTGCTGCATCCTCCACATCAAAATGGTCGATCAATTGAAGGAGTCCCAGGACCTGTTTCTCATGGAGTATGGGTAGCGGAGTCTCTGGAATCCTGGAAATGGCTATGAAGTATTTAATCTCCACGATGACACGGTATTTAATGAGTGCAAACTCAGAAAAATAATTCTGCAGAGGTTCGGTTTTACCTGTATAACGGCCATCGATTGGGGATATATGGAGCAGTTTATTCGACATTTTCACTCTTGATTTGTTGTTGATGGTATTCTTCCTCCTGCCGTTTGAAATAATAATATGTTTCCAACTGGCTTTGGATTCGGATATCATGATCGAGGCGAATGTACGAATTTGAACCCGTACCATCAATTTTCCGGGCCTTAACATTGTCACTCCACTGCAATTCCATAATGTCATCTATCGTACGAAATACATTTTCGTCATATATCGGAACTGCGGTTTCGATCCGATAATTGAGATTGCGCGTCATCCAGTCGGCTGAGGATATGTACATTTTCGGATTTCCGCGATTGTGAAATTTGTACACTCGTGCGTGTTCAAGGTATCGATCGACGATACTGATGGCCTCGATGTTTTCGCTATACCCTTTTTGACCGGGAATGAGACAACAAATACCTCGTATGATCAACCGAATTTTGACCCCGACCTCGGAAGCTCTGTAAAGCCATTCGATCATTTCGGGATCCTGAAGACTATTGAGCTTGAGAAAAATTTCCGCAGGCAATCCCTGCCTGGCTGCCTCCATTTCACTTTTTACCAATTCAATCAAACCACTTTTGAGGTTGAACTGACCGACAAGAAGGTGATTGAAGTTTTGTTTGGGTAAACTCACCGTTTCAAGAATGGAAAACAACCGCGTAACCTCACTGGCGATTTCCTCCCTGCAAGTAAAAAAGCCAAAATCACTATACGTTCTGGCGGTATCTTCATTGAAATTGCCCGTACTCAGATAGGTGTACAAAGCCGCTTCTCCGTTTTCGATTCTACGAATCAATGCGGATTTGGAATGCACCTTAAGCCCTGGAAAGCTATAGTGAACTTTTACGCCTGCTTTTTCCAGTGTTTCTCCCCACCCCAGGTTTCTTTCTTCGTCAAATCTGGCTTTGACTTCGATGAAAGCGGTGACATTTTTACCCGCCTTAGAAGCCTGGATCAGGGCATCCATAATCCGGCTTTGGCGTGCGACCCGGTATTGAATGATTTTGATATGGGTCACATCCGGATCCGTTGCTGCAGCTTCAAACAACTCCACCACGGTATCGTAGGAATGGTAGGGAAACATGGTCAGGTGGTCGCGTTCACGGATGGTGGCAAACATATCCGGACTATCGTGGAGGGGGTGATAAATTAGCGGTGGTAAGGGTTTGAGTTCCAGGTGGTCTTTGCCAAATTTCGGGAAATTGAAAAAGTCAAAATTATTGTGGTATCTACCCTCGGGACTGAGATCCAGATCTTCGATGTGCATTACATCCTGCAGGTACTTCAGCAGCTTTTCAGGCATTTCACGGTCATATACCAGTCGGGAAGTTGGTCCAATATTTCTTTGGTTCAGACTTTTTTTTATTTTTTTGATCAGATCACCTGAAAATTCATCGTCGATATATAATTCGGCATCACGGGTTAACTTAATAGAGTAGGTATCCCTAATTTCATAACCCGGAAAAAGCCACGAAATACTGTGTCGTACGATATCATCCAGGATAATGATGTCGTGGTGTCCCCGCTTGGAGTGTGTCAATGGAATAAACCGATCTAGATGATCAGAAGGTACCTTCACCAGGGCGTATTGGGTTTTTTGTTTGGTCTTGGACTCCTTTTCTATCATATCCACGGCAAGGTATAGCTCTGCATTGTTGAGAAATGGACGAACCTTATCTTTAACCAATAACACAGGTTGTACAAAGGGCAGTAGGTATTGATGGAAGAAATTTTCCACTTCACGACGCTGGGTTTCGTTCAGATCCAACCTGCGGAGAATATGGATGTTTTCATTTTCCAGATCAGGAAGAATTTCTTCCTCAAAAATCCGGCTCACTTCTTTTTGTTGTTCGGTAACCATTTCAAGCATTTCATCCAAAATATCCCTGGTTTCAAGGTGGAGTTCTCTTTTTTCTTTTTTACCGAGCCTGAGGAGATTCCGGTGTTGTGAAACCCGTACAGAAAAATACTCTCCAAGATTGGAGCTGTAGATCGCCAGGAATTTTATCCTTTCATACAATGGATTCAAGTGGTCTTTGGCTTCCTGAAGCACACGAGCATTAAAGGATAACCAGCTGATATCGCGGTTTATCATCGGATATTTATTCATATGGACCTCGAATTTCAAGGTAAAATACAATTTCCAGTGGGGAAAAGGATATTCGGGGAGGGATAAATTTGGTAGAGGTTGGGTAAAGAGTGGCATTACTGTAGCGTAAGGTGGAAGTTGAATTGAGGAAGTGAGCGAGTATCTGTGTGTGGTCAATTCGTCCCGATATTAAGTTTTTCAGGTTCGCTTCATCTGCTATCCCGGGATGAATTGTCATCCCGATGCATAGGGCCCTGGGTTTTACTGATTCAAAAAAGAATTTTCAACTGAATATCGAATTAGAAAATGGATCGGAGGGAGGGCAATGGTATACCAATCAAAATGAATTCAAGTCAGAATTTGAAGTTACAACACCCACCTCAAAAATAGGGTTAGGAATCAGCAATCTTGTGGTCTGTTTCATAAGTAATTTATACAAATGACGTGATTGTATTTGGTCGTACTTAAGAAAAAAAACCGAGCATAGGACAGGTCTACGTGAGACATTTGGTGGAGTTAAAAACCGAGGTTTTCCTTGAACAACCGGATGGCGATGGCCAATAGAATAATCCCAAAAACCTTACGCAAAACCTCAATGCCATTTTTGCCAATTTTTCTACCTATCCAATCCGAAAAGCGAAGAACCAGGTAAACCAGGATGATATTAATGAAAATCCCAATGAGGATATTGCCATTGGAATATTCCGACTTCAATGAAAGGATAGTCGTCAGTGTACCTGCTCCTGCAATAAGTGGAAAGGCGATTGGGACGATTGAACTGCTCGTGCTGTCCGGCTCGTCGCGGAATATATGTACCCCCAAAATCATTTCCAATCCAAGAAGGAAAATCACAATCGATCCAGCAACCGCGAAGGAACTTACATCCACACCAAATAAACCCAGCAAACTCGGACCTCCGTACAGAAAAATGATCATGATAGCCAGTGCAACAATACTTGCATTCTTGGATTGTATTTTAATCCCTCGTTGCTTCATCGAAAGTATGATCGGGATAGACCCCACGATATCTATCACTGAAAAAAGAACCAGACTGATTGAAAATATATCTTTGAAATTCAATTCCATGCTACAATTTGATTTGTACTCCCAAGGGTTGTTGGCAATATGACATTTGTAGATTCGCGTTCGAGTTGGTTGTGGTGAAATTTATATTTCATTGGTTGTGACTGACATAAAACAGCCTAAAAAAACTGTCAAAATGAATTTTGAATGGCCTCGTGAAGGTTTTAAAAACATGGACCGAGCCAAATAGTTCATTGTGAAGTCCTTAAATTGCGAAGGTATGTATCCAATTGCGAAGGTAAATTCTTCAGGATAAGAATGAATAGGCTCTTACATAAGGGAAGCCTCTTCACCCATGAGGTCAAATCCACTCAATTTCCGGGATAAATGATATAAATTGGAGTAGTTTTAAAACCAGCCTGCACCCAATTCCCTGAATGGCCATGGAATGGCCAATAAAATCAATATTAGAGCAATAAGATAGAAGTTAAAGGCTACATTGAAAGGTTTGGGAGCGCGCTTCGACCGACTATATCCCACGGTAATCAGAATGATGGCTGCCAGCATGAGAATGAGGTGTTCCACGGTAAAGAAGCGATATACCGGACTACTCATCGTGGATCCACTCCATTGCACTTTGGGGCTAATTATATATAGTACTAAACCCAATAACATTTGGATATGGGTAAAAATCAAGGTCATCAAGACGGTCTTCGTTTCTTTTATATCACCAAATTTTCCACGTCGGGAAAAGGTTTGAAAAATCGCGATGATAAGGAGGATTAAAACCAACCATCTCAAACCCGAATGAGCCGAAACCATAATATTGTAAAAAGAACTATTCATTTTTATTAGTTTTGGTGATTTGAGAACCAAAGGTAGATAATTTCTCACCTATAATGAAGAACACATTTGATTATAATGTAAAACGGTTTGACGAACTCATTGGTCAAATCAAAGGCGACGGTTATCGTGATGATCTTCATCGGCATATCTATGCCACAGACGCTTCCATCTATCGTGAAATACCCATGGGGGTTATTATGCCCAGGGACAAGTCCGATTGTCAAAAAATCGTTCGCTGGGCTAAAAAGTTTCAGATCCCACTCATCCCCCGGGCGGCCGGAACTTCTCTGGCTGGTCAATGCGTGGGGGGAGGTGTGGTGGTCGATACCAGCAGATATATGACCTCGATACTGGAACTGAATGCTGAAGAAGGATGGGTTCGGGTGGAGCCTGGGGTGATCAGGGACGAGCTCAACAATTTCCTGAAGCCTTATGGCTGGTATTTTGGCCCCAATACATCCACGGCCAACCGATGTATGATTGGTGGTATGGTGGGGAATAACTCCTGTGGATCCACATCCATTGAATTTGGCAGCACCAGAGACCACGTTCGATCAATGGAGGTATTGCTATCCAACGGAGATTTTGCAGTTTTTCAGGATGAGAATCCGGACAAATTTATTCATAGAGAGAAAACCCATTTCAGATATACGATCGCGCACCATATGATCGAGTTGCTGAATCGGAAGGGGATGGATGAGTTGATCCGGAATTCCTACCCACACCCCGAGATCCAACGCCGAAATCAGGGATATGCGCTAGACCTGGTGCGAAAATTTGCGTGTTTTGGGAATCCTGAAGGACCGCCATTCAATTTAACTAAATTGTTGTGTGGTTCGGAAGGTACACTGGCCTTCACCACAGAGATTGTTCTCAATCTGGTGCCGATCCCAAACACGGATGTTGTGGTACTTTGTCCACATTTTGAATCGATCAACGAAGCCATGAGAGCGACCGTGGTGGCCATGGAAAATTCACCCTCGAAATGCGAATTGATGGATCGGACCATCCTTCACTGTGCATGGGAAAATCCGGAGCAGTTGAAAAATAAGTTTTTCATAGACGGCGATCCGATAGCCGTGTTAATGATTGAATTCCGAGGAGATGAAAGTGAGACAGCGAAGGATAAGGCATTGAAATTATCTGAAAAGCTCCAATCCCGGGGGTTGGGATACGCCTCAACGCTGGTGGAGGGAAAAGACACGGATAAAGTCTGGAGTTTACGAGCAGCAGGGCTGGGTGTTTTGTCCAATATCAAAGGCGATGCCAAACCAGTAGCTTGTATTGAAGATACAGCGGTCAGGCTGGTGGATTTGCCGGATTATATCGAAGAGTTTGAAGCCATGTGCGCTTTGCATGGCCAGGAGGCTATTTTTTATGCCCATGCCGGCGCGGGGGAATTGCATCTGAGGCCCATTCTCAACCTTAAAACAGAGGAAGGAGTCCGGGGATTGCGAGCCATCAGTACAGCCAGTGCACACCTTGTGAAAAAATACAAAGGGGTGCTGAGTGGAGAACACGGTGATGGTCGTGTCAGAGCTGAATTTTTACCTCTGATGGTGGGAGAAGAAATGTATGAAATTTGGAGGGAAGTCAAGGCGATCTGGGATCCGGATAATATCTTCAATCCGGGAAAGATCGTGGATGCGCCCCCGATGGATACGGCTTTGCGTTATACCATTGGTGAATCAGCATGGGATTTCGACACCTACTACAAATTTGAAAGTGGGGGAGGCATGATGCGGGTTATCGAAAAATGCAATGGTACCGGGGAGTGTCGGAAATTGGCCGAGACCGGGGATACCATGTGTCCCAGCTATATGGCGACCCGGAATGAAAAAGATAGCACCCGTGCCCGTGCCAATGCTATGCGGGAATTTATGAAGGGGAATAATGATAGATTGACCTTCGATTCACCAGAGGTGATGGAAGTCCTCAATCATTGTATTTCTTGCAAAGGATGTCAGAACGAATGTCCTTCCAATGTGGATATGACGAAATTGAAATCCGAGTATTATGCCCAATATTACAAGCACAACCTCCGACCGGTGCGGGATGGACTCATCCTTCGATTCTACGATCTGTACAAGATCGCTGCGATAATCCCCTCCGTATCCAATTTTTTCATCCGGAAATTTTCATGGATGATTAAGAAGATGGCTCAGTTTCATTCGCATCGATCCCTTCCTGTAGTCTCTGGTACAACCTGGAAAAGATGGATGAGAAATCACAATCCTTCTCATGCGGTAACCCAGGAGCGTAAGGTTTATTTGTTTATTGATGAATTCATTGATTTGAATGAAGCTGAAATTGGGATAAGAACGGTGGAATTGTTGGAAGCACTTGGTTACGAGGTTATTTTTAAAGAGCATTTTGAGAGCGGTAGGGCAGCTTTTTCAAAAGGATTCCTGGAAAGAGGACGTAAATTGGCGGCCAAAAACATTGAAATTTTTTCTGAGATCCTTGATGAAGACCATGCGGTGATCGTGGGGGTGGAACCTTCTGCGGTTTTGAGTTTTCGGGATGAGTATCCTGAAATACTCCGCGGTGAGATCCGGGAGAAAGCACTCAAACTTTCCACCCGGGTCTGGACCATCGAGGAGTTTTTGTATCAGGAATTTTTACATCACCGTATTGGTCCGGATCTATTTGATCAGCAAGCCCGCAAAATTGCCGTTCATCTCCATTGTCATTACAAAGCCATGGCCAGCAAAGAGGCTGCAATAGCGTTATTATCCCTCCCTGCAAACCACCACGTGGAGTATATCCCCTCCGGATGTTGTGGAATGGCAGGATCCTTTGGATTTGAAAGGGAACATTTTGACCTATCTATGAAAATTGGAGAATTGGTGGTTCTTCCGGCTATGCGGAGTCTGGAGCCGGATGTGATCCCAGTGGCCCAGGGAGTTAGCTGTCGTCATCAGGTAAAGGATGGCGCTGGAATGAAGGCCTTGCATCCTGTGGAAGTTTTGTATGAAGCGGTGAAAAAAAACTAAAAAATTGTAAATTTAATCCGGATGACAGAGCATAATTCAAAGACGTTTAGTTAGAATTGAAGATGGTTAGGATTGGCATGGGCGAACAAACGTATGGTAATCCGGATTATAAGGTGGTGGGGATATGGATGTGAAGGGGATTGCGTCATTCCACATCAGACGATAACCAAACATAAGATTCAGGAACATTAAGCACCTCGAATATGATAATACGATGCCCCGGTCCGCTCTTTCAAATGTGTTTCCTATTGACATCCGTATTCATAAGTACGGGTTGTAACCAGTCTTATCCCCCTACAGATTTGGCCAATGAACCCGTTATCCCTTTGCCTGTAACTGCCGTCTCCGATGGCAATCAGTTTCAACTACGGCATGATATGGATGTATATGTTCAATCTGGTGAGGTGCAAGTAATGGAGGCAGGAGCATATTTAATTTCGTTGCTATCCCCTGCCACTGGATTTAATCTGGATTTGAAACCGACCGAATCCCGCCCGCCTAAAGGGCATATCTATCTGTTTCTCGATCCTGGGCTATCTGATCTCGGAGGGGAAGGGTATCATCTGGAAATTTTGGATTCAGGTATCAACCTTTCGGCTCTCCAGCCAGCCGGTCTCATTTTTGGTATAGCCACTTTACGTCAATTATTGCCCCCGGAAATTGAATCGGACACCGTTCTCGATTTTCCATGGATTCTACCTACAGGTACCATTCGGGATTATCCCGAATATGAGTACAGGGGGGCTATGCTCGATGTCGCACGACATTTTTTTCCGGTCGATGTGGTGAAGCAGTATATTGATTATTTGTCTTTGTATAAATTCAATCGGCTTCACTTACACCTGTCCGATGATCAGGGATGGCGTATTGAAATTAAATCGTGGCCGCGACTTACCGAGATAGGTGGACGTACTCAGGTAGGTGGGGGAGAAGGCGGGTATTACACCCAGGAACAATACCGCGAAATTGTTGAATATGCCAGGTTGCGCCAGATAGTGGTCATTCCGGAGATAGATATGCCTGGGCATACCCATGCTGCATTGGTTTCCTATCCCGAACTTGCTTGCAATGGGACAGATCTGGAATTATATACAGGCATCGATGTAGGCTTTAGTACCTTCTGCACTTCCAAAGAAATAGTCTATGAATTTGTAGGAGATGTGATCAGGGAGTTGGCTGCCCTGACGCCCGGAGAATATATTCATATCGGTGGGGATGAATCCCACGTAACGCCCATGGAGGATTACATTCCTTTCATAGAGCGGGTGCAGCAAATTGTAAGCCAGCATGGTAAAAAAGTCATGGGTTGGGATGAAATAGCCCATGCACAGTTAATTCCTGGAGCCGTGGTCCAGTACTGGGAGAGTGCGGAGAATGCATCTAAAGCTATTGCACAAGGCGCCAGGGTGGTCATGTCTCCTGCAAGGAAAGCATATCTGGATATGCAGTATGATTCAACATCCCGGATCGGATTACATTGGGCGGCTTACATCGAGGTGGATGAAGCTTATAATTGGGATCCTCAAACCATTGAAAAGAACATTTCACGAGAAGATATATTGGGGATTGAAACCCCCCTATGGTCAGAAACAATCACCAATCTTTCGGATATTGAATATCTGGCTTTTCCCCGCCTGCCGGGTTATGGCGAAATTGGATGGACCCCGGCCAACCAACGCGATTGGGAGGAATATAAGCATCGTTTGGCTGCTCAACAGCGTCGATACGATGTAATGGGCATTCAATATTTTCCCTCCCGAAAAGTACCCTGGTTAAACTAGTGCCTGTGCTTTTCCTTCCTGATTCTTAAAAAATTCGGAGTAGAAACTAACATAGCAATTACAAGATTATAAACCGGATCTTTTTTTTGTCGGAAATGGTATCTCATACTACCGGTCAATGAAGTAAACAGCATATTATTTTTTTTATCGTAATTCCGGACTGGTATCTACCCCCTAAGGTTTCGAGAAAAGTTTTTTCAGATTTTATCCGCTGTATTGGATCCGACCCCCATTTGTATTATTTCATTTCCTGAACAGATCGGTGCATGATTTTTCTTTGTACGAGGAATGAATCAAGACAATGAGCACGAAAATTCAAATCATTAAAAAATTTATTTGTTAAATTTTGAGGTGAAATTTGATCCCCTCATCTGCCTCTTTTCATTTATATAATTTTCTTCTGATGCCTAGGTTGTTCAAATACGATGAGTAGAATATGGATGAAAAATATAATATAATTAAAAGATATATATGATGAATTTTGATCGCTAAAATCCTAAGCATATTGGGCTTGCGATCACATTATAGCAATTTCTCATGGTACTGTTTTTGTTTTGGGCTACAAACCTGCTTGTCTGAATACTCCCCCTTTGGGCAAGCGGATTTCAGAATTTTAAATCAAATAAAATTGACCATGAGATTTTTTGTACTCCTTCTATTAATTTATTCTTGTCAGGTGGACAACGGATTTAAGGATCTGACACCTGATAATGATTACAATTCGAATTTATTTTTCAATTCACCTGCATTTGTAGAAGCACTTAGAAATATTGAGAAAACTGAATCCGACACCGTTTTCTGGATCGACAGACCCGAATATTTACTTCCTCCACCCTTATACACTAAGGAAGAAGGTTGGCAAACTACCGATACATTTGCTTTCGAGACTGGAGATTTTCAAAAAGCACTCAACGTGATCATACAAACTGCAGAAGAATTGAGTGTGGAAATCCAAAGTTCGATTGTATCATCCAAGATTCCACAAATTTCACTGGGGGGCCAAACAGCCTGGAGTGTGCCAAATGCGTATTACCTGGTTCCATATAATCTGCAAAACGGCAAGCGTATTTATATCCAGATTACAAGAGAAAAGGCACAAGGAAACAGTTTGTTTTCCACCTGGTACTATTCTGCCAATGGTCTTTGGATGATCGGTAAGAAAAAACCTGAACCGCCGGCGGACCGCGATGTCTCCTGATCTGATAAGCACATGAAAACTCAAAACAAAACCCATCTTCGGACTCAAATGCTTCTGTAAGATGGTCTAAAGATTCCTCATTGTCCGGAATTGGGAATGAGGCCGATTCCGGATCATTTTGGTTAAAATTGGAAATTGGTTAAGATCTGTTCCGTCTCCTGGAGCAGATCTTTTTTTTAAAAATCAGAAGGGTAATTTTCTTTTACCAATTCAATTTTATATTCCACACGTTTGCGAAGTTCGGTCTTGAAATTCTGGAGTTTATTCGCGATATCGGTGTTGGTGATACCAAGTATAGAGGCTGCGAGGATTCCGGCATTCTTAGCACCATCAAGCGCCACGGTGGCTACGGGTATTCCTGATGGCATTTGTAGAATCGACAACACGCTATCCCACCCATCAATACTGTTCGACGATTTGATGGGAACTCCTATGACGGGAAGGGTGGTGAGTGAAGCGACCATTCCGGGTAAATGAGCAGCACCACCTGCTCCTGCAATGATGACTTTAATACCTCTTTGGCGTGCCGTACGAGCAAATTCAATCATACGGTCGGGTGTGCGATGCGCTGAAACAATGGTCAACTCATAAGGGATTTCCAGATCATCCAAAAATATTGCTGCTTCTTTCATGATGTTTAAATCTGAATCAGAGCCCATGATTATGCTGATTTCTGGATTCATGCCGTGACAATTTTAAATTTTGATTGAATAATGTTTACTTTCTCCTGAATACTTTCCCGGTCCGGTCCGGATACAGTAATATGCCCCATCTTACGATAAGGCCGTGTTTCAGGTTTGCCATATAGATGGATGTGGACCCTATCCAGAGCCAGGATATCCTCCATGCCTTTATAATGAGGAGGACCACTGTACCTAGGTTCACCCAATAAATTGACCATCGCTGCTTTGCCTTTGAGTTCTGTGCTGCCCAAGGGCAAGTTGAGTAAACCTCTAAGGTGTTGTTCAAATTGGGATGTGACCGCATATTCCAGTGTATGATGGCCACTATTGTGGGGCCGGGGAGCAACCTCATTGATCAGGAGTAAATCATCCTCGGTCCAGAAAAATTCGATAGCCAGCAATCCACAAATCGAAAAAGCCTCAATCGTCGATTTCGCTATTTCGATGAGGTTGTCGTGGATTTGTCCCGGGATATCAGCTGGGGCATATAAAAAGGCCAACATATTCTGATCATTGAAGACCATTTCAACCGGATCGTAACAGCGAATTTCACCCTTCGCATTTCGGGCTGCAACCACGGCCAGTTCTTTCCGAATGGCAACCTTTGGTTCCACAATGGAAGGTGCATCCAGAAGTTCCTCGAGGTCTGCAGGTGTTTCCACCAATTGCACCCCCCTTCCATCGTACCCTTCTCCTCTGGTTTTTTGTACAAAGGGTATTTTTACGCTGCCCATCCGGACGGCTTCAATGATTTCTGATTTGGAATTAAAGCGTTCAAATGAAACGGTAGGTAGATGGTGGACTGTATAAAACTGATTTTGTAAAAATTTGTCTTTGATAATTTCAAGCGCCTGAGGAGATGGGTGAACCTGGACTCCCTGACCGACCAGTTCATGCAAGGCCTGAATATTTACGTGTTCAATTTCCACACCAAGGACATCCAGCGATTTTCCAAATGACAGGACATCCTGGTAATCCCTAAAATCGCCCTGGACAAATTTCCATGCATTAATACCGGCAGGAAAGCTCGCGTCCTTATCAAGAATTGAAAGTGCCAGATTCCATTGATTGGCTGTGTAATTCAACATTTTTCCAAGCTGTCCTCCACCAAGTATACCAATGCGTGCTTGTTCAATCTTCATTTTTCCGTTTATATTTACGGTTCGAATACTGAAAAATCAGGATCCGGGTGAATGATGGTTCCCATGCGCTATCTTCGCTTATATGGAAGAACAAAAGTAAGTAAACTTAAAAGATATGCGTAGTACAGCTTTGCGAAATGCCAAAATAGTCAATGAAGGTCGGATTTTCGAAGGAGATGTTTTGATCAAAGGGGATCGAATCCATCGGATTGGCGTATTTGATCAAAACCCCGAAATAGAAATTGATCTTAATGGTGATTACCTACTGCCCGGGGTGATCGATGATCAGGTACATTTCAGGGAGCCCGGATTGGTGCACAAGGCCGATATTGAGTCCGAATCCAGAGCTGCCCTGGCCGGAGGTGTCACGAGCTTTATGGAAATGCCCAATACCAGGCCACCTACCCTCACCCAGGAAAAATTGGAGGAAAAATACCAGCGGGCTGGACAGGTCAGCTTTACCAACTACTCTTTTTTTATGGGGGTGAGTAATGACAATTACGACGAGGTCATGAAAACGGACGGGAGCTCAGTTTGTGGTATTAAAATATTTATGGGTTCCAGCACCGGAAACATGCTGGTGGATAGCGATGTGCAATTGGAAAAAATTTTCAGGAGTACGCCCTTACTTATTGCCACACATTGCGAAGATGAACAGACGGTCAAGGAAAATGAGCAATTTTTCCATAAGATCTACGGGGACCATATTCCTTTTGAATTACACCCTGAAATTCGGAGCCGTCAGGCATGTTATATCAGCAGCTCCCATGCCATCGAACTGGCCCGCAAGTATGGTAGCCGGCTCCATATACTTCATATATCCACAGCTGATGAAATCCGATTGTTTGATGCTACTATTCCTCTGGCAGACAAAAAAATCACTGCTGAGGTATGCGTTCACCACCTTACCTTCGATAGTATGGACTATCCCGGGAAGGGGGGGGATATAAAGTGTAACCCTGCCATCAAACAACCCTTTGACCGGAATGCACTATGGACAGGACTCCTGAACGGTCAGCTGGATATTGTAGCTACAGATCATGCCCCACACACCAGAGACGAAAAGGACAATCCATATATGAAATGTCCGTCGGGCCTGCCCCTGGTCCAGCACAGTCTGGTACAGATGTTACAACATGCAGATGACGGGCGTATTGATTTATCCACCGTAGTCGATAAAATGGCGCATGCTCCTGCCGTTTGTTTTCGATTGCAGGACCGAGGTTTTATCCGGGAGGGCTATAAAGCGGACATGGTTCAGGTGTCCAGGTCATCCTGGCAGGTTGATTCATCCAACATCCTATATAAGTGTGGATGGTCGCCTCTGGAAGGCATGATATATAATTACCGGGTCCAACGGACCTTTGTGAATGGCCACCTGGGGTATGATCAAGGTCAATTCAGTATCCACAGAGCAGGAGAAAGACTGGTATTTCACGGCTTCCGTTAAGGTGATTAAAAAGTCCGTATATATTGCGCGGGTTTTTAGTATTTGCGTAACTTGGCGGAATTATTTTTTAAACATAGAATCTAGTTAAAATATACGCTATGCAAAGGTTTTTGAAATTGTGTTTGGTGGTTTTGGTATTTGGTTTTATGGGTTGTGGTGGATCGGGTAGTGACAGCGACACAAGTTCCTCGTCCAGCAGCAGTTCTTCTGCCGAGAAAACAGAGAAACCGTCTTCTTCGTCCAACTCCTCTGTTCCCGCAAGTCAAAGAGTGGATTTGGAAAACAAGGGTATTGGACCGATAACCAATGTGGAGTTGGATGAAAAGATTGATCGAAAATTAGCAGTAAAAGGAAAGGAAATCTACGACAGATTGTGCATTGCTTGCCACTCTGTGGATACCAAATTGATCGGTCCACCGCAGAAAGGTATCATGGAACGCCGAACACCGGAGTGGGTAATGAATATGATAATGAATCCGACAGAAATGCTTGAAAAGGATCCTCTGGCCAAGGATTTGCTCGAGGAATTCAATAATACGCCCATGTTGGACCAAAATGTTTCCGAAGAAGATGCCAGGGCACTTTTGGAATACTTTAGAACGCTGTAGCCACAATAACGCCGCTATTTTCTGAAGCCACCGCTACTGATCAAATAGAGGAAAGAATTTCATGTAAATCACCGGACTGATTTAAGGTAAATCGACCCTTTTCGTCGGTCTGGACGGTGGCTGCTTCCAGATGTGGATCATGCTCAAAGAATATAATATCCTGCGTGGTTACCAGATCCGTCAAAAAGTGTTCCTTTTCTTCCAGGGTCCTGATGGGTTGCATATCGTAAGCCATGATGTATGGGCGTCGAATATGCCACTGGCTAGGTATGAGATCCGCACCATACCACATTGCCCTGTATGAAGTTCCGAGGGGTACTTTTAGAAGCATCATACCGGTGGTGTGACCGTATAAGAATCTTACGGACATACCGTGTATCCATTCCACATCCGATTTCTGCACATCGATCATTTGAAGTCGTCCCTGCTCTCGAAGCGGCACAAAATTTTCCTTGAGAAAAGAAGCTTCCTCCCGTGGATTGGATTGGTAAGCCCATTTATAATGCACTTCGTTTGACCAATACGTCGCATTGGGGAATGTAGGTAGGATTTGACCTGATTCATTTTTGTACAGTGCACCACCCACATGATCAAAATGTAAATGGGTTAAAAATACATCCGTAATTTCTTCGGGGTGGATACTGATTTTTTGAAGGGATTCACTGATCGACGGACCAGAAGCACCAAAAATAGAGCGAAATTTTTCTTCCTGCTTGGTACCGATTCCGGTATCTACAATAATCCGGGCATTACCAGTTTCGATCAGTATGCTTCGCATTGCCCAGAGGCATTGATTCCATTCATTGGCGGGATGAAGTTTGTTCCATAGAATCTTGGGAACGACCCCAAACATAGGCCCGCCATCGAGCATGAAATAACCAGCAAGGACAGATGTGATCTTTAAATTCCTCATTTGAATTTTGAAGCCTAAAGTGATTGGAAGGGTTTGAAACCTATCGATTTTCTCGTGCTCTTTTTCAATTTAAGATCGAGGCCGATCATCTCCAGGGCCGCTTGAGCTGCCTCACGACCTTTGTTTTCTTTTGTTCCATCGGTTCGTGCCAACGCCTGCTCCTCATTGTTTACGGTGAGCACACCAAATACAAAGGGTTTGGCATATCTTAGGTTCAATCCCATAATGGCACTGGTAATCCCCTGGTTGATGAAAAGGTCATGGTCTGTTTCTCCTTTGATTACACATCCCAGACAAATGATGGCATCGGGTTCGAGATAATGCTCCAGGTATTGGGCTCCCAGGGGTAATTCAAAACTGCCAGGAACCAGTTCGTGATAAATGTGTTCTTCAGCAATTCCGGCTTCTTTCAACGCTTTTTTACATTCCAAAGCCATATGGTCTGTTATTGCAGCATTCCATTGGGCTTGGACTATGCCAATTTTGATTTCATCCGGATGTTCCAGCTCAATTTTTGAATCGGCCTTGCCCTTTATCGTTGACTGTGACATGGTTTAAGATTTTGTCCGGGTTTAATATAAACAAAAAGGCGGGTTTGAATGCCCGCCTTAAGATATTAAAAATTTGAAGTAGCGCAAGGATTCTTTTGTCTAATTCATGTTGAGGCTATACTGGACATTATCGATGTACTTTCGAATATTGAATCCATCGGTGCTTTCGGGATATTTATCTGCAATTTCCTGATACACGGCCAGGGCATCTTTGTACCTTTCCTGTCGCTCATAGAGTAGTCCCAATTTTTTGAGATAATAGGGAGTCAGGTAATTGTTTTTTCCCACAGTGGTGGCTTTTTTGTAGTATTCAATGGCTTTATCAAAATCCTCCAACTCGGAATACGCATCGCCCAGTGCTCCGTTTTTGGTGATTGGAGTAAGTTTTCCTTTGGCTTTAAAGTCTTTCAAGTAGGATATGGCAGCCTCGTATTTTCCCAGTTTGAGATAGGAAATTCCAGCATAATACATCGCAAGATTTGCGGTTTTGGTACCACTATATTCATCGATTATGTCCAAAAGGCCCATGTTTCCTGCTCCAGGGCTTAACAGTGCATTTTCAAAAGAATCTCTTTCAAACTGCATTTCCGCCATGTATATGGCGTTCACTGCTTCCCTTTCTCTAGGTTTTTGGTATAAATGGGTATAGGCCATATAGCCAATAATGAGGATTACGATAGCTGTAATACCTCCGACGATGGCCTTTTGGTTCTGTTCAAAGAAGTTTCCAGCACTATTTTTTTGATTGGATACAGTCATTTGGCTTTGATATTCAAATTGCTTAAATATGAAAATTCAGGCAAAAGTAAAAACTTTCTGTAATATTTCAACTTACACTTGTCGATTATTCAGAAAAGAGTTCCATCCCCACGTGCTATCACATCTCACACTGGTTTATACTCTGAAGTCTGCGCTTCATTTCAATTCGGTTCATTTGGTAAACGGCTTGGTGCGGTAACCCCGGGCTATCAAAAAAATTATGTCAGGAATGGATAATCATCCTCGATATAATTATCGTCATACAATTCCGATGGATCGGGGTAGTCAGATTCCTGAGCAAATTTTACAGACGCTTCAACGATATCTTTGATCTTATTCTTAATGCCCTTGATTTCATCCTCTGTAGCGATGCTTTCCTCCTTCAGAACTTTTTCAAGCATTTTTACAGGATCCTTGTCCTGATATGCCTTCAATTCCTCTTTCGTTCTGTACTTGGCAGGATCCGACACTGAGTGCCCTTTGTAACGATAGGTTTCCACCTCCAGAAAGTAAGGTCCTTTTCCTGCACGAATCCAATCTGCAGCTTCCTTAAATGCTTTGTGAACGGCAACCGGATCCATCCCATCGACGGCTTTGCTGGGAATGTCAAAAACCTCACCTACCTTGTATATATCAGTGAGACTGGATGTTCTTTCTACAGAGGTCCCCATAGCATAATTATTGTTTTCGCACACATACAAAACGGGAAGATTCCAGGTTTTGGCCATATTGAAAGATTCGTACAATGCCCCTTGTCTTGCTGCTCCATCGCCAAACATACACACCGATACATTGTCAGTACCGCGATATTTTTCTGCGAATGCTATCCCCGTTCCAATGGGGATCTGGGCAGCAACGATGCCATTACCTCCAAAATAATTATGTTCCCGGGAGAAAAAGTGCATCGAACCCCCTTTTCCTTTGACGACTCCTGTTTTCTTACCCCATAACTCTGCCATACATGCATCTGCACTGACTCCTTTCATCAAGGCGATTCCGTGTTGTCTGTATCCGGTAACTACAGGATCTTCTTGACGAAGTGCAGATTTCATCCCAGCTGCGATCGCCTCCTGACCGATATACACATGGAGAAAACCCCGGATATTTTGACGACCATATTCCATCAGTGAGCGTTCTTCAAATCGTCGAATCAGTAACATGGTTTCATACCAATCCAGATAGGTTTCCTTTGTGAATTCTTCCGTACCTTTGGACTTCGTATTTTTTTTGGTCTCTGTAGCCATAGATTTAGATTAAATGAATGAGGGGCCATGATTAAGTACCCGCCTCAGAATATTGCGCCCCAAAGATATAAAATATCGGGCACTAAAGACAATTGCTGAATACAAAATATAGCCGCCTTGCAAATACTGTCGATAAAGCTGGATCATTTCAAAAATTATACCCGGTATGAGGTCGAATTTCACCCCCGACTCAATCTGATTCTGGGGCATAATGGCGTGGGCAAAACCAATTTACTCGACGCCTTATACTATCTGGCTTTTGGTAAAAGCTATTACTCCATATCGGATCGGCAGCTGATCAATTTTGAATTCATGGATGGACATGATTCCTTTTTTCGAATAGAAGCCCTCAGTTCCGGAAAAGATCAATTTTCAGTTTCGTTTTCTCCAACCCGTGGAAAGGAAATTACTAAAAATAAAGTTCCTTCTGAAAGGATTTCTGACCATATAGGCGAAATCCCTCTTGTATCGATTTTTCCGGAAGATATTTATATTATCCGTCATGGATCCGCATTACGACGTAAGTTTGTGGATGGTACAGTAGGTCAGTTAGACAGGTCATATCTGCAAGCCCTGATGCGATACAATCAAATTCTACGTCAAAAAAATGAACTGCTTCGGAACAGAAGAATTTCTATCAGGGATAAAGAGGTGTTGCTGGACAAATTTGATATGGATATGGGACCCCTGATTCAAACGATCGATTCCGGTAGATCCCGATTCGTAGAGGAATTTGATCCCTTGTTTTCTTCTTTTTATCAAAAAATAGCACAAATGGAGAACGAGCAGGCTTCGGTGGAATTCGCTCGGTCTGTTTCACCGGAAAATATCCGAACGACCTTGCGCAAAGCCCGACTGGAAGACATTGAGAAAGGTAGATCGAGCATTGGACCTCATAAGGATGATTTTAAAATTTTACTCAACCATCAGGTTGCTAAAAATTTTGCCAGCCAGGGTCAGCAAAAAAGTATTTTATTTTCCTTGAAACTGGCCCAGTATGCCTATATTCAAAGTGCCATGCAGCGGTGGCCATTATTGTTACTCGATGATTTTTTTGAAAAACTGGATCATCGAAGAATTGATCATGTAATGGCTATCTTAGCCTCCGAACATCCGGGACAAATCTTTGTTACGGACACCGATGAAGACCGGATGATCCGAATGGCCAATCAGGCAGGTTTGGATTACACAGTTATAAGCATTTTGTAATATCTAGAATACGATATATCATGTCGAATGACGAAACCAGGAACATCAGAAATATACTTTCCTCGATCGCCAATGATCCAAAATATGCAGGCAAACTCGATGAAAAAAAGATCGAACAGGTGTGGAGAGAAACCAATCACCCCTATGTGGTCGAGCGGACCAGAAAGGTGAGTTTTCGAGATGGTAAGCTGATTCTATATATCGATTCTGCACCTCTCAAACAGGAATTGTTCAATTCCAGGGAACAGATAATAAACAAAGTCAATAAGGCACTCAATTTGGACATCGTACAGGAAATCGTAATTCGTTAGATCTGGTTCACGAGGATTTAAACCACACGAGTCCAACAATTCTCCCACTAATAATTCAAACTTCATCAGGAACCTACTCATCCGGAAAGGCCCGGGACGAGCGCATCCAATGCATTATGTGTATACTTTAGGGGTATATCGAGTGACAAAAGTGCCGGACATTAAGTTCGTGATATTCTAGATGAGATAACCTTTTGTCGTATCGAAGAAGTGACCGTATGGAGTCTTCGTCGTCCAGACGAGACAAAAGGTCTGGACGACCTTTGATGTGGGAACCGAGGATACCTATCCGAGCGTGGGAAGGCATTGCCCTGGGTACATCGGGCTTTCGATGATGAAGATATGGCGAAAAAGAATCCGAAATAAGGTTGGAGAACTTATGCAACAGAGCACTAATCGATTCAGTAATCCTAAGGTTAATCTCCAGGCTTCTTTTCCTCAGAAATTATTTTGCCCTTTGCTCAGCCAGTCTGTACGCCTCGTATGCGTTGACCCGCTTGCCACTTACACTGAGTGTGCTGAAATTTACCTTCTCACCGGTTCCAGGCTGAATGACTGGAACATCAATACTATCTCCGGAGTCCATGATGATCTGTTTCACCTCCTCTGCTGAGAATTCAGGAAAGTTGGCTCTGATAATCGCCGCAACGCCTGCTACAACCGGGGCAGCAAAACTGGTACCTGATGCGGCTTTGTATTTGTTCCCTGGCATGGCTGAATATACCAGATGGCCAGGGGCAAAAATGTCCACGTTTTTTTGACCATAATTAGAAAAAGAAGCAACACTGTTTTCATCAGCCAATCGACCCAGTGCTCCAACTTCAAGCCATGCCTTGGCATATTTCTTCTTACCGAAAAGGCCCCGTTTTTCATACAGATCGGTAGGATAGTTTTCTTCGATATCTATGTTTTTACTTGAATTGCCGGCTGCATGAACCAGAAGGACATCGTGTTTCATAGCGTATTTGACGGCTTGATCCACGAGTTTTTTGTCAGGTGACTGTCCTTTGCCAAAGCTCATATTTATAACTTTGGCCCCATTGTCCACCGCATAAATAATGCCGTTGGCAACATCCTTGTCTCTTTCATCACCGTCTGGCACCACGCGTACGCCCATGATCTCAACCTGATCTGAGATGCCCTTCATCCCGATATTATTGTGCCGGTCAGCCCCTATGATCCCTGCAACAAAAGTTCCGTGAAATGCATCCGGACCGGCAATGTCCGAATTGCCATAATATTTTTGTGTTTTATTGGAATAATCGTCCTGAACAATGCCTCTCGGGTCAAAATCGGGATTGTACCCATATTTGAACTTTGATTCAAAATGTCTGGCACCATCCTCAAAATCTTCCAGAATAAAACTTTCAAATGCCTCATAATTGCTGAATGACTGGCCTGTGTTCTGTAATATATTGTCAAGAACAGCCAGAACCTGAGCATGAGAACCATTGGTTTCTTTTTTCAATTCATTCACACTTTGAACGCTGATTTCCTGGTTGGTTCCCACAACGGTTCTTGTCATATCCAGGAAATTGTTGATAAAAACCTTTTGGTTTTCAATTTCCTGATATTGATTTCTGGCTTTTTCAGCTTCTTCCTCTATTTTTTCCTTGTAGGAAAGGTATGTTTCATATTCTGCACGTTCTTTTTTCTTGAGGCTCTCTAGATTGGCGTCAGCATATTTCTTTCGCAACTCCACATATAGGCGGGTGATTTCGTAGGTATCCTGATCCACATTTCGTCCGTCGGGACCCCCTATAAAATTCCAACCAAAAATATCATCTGCGTATCCATTGTGATCATCATCCTGTCTGTTTCCAGGAATCTCCCTGGGATTGACCCACATGACATTTTGAAGATCCTCGTGTGTGGGATCTACTCCGCCATCGATCACCGCTACTATTACTTTATTTTCCGGCATCCTGATCATATTGTTTTCATAGATTGGGGTCACATTTGCACCATTGGTGGAGTCTGTTCCGTGGAGCATCCACTCCATATCCTGCGCAACAGAAATAATTAAGAATGCGTGGAAAAATAAAAGGATAGAAAAGATGGTTTTGAAGGAGTAAGTCATAAAAGGTATGTTAGAAATTACTGGTAAATTGGCGAAGTTACGGGTTTTCCTTATAATCACGAGGACGTTATACATTCAGTAACATTTATAGGCGAGAGAACTGGCGTTGAATGAAACAAATCATGCAATTACATCGAACGATTGGATTACTGATTTTATTTTTTACCACCTGGGTGTCTGGTCAGAACCTGGAACTGGGTGTAGGTGGTGGTTTGTCGGCGTACAATGGAGATATTCTTCCTGAGACCTTCAAATTTCCAAGGACTTCAGGTTTTGCCGGACAGGTCCAGTTGTCATATTATCTGAACGAGCGGTTTAGAATCCAATTGTTTTACAACAGAGGTCGGTTGACTGGATCCGACGCTGATTTCGATACCACTGACCGAAATTTATCCTTTGTCACCAATATTAATGAAGTGGGTTTCAGAGGGTTTATAAACCTGATTCCATTTGATACCTATGGTCAACAAGGTAGACCATATACGGCCTATATTGGATCCGGTGTATCGGTTTATCATTTCAATCCATTTACAACCAATTTTCAAGGGCAGAAAGTTTATTTGCATGAAATAGGAACTGCTGGTCAGTATTTGCCGGAAGAATCAGGATATCCGCGCCCCTACAATCTTTTTCAGGTAGGTATTCCCATTACAGCAGGCATTTCCATTGCGGTGACACCCAATGTAATCCTGGGAATGGAAGTGGATTACAGGGTATTGTTTACCGACTATATAGACGATATTGGCAGAGATCGTAATCCCAATTTTGATGATTTGGTACTGAGTAATGAGCAAGCTGCCCTCCTCACGAACCGGTCGTGGGAACTTCAGTATGACCCCAGTTTGGGACTAAATCCAATCGATGTTGCACGACAGGTTTACCAGAACAGAAATCTTGGTTCCGGATTTCGATCCGTGGGCACCAAGAACGATGTTTTCGGATTTATCCTTTTCAAGGTTTCCTATCTGCTCGATGACTTTTCCTGGGGAGGGAAATCGCGGTTTGGATGCTATCAGTTTTGAAATGATAAATTGACGGAAATAGGTCCACTTCAATAAGGTAGTATTCTGCTAATTTGGCTCCATCATTTAAGATTTGCTTTAACCTCGTTCACTAAATATCAGAATCGCCGATTTGGTGTGATGCGTTTATACAGATATACAGATGTTCGGTTGTGGACAAGAAATACAGTACGAGATAAGCCAGGCCTTAGCTATCCGTAATTCTCCATACTTTTCGTTACTTTACACTAGTTATTTCAATCGGATAAATTGGAAGATTTTCACAAAATACTCAAAAAACATTGGGGGTTTCCTTCTTTCCGGGAGCACCAGGAAGAGGCTATCCGATCGATATGCTCCGGACACGATACCCTGGCTGTTTTACCTACTGGGGGAGGAAAATCCCTGCTCTATCAATTGCCGGCATTGTATCTGGGTGGAGTGACCGTCGTGGTCTCCCCTCTGATCGCATTGATGGATGATCAGGTTGGCCAATTGCACAGACGGGGAATTACCGCTTTTGCCTGGCATAGTGGTAAGTCGTTCTCAGATCAGCAGTTAATTCAGGAAAATCTGTTACGAAGGAATGAGCCCATGCTATTGTATGTATCTCCAGAGCGTCTGGAGACCGAGGCTTTTTTGTCCTTTGTGGCCAGGATCCCGGTACGATTTCTGGCAGTAGATGAAGCTCATTGCATTTCGCAATGGGGACATGATTTTAGACCCGCTTATCGCCATATTTTAAAATTTCGGGAGATCTTTCCGAAGCTTCCATTGATTGCCCTGACTGCCACAGCAACCGCAGAAGTGGAGAAAGATATCATTACCCAACTAAATCTCACAGAACCGAATATATTCCGCCAATCCATCTATAAGCCAAATTTGGGGATCTACGTCAGGGAGGAAACCGATAAGATAAAGTTCCTTGTCCGGCATATACAGCACCTCCAGGGCAGTGGTATCGTTTATATTCGCAACCGGAAAAATGCCGAAGAGATCGCTCAAACCTTGTCTAATTATGGATTTAATGGTATGTATTATCACGCAGGCCTTTCTGCTGAAGAACGCCAGATGATTCAGGACAAGTGGCTGAGGGATAAATATCGATTTGTGGTTGCTACCAATGCATTTGGTATGGGGATTGACAAATCGGACGTTCGGTGGATTATACATGTGGCGCCAGTTTCCAGTGTGGAGGAGTATTACCAGGAAATCGGCCGTGCTGGCCGGGATGGACTGCCAGCCAAGGCCTATATGTTGTGGAATGAAGAAGACTTTGAAAATATGCATAGTATCATCGACATTGCATTCCCTTCCGAAGAAATGATCACCTATATTCTGCGCCGTTTTGTACATTATTTTCAATTGCCAAAAGGCCGAGCTGTACTATCTCAGAGATTCAACATGGAGGAGTTGGGTAAGGTGTTTGAAGTGTCGATCTTCCAAATCCACAGCGTATTAAGTCTGTTGATGAAGATGGGGGTATTGGAATATCAGGAACCAATACTTCAGGAGGGAGAGGTTGAGATTTTAATCAATTCGGATGAAATGCTTCAAATCAGACTACAATATCCAAGATTGTTCGAGCTGATTGATTATTGGGTGAGACGAGTGGATAATGCATTTGGTGCCCCTATCAAGGTGGAGACGGAGAACCTGATGGAAAATCTCGGGGCGTCAAAAAAAGATATAATTCAACGTCTTGAGGCGTTGCACAGGTATGGGTTTGTATCTTACAAACCGGAAGGACAGTATGGTATTGTGCGATTTCCACATGGGCGCCCAGATCTCCAAACAATTGAATATGACATGGAACTGGTAAAATCCCTCAAGGAAAGACAGCTCCAGGGCGTGAGAAATATGCAAAAATATATCGATGAAGATGAATGTCGTTTTCGGTTTTTGCAGCAATATTTTGGGGAAAAAACCAGGAATATATGTTCGCATTGTGACTTATTCTACCAATCTCAGGCTTTGAAAAACAATAGGATCGCACGCCTGGCGGACCGGTTGTGGGAAAATATCCCGGAAAATGGTATGGATTTGTCTGAGTATATCGTACTTCAGAACAATGAATACATGGCGCAGGCAGTTATCCGTCACTTATACAGACAACAAAAGATCGTCTATTCATCTGACAAAATTTACCGAAATTGAAACGCCCCCATGTCACCCTCTGGACTACATCCCAACTAAGGTACGACCAGCGTATTCAACGAGTGGCAGATGTATTCCGGGCTATGGGTGCAGACGTCAGTATATTTGACAGGAGAACCGATCAATACCCGGATGGTCGGATCCAAATTCCCTTTCGAAAAGGCCCTGAAATGTATATGGCCTACAACCGTCAAATAGCGCGTCTGATAAGAGACATCCAATCCGATCTGATCTACGCGGCAGATATCGATGTGATGCCCGGGATTATGTGGGGCCTGGGTTCTCGTCCGTCAATTCCAGTTATCTTGGATTTGCATGAGTATTTTCCTGAAGTCATCGAATTGCAGGAAAGACCTCTGAAACAATGGATTTGGAGGGTGGTCGAACGCCGTAGCGTGGCTTATGCATCAGAGGTCATGACAGTCAACCACTCTCTGGCCAGAATTTACCATTCGAAATATCATAAAGAAATTCAGACTATTCGAAATGTACCCTGGCTTGACCCGGGAGATGAGGTGCAGGTCGGTGACCGCCTGAAAAATAAAATTCTGTATTATCAGGGTGCAATAAATGAAGGACGGGGTCTGGAAAAACTGATTCAGAGCCTTCTTTATTTACCGGAATGGAAACTTTGGCTGGTGGGGGATGGAGATGTTTTCAGTGATTTAAAAAAAATAGTTTCCAGGTTATCGGTAGAAAGTCGTGTTGTGTTTTGGGGGAGAAAACGTCCTTCTGATCTACCCGGTTTGGCATCACAGGCTACAATAGGTTTCAATTTGCTGGAATCAAGAGCAGGGAGTTATTATTACAGTCTGGCTAATAAGTATTTTGAGTATATGCATGCCTTATTGCCAGCAGTGCATATGAATTTTCCTGAATATCTGGCCTTGTTTCAGGAGCTGAAGGTGGGCAGTTTGTTGACAGATATCAAGCCTGAAAAAATTGCGCAGGCAGTCATGGATATTACCGGGGATATGCGTCAATACGAATTTTATATCGAACAATGCAGACTGGGTCGTGAACGATACAACTGGCAAATGGAATCGGAGGCATTGAAGTTAATTATAAAAAAACTCTTGCCTTCGGGGCATTTTGAGCATACTGAATGAAGTCCTGATTTGCCATATAATTTTCTTGTCCCGGGTAAATTGAAAGTGTCGAAGTTTGCCATATTCAATCCGTAAAAACCTAATGCAACGTATGTTTGGCCAGGTGGTCAGACTGGATCAGGTCCTGTAAAATACCATTTTTTAAGTCGTTCTATTCGTACTTGAATATGGGGCGTTGTGTGAAAATACGATAGAATTCTCCTTGCGTTATTAAACTCTTACCTACTTTTGCGAGATGAACAAGTTCAATTACTTGAGCGAAGAAGTTTCATATAAGCGGATATTGTATTTGGCTTTGCCCATTATGGTAGGCAGTGTAGTGCAGAATGCCATCGCGATCATGGACAGCCTATTTCTCTTTTACCTGGGAGAGGATGATTTTGCGGCCGTCGGATTTGTAAGTGCTTTCTATCTGATTGTCGTCTCAATCGGCTATGGTTTTTCAAGGGGAGGGCAGATTATCATGGCCAGGCAGGATGGGGGGCAGCAACTTCGACGGATTGGAATCACATTCAATACCAACCTGGTTATGTTATTCCTCTTAGCCATTTTATTTTTCATCGTCGTTCGCTACGTCTCCCCCTGGTTTCTTAAATTCCTGATGAGCAATGAAAACATATATGAAAAAAGTGTAATTTATTTACAATATCGTTCATGGGGCGTATTTACCGGCTTCCTTGGCTTGGGTATGATCGCACTGTACACGGGGGTATCCAATACCAATTTCCTGGTATTTGCCACGATAGTTTTGTTGGGAACCAATGTGATATTTAATTATGGATTGATTTTCGGCAATTTGGGTATGCCTCAGTTGGGGATTGGAGGAGCGGCACTGGCCAGCAATATTTCCGAATTGGCAGGCCTTATGGCATTTGCTGGAAATATTCTATGGAGTAGGGATTTTAAGAAATACCTCATCCCCTCAAAGGTCCTTGCCAATTTACAAATAGGGAAGGATATACTCAAAATATCTATGCCACTGGTACTCCAGGCGAGTGCAGGTGTGGCAAGCTGGTTCGTACTTTTTGCTCTGATCGAAAATATGGGTGAACGGGAACTGGCGATATCCAATTTAGCGAGAATTTTTTATCTGGTTCTCAGCATTCCGCTATGGGGGTTTTCGGTGGCAGTCAATACGATGGTCAGTAATTCCATGGGTTCCAGAAAGTACCATCAGGTTCTGACCATAATCCGGAGGACATCCGTGTTGGCATTTGTAATCACCATGGTGATTGCCATACCCATCCTACTTTTTCCGGAATTTTTCCTGGATCCAATTCTCAATGACGCCCAGATGCAGGTGATAGGAGAATCCCATGGGATCCTGCGTATCGTTCTTGCCATCCTGGTGTTTTATATCCTGGGTACGGTTATTTTTCAGGGTATGATAGGGACTGGTAAGGTGGTCCTGGCATTGACTATCCAGCTTATCACGGTGGTGATATACGTACTTATGCTCATTATTGGGGTGAAATACTTTGGTGTGGGGTTGGAAGGAGCCTGGGCTATTGAAATAGCATATTGGGTTGTTATATATATAGTTAATGTAATTTATTTCAAGTATTACTTCAATAGATAATCTGGTTTTCCACATGATGTGGATAGGCTTTAATCTTTTTATAATCAAAATGAGCGTATTTTGCACCCATGCGATTATCCAGAATTGAAATCAAGGGGTTCAAAAGTTTTGCTGAAGAAACCCACATACATTTTAATGAAGATATTATTGGAATTGTCGGACCAAATGGTTCGGGAAAAAGCAATGTCGTAGATGCGATACGGTGGGTATTGGGAGAGCAGAGCAGCCGGGAATTGCGCCTGGAAAATATGGGCGACGTTATTTTCAATGGGTCCAAAACACGGAAGCCCGGTAAGGTAGCCCGGGTTTCATTGACTTTTGAGAATACGAAAAATTTATTATCTACTGAGTTTTCGGAAGTTACTCTGACCAGAAGGTTGTACCGGACCGGAGAAAGCGAGTATTTGATCAACGATGTAAAATGTCGGCTCAAGGACATCCGTTCCTTATTTCTGGATTCTGGTGTGGGATCCAATTCCTATGCAATCATCGCACTGGGCATGGTGGATGATATACTGGCGGACAAAGAAAATGCCCGCCGGATGATGTTCGAAGAAGCAGCAGGAATTTCCAAGTACAAAGACCGCAAAAAAGAAACCCTGCAAAAGCTCAAACATACCCAGGAGGATTTGGATCGGATAGAAGATCTTGTTTTTGAAATACAGAAAAATTTAAAAACCTTAGAGCGACAGGCAAAACGCACCAAGCGGTTTTATGAAATCAAGGAGGAATATAAAAAACGAAGTATAGAACTCTCTGCCATTCACCTGGTGCAGCATCGTAAAGACAAGAAAGAAACTGAATCTAAACTTACACAGGAATCCGATCATATTCGGGAATTGGAAACCGCCATTACACATAAGGAAGCTGAGATAGAATCCGTCCGAAAGTCGCACACAGATCAGGAGTTGGCCTTGTCTCAATCTCAAAAGGAAATCAATACCCTGGTTTCTGAAATTCGCAACCTGGAAGAAAATGCCCGCATTGCTAAGCAACAATTGGAATTCCGAATAAAAGAATCCAGGGAACACAGCCAACGGATAGAACTATGGACTCGTGATTTGGAAAAACTTACCAAACAAAAGGAAATATATGAGGACCGGGTGGAAAAAGAGGAAAAGGGATTCCTGGAGCTGAAAGACAAATGGGAACAAGTTTCCTCAACACTGCAAGGTCTGAAGGAAAAATACGAATCGAGTAAGCTGGCTTATGATGACCAGTACAAACAGATTCGATCTATGGAACAATTATCCAATGAATTGGAGAAGTCCATTGCGATCAGTGAATCCAGACAAGATACATATACCAGGGATCAACAACGATTTCAGCAGTCAATACAGGAAATTAGAATGGCCCTCGAAACCAGGAGGGAGAGGATAGAGGAACTGGAACAGGAAGAGAAAAAGTGGAATACGAGGATTGCAGAGTTGGATGAAATCATATTTGCAAAACAAAGCGAACAGGAAATCCTGGAAAATGAAGAAGAAGCCATTGTAAAAGTCCTTCAAAGATTGAACAGGGAGCTGGATGCAAAAACCCATGAAAGAAAACTCCTCCAGGAATTTTTAAAAAAAATGGAAGGTTTTCCGGAAAGCATTCGATACCTGTCCCAGCACCTAAAATGGAAAGGGAGGGGAATTATCCTTTCCGACCTTTTGTCCGCAGATCCGCCTTACAGGGGGTTGCTTGAAAATTACCTGGACCAGTACCTGAATTATTTTGTGGTGGAAACCATAAGCGATGCTGTGGAGGCGGTTCACCTGCTCCATCAGGAAGATAAGGGCAGAGCTTATTTTTTTATTCTCGATGAATTGAAGGAACCGGATTCTGATGATACCACAGCTATGCCAGGGGAAGTAAAAGCCCTCGATGTCGTGAAATTTGATCCCCGGTATCAGTCACTTTTTAGCCATTTGTTGAATGGGGTATATTTTGGGGATGGAGGTGCTCAGGAAACCTGGTCTGACCAAAATGGAAAGATCCTCATTACCCTCGATGGTCTGTATCAACGCAGTGAGGGTCAAATTACCGGAGGTGTTGTTGGTCTGTTTGAAGGGAGCAAATTGGGACGCCAGCAACAAATCGATCAGCTGGAAGTCGATATCGCCGGTGTGAAAGAGAAAATAGCACAATGTGAGAAGGATTTGGACAGGATCAATGGCCGAATTTCTGAATTGGATACTACTGAATTGGATGAGCAGATAAAAAGCTGGAAGATTTCTCTGGAGGGCATCCGGACCCAGATAATGAAATTGAAAACGACGCAGGAAATCGAAGAGAAAAATCTGGCAAGGGAGGAAGAAGCTCTGAAGAAGATAGAGGATGCCCAACGTTCCGACACCAAAAGCTGGGAAGCCCAGAAACTGGAACATAAAAAGTTGAAGCAACAGCTTGCTGACCTCCAGCAAGAACTTTCCGATAAAGATGTGTTGTATAGATCCATTTCTGAAGAATACAACGAATTGAGGCAAACATACAATCAATTGCACATCCAAATGCTTCAACAGCAAAACCTGCTGGAAACTGTCCAGCGGGAACAAGAGATGGTCGTTGAAAAAATAAAAATCCTACACAAAGATTTAAACTACTCTCAACAGAAGGTTGCCGAATCTGAAGAATCCGTCAGAAAACTAAATTTCTCCATGGAGGAAATCGAAAAATCCCTGCATGATCAAATACGGAAAAGGGAAGAACGGGAACAACTTCTCAATGATGCGGAAAAGAAATACTACAAGATTCGATCCACTATTAGTCAACTCGAGTCAGAGGTAAAGGTGATGAACCAACAATTCCGAAATTCACAGTCTTTGATCAACGGCTGGAAGGATAATTTAAATGCAACGAAATTTGCCATTTCCAGGATAATCGAGAGGATGGAAATTGAATTTGGGGTGGGAGAGAAGGACATTCCCGAGGAGGTGGATGATACCTTGGTTGATGATCGCGAATTGATTGAGCTCGAGTGCGAGAAGCTCAAGTCCAGGATCCAAAGCTATGGAGAAATAAACCCATTGGCAGTGGAAGCATATGATGAGATCAAGGAACGACACGATAATATTGTTAAACAGCGTGATGATGTGGTGCAGGCCAGGGACCAGTTAATGGAAACTATATCAGAGATCGAGACCACCGCTACCACAAAGTTTATGGAGGCTTTCAATCAGGTCAGGGACAACTTTATAGAGGTTTTTCGACGTTTGTTTACCGAGGATGATACCTGTGATTTGGTTCTACTCGAACCCGAGAATCCACTGGAATCCAAAATCGAAATAGTGGCAAAACCCAAAGGGAAAAAACCAAAATCGATCAGTCAGTTATCGGGAGGCGAAAAAACGCTTACTGCAACAGCATTACTTTTTGCGTTGTATCTGTTGAAACCAGCCCCATTCTGCATTTTTGATGAGGTAGATGCTCCCCTTGATGATGCCAATATTTCCAAATTCAATCGGATCATAAAGGAATTTTCAAGGGATTCCCAGTTTATTATCATCACGCACAATAAGCTGACTATGGAAGCTGTCGATGTGATTTATGGTGTGTTTATGGAGAATAGTGGTGTTTCCAAAGTGGCTGCCGTAGATTTTCGACATTTGGACGAAATTTCAGAATTTGCTACGGTAGGGTAGAAAATCCATGACTGGGAGCCTGAAATCCGATATCTTTAGGCAGAATATAATTTGGGACCGCTATAAACAAAGTATGGTAATTGGATCAGTTGAGATGGTATTGCTCACGTTTCCAGCCCGGTCTTTGATAAATATCTCATACTGCAGCGTGTCTGTGGGGAATTTTTGGGAGGGTTCACACGGCGGCGTACCGTCCGGATATATGCAACAGGTGGTGTAGATCGTGACGGTAATTTCACCCCGGACTCCCCTCTGGGCTCCCTCCGGAGGTAGCTCAGGCAACCGGTATTTGCTGGCAATAAACTGATCTCGGTTGTCACGGATAAAAATGTTCAGACTATCCCGATCGCCCAGGTCTCCATCCCCGTCGGTAAATGAAAAGGTAACCCGAATGGAATCCGTATTGAAACTGTTCTGCACCATCTGATTTCCTTCCATTGATACAAATTCAATGACGGGTTCCACCGGAAAGTCCGGACGTGAAACACAGGCTGCGATAACATAAAAAGATAATGCAATCGAAAAAAAACTGGTTGGATGAAATCTAAACATAGCGATTACAAAATACGAATTTTTCTTAAAACAGTTCCAAATATCCCCTTTTGACAACCCCTAAGAGATAGAATTGATGAATATTAATTCTATGCGACTTTGATGGATAGATCCGGTCCAGGAGTTTAGCATCAGGGAATTTGTTCAGGGTACCCTGATCAATAAGGCAGGCTTAGAGGATTGGTTATTTGTTTAGGTAACTTTGGATGATTGGAGGCACATATAAAATGATTATGGAGGATTTATCCAGCGAAAATTGAAAACATCGATATATGAAAGAAATGGCCCTCGATCCCGGATTCGGCTTGTCATCTAACCATCAAGGACGTTTACATGGAATAGCCAGGAAATTGGATTCACAAGGTAGGCTTTCGAAGGATGCTCTGAAGATTATCATAAAAAATCGCCATTTTCACCTTTTTGTTCCTGTCGAATATGGCGGTATGGATCTTCCACTCGTGCAGGGCATGCAGATTATAGAATCTTATGCTCGGATTGAAGGAAATTTGGGCTGGTTGGTTCAAATTGGTGCAGGGGGAGGTGTTTTTGCTGCCTATATGGATGCCGATACGGCCTACAGATTTTTGGGGGATCCGTCGTGTGTTATTGCAGGGTCCGATTTCGTAGGTGGTTTTGGGGAATGGGAAGAAGGCGGATTTCGGGTAACTGGAACCTGGGGTTATGCCAGTGGAGCCGGCTATGCTACCGCATTCACTGGAAATATCCGGATCAAAAACAGCGATGGAGAAGATGAGATTCGAGCTGTCATTGTACCTTCGCATCAAGTGGAAATCATTAGAAACTGGAATGCAATGGGTATGCGAGCGACCGATAGCCATTCATTCAGGATGGAGAATGTTTTTGTGCCTTATAATCAATTATTCTCCCTGGATCCTGCAGATCTGAGAACATCAACCCGAACTACACATCTTCCCTTTGAGTTGTATGCAAGGGCGCTTTTCATGCCGGTGCTCACGGGGATTGCTTACCGATATGCCCAATTGATACAGGATTACTTGAACATTCGGAAAATTGGTGAAGAAACAACCGGGTATCAGGAATTCAAAAGATTGTGGAGAATGATTGATTCCGGGCGGAGGCTATTGTATGATACAGTGGAACAGTTTGAGGACAACACCTCCGGGTCAATCGTTCATCAAGGATCAGTCAATGAACAATTCAGGAGTATCTGTTTAAAAATCACGAGGGATTTATTGAACGGTATGGATAATTGCCATTGGATGGTAGGAATGAAAGGTGTAATGATGGACGACCCCCTCAACATTGCCTACCGCAATTTTAAAACTGTGATGGCTCATCGATTGCTTAGACCATAGTGCGGAAGTTTAAATAGCTAATCATGTTTTTCAATATGTTTTTTCGACAGGTCAGGGTGTAGTGATGGAGTCCTAGGTTTTCGTGCAATAGTCCAAAGCATTTTAGATCTTATTGTAATTCTGGGCTTTTAGGGATGATTCTCGTCATCGGTAACGGGCAGATGGATTGGCCTGTCAATTCTTTCTTCCAGTGCAATGAGCGTTTCTGTGCGCTGAATTCCGGTAATGGCCTGAATTTTTTCACTCAAAACTATCCGTAGATCCCGGGTATCCTTGCAAACTACCTTAGTGAAAATGCTGTAGTTACCAGTGGTATAATAAGCGTTAATAACTTCCGGTATTTCCATCAATCGATTGATTACATCTTCATACAAACTGCTTTTCTCCAGAAATATTCCTATAAATGCTATGATGTCGTACCCGAGTTTGGACGGGTCAATCTGAAGTCGTGCACCTTCGACGATCCCAGTCTCTTCCAGTTTTTTCATCCGCACATGAACGGTACCTCCCGAAACATTAAGTTGGCGGGCAATATCCGTATATGGAATTTTGGCATCTGCCATCAATATTGCTAAAATTTGCCGATCCAACTGATCCAATTCGTGTATCTTTGCCATACATGCATTTTTTAAGGAGCATAAATTAAAATATTTTAAGTAATTGGCCGCATGATTACGGAATTATTAATGAAAATCCGGTGAGTTTTCCATAATCTGCGCAATTTAGACTAGAATAAGATAGCTTTGAAAATATTTCAAGAGTATTATTCGACGGTTGTTATCATCGCTTTGGGTACAGTGGTTTGTCTTCTGTGGTGGGGTGTGGACCCTATGGATGTCAATGCTTATGAGTCGTTAAGAATAGAGCAGATACATCAATTGGGACATTCAATGGAGACCGTCGTGGAAATGGATTTCGAAAATCCGGGCTTTCTTGTCAGTGATTATTTTGAAGAGTATGGGGGGAAGTACATTTATCGCGGAGGGATTTCAGAAGCTTCCTGGGAAGTTGGTCAGTCATACAATAGAGAAGAAATTACTGATTTTGCCAATAATCATTTTACAGAGATTCCATTTTACAGTCTTACATGGAGAGGTGGCAATTGTTATATCAATGTGGATCGGGTGGAGGCGCCCTCAGTTCGGGAATTTTTACAAACGGTGGATGGAATGGGTTTATCCCAGATAGACACGCTTATTGTGGATTTACGATTTTTACGCAAGGTAGAATGGGGGTCCGTGCTGCGGTTATTCAATCAGATAGCACCAGCGCGGAAAGCGGTCCTGGGCACCATCAGTAATCCTTTCCAGGAAGAAGTGATTTATAGTAGTGGGAGACCTTTTTTTACGACCAATACTACTGTTTTTCTGGTGGATATCCTCACACCTGATGCAGTGAAACAATTGGTTTTGAATCTTGACCAGAATTCCGATTTTTTCATTCGGGGTCCGGTGGGACAAATTTCTGATTCGGCCTGTATTTATACGACGTTTGTGGTTGGAGATAAGAAGTTGCGAGTATGCTCTTCCAGATGGATCAGTCCGATCCAGATGGAAAAGAAGGATCAATCCGACTCCGGTATTCCAGATTCAATTCACATCGGTGAAATGGCTCTGATGGACCGGACATGGTATAAGAATCATGATCATCAGGCTATGGAACAAATTGTCACTGGACTCCTGGATAATCTAGGATCGCAGGAACACTAGTTCTTTTTGTTTCGCTGAATAACGTGCCACTAATGAGGGTAGGACTTCCTCTGGCTTTTGTGGTGATTCGTATCTCACAATATGATCCACGCTTTCTATGATTGAAGGATCGATTTCGTTGAAGGATTTTGGAAATGGAGCACCGCTCAGGTTGGCTGAAGTACTCACGATGGGGGCGTCCAGTCCTTCAATAATTTGACGACACAATTCGTTTCGAACAATCCGGATAGCCACAGATCCATTTTCCCCGGTGATCCCTTCAGCCCATTGGACGGTTGATTTTGGGAATACGATGGTCAGGGGTCTTTGATTGTAATGTAAAATATTCTCCAGGTGTGGATGTAGTTTAGTAACCAGGGTTCTTAGCCTATCGATGGAGTCCACAAGAAGAATGAGTGATTTGTCTTTGCTTCTGTTCTTTACATCAAAAATTCGATCAACTGCCTGTTGATTTCGTGGGTCACATCCCAGTCCCCAAATGGTATCCGTGGGATAGAGGATGACGTGTCCGAGTCGAAGATGATCGATGGCTTGTTGTACGATTTCCTTCATATAATATCTGTGATTCTTCCGTTAACATGACAGGAACGAAATTTCATGTCCATAATTACTATAATTCTAGAAAAAATATGTTATTTTACTTTTGATGAACATGAAGTGGATTTATATCATATTTCTGTTGTTGGGTATTACATTTCAGGAACTCCAGGCGAAGCACATTATAGGGGGTGATGTGACCTATGAATGCCTTGGTCGTGGACGGTACCGCGTTACCATGTTTATTTACCGGGATTGCCGGCCACAGGCCGAAGCCGCCCAATTGGATGGCGATGCTTCGATTGCGATATACGCCGGTTCAGGAAGATATCAGCTAATTTCTGCATTTCAAACCAGATTGCTCAACCGGGATTTTATCGACCCGCCCGAGTATCCATGTCTTATATTACCACCCGGTCTGTGTGTGGAAAGGGGAAAATATGAGTTTGAAATTAATTTCGCCCAATGGCCTTCAGCACAAAGCTATTATATCGTATATCAACGTTGTTGTCGGAACAATACCATTTCCAACATTCTGGATCCAGGAAGCATAGGTGCCACCTATTATGTCGAAATCACACCGGAATCGATGGAGACTTGCAACAACAGCCCCACATTTAAGAATTTCCCACCTACTGTGGTATGTGTGGACCAGGAGTTTTCTTTTGACCATTCTGTGGTGGATTCCGAAGGGGACTCTATCAGTTATCGGTTTGGTACTCCATTGATCGGTGGGGGTATGGATGGTAGTTCAGTGATCAATCCTGGAAGTGCTACCTCATGTACCGGCGTAAAACCCACCCCGCCTTGTCCACCCCCATTTGAAAAAGTGCAGTATAGGTCTGCATTGTATTCCGAATCCAATCCGATGGGGGGAGATCCACAAATTTCGATCAACGAACGGACAGGAGAAATCACCGGTGTACCCAAGGTCCAGGGCCAATTCGTGATTACGGTGGTGGCTGAAGAATACCGGGATGGGGTCAAAATAGGAGAGATTAACAGGGATTTCCAGTTCAATGTAGCTCAATGTGATCCTACAGTGTACGCCCGGATCCAGTCTGCTATTCAAATCGATGAGAACAATGCCATCATGCGTTCATGTGGGGAATTTACGGTGCCTTTCAGGGATTCAAGTTATGAACGTCGCTTCATCAATTCCTATAAATGGACTTTCGATATTCTCGGTGAAAAAAAGGTGTTCAGAGAACAGAACATCGAAGTAACTTTCCCGGAATTGGGTAATTATACTGGTCAACTGATCGTGAATGAAGGTACAGAATGCAGCGATAGCACAGATATTCTGATTTCTGTCCTGCCCGATATTGGTGCTGAGTTTGATTTTGAATACGATACTTGTATAGCGGGGGATGTGGTCTTTACCAACACTTCTTTTTCGGATGCTGATGGTGGTATTACGGAATATATATGGGATTTTGGGGATGGCAATCGGACTGGTGTCCGGGAGCCGAAGCATTTTTATCAGTCGTCCGGAAACTGGAATGTGAGTCTGACGGTGGTAGATGCCAATGAATGTCGGGAAACGGCTACGCGTAAATTGCCTTATTTTCCTGTACCACCTGTGGAAGCCATCCGTTCACAAATCGAAATAGCCTGTCTTCCGGCTGCCGTGACATTGGATAATCTGCCGCCTCCGGTGGATCCTACCTACGACATCACCTGGGATTTTGGAGATGGCAACACCGGAAAAGGTTATTTGCCCACCCACGTCTATACAGAAGAGGGAGAATATGATGTGGGGGTCCATGTGGTTTCTCCGATTGGATGTGAAGTATCTGCATTTTTTCCCCGTATGATTACGACCCAACCCTCCCCGGTTGCTGATTTTGATTACAGTCCTGCACGACCATCCAATCTCGATAAGATGCTCACTTTTACCAATAAATCGCAGGCTGCTATTGCTTATGAATGGCAGGTGCAAGCGGTAGGTCGGTTTTCAAGTAAAGATCTGGTGGTTCATTTTCCCGATTCGGGTATCTATGCGGTGTCATTGATTGCGATTCATGAAAATGGCTGTATGGATACCTTGAGGAAACTGGTGGATATTGAACCTATCGTACTATATACCGTCCCCAATGCATTTAGTCCCAATAATGATGATATCAATGATACTTTTCAGGGCCTCGGTGTTTTCCTGGGGATGAAAAACTTTAAAATGGAGGTTTTTGATCGCTGGGGTAATACGGTGTTCACAAGCACAGACCCTGACCATGGCTGGGACGGTCGGGTGGGCAATTCAGATATGAGAGCACCTCCTGGATTATATGTTTACCAGGTAAATTATCTGGATGCACGCAACAGACCCAAACAATTGTATGGAGAAGTTTTATTGATTAATTAGAAATAGCATTGCATATATAAAAATATACATTATCTTTGCACCCGCAAAGCCAGAAATTCTGGTAGGTAAAGTATTGACCATTAACCAAATATTCAGAGACTATGGATCCGATCAAGTTTGTGCAGGAACAAAATTACCAGACCAAAGATTTTCCGGAATTCAAAGCCGGTGACACGATCGAAGTGGTTTATAACATCGTAGAAGGTGGTAAAAGTCGACCTCAGGCATTCCGTGGTGATGTGATCAAAGTCGTGGGAAAAGGTCAATACAAGACATTTACCATCCGAAAAATATCCAACGGAGTAGGGGTAGAGCGAATTTTCCCCATCAATACACCCAATATCATCGAGATTAAATTGTTGAAGCGCGGACACGTTCGACGTGCCCGTATTTACTACCTTAGAAATTTGGTGGGTAAAAAGGCAAAAATCCGAGAACGCAGAAGTTTTAAGTAAAATATACGGAGATCGGATCTGGATTCTTACTCCTGACGGCCATCTGAACTTAGACAGTTCCTAGCATTTCTACCGGGTCTAATGCAGTGATTTTCAGAAGATCGCGCCTTGGTGTTCACAATTTCATCCGGAACCTGGTGCCTGTGGACCGGAATAGGGCTTAAATTTCTCTGCGAGCCTGGGTCGTTACAAACGGATATATCCTAAGCAGGTCATGGACGATTTCTTTCCAGCAGAGGTATTTCCTGCCAGAAGTACCTTCATCACCAAAAGCCTCACGCAGGTCTGTGCTATGCCCGGTTTCGTTTCTTCGGTACGACAAAAAATAATCGCGTCATTAAAGTAAATTACTTATGAAAAAGAGCACTATCAGATAACTAAGCTCCTGTTTTAATCCTTCAATCTCTTCATCAGCCCCGGCTTGTATCGTCTCAATTTGTGTAATAACATTCACAACATTCGTGGAACTTTTCTGTTGGTTAACTGGATATATAGGAGAGGATGCTCATATTTTTCATAATACTTGCTGCCATTGACATTTATGCGATCCGCATGGTCCGGCAGATCGATACGCTGAAGAAACATACCTGGTTCTTCTGGATGCTCAATGTACTTGTTTACGGGTACTTTCTGAATTTAATATTAAAAGGTTTCCAATGGCCTCATGAGGTGGGCATTTATTTGCGTGCCTTCATTATTATTTATTTCTTTTCGAAATTCACATTTTCCATCCCTTTGTTGCTGGATGATATTCGGAAGGTAGTGCAGTGGTTTATCGCACGGTTTGTCAAGAAGAAAACCCAGCAAATCAATCCTGATTCGCGGAAGCGGTTTTTGAAGCAGGTATCTGTTGCCATGGGGTCTGCCCCGTTTCTGGTAATGGGATATGGTGTGGTGAGAAATATTTATCGTTATCGCGTAATTCATCAAAAAATCAAAATCAAGGACCTGCATCCTGATCTTCGGGGGTTACGTATTGTCCAGATTTCGGATATTCACTCAGGTACTTTCCCCGACCAAAAACCCGTGATGAGAGGGATTGATATGATCAATGAACTGGATCCGGATGTTTTTGTATTTACGGGCGATCTCGTTAATTACAGGGCGGATGAAATCGATCCATTCATCGAGTATTTTTCCAGAATCAAAGCTACTTATGGTAAGTATAGCATTATGGGCAATCATGATTATGGCGATTACTATGTGTGGCGGAATGAGCAGGAAAAATTGCACAACGACAAGATGTTTGAGGAGAAGCACCGGCTTATGGAATGGGATCTTTTACGCAACGAAAATCGGAGCATAGCCATTGGAAAATCCAATTTGGGAATTATCGGTGTAGAGAATTATAGTACCCTTCCCCGGTTTCCCAGGAAAGGAGATCTACAGGCTGCTCGAAAAGATCTTGGAAGCAATGATTTCCAGATCCTGCTATCTCATGATCCTACCCACTGGGGAGCTGAAGTCACCTCGGGCAATGAGGATATAGATCTTACCTTATCCGGACATACACATGGTTTTCAATTTGGCATAGAAATTCCAGGTGTAATTCGGTGGAGTCCGGCACAATACATCTATAAGGAATGGGCTGGTCTATACCAAACTAAAAATCAATATCTTTACGTTAATAGGGGTTATGGCGTACTCGGTTATCCAGGCAGAGTCGGGATTTTACCAGAGATTACTCTTATAGAATTAGAGAATGCTTAATGCATATGAGTCGATACATGCTATATGTTTTTGGGTGCTTGTTTCTTATCTGGTCATGTAGTCAACCTGACCACAAAGGAGATTTACTTATCGGGGATTGGATGCTCAACTCAGCTTCCCGGCAAGGTCGTCCCACCTCCACTCTGGATGGATTGCGCTTCACCTTTACAAAGGATTCGGTTTTCACTAATCTGCCCGTATTTGAAAATCACAACTATACCTATAGCAGGGATACGTTGAAAATTCTTTCAGGTGATCCCTATACGTTTCATGTATCCCATGTTGACTCGCTCCAGCTCGAACTGGATGGAGAGATCCGGAACGTGCGATTTCGGCTGAACTTCAAACGCAGCATGCCATGAAGTATCTGTGGATTTTGCTTTATTTCCTTTGTTGTATACCCCAGCGTGTGATTTGTCAGGATACGTTTTCTTATGCGGACCAATTTCAAAAGGAATATGAAGTAAGGATTCAGAAGTCCCACATCAATGGTTTTTATATTCCTAAAGATTTACCTGATGCTCTTAGAATCCTAGATGAAATTGTGGATGAGGAGGGAAAGGCTAAATTTGCCGCCCGGCCTGATTCCATCGCAGTAAAACATGTTTTTTTCAGTTTTGGGCGATGGATTAATGTCAACTGGGGAATGGAATTTGGTAGTCGACTTACGGTAGCTTTGAACAAACTTGGCGTGAGTTATCCTGATGATATGGTACGACTTGTCATGTATGCCTATCACAAGCACCTGCGGAAAGAAACTTTGGATGTTCCTGTATTGGTAGATCGTGTTATAGCCGAAAGGAAGGTCCAGGAAAGAGAAGCAGCGAATTTAGCCAGGGAGGAACCGTAAAGGTTCAGCCAAATTTTCCTATACTTGCAAAAAAATACAATTCCTGAGTCAACGAAAGGTGCGCGTGAAATTTGTTTGTGGTCAAAATTCTTGAAATTTTTATTAGATTGCGTGAAAATGACAACGATTTTCATCCAATCGTTCAATTTATAAGTTTAATCCTTTATGTCAAAAAAACTAGTTATAGTTGAGTCTCCCGCTAAAGCCAAAACCATTGAAAAGTTTTTGGGAAAAGATTACATAGTAAAATCGAGTTTTGGGCACATTCGGGATTTGGATAAAGGAGATGGTGCCGTCCAGGTCGAGAACAACTTTGAGCCCAAATATGTCATTTCACCGGAGAAGAAAAAGGTGGTTAAAGAACTGAAGTCCATGGTAAAGGATGTGGACCAGGTCATTCTGGCGACGGATGAAGATCGGGAAGGAGAAGCCATTTCCTGGCATTTGTGCGAAGTGTTGGGACTGAACCCCAAAACCACGGATCGTATAGTATTCAGGGAGATCACCAAATCTGCTATAGAAAAGGCCATCAATAATCCTCGTACTGTGGACGAAAAACTCGTTGATGCACAGCAGGCCAGAAGGATTTTGGATCGGCTGGTGGGATTTGAGCTTTCGCCTGTATTGTGGAAGAAGATCAAAGGGAATCTGAGTGCGGGTAGGGTACAATCTGTCGCTGTAAAATTGGTTGTCGAACGCGAACGGGAGATTAACGCCTTTCAGGTGACCAATTTCTTTAAAATCACAGCCATTTTTTCCATTCGAAATGAGGAAGGGAAATGGGTGGAACTCAAGGCAGAACATCCCAACCGGTTGCCAACCCTCGAAGATGCCCGGAAATTTCTGGACGATTGCGTAGGGGCGGAATTTACCATCGACTCTATCGAGGTAAAACCACTCAAAAGAAAACCCGCTGCGCCGTTTACCACGTCTACGTTACAACAAGAAGCCAGCAGAAAGTTGAATTTCGATGTCAAACGTACGATGATTGTAGCTCAGCGACTCTACGAAGCGGGACACATAAGTTATATGCGAACCGATTCTATCGCATTAAGTAATGAAGCCCTGGGAAATATCGGTCGTACCATAGAAAGTGAATTTGGTCCGGAATATCTTCAGATTAGGAAATACAAGAACAAATCTGCTGGAGCACAGGAAGCTCACGAGGCGATCCGGCCAACCAATTTTAATGTGCGTAGTGCTGGTACGGATTCTGATCAGCAACGTTTATATGATCTGATATGGAAGCGAACGGTAGCCAGTCAAATGGCGGATGCCCGGCTTGAGAAAACGACCGTGAATATCGATATATCTACCCGTCCAGGTGACCAATTGCGGGCAGAAGGAGAAGTCCTGGTATTTGATGGATTTTTGAAATTATATATTCAATCTTCTGACGATGAAGATGAGGATGAAGAAAGCAGTGGGATGCTGCCACCCCTTGTGAAAGGTCAGAAACTGAAATTGAAATCGATGCTGGCCAGGGAAAGTTTTACCAGGCCACCTTCCCGATATACGGAGGCTAGCCTGGTAAAAAAACTTGAGGAACAAGGCATAGGCCGACCATCCACATACGCACCCACGATTGAAAAAATCATGGATGCCGGTCGAGGTTATGTGACAAAGGAAAGCCGGGAAGGGGTGGAAAGGGAATACACCTTGCTCTCTTTGAAAGATAATAAGATCATTCAGAAGACAGAGACTGAAATTACGGGGGCAACAAAAAATCGTTTATATCCATCGGATATGGGTATGGTGGTTACTGATTTTCTTGAGGAGCATTTTGAGAAAATCATGGATTATGATTTTACCGCGAACATCGAAAAAGAATTTGATGAAATCGCAGAAGGAAATCTGGAATGGCAAACAATGCTGGCTCGATTTTACGGTCCATTTCGACAGGATGTGGAACAAACCCTGGAGGAAGCTGATCGATTCAAAGGAGAAAGAATTCTGGGTACAGATCCAAAATCCGGATTGAAAATTATTGCGCGTATTTCTCGGTATGGCAAACCACTGGTTCAGAAGGGCCATTTTGATGAATTGGGTGAGGGAGAAAAACCACAGTATGGGAATCTGAAACCAGGCCAAAGTATTGATAACCTTACCCTGGAAGAGGCATTGAAGTTATTTGAACTTCCGCGGGAGCTGGAACCCTATGAAGGAAAACCGGTAGTCGTGGCCAACGGGCCCTACGGACCTTATATGAAATGGGGTGATGACAATATCTCCATCCCTCGGGGGGTAGATCCGTTCTCGATCACTGAAGAAAAGGCATACGAGTTGATCCGGGCAAAGAAAAAAGCTGACGAACCGGTTTTGACATACAAGGGAGAACCTGTGACGCGGGGATCGGGACGATTTGGGCCTTTCTTGAAATTGGGGAAGATATACGTCAATATTCCCAAAAAGTATGACCCTGATCAATTAACGCAGGAACAAATGATTGAATTGATCGAGAAGAAACTGGATAAGGAAGCCAATCGCTATATTCGAAAATGGGATAAAGAAAATGTAGCTTTAGAAAATGGGAGATGGGGACCGTTTATTCGATATAAAAGGAAAAGCATTTCGCTTCCCCGTAAGCCCAACGGGGAGAAATATACCAAAGAGGAGCTACAAGACTGGACGCTGGAGGACGTCATGGAAATCGTCAATAGTAGTTCGAAAAAATAATTGACCCTGATATGACCAAAATAGACGAAATTGACCTGAAAATACTCAACGAATTGATCGTTGATGCCAAGAAAGCTTACACCCAAATTGCCAAAGATCTCGGTATTTCTAATACTCTGGTACACCAGAGAATTGGGAAAATGCGGGAATCTGGAATCATCGACAAGATTGAAGTCAAACTCAACCCCAAGGCGCTTGGATTTGAAACTTTCGCTTATATGGGTATTATCCTGAAGGACACCAGCCGATCCGCTGAAATTGTAAAAAAATTGAAGACCATCCCTGAAATTATTGAGTGCAGTTATGTTACAGGGAACTATTCTTTTTTATTAAAGGTTGTGGTACGCAATAATGAGCATTTGCGTGATGTCTTTGAAAGGCTGGATAATTTAAACGATATACAACAGACTGAAACCATGATCAGTTTTGGCTTTGAGTTTCAGAAGAACATACCTATTGAAATATTGAAAGAAGAGTAATGCCGGGATAAGAAAGGGTCCGTTAACTCTAGTTTTCACGTGGACCCAATGTGATGTCCTGTTCCTGAGATTGAAAACACATGCGATTCTTATCGTTGATTGGATAAGCCGGAGGGGAGATCGAGTTTAAAATTGGATCAATTTGATTGAAACCATGGATACAGACAGCGATCATCATTCGTCATTTCAGAACCATCAGTCCGATCTGAAATGGAAATAGGGATCATTTTATTCTTGATTTTTTTGAATGGAGTATTTGCAATGTCGGAAATGGCATTGGTAGCGTCCAAAAGATTTAAGCTCGAACTAAAAAATAAAAAAGGACATGCAGGGGCAAAGACCGCTCTTGAACTGGCGGACAAACCCACCACATTTTTGTCCACCATACAGATTGGAATAACGCTGATTGGTATTTTACTCGGGGTATATAGTGGGGAAAATCTTACGGAAGATGTTCATGCATTTTTCGAAACCATAAAACCATTGCAACCATACTCTAGCCAGCTTGCTACCACATCCACTGTAATAATTATCACTTATTTTTCTATTTTATTGGGCGAGCTATTGCCCAAGAGACTAGGGATGAGTTTTCCTGAGACCATTATCACGTTTGTCTCCCGCCCTATGAAATTGTTGTCGGTGATTGCTTCACCGATTGTATGGGGATTGACTGCCAGTAATAATATATTACTGAAAATCCTGGGGATTCATGGTAAGGCAGATAACACCATTTCCGAAGAGGAAATCAAATCGATCATCAAAGAAAGTGCAGAAGGAGGGGAAATCCAGGATATCGAGCAGGTTATTGTGGAGAGGGTTTTTGAAATGGGGGACCGCAAGGTGGATACCCTGCTGACCTATCGGAATGATCTTATTTTCTTTACCATCGAGGATAGTTGGGAAGAGATAAAACAAAAGATCAATAAAGAAAAGCATTCTGCTTATCCGGTTTCCGGATCAGGTAATATCGATGATATGTTGGGGATCGTATTGCTCAAGGATCTTTTTGTTTCCGATGTAGGAAATTTTGATATTACCCAGTATATCAAGGAACCGATCTATTTTAACGAGAACACTTCCGCCTACAAGGTTTTGGAGATGTTCAAATCCGAAGGGGTGCATTATGGAATTGTAGTGGATGAATATGGTTCCGTGGTAGGAATAGTGACTATGGATGACCTTCTCGATGCATTGGTGGGAACCGCCACTGAATCGTATCACAATGAATATCAACTGACCCAAAGAGATGAAAATACCTGGCTGGTAGACGGGCAGTATTCACTTATTGATTTTATCAAATACTTTGATATCACGCTTCCGGACGAACAGTATAATGAATTCACAACGGTAGCAGGTTTATTGCTGATGCAAAGCAGTAAAATTCCCGATGTGGGAGATACTACCCAGGTGGAGAATTACCTCCTTGAAATTATCGATAAGGATGGGCAACGAATTGATAAAATTCTGGTGACGAAATTGTGACCAAAAATCCAGGAAAGGAATGTCGGGAAGTTATGCCTAATGCCCGATTTAACAACAAAATTACGTTTTTTTTATTCCCCTCATTTCTGCCATTTAGATAAGATTTATTTATAACCTTGAGATGTAGTCATATCTTAGGTTTGAAGCAATAATTCATCGCTCGAGTTAGGTCGACATAGGTTAATTAACTTTTTGTGTAGTTGATTCTGCAAAATATTTTCAATGACAATTACGTATTGTAATAAATAAATATGAACATTATGAAGAATTTAAATGATCTGTTCGAGCACCAGCTGAAGGATTTGTATGATGCAGAATCGCAATTAATCAAAGCCCTGCCCAAAATGAAAAAAAATGCCGTAAGTGATAAATTAAAAAAAGCATTTGACGACCATCTTGAAGAGACCAAAAATCACAAAAAACGACTGGAAAAAATCAGTAAGGAATTGGATTTAGATCCTTCCGGTGAGACGTGTAAGGCCATGCAAGGTTTAATTAAGGAGGCTGAGTCCTTCCTAAAAGAAGATGTAGATGAAAAAGTGATGGATGCCGGTTTGATCGCTGAAGCTCAGAGAGTAGAACATTATGAGATAGCTGGGTACGGGACAGCAGTACGATTTGCGGAGGAATTGGGATTAGATGATGTAGCCAAGGAATTGCAAAAGACATTGGATGAAGAATACCATGCGGATAATCTTCTAACCAAACTGGCAGAGACACGGATCAATAAAAAGGCCAAAGCAAAAGCAACTGCTTAATGAACAGGCCCAATAGTTTTCCGGCTCAGAAACAATCACAACCCGGTCAAACCCGGAAAATGATTCCTGAGCCGGAAATCATTCGAAAGGACTACCGAGGTAGTGAAAAGCTTTCAAACAAAGTGGCACTAATTACCGGTGGTGATAGTGGTATCGGAAGAAGCGTTGCTGTCCATTTTGCACGTGAAGGATGTGATGTAGCCATTGTTTATCTGGAAGAAGATGAGGACGCACGAATGACCTGGAAATTGGTGGAAAAGGAGGGTGTGCAATGCCTTTTAATTAAAGGTGATCTGCGAAGTGAAGAATTCTGTAAAGATTGCGTGAAACAATGCATGGACAAATTTGGACAATTGGACATTATTGTCAACAATGCCGCAATGCAATTCCCCCAGGAAAGTATTGAAGACATTTCTACCAAACAGTTGGTTGAAACATTTGAAACCAACATCTATCCTTACTTTTACGTGGTCAAATATGCACTCAAACATTTAGAGGAGGGGGCAGTAATTATCAATACGACATCGATTACTGCATATCGAGGTAGCGATCATTTACTCGATTATTCCAGCACCAAAGGGGCTATCCTATCGTTTACGCGATCTTTATCGCAGATGCTTGTTGACAAGAAAATCAGGGTGAACGCAGTCGCTCCGGGTCCGATCTGGACCCCGTTAATTCCTGCCTCATTTGAGGATGTGACGGAGTTTGGACAGGATTCACCCATGGGGCGTGCCGGCCAGCCTTCCGAGGTGGCTCCAGCTTATGTTTTTTTGGCCTGTGCAGATAGTAGTTATATCACCGGGCAAACCATCCATGTGAATGGAGGTGAAATGGTGGGGGGATGAATTTCATCCGGATTTTTGGTCAAATGAGTTGGTGCCTCAACTTCCCTTAGAGGTATTTTTTTCCTTTACTTCAATGGCAAGGTCAGTACGGGGATGGTCACCATACGACTATCAGTCTGAATGATTCTGAGTGGAAGACTATGCAATAGGGTCAATTCAATTCTACCTATGGTCAGAAATTACATTGAATTGAGTCCATGGTGAATTTATCACCAGACAATCTTACAGGTCAAAATGGATCCCTTGTGCAAGCGGCAGGTCATTACCATAATTGATGGTAATTGTCTGTCGGCGCATATAAGCTTTCCATGCATCGGAACCGCTTTCGCGCCCACCACCGGTATCTTTTTCTCCACCAAAAGCACCGCCTATTTCAGCGCCGCTGGTTCCGAGGTTTACGTTTGCAATGCCACAGTCCGAACCTTCAGAAGATATAAAAAGCTCAGATTCACGGATATCCCGTGTCATAATTGAACTGGATAATCCCTGGCTTACCTGGTTTTGGTATTGTATGGCTTCATCGAACATCTCATATTGGATGACGTACAAAATTGGCGCAAAAGTCTCTTTGTGAACTACTTCCATGTTCGAATTAACCTCTGCGATGGCTGGGCGGATATAATAACCATCCTGAAATTCAGAACCTGATAATATTCCTCCCGGGATCAGAAAAGAACCACCTTGTTGTTCAATCGCATTTAAAGTAGCTAGATAAGCGTCTACGGCATCTTGGTCAATTAGTGGCCCCATATGTATGGTCTCGTCCAGAGGATTTCCTATTTTAATCTGGTCATATGCATGGATAAGTTTATTTGTAAATTCCTCATATATAGATGAATGTATGATCAATCTTCGGGTAGTGGTGCATCGTTGACCGGCAGTACCGATGGCGCCAAATACCGCAGCGGTAAGAGCAAGATTTAGATCTGCCGTGGGCGTGATGATCATAGCGTTGTTTCCACTAAGTTCCAGAATGGTTCTACCAAGCCTGTGTGCTACTGCTGTGGCTACACTCCTGCCCATTGCGACACTTCCCGTAGCTGAGATCAATGGAATCTGCGTATCATTGGCCAACCAGCTGCCGGTTTCCCCGTCACCTGTAACTATCCCGGAAATAGCGTAAGAAATTCTGTTTTTCCGCAGAACGTTGTCCAACAGTTGGTGGCAGGCCAATGCACAGAGTGGGGTTTTTTCAGAGGGCTTCCACAGGCAGACATTTCCACAAACCAAAGCGATCATGGCGTTCCAGGACCAAACCGCCACAGGGAAATTGAATGCGGTGATGATGCCCACTATTCCTAACGGATGCCACCTTTCCAACATGTGGTGCCGGGGTCTTTCCGAAGCAATGGTTTTTCCGTATAATTGGCGAGACAGTCCCACGGCAAAATCGCAGATATCGATCATTTCCTGCACTTCACCGATACCTTCCCTCAGACTTTTACCCATTTCGATGGATACTAGTTTTCCTAGTTCTTCCTTATTTTCCCTTAGAAGAAGACCATATTGACGAATAATTTCCCCTCGCCTTGGAGGCGGTAACGTTTTCCAGGATGCAAAACCTCTATGCAACCGATCCACAAGATCCAGATAATCCTCGCGTGTGGAAAGCGCTACTTCAGCCAGGATACTACCATCAATAGGAGTGCGGGATACGATGGTGCCATCACCTATATGATCTGAGATTACAGGGTATGTTCCCGGATTCATTTTTCGAATTCCTAAATTTTCTAAAAATGGGTACTTCATAGTATAACTTTATAGTTCTGGAATAGTCCTTCAACAGACGCTTACGTTCTGTAATTATTCAATGCCCCGGTTTTGTTGAATATTGCTGCGAATGTTAGTAGCATGTTCATAATGATCCCGGATAAATCTACCGTTCATATATTCTTCTATAGGATATTTGCTTTGTGTCAGGATACCTTTGAATCGATTTGTTAGTAACAATTCTGCGGTTTGAGCCAGGGATGCAGCTGTCGTCCTTTGTATAGCAGTTAACTTCAACTTTCCAAAATTCACCGGTGGAATTTCTTTAAAATGAACTTGTTCGAAGGTTCGATCCTCATGATCAGTGCCACTGATAACACAGTATATCAGTACCTTATCCTGATTGTGTAATGGGGTTGTTTCCAACATTTTTTGCAACAGGGTGTTCTTGGTCAAATCTTCACCGAGGGAATCTTTTAAAGTCTGGATATAATCATAATGGCCAGGATAACGAAGGGTTTTGTAATTCAACTCTTTCATTTTTCCATCCAGAAAGGTAGGAAGATCTGCCGCCCCTCCCGATGTGAAATCAGCTTCGTATTCGGTTCCATGGATGACTATTTTTTCCCGATCTGAAAGGGAGGGTTTGATGGTTTTGCGGTAGTCTTCAATCACCTCGCAATCGTTGAGATATTCTGTGCACACACCAAGCGGACTCCACACAAAGGCATAAAAGGATGGAGACGAGGCAAACGTACTCAGGGATCCTACCCTCATCAGGACCCGATCCACCGTAAAATCGGGAAATTGTTTTTTGTATTCTTCTATTGCCCTAAGTGCGAGTATATTGATATACCCCGGGGCGAGACCCGTTTGCAATGCAAAACCTGTATTGGCGTCTTCTGCTATTTTATAGATCTCCCTGGTAGCCGGAACATGTTCTGTAAGATTGGCATAATGCATGTGGTTGCGTAGAGCCACACGGGCAAAATCAGGAGCGTATTTTCCAGGTGTGCAGTCCAGGATCAAATCACCCGCTGGATTCCAATCCGCTATTTCCTGATTCTCTAATGAAATGGAAGTAATATCCCGCGGACCTTCCAGCCCTTCGTTGATCCAGGTTATGGCGTTCCTGATTTGTTTGTCAGAAATATCTGCTATAGAAAGCTGAATTTTATCCCTGAAATGCTCTAGTAGTAAGAGTCCGCAAGCACGACCTATTCCACCTGCACCAATGATGATAATGTTTTTTATCATGAATACCCGTTTAAATCGATTCGATTTCCTGAATGGTTTTTGGGATAGGTGGTCCGAGTACCTCATATCCTGTTTTGGTAACACGAACATTATCTTCAATACGGATTCCGCCAAAATCCATCCATCCATTGAGTTTTTCGTAATTGATAAAATCGGGAAACTTTTGTTGTTGCCGCCATTGCTGGATCAGATTGGGGATAAAATACAATCCAGGCTCTATGGTGATGACAAAATCTTCCTCCAGTATTCTTCCCAACCTGAGGTTGGAAGTCCCGAATTGTTCAGAGCGTTGGGTGACCTGGTTATATCCTACATAAGTTTCCCCTAGCCCTTCCATATCGTGTACATCGAGTCCCAGCATATGTCCAAGTCCATGCGGGAAAAACAATGCATGTGCACCTTCTTCGACGATATCCTCAGTCCGTCCTTTCATCAGACCCAAGGCGATCAGACCTTCCGTAATGTCCCTGGCGGCATAACGATGTACATCTTTGAACTGAATCCCAGGTCTGATACGATCCGTTGAATTTTGCAGAGCGTTGAGTACAATTTCATATATATCACGCTGACGTGCTGTAAACTTTTGGTTGACCGGATAGGTACGAGTTATATCACTTGCATAATGCATCCGATTTTCGACCCCCATATCACAAAGAAGAAGCTGATTATCATCGAGTGTATTGTGGTAAGTGTTGATGTGTAGGATATGCCCCATCGTAGTCACAATAGCATTGTAGGCTAGCTGACATCCTTCTCTGTAAACGACCTCCATGGCTTTTGCAAAAATTTCCTGTTCGGACCTGCCAGAAATTGCTTTTTTGTGGAGTACCTGATGTAGTCGGGCCGTTGTTTCCAAAGCATTTTCAATTTCTATAATTTCGCGAGTTTCTTTCCTGGAACGCTGATCCACTATGGCCCGGATCAAGGATTCCGATGGTTCATGTCCATTGCCAATATACTCGGTGATATTGTCTGAATGGTAACCGTGATATGAGGGCAGGGTATGGATTTTCCGCCCCGCGATTGCGGCTTTCTGAATAATGGCTCCAAGATCTGCAACAGGAAGTGCCTCGTTGATCCCCGATATTTCACTATAGTAGTCCATTCCAGGCAAGTCTCCCACCCAGATGGTTTCATCGATAGTGAGATTATCACCGATCAGATATTCCTTGTCTTCATCAATGTCGATGATCAGATGTGTGTTTGTTTTTTCCACGCCAGTGTAGTAAAGCATATTACTGTCCTGACGATAAGGAAAAGGGTTGCCGGGATAATTCATTCCTACTTCCCGGTTGCCTTGCAACCATATTACACCATTTCCTACACGGTGTTTCAGTTTTCTTCTGCGGTTTTGATATACGGTATTGACAAACATATAGGTTTTATTTTTTATTTGATGGATTCAAGATATACACTTTATCCATGAATATTCAGCGTGTACAGGTATAATTTCCGGTAACATCGTCGGGCGATGGTCAGTATATATAGGTGGAACCAGCAGGGTTTTTATCTGTAACATATTCCGGTTCGATTTTGAATGGCTCAATTTCGAAATGAATATCCGTTGATTGCACGGTGTCGTGTATTAAAATTTATTATTTTGCCCATAAATATAGTCATATTTAGACATCTAAGGGCATTTGGCAGGCAAAATGGTGTCCACAGTTGGAATTGAATGAATTATTGTTAATAATTCTCCATTTTATATGTTACTCACACTTAATGTGGCTTCTTCCTTCCTACCTTTTTTGACTTTACCCCAATGTTGCGGGGAACTTTACGACAAAATAATCGCTCCCTGATTGATTATTGCTTATGAAACATGGAGATATTTTAGCTTGAATCAATTCTAAGTCAATAATTGACGGATTATTTCATCAAAGCTTAAGTGCTTTCAGGAAGAGGGTCTTCGATAATGCCTGCGCATTTCGTGTCCACCTTCCCATCTAATTGGAATGTTGATCAGACCAATCCAAAACACCATGAGTAAATTATGAATTTGTTTTTTTTATGTATTTTTAATAATTATAAACAATCAGCGGAACCATGGTCAATCGAAGAAATTTTATTAAGACAGGGACTTCTCTGGCGTTGGGTGCGTCAATCTTTCCGTCCGGATCGCGCTCGTATAGAACAAGGAACGATAAATTAGGTGTTGCTTTATTGGGTTTGGGTGGTTACGCCTCCGGACAGCTAGCTCCGGCCCTACAGGAAACTCAGCATTGTTACCTTGCAGGCATAGTCACCGGAACACCTTCGAAAATTCCAGAGTGGCAGGAAAAGTATGATATACCGGATTCCAATGTATACAATTATGATAATTTTGATGATATCGCCTCAAATGATGCCATTGATGTAGTTTATATCGTCACACCCAATGCACTTCATCTGCCGTTTGCAGTGAGAGCTGCCGAGGCGGGTAAGCATGTGATCTGCGAGAAACCCATGGAGATTTCTTCAGATCGATGCAGGGAAATGATTGCAGCATGTAAAAAAGCCAACCGTAAATTGCAGATAGGATATAGATGCAGATACGAAGCCCATCACAAACAATTGATGCAATACGCCAGGAATGAAACATTTGGTAAGATCAAGGTAATTGATTCCAATTTTTCCTTTTATGGAGTGAATGGCAGTAACTGGAGGTTTACGGATCCCGAATTATCCGGAGGAGGCCCTTTGATGGATATAGGGATATACAGTCTCGAGGCTACCAGATATGGATCTGGACTGGACCCTGTTTCGGTTACTGCGCAATCATACAAATCTATTCCGGATAAACTTCCGGGAATGGAGGAAAGCATTTTCTGGCAGATGGAATTTCCCGATGGTGTAGTCGCCAATTGTGGTTCCAGTTATGTGGCGCGTAGCAATTATGTGCATATTTCCACTGAGAAAGGCTGGTACCGTATAGAACCAGCTTTTTCCTACGGCGGGTTAAAAGGGGTAGTCAATGGAGAACCCATGAACATTGCAAATCATAACCAACAGGCTGCCCAGATGGATGCTTTTGCCCTGAATATTCGCAACAATACACCGATATTGGGATCGGGGGAAGAGGGATTGAAGGATATGATATACATCGAAGGAATATATGAAGCAGCCAGATCTGAACAAAAAGTAAAATTTTAAACACCCATCCAATGTTTTAAAAATTGGGGTAGACTGTGTATTCATATCTGATGCATACCCTGGATCATGGGTTGGGTACTTTCCGGAATGCATCTGAATTCCGGTGATTATACAGCACATCGCATTCGTACGCCGAGAACAGAGGTGAATCCGGAAATAATTTTAAATTTAAATGGATGGTGTACGTTGTCGCTGCACCTCATAAAGTATAATGCCGGTGGCCACTGCTGCGTTGAGTGACTCTGTTTCTCCAAACTGGGGAATAAGGAACAATGAATCTGCCATACCCTCGATATCGGTGGAGATTCCGGTATCTTCCGACCCTATTACGATACAAATGGGATCAGAAAATTGAATTTGGCTTATTTTTTGGACTGCAGTCAGGGAGGACGCTGCAATTTTGATCCCTGAATGTCTGAGAAGTTCAAGTGTTTCCAGGACGTTATTTATTCTACATATGGGGATCTTATGAACAGCTCCGGTTGATATTTTTACAACCTGGTCATTGATCGGAGCCATCTTTTGCGCGGGCAGGATTATTGCGTGCACACCCAAAACCTCAGCCGTCCTGATGATAGACCCCAGGTTTCCCACGTCCTGAAGCCGATCGAGATAGAGTAACAAGGGAATCTCACCTTTTTCATATACCCATCCTAGAACATCCTCCACATCATGAAACCGAATAGGGGAGGTGTATGCGATTACCCCCTGGTGATTGACCCTGGTTTTTTTATGAAGTACCTCCCTGCTGATCCGCTTCAGAGGAACCTGTTGATCCCGGGCGAGTTGACGTATAAGAATCTCTTCGGGGCCACGTAAGGTCCGATCAATCCATATACTGGACAGAGGTGTTTGGTTTTTCAACGCATCGATCACCGGTTTACGACCAATGATAAGTTCATTGTGGGCATCCTCCATTATTCTTCTTCATCGAAATCTGCAACTCCACTCGCCTTGACCACAGCAGAAATTACCGCTGCGGTTTCCTGAGCCAAACTTTCGCGAGAAGGATTGAAGAATTTTCCCGCAATCTTAGCTGCTGCTTCCTGCACTTTTGGATCGAGTTTTGATTTGTCCTGTTTTTCCTGGATCTCTCGGGCGATCCGATCTTTCACAGCTTGTTCAGCAGCTTCTTTCTCTGCTTTTTTTCTGAGGTTGCTCAGACGGTCGGCGAGTTGTTTTTCGGTTTTAAACATATCCTCCAACTTCAACTCCTTGGCATGGATTCTTTCCTCCAGCATCGATAATTTGGCTCTGCGGATTTGGGCTTCCAGTTGGCCATCAGCCTGCTCAATCTTGTTCTTCTGAAATTGCAGTTCTTTTTTATCCTTGTGAATCGATTTTTTCATCCGATTGATGGCCGAATTTAACCCATCCAATCGATTCGCGGTTTTTACAAGAGGATCATTTCCAACTGCGGACTTTCCATATTTTTTTGCCTTTATATCTTTAAACAGACCATCGAGTTTTTCCCAAACCTGATTGTGGTCCTCCCTTGTAAATCGTAAGTTTTTAAATTCTTTCTGGACTTTTTTCAGCTCATCAAACAAATGACGGAGAGATTTCCCCTCTTTCATGTTTGATTCCAATCCCTGAAGTTTTTCCAGAAACTTATCTTTTAATATCTGGGATTCTTCTACAAACTTCGACTCGGATCTGGCCCTTAAAGATTTCAGACCTGCGAAAATGGCATTCGTTCTTCTTTTCAGATCATTCCCGTGTCTTCTGGCAAGATTTCGCTCCGTGATTTGCTTTTGGACTTTATCCCAAAAGGTTTTCATGTTGCTCCACAGTTCCTGACTATATTCCTTGAGTGAAGCTAACTGTTCTTCATACTCTTCTAATTCCTCATTGTAGGCGTTTCTTAATCGTTTGGACAATACAAAGAAATTCCATTCTGCCTGTGCCATTTTGAGCAGGTCATCCCGATCCACTTGGTATTCCTTAGGCAAAATATCCTGGGTCAGACTGAGTTCTCTGGTGAATTTTTCATCTATATCGGGGAAAATGACGTCTCCGGAATTATTGCGCCACTCGTTGCGAACAAGGTTCTCAAAATCCTCCGTTACATTTTCAGCTTTGATTATCTGGACTTCGAAAGTACCATGGTCCTCGTCCAGGTCCATGGTAATCAAAACCTTTTCCGTGTCATTTTTCTTTCCCCAAAAAACTAATCTGTCTTTCATAAATCATTCTTTGTAGCTCAAATTACGCACATACAGTACTGAAATACTACATGCCCTCAATTTTTAGTCCTATTTCAATTCCGAGCGCCTGTCATAGACTTCAAACAGAAATTGAAATTCACTGTAAAGTATATTTTTCTACTTCCCTTTGGTCCTCAAATCATGTAAAGACCTGCGCACTTATCCAGGGTACAGAACTTTTCTATCAATAAAAGTACACAAACCCTATCACCAATGTAGACAAAAGATTGGGAATCATGGGTGACAATCACAAGATAATATGCAATTTTATACTGTGGCTAGCACATTTTGAACCAAATGCTGTACGATTTGAATGGCATTGGTTGCTGCCCCTTTCCTTAAGTTGTCGGCAACTACCCACATATTCAATCCATTGGGAATGGACTCATCCCTGCGAATTCTACCTACGAATACTTCATTGCGACCTTTGGCATTGAGCGGCATGGGGTATTCACCCTTCTCAGGATTGTCGACTACTACTACCCCTGGCGTATTTTCGAGAAGATCCACAATGTCATCGATTTCAAATGGTTGATCAAATTCGATGTTGATGGATTCTGAGTGACCTCCATGAACGGGAACACGGATTGCAGTAGCCGTTATTCCAATGGAGTCATCGCTCAATATTTTCCGTGTTTCGTGGACAAGTTTCATTTCCTCTTTGGTGTACGCATTGTCGAGGAATACATCACAATGCGGTAAGCAATTGTCAAATATGGGGTGTAGATAAGCAGGATCTGCGGCTTTTAGTCCTTGCTTCTCAGTTTCATATTGATTCACCGCTTTGACCCCGGTACCTGTAATTGATTGGTAAGTGGAGATTACCAATCGTTTGACTTTATATTTTTTGTGCAATTGGGATATAGCCAATACCATTTGGATCGTAGAGCAGTTTGGATTGGCAATGATGCGATCATTCGGGGTCAGTTGTTCCGCATTGATCTCGGGGACAACCAACTTTTTGTCGGGATCCATGCGCCATGCTGATGAATTATCTACCACAAAAGTACCTACCTCTGTAAAACGGGGTGCCCATTCAAGTGAAGTGGATCCACCTGCAGAAAAAATGGCAATGTCTGGTTTTAGTTCCACCGCCTTCTCCAATCCGATCACCTCATATTCTCTCCCCTTGACCATCACTTTCTTCCCCACCGACCGTTCCGATGCAACAGGGAGTAACTCATCAAAGGCAATATCAAATTCTTCTATTACCCGGCAGATTTCCTGTCCTACCAAACCAGTAATCCCAACAATTGCTAATTTCATTTTTATTAAAATTTATTGTAAATTATGGGGGTCAAAGATAAGATTTTCCGTGATATAGCTGTTGATTATGACCAAATATTATTTCTTTGTGATTCTGGTGTTTTGTGGAATCTATGGGATTTCACAGGATTGCATGTCACGGAATTTACTTGATGTATCCAGGGGTTGGAGCGGGCAGCTTGACCAATTTTCGACAAATCCTGGTGGCCCATGGCAACTTGCAGACAGTCTTGCCGGCACGGCAATGCTGGAGCACCGTGCTGATGAAGGATACACTGGGTTGCAAATTTCTTTTTCACTGGACTTTCCACCTTCCACGGCAAATCGATTCGAAGTAGAACTGGACCTGGATTCTAGATCGGGCAAAGGTGGATCCACATTGTTATTGGGTATAGGCGAGGCTGGTAGTCAGGATGGTTTGACAGCCCTCTATTCTTCCCCAGATGGGGTTGCATACTCATATTATTTTTGGGAGGGAGAATATGCCCAAGGCGCAAAACGGGCGTCATGGGATATCCGGTTGACAGCTACAGGAATACAAATAAACCGGATCAGATCCGTTGAAGTGGTCGAAATTCCATGGGGAGATGGGAATGCCGGGGACTTGGTAGTCTCAGGGATAAGATTGATTTGTCAATACACGGTGACCCGCTCCAGACATTTTTTTATCCATCATTTCTATACAAATCCAGATCAGGATTATTTCAAAGTTCCGGAGGCCGGCTCAATTTTTATTTCCGAATGCAGACTGCAGGATATGACTTCACCAGATTTTGTCGAGATCTATACTATGCAGAACTTTGAATCATGTATTAATGGACTTCGACTTGAGGTGAATGGAAAATCACTGGACCTACCACCCATTGGTCTTCGGGCAGGGGAGCATCTATTGATTGTGGATCCACACCAACCACTCTCTGAAACCCCCGATGTGCCCCATATTTTTCTCGATTTGCAAAATGTAGATGCTTCTTCCTCGGTCGAAATTATCCTTTTTTATTTTGACAGACCGGTTCATGGTTTGCGTCTGTTGCCTTCCCAAAGACCTCAGGATGGCCGAACGGTAGAGATGATGGATGTCACTCAACCATGCAGAACGGACAATTGGGCCTTATCAAAGGTTGAAACCGGGACGCCAGGAAATGAAAACAGTTGGTTTACCACGCTCGGTGATCCCGAAATTCAATTTCGGTGGCAAACCCCTGCTATCGGTCTATTGGTCCTTCCCTACCTGATTTTTGAAGTGGAACCGTTGGAGAATCTTGTTACTGTGAACCGGGAATTTTCATGGGATTCCTGGGACTACTGGGGACTGACCACACTGTTTTTTACCGATGAGTTGGATTCATCTGAAGAAATTCAATTTCAAATAAAGGGGCCACATGGGTTTTGTGAAACAAGGGTATCCTGGGACACTTCCTTTGTGGTGCATCCTCCTGAAAGAGGTAAAGATGGAGGGTTGTTGATCACAGAGATCATGTATGAACCCCTGGCAGGGTGTCCGGAGTATTTGGAAATTACGAATCTTGAGGATATCCCAACCTGGTGGCAAGGTCTGTCAATTCAGAAAAATGAAAATGACCCCATACCTATTTTTGTCGATGGTGGTTGGCCTCCCAATCAAAGCCGGGTCTTTACTTCAGATCAGCTATCATTTTTGGAATGTTATCCAGAGACTGATATCGGCTTGATCCATGAAATAGACTTATTTCCACTCAACAACAATGGGGCAACTTTAACCCTGCAAGCCATTGATCCTCAGATGCGGATTATAGACGAAACAATTTACTATCCTGGTTTACACAATTTTTTAATCAAAAATACTGCAGGAGTAGTACTTGAAAGAAATATCTTTGGCAATATGGGCAATAAATGGCGATCCGGTTTCGTACAATTTGCGTATCGGAGTCCTGGATTTCTACCGGTCTGGGACTTTTCAGCGGGGATTGAAATCAATTTTTCGACATCTATTGTGTATATGAATGTAGATCGCGAACCCTCGCAACTTCAAATTTCGGTGGAAGCAGGAAGCCTCGATGGGAGCATTACTATTGATATTTTTGACATAAGCGGAAATAAAATCCAAACTCTGGCCAACGCGGTTCCGGTACAAGGGGGAGAGGAGTTTTTCTGGACAGGTAAATCGCCAAATGGGCGGCTATTTCCAGAAGGTCTGTACTTGTTTTGGATATATTATTTTGATGCTTTGGGTCACAAAAAAACAGTAAAGAAAACATGCGTCTTATCAAACAATTAGGATTTGTATGGGCTACCCTCGAAAGTTGGCTGCAATTGAGAAGGCTGCATATACCCTTAGCTATCCTGGTCATTCTAATTACCTTGGTTTGCCTTTTGCAACCGGATTACCCGGAATTAAAGAATATATCCAACCAGACAGGACTTATCCTTATACTATGGCTGGTATTGGGCGTGACGTTTCTGATGCTCCGCACCAAAAGCCTTTCCCTGATTTGTCTGGTAAGCTGTGCAGTTCTATGCCTGCATCTTAAAAATGCCTCCAATATTTCACTCGCTGCACCAAAAGTGATCGTTGATCAGAATGCCAAATTTTCGATCTGTCACTTTAATTTGTCTACGATTCAGGAAAAATTGGATACAGAATTGCAGTTAATTGACGAATTAAAGCCTCAAATCCTTGTTTTTCAAGAATTTACTCCCCAATTCCAGGACCAGATTCTGGCCCACTATGATTCCATGTACACCGATTATACGGAATTTGTTCGGATGGACGACTATGGCCAGGCCATCTTTTCCTCCTTTCCCATTCTCAATAAGGATACTTTTTTGATCTACAATACGCCTGTGCTGCGAATCCGATTCCAGGTGGATGATGGTCGCATCATTCAATTGATTTCCCACTATAATTTACCTCCAATAACGAAGCAGTACAAAGAAGACAGCAAAATGGTATTTTCTCAACTGGGTGATTTTATAGCCCAGGCAGATGAACCTGTTATTTATTTAGGCACGCTCAACTATGTCTCATGGGACAATGAATTGGTAAAGTTTCGGTATGATGCCAATCTCAATGACAGCAGACGATCCTTCTTTCCCTCCCTATCCAATTCAGATAAATCCTTATTTTATGCCCCTGTAGATCATATCTATTATAATAATTTCCTGGAATGCATTCAGTTTAAAAAGGTCGATAATAAATCCAATCAAAAAATCGGGATCCGTGGAGAGTACCAATTAATAAGAAATGAAGAAGTTTTTACACGGGCGGAAGAATAGTCTGTTATATGCCTGGGAAGGCCTGGTGTATTTTATCAAAAACGAAATTCATGCCCGGATTCATTTGGCTTTTGCTCTTTTGGTTCTCTTTTTCGGCTGGGTTTGTTCAATTTCTTCTACGGAGTGGCTTATCATTATAGGGTGCATTGGTCTGGTGATTCAGGCTGAAATATGGAATACTGTTTTTGAGCTATTGTTGGACTATGTGTCACCTCAGTGGCATATCAAAGTTAAGGTGATGAAGGATATTGCCGCAGCTGGTGTTCTATGTTGTGTGGTAATTTCGATCATCCTGGGTCTTATTATTTTCGTTCCATATCTGTATGCCTGGTGGATGCAAATCTGAGAAAATGGGGAATGTGAATCATCGCTCCTGGATTATCACTGCAATTTTTTTTTGCCTGGATAATCTCTTTACTTTCTTTTGTTGTATCATTTATCCAAGATTTCAGTGTCTTTGTAGAATTTAACTTTATCCTCTGGTAAATAGCGCTAATTTTTGAATCCTGAATGTTAAAATAATCTGTTTAATTCCTCAATCACAATGTAAGAGGGAAATCAAAATTTAAACTATAAATCTTCGAGTGTATGAATGGATTTAATCCCATTTTACTACATTTGCATTCCAAAATGACCAAATAATGAAAAACTTGGGAATTTTATTTATCTTATTCCTTTCCCTCTTCCATCCTCTACACTCTCAAACCTCCTTCACACTGGAACAGGCGATAGCTTATGCCGAAGAGCATCATCTGTCGATTCAAAAATCCAGACTTGATATTGAGGATGCAGAATATCAAATTAAGGAGATCCTGGCCAGGGCCATTCCTACACTTCAAGGCAATGTGGATTATCAAAGGTTTCTTCAACTTCCAACTCAAATCCTACCGAGAGGTTCATTTTACGAAGGAGATCCCTCTCAAGGAATTCCCCCCAATCCGGAACAAGATCTGGAAGTACAGTTTGGTGTGAAAAATGCATTAACTGCTGGGCTCAACTTCAATGCCACCGTTTTTGACGGTAGTGTATTCGTAGGTATCCAGGCATCCCGACTTGCCAGAGAACTTGCGGCTTCACAAATGGGTATAACCAAACGCGATGTTCGTGACCAGGTGTACAAATCGTATTTTGCCGTATTGATAGCTTTACGTAATCAGGAAATATTACAAAAAAATGTGGAGAATCTCCAGCTCACATTACATGAAACCAGGGAAATGTATCAAAGCGGTTTTATGGAAAAGCTCGATGTGGATAGACTGGAATATTCACTTTCCAATCTGGAAATGGAGCTTGAGAATGTAGGCAATCTGATCTATAGCACCAAGAATGTTTTGAAGCTCAATATGGGATTTCCGATGGAGGATTCTCTGGAAGTTGTGGAGTCACTGGATGAGTTTATTGATCGGGAATCTTCAGTGAACTTATTATCTGAAAATTATAGATTTCAGGACCGACCCGAAGCCCTTCCTTTGATGATTACGCAGGAACTGAGAGAAATGGATATTAAACAATTGCGGTTTGGCTATTTACCCACTCTGAGTTTGTTCGCTAATTACAATCAGCAATTGCAGGCCAATAAACTTACGGAGGGCAAATGGTTTCCTTCCTCTGTGGTGGGAGCCAGTCTCACAATACCTATGTTTGACGGTCGTGACCGGGCAATGAAAATCAACAGAGCAAAAGTACGTCTCAATCAGCATCTTCTGGATGTAGAAAGTACCCAGCGTGCCTTTCAACTTGAAGTGGATAATGCCCGGAAAGATTTTTTGAATACGCTGAATATGGTTTCAGATAGTGAGGAGAATCTGGACCTGGCACAATCGATATACGAAGTCGCTCAGATTAAATTCCGTGAAGGCGTAGGATCCAGTGTGGAGATGTATCAGGCAGAATCCACCTTTTATCAGGCCCAATCCCGATACATCAATGCACTGTATGACTTTATGATTTCAAAATCCAATTTGGAAAAAGCATTAGGAAAATTATGAAACACCATCGATACCGTCGAATAATTTTGTATGGAACCCTAATCCTTCTGGCAGGATGCCAAAATCCCGATTCTGCTTCAGATAATCCCGGAGATATCAACCAGATGGATTTGGCAGAACTTAAAGCCATTTATCAGGTAAAGACGCAGGAAAAGCAAATTCTGGATAAGGAGTTGCAGGCCATACAAGCCCGAATAGCTGAGTTGGATCCTTCGATTCAGACAAGACAATCTCAACGCGTTACTGTATATCCGGTTGAGCATACGGTTTTCAATCAATATATCAAATCCCAGGGATTGTTAGAAGCGGATGAAGTCATCCAGGTCAATGCCGAGGCTAGTGGTCGGCTGATTAAATTGCATATTAAGGAAGGTGATTATGTGGATAAGGGCGATCTTGTTGCCGAGCTGGATCTGGAGCAGGTCAACAAACAAATGGCTGAATTACAAACTAGTTATGAACTGGCCCAGGAAATATTTGAAAGACAGAAGCGTCTTTGGGATCAGAATATTGGGTCTGAATTGCAGTTTCTACAAGCAAAAAATGAAAAAGAACGACTTGAGAAATCCATGGAAACATTGGAGTTTCAGTTGACAAAGGGTCGGATATATGCGCCTCTTGCGGGGGTGGTGGACCAATTGAATATCCTGGAAGGGGAATTGGTCTCTCCGGGAGCTTCAATCGCCGTTATTCTCGATATTCGTCAGTTTGTAGCGACAGCTGATATCGCAGAAAATTATCTGGCTCATGTGGGGCAGGGGGATCAGGTGACAGTTTTCTTCCCCTCGCTCAATGCCGAAACCAAAGGCCGCATTTCCTACATTGGCAATACCATAGACAAAGCCAACAGGACTTTCAGGATTGAAGTGAAAGTTAACAAATTCGTTAAAAATCTCAAACCCAATATGTTGGTTGAGATTCAATTGACTACCCAAACGATCGAGGACGTGATTACCGTTCCTGTGAACTTAATACAACAGGAAATAAATGGTCGGGAATTTCTTATGGTGGTGGATCAGAGTCAGGGTAATCCGGTAGCTCGAAAAACCTACATTACCAAAACGGAAACTAACGACGAGATGGCAGTGATCACAGAAGGCCTCAAACCTGGCGATGAGGTTATTGAGGTAGGCGGTAGAACGGTGAGCGACGGGACCCCCCTTGAAATCATCGAGCTTTCCGTGTTATCTGAAAGTACAAACCAACCTTCGAATGACTAATATCAACGAAAAAATCGTCGGTAAACTACGGGAGTTTGGTCTGACAAGCTTATCTATCGACAATTACACCACGGTTTTTCTGGTGACCGTGATGATATTTTTGTTTGGATTGAGATCATACAACTCTATGCCCAAGGAGCAATTCCCTGAGGTATCATTTCCCACTGTTTTTGTGAATACCCCATACTTTGGAAATTCAGCTGCTGACATCGAGAACCTGATCACTCGTCCACTGGAAAAGGAAATTAATACCATCATCGGGCTAAAAAGTCTTACCTCGGTTTCTGTGCAGGATTTTTCGATGGTTACAGTCGAATTTGATGCCGATATTGAAATGGATGAAGCGGTCCGGAAGGTGAAGGATGCTGTAGATATAGCCAAAAGTGAGCTGCCCACCGACCTTGAAACTGATCCTCAGGTTGTGGAGATTAACCTGTCAGAAATCCCTATTCTTACAGTGAATCTGTCAGGTGATTACAGCGTAGACAAATTGAAGGAATACGCAGAATATCTCGAGGATGAATTCGAAAATCTCCCCCAGGTGTCTGAAGCCGATATCAAAGGGGCTTTGGAACGGGAAGTTAAAATTGACGTGGACCTGGCCAAAATGGAGGCACTCAAAATTTCCTTTGGAGATATTGAAAATGCGGTTTCCAGCGAAAACCTCTCCATGTCCGGTGGAGAAATTCAGGTAGGAGGATATTTAAGAGCTGTGCGGATCATTGGTCAGTTTGACCAGATCGAACAAATCCAGAACATAATCGTAAAAAGCGAATCCCAACGTCCTGTATACCTCAAAGATATAGCCAAGGTGATTTTTGGATATAAGGATAGGACCAGTATTGCACGGTCCGACGGCCTGCCTGTAGTATCTGTGGATGTGATTAAACGAACCGGGGAAAACCTTATCGAGGCTGCTGATAACGTCAAAGCCATTCTAAAGGACGCTGAGAACAGGGTTTTTCCACCAGATCTCAAGGTAAGTGTGTTCAATGATCAATCCTATTATACAAAACTGTTGATCAGTAATCTGGAAAACTCAATCATTTCCGGGGTCATATTGGTTATCCTTGTATTGTTGTTTTTCATGGGACTTCGTAACGCCAGTTTCGTAGGAATAGCCATACCTCTTTCCATGTTGACTGGCATTTTGTGGCTTTTTATCACCGATGTGACGCTCAACATGGTGGTGTTGTTTTCGCTCATTCTGGCCCTGGGAATGCTTGTCGACAATGGGATTGTTATCGTAGAAAATGTTTACCGTTATTTCCAGCGGGGTTACAGCCCCATAGAGGCTGCCAAATATGGAGCCGGTGAGGTCGCTATGCCTATTATCGCCAGTACAGCAACGACACTGGCAGCATTTTTGCCCATTGCCTTTTGGCCAGGACTTTTCGGGGAGTTTATGAAATATCTTCCAATCACCTTAATTCTGGTTCTTATTTCGTCGCTCCTGGTTGCGTTGATCATCAATCCCGTATTTACGTCCCGGTTCATGAAAATTGATGTGAGAGCCGATAATCCATCAAGGAGACGGAAAAATGTGCGAAATGCGCTGTTTTTTGCGCTGGGAAGTTTGGCAGGCAGTGTGGTGTGTCATTTTTTAGGGTTGTTCTGGATGCGAAATCTGCTGGGCATCGTGGTGTTGGTTACCCTACTCAATTTTTTTGTACTTCGACCAGGATCTTTCTTTTTTCAGGACAAGGTAATGCCGTGGCTGGAAAATGGATATAACCGCTTTATCACTAGAGTTTTAACAAAACGGATGCCGATTTTTGTTATGGCTGGCACTTTCGGTTTGTTGATATTCTCAATTTTAGCCCTGGCCATCAATACGCCCAAAATAATTTTCTTTCCCAATGCGGATCCTCTTTATATCAACGTATTTGTAGAATTGCCATTGGGTAGAGATATCAATTCCACGGACCGGGCTGTCCGCGTAATCGAACAGCAAATCAACAATGTCCTGGAACCGTATGAGCATATCGTGGAATCGGTCCTCACTCAAATTGGTGAAAATACTTCCGATCCGAATTCTCCACCGGAACCTGGATCTTCACCTCATAAAGCGCGTATTACAGTCACTTTCGTTCCCACAGAAGAACGCGGTGGAATTAGTACTGTAGAGGTAATGAATAAAATTCGGTCTCAACTCGATTATCTACCTGGTGTACAAATTGTGGTAGATCAGAATGCCTCCGGGCCACCTGCAGGGAAACCTATTAACATCGAGCTTCAAGGTCCCTTCATGGATGAACTGGCGATAACAGCTGAAGATATGATCTCTTTTCTCCAAAGTCGGAATATCGGAGGTATCGAAGAACTCAAAACGGATGTTCAGATCGGGAAGCCGGAGTTGCTGGTCCATATCAACCGGGAATCCGCACGACGTTTTGAATTGTCGACAGGAATGATAGCCTCTGCTATCCGTACAAGTATTTTTGGAAAGGAAGTATCCAAATACAAAGTCGGAGAAGATGAATATCCTATTCAGCTTCGTCTTGATTCAACCTATAGGAACAACGTGAGTTCTATTCTCAATCAACGAATTACTTTCCGGGATCCGGCTTCAGGTTTACTGACCCAGGTGCCGATTTCGACCGTGGCCGATATCCAATACTCCTCTACCTACAGCGCCATCAAAAGGAAGGATTTGGAGCGTGTCATCACTGTGTACTCCAATGTTTTGGGGGGCTATAATGCAAATGAGGTGGTAGCTGAGATTCAAAAAGCATTACAGGATTTTCAATTTCCCGAAAACATCAATTATGAATTTACGGGAGAGCAACAACAACAGGCTGAGGATATGAGCTTCCTGGAGGATGCTTTCATGATCTCTGTTTTTTTGATTTTTCTGATTTTGGTCAGCCAGTTCAATTCCATTTTATCCCCTTTTATAATCATCCTTTCGGTATTATTCAGCACCATTGGGGTGTTTCTGGGATATGCGATCTCTGGCCGGGAAATATCCATCATTTTTACTGGAGTGGGGATTATTTCATTGGCCGGGATTGTCGTAAACAACGCTATCCTCCTGGTGGATTATACAAACTTGCTCATCAAGCGAAAGGTGGAGGAATTGAATAAAACATCCATGTGGGAGCTCGAAAAAGAAATCGTGAAATCCATGGTGGTTCAGGGTGGATCTACACGCTTGCGTCCGGTATTATTGACTGCCATCACAACCATTCTGGGGTTGGTACCTCTGGCCATTGGCCTCAATATCGATTTCTTTACATTGGTTTCAGATTTGAATCCAAATATTTATATTGGCGGTGATAATACAGCGATCTGGGGTCCCCTGGCATGGACAGTCATCTATGGATTGACCTTTTCCACAGTTCTGACTTTGGTGGTGGTTCCTGCGATGTACTGGCTGGCATATCGGCTCAAGGCCTGGACCCGGTCACGAAAATGATGATATAAAAAAAATGTGGTGATATGGATTATGCCAAATTGCGCAGGGAGTACCAACAGGTATCCTTGTCGATGGATGACCTCGATCCTGATCCGATGAAAGAATTCGAAAAATGGTTCGACTTGGCGTTTAAGGTCTACGGAGAAGATTGCAATGCGATGACACTAGCTACTGCAGACAGCTCGGGACAACCTAGCGCGCGGACCGTTCTTCTGAAAGGCGTGACGCCGAAAGGATTCCTGTTTTTTACCAATTATCATAGCAGAAAAGGACGCCATCTGGAAAAGAATCCACAAGCAGCTATTCTATTTTACTGGGGAATACTTGATCGACAGATTCGTATTGAAGGAAGCGTACATAAAGTCGAATCCAGAATATCCGACGACTATTTTGCTTCCCGACCCCGTGGAAGCCAAATCAGCGCTGTGGTTTCTCCGCAAAGTTTACCGATCAATATGCAAGATTTACAGGAGAAATGGAAGTTGGCTGATTCTGCTCAGACCATCGAAAGACCGCAACATTGGGGAGGTTATGAGATAAAAGCCAAATATTTTGAATTTTGGAACGGACGGGAGAATCGACTGCATGATCGATTTGTATATGAAAAAAGAAAGGATGGGTCATTTGAACTCTACAGGATAGCTCCATGAATTGAGGGTCAATGTCACCCCTGTTTGTAGACCAATCCTCTGTATTTGTCGAAATATAACGCGATTTAAAATATCATTAACAAACATCAGCGGTGATTTTCCATTAATTTAAGGTGCGGGATGCGTTAAAAATGTAATGGATTGTCCACATTTCAACGGCAGGATTCCGACGAATATCATAAAAATTTGTATAACAACAAAAACAAAAAGTAATGCGAAAGAACATCATAATCTCTGCTTTAGTAGCCTTACTGGTCACTGTGGCCACGATTGGTGTCTATAATTACTTCACCAGGCCCACTACCCCCAGAGTTGTCTTTCAGGACGAACTGAGTGCTCCGGTAAACAACGTATTGTACACTTTGGATGAGAATGGGAACGCCGTTCCTCTTGATTTTACACAAACTGCAAAGAAAGTGGCACCCGCTGTGGTCCAGATCAATGTGGAAATAACATCCAGGTCAAAACGGAGCGGTCAAAGGGAAGTGCGAGATCCATTTCGTGATTTTTTCAACGATGATTTTTTTCGGGATTTTTTTCCAAATCAATCCCCTCAGCGTAATCCACGGCAGGAACCGCCGGTTGCCATGGGTAAAGGTTCGGGAGTAATTATCAATTCCAATGGCTACATCGTGACCAATAATCATGTGGTCGAAAATGCTTCCAGGGTAGAAGTCAAAATGAATGACCAGTCCACCTACGATGCAGAAGTTATCGGGACAGATCCTTCCACAGACCTTGCACTTTTGAAAATAGATGCGAGCAATCTGCCCTATGTGGAAATGGTCAACTCCGATCATGTAGAGGTAGGGGAATGGGTACTTGCGATCGGTAACCCGCTTTCTTTTGGCAGTACAGTGACTGCAGGGATCGTGAGTGCTGTCGGCAGAAATATAAATATTTTTGACCGCAATGAAAATCCATATGCTATAGAAAGTTTTATTCAGACCGATGCAGCCATCAATAAAGGAAATAGTGGGGGCGCTCTTGTAAACCTGAATGGTGATCTGATAGGAATTAACTCTGCCATTGCGAGTCCTACTGGTTATTATGCTGGTTATGGGTTTGCAATACCGTCCAACCTGGTGAACAAAGTTATTGAGGATATTCTCGAATACGGAGAAGTTCGAAGAGCAGTATTGGGCGTAACCATTGCAGAAGTGGATCCCAGAATCGTCGAAGAAAATAATTTGAAGGTGAACCGTGGAATTTATGTGGATTCCGTAGTGTCCAATTCCTCTGCATCTGAAGCAGGCATCCAACCTAAGGATGTTATATTAAAACTGGATGGCGAAAATATTGATCGGGTACCAGTGTTGCAGGAGAAAATTGCAAGAAAACGACCCGGAGAGGAAATTGAACTTACCCTGGATCGAAACGGAAAAACCATTAATACGACGGTGAAACTGAAGAGTCTGAACGATACCAGACCCGATTTGGCTGTACAGCAGTTGAGCGCAGTGGAGAAACAACTCGGCGTATCACTTGAAGAATTGACCGAGGAGGAAAAGTCACAATTGGGACTCGAAAACGGTCTAAAGGTAGTGAAGCTCGGACGTGGTGTGATCATGGACAAAACGCGGATAGAGGAAGGGTTTATTATCACGAAAGTCAATGACCAGGCCGTGAATTCTAAAAAAGATCTGGAGAAGGTGATCAATTCCCGTCGGGAATCAGGGGTATTAATCGAAGGTATATACCCAGCCCGTCCCAATCAAAAAGTATATGAAGCTTTTGGTTTCTAACCAGAAGCTCAATGTCCAACTAATTTACCTATCCATTCAATGGCGAAAACAATTTGTATTGTGATCGCCATTTTTTATATTTGTTGCTATTGTTTTACCCGTGGGCTGTTTTAAAGGATTCGGCAACCATGTGGTGGGTAAGTGCGTACTTCCCCAAACCATGGACTTGATCATGGTGGTTATGTGAAGTTACCCATGCCTGGCATGGTGGAATTCCTTCTCAGTAATGCTCAACCAAACAGTTTCCCTGACCTGCCTGGAATCGGAAGTGCTACTTAAATTGACGGAGCGATTTGGAGATATCATGCCTCAGGTACAACTGGGGGCAATGCGATATAACCATTTTGTACCAGATGAGCTGAAGAAGGTACCTATACGATATACCCACATGATGAGCTACTTCATATATTACAGTTCACAACCCCAGTAATAATACCCTATATTGATGAAAAACCGAAAAATTACACTTAGTGAAAAGGAGATCCCTACGCATTGGTATAATGTGGTAGCGGATATGGTCAACAAACCGCGTCCACCCCTACACCCGGGTACCGGTGAACCGATTGGTCCTGAAATGCTCGAACCATTATTCCCCATGGACCTAATCATGCAGGAAGTATCCCAGGAAAAGTGGATTCCTATTCCCGATGAAGTACGGGATGTCTATTCCATTTGGCGTCCTACTCCGCTTTACAGGGCATATGGTTTGGAAAAAGCATTGGATACCCCGGCGAAGATTTATTACAAGTATGAAGGCACAAGTCCCTCAGGATCACACAAACCCAATACCGCGGTTCCGCAGGCCTATTACAATATGAAGGCCGGGGTTAAACGGATTACGACAGAAACGGGTGCTGGACAATGGGGTAGCGCCTTGAGCTTTGCCTGTCAGTTATTTGATATCCAGTGTGAGGTTTATATGGTCCGCATCTCATTTGATCATAAACCCTATCGTAAAACCATGATGAATACCTGGGGAGCTACGGTGTTTCCATCCCCTTCCACTAATACGGAAGCTGGGAGGAAAATTCTTGCCGATAATCCGGATTCACCCGGATCGCTGGGTATTGCAATTTCTGAAGCGGTAGAGCAAGCTGCCAAAGATCCGCATACCAAGTATGCCCTGGGTAGCGTACTCAATCATGTACTAACGCACCAGACCATAATTGGTCAGGAGGCATTGAAACAACTGGAGAAGGCTGGAGATTTGCCCGATGTCGTGGTTGCCCCATTCGGAGGAGGATCCAATTTTGCCGGGATAGCTTTTCCTTTTCTCAGACTCAACCTGGAGGAAGGTCAAAATATCCGTTTTATCGCCAGTGAGCCAGCTTCATGTCCCAAACTAACCCGTGGACAATTCCGATATGATTTTGGGGATACCGTAGGTATGACGCCACTACTTCCTATGTACACACTGGGCCATGATTTTGTACCTGCCCCTATTCATGCAGGAGGACTTCGCTACCATGGTGCCGGAACCATTGTTAGTCAGTTGCTGCACGATGGTCTTATCGAAGCCCAGGCACTAAAAAATAAAGAAGTGTTTGAGGCTGGTGTCCTTTTTGCCAGAACAGAAGGAATTATTCCTGCGCCGGAAGCTTCGCATGGTATAGCCACCGTTGTACGGGAAGCCAGAGCTGCTAAAGAAGAAGGTAAATCGAGAACTATTTTGTTCAACCTTTGTGGTCATGGTAATTTCGATATGAAGGCTTTTGAGGATTATTTTGCCGGAAAGATTGTAGATCATGAGTTATCGCAGGAAGAAATCGATGCTTCCCTGGACAGACTCAATACCCCGATGGTGGTATAGTTTCCTATAAAATACATTTCAAAAATGCCCGGAAAGCTTTGTTCGCAAACCAGATGCGATTTTCCGGGCTTTTTTCTTTGCTCTACTGGTCAAGACGGATGTCTGCAAATCTAATGAACCTCCCTGCCATTGTGTTTGCGGTCTAAGTTGCAGGAATAAATCTCAGATTACTTTCGATTATCGACAATCGCAACATGACAATATAGTGTGGGAATAGATCTATACTGATATTGTGAATGCACCTTTTGCCTGAAGCGTTAGGAGAATATAGGTTCTGCTATAAAACGATAAACATCTTCATAGGCTTGCCGGACCAGAGGAGAAAGGTTGTACAACAGGAAAAATCCATGCGGAAGCTCGGTGTACTCGATGTAATGGATTGATTTTCCTTCTCTTATTATTTTTTCTTTAAACAATTTTAAGTGATCTTGCAATGGATCTTTTCCCCCCACGGTCACCATGGTAGGGGGTAGGAAATCAAAACTGGGATGCAGCAAGGGTGAGGCGAGAACATTGTTGTATAGCTCCGGTGAGGGAAGATATTGATCTCTCATCCAGGTGATGGTTTCGGTTTCTATTATGTGCTGTTTACCGTACATAGAAAATGAAGGAAATGTGAAATCTGTGGTCAAGGGAGGGTAGAATAGCAGGAGTTTCTGAAAAGGTATTTCATCTTTGAGTAGGTAGGAGATGGATATTGCCATATTTCCCCCGGCGCTATCACCACATAATATAAAATTGTCTTTCGCCGATGTTCGGGCAATTTGTCGGATCATGTCTATGCCATCTTCGATCGCGCCAGGAAAAGGGACTTCGGGTGCTTTTCGATATTCGATAGAGTAAATGTCAATCCCGGCATTCTTGCAAATCCTGCGACAAACATTGTCGTATGTATCTATGTTTCGGCCGACCCATCCGCCGCCATGAAAGTAAAACATCGTAACGTTATCCGAACCCAACGATTTGTAGTGACGAATTCGAATATTTTCACCGTGCCGATTGGGTAGAGTAAAGTCCTTTACATCCTTCACCTTGACCTGCCGACCGTCAATCCAGGTCTTGTGAATGCGCCAGGAACGGTCAGCATGCTCCCGGTACTTCTGAATATCTCTGACTGGCAGTGGTTCCGGCTTTCGGTGCAATGCCCATAAAAAGAAACGGAGCCGCCAATTCATATGAAATGGATTTGAAATATAAAGAGTTCCAGGATCCATTTTTTATCGATGGGATGCAAAAGATACATTCCAAATCGGAAAGGAAGGATTCCATAAATTTCCCCGATTCCCCTGGTGCTCTGTTTCATATGTAATTTATACCAATGACCTGATTATTTTTTGTTGTACCTAAGACACAAAACCGCGCATAGGACAAGCCTACGTGAGGCTTTCGGTGATGAAGGTACGGCGACAAAGAAGCCGTCATAAGTGTGAAGAACTTATGAAATGGAGCGCTAAAAAACCCGATCTTATACTCTTTCAAGTACGCCGGCGATACCCTGCCCTCCACCGATACATGCGGTGACCAATCCATATTTTTTCTGTCGACGCTCAAGTTCAAAAATGATCTGTGTGGTCAACTTGGTTCCCGTACAACCCAGTGGATGGCCGAGTGCTATGGCTCCCCCGTTTACGTTGAGCTTCTGCATATCCAGATCCAGTTCACGTACCACTGCAAGACTTTGCGTAGCAAAAGCTTCATTCAATTCAATCAGATCGATATCATGCAAATTTAGTCCTGCCTGGTTAACGGCTTTGGGAACAGCTGCGATGGGTCCGATTCCCATGTAAAGGGGGTCTACACCAGCTGACGCACAACTCACCAACCGAGCTAGAGGTTTGAGTTGATACCTTTTGACGATTTCTTCACTTACTACCAGGGTAAACGCTGCGCCATCCGAAGTTTGGGATGAATTTCCGGCTGTCACAGAGCCTCCTTTTGTAAATACCGGGCGCAACCGAGTCAGTGCCTCCAGGGAGGTGTCTCGTCTTACACCTTCATCAGTATCTACGGTATATTTTTTCTCCTTTCTTTCATTGTGTTCCACGAATACCTGGTGTACCTCGAAAGGTACAATCTGTGATTTGAAATATCCCTGATCGATGGCATGCGCTGCGTTCTGGTGGGAACGCAAGGCAAACCTATCCTGGTCTTCCCGTGAAATGTTGTATTTCCGGGCTACCGCTTCTGCAGTGAGGCCCATAGACACCAGGTGGTCAGGTGTGTTTTTAACTACTTCATAATGAGGAGCCAGTTTGATACCGGTAAGTGGAATCAAACTCATACTTTCAACCCCGCCTGCAAAATAAATGTGGCCCATTCCCGCCCGAATCTTTGCAGTAGCTATAGCGATGGTTTCAAGTCCAGATCCACAGTACCGGTTAACGGTGACACCGGGTACCTCTTCTCCCAATGCGGCCAGGCTGATTCTCCTTCCGATCTGCAAGCCCTGTTCAGCCATAGGATTGGCACATCCAACGATGACATCATCCACTTCTTTGGCTTCGATTTCCGGCACTTCGGACATAATATGGCGGATCAATGCCACAGCCAGGTCTTCAGGCCTGGTAAACCTGAAGCCCCCTCTTGGCGCTTTAGCAACCGCCGTTCTATAGCATTTTACAATATAAGCATCCATGGTATTTATTATTTAAATGTCTTAAGGGTGTATGGTTCTAATTGCGAAGTGGTTTTCCAGTTTGGATCATATGTTGAATCCTTTCCAGCGTTTTGGGTTCTGTACATAGACTCAGAAATGCTTCCCGTTCCAGATCTAGGAGGTAAGATTCACTGACTTCCTGGACTTCACTCAAGTCCCCTCCGCACATTATAAATGCGATTTTTCGGGCGATCTTTGCATCATGTTCGCTGGCATAGCGACCCAATCTCAATTCATTGATGCCAAGTTCGAGGGTTCCCAGTCCGGACCGTCCCAAAACTTTGATGTCGTGCCGCTCACTGGGTCCAACATAAGTACTTGCCAGTTCCACCACCCGCTGGCGTGCCACGGCAATGCGATCTGCCTGTTGCATGATAATCCTGTCCTTTTCATTGAGGTAGCCCAATTTCACCGCTTCTTGTGCAGAGGTCGACACCTCGCCCATAGCAATAATTTTAAACCAATCCATGAGAATATTATTAGCGACCGTGGAATTTTTATAGGCATCAGAGGCTCTGACGGTAAACTCCTTTGATCCGGCTCCACCTGGTAAGAGCCCAATGCCCACTTCCACAAGTCCAACATAGGATTCGGTGGAGGCTATCGTACTATCCGTGTGCATTACAAATTCGCAACCACCGCCAAAAACATAACCTTGTGTAGCGGCTACCACGGGTATCTTACTTGTTCTGATTCGCATACTCGTATCCTGAAACAATTTCACCGCCGCATTCAATTCATCAAATTCCTGCTGGTAGGCCAGTGATCCTATTAGCATGAGATTGGCTCCTACAGTAAAATTTTTGCCATCGTTTGCAATGACAAGGCCTTTCCAATTTCCGTTTTCTGCAATTTCGATGGATTCGTGGATACCTCTGAGAATGCCTTCCCCGATTGCATTGGCCTTGCTTGTGAATTCGAGTCCCAGGACATCCTCACCGATGTCGTGAAGTTTGATTTCATCGTTGGAATAAACAGGTGAATGTCCCTTGAAAAAGGCCATTTGAATTTTATCCTCAGTTCCCGGAACGGGTAAATAATCGCCGGTTTTGAGGTCGTAAAAATGGGGCCTGTTCGAGATTAAGGTGTAAAAACTATTGGCATCAGACTTCTGGAAAGAACGAATCCACTCTGGTACAGACATACCCATGGATTCACCTACTTCGATCAATGCATCCACCCCCACAATATCGGCGTATTCAAACGGCCCTAAGGGCCAGGCAAATCCAGCTTTCAAAGCATCATCAATGCTGTAAATTTTATCTGCAATTTCGGGGATTTTTGAAGCCGAGTACAAGAAGGTAAAAGCCAAAGATTTTCGGATCAGTTCACCTCCTTTGTCATCCACATTCCACAAGGATTTTATTCTTTGGGGAAGTGAATCGATCTGCTTGCTGGTTTGAAGACTTTTCAATTCAGTTCCGGGGGCTTTGTGATATTCCAAAGATTGGAGATCTAGTTCCAGGATAACTGACCTTCCCTGTTCATCCTTGTCATCCGTTTTTTTGTAAAATCCCTGTCCTGATTTATCTCCGTAGTATTTATGATCTATAAGGTGGGATAGGAATCGGGGTACACTGATTTTTTGCACCTCTTCATCGTCGGGACACATCTGTTTGAGACCTTCTAATACCTTAACAGCAGTGTCCAGGCCTACAAGATCGCCAAGCCGGAAGGTACCGGTTTTGGGTCGGCCTAGTGCCGGACCTGTCAGCTTGTCCACTTCGTGGAGATAGAGTCCTAATTCCTGGGTCAATTCAAATGTTTTGGCCATCGCTGTCACTCCGATTCTATTGCCTATAAAACCTGGAGTATCTTTTGCCAGTACAGTATCCTTGCCCAGATAGGCATCTCCAAACTTCATGAAAAAATCGACGACCGCGGGCTTGGTATGATCAGTAGGAATGATCTCCAATAGTCGCAAGTATCGTGGAGGATTGAAAAAGTGGGTGCCCAGGAAATGCTTTTTGAAATCCTCTGACCTTCCCTCAGACATTAAATGGATAGGAATCCCAGAGGTATTGGATGAAACCAACGTGCCCGGTTTCCGAACCTGATCCACTTTCTCAAAAAGCGATTTTTTAATATCCAGCCTTTCTACAACCGCCTCAATAACCCAATCACAATCTTTGATTTTGTCCAGGTCATCCTCCAGGTTTCCAATTTTTATTTTTTTAATTGCTTCCTGAGTAACAAGGGGTGCGGGCTTACTTTTCATGATTTGTTGGAGCGCTTTAGCGGCAACGGCGTTTCGTGCCAAGGGGTTTTTTGATTGACTTGGGGTTAAATTATTGGGTAGGATATCCAGCATGAGTACAGAAAATCCGGCGTTGGCAAGGTGGCAGGCTATGCCTGATCCCATGATACCTGATCCCAATACAGCTATATTCTTGATTCGGTGCATATCGAGTGTTTTGGTTTTGACTCAAAGTTAGAAAAACTCCAAGGATATACATGTTAAGAAATATTTATTCGGCGGAAACTCATTATTTTGAGGGCATAAGATAATAAATTCAAAATATTTCCCATTCTTAGTGAGAAATAACCCCATAATTTTTTTGAATTCTACGTATTACAATTATCGATAATATATAATTATTCTTAACTTTGAAGTTCAACTTCAAACTACAATAATCTTATGAATTTACTACATGTTATGGTTTTGTTGCAGGAACAAGCTGTTCAACTTGAGGAAACTACCATCGAAAGAGAAAGCCTGTTCCAGTTGATCGTCAAAAGCGGTTGGATCGGTATTGTCATTGTTTTGATACTGATCGCCATGTTCGTTGTTGCATTGTACCTTTTCGTGGAGAGATATTCTGCGATTAACCGGGCAGGAAGAATTGACAACAACTTTATGAACAACATCAGGGCTAGCGTTCAGGCGGGGAATATTATAGGGGCCAAGGCTTTGTGTCAGAATAATGATTCTCCTGCTGCTCACATGATAGAGAAAGGTCTGATGCGGATCGGTAAACCACTCAAGGATGTGAACACGTCTATTGAAAATGTTGGGAACCTTGAAGTATTCAGGTTGGAAAAAAATCTCAGCACTCTGGCATCCATTGCGGGTGCCGCACCTATGTTGGGATTTTTCGGTACAGTTACGGGGATGATCATGGCTTTTTACGAAATGTCCACCGCTGAGAATATCACCCCCGATGTTTTGGCTGGGGGGATATATCAAGCTTTAATCACTACTGCATTTGGGCTTTTCGTAGGAATTTTTGCGTTTATAGCTTACAATCTTCTGGTGACAAATGTGGAAAAAGTAATCTATAAAATGGAGAGGACAGCTGTGGAATTTATGGATTTATTGCAGGAGCCTGCAAATACACCTTAAGATATGGCACTTAAGAAACGAAATAGAGTCAATGCCGAATTTAGCATGGCATCCCTGACAGATATTATATTTCTGTTGCTGATATTTTTCATGTTGACTTCCACCCTGGTTAGTCCCAATGCACTTCGCCTTACCTTGCCAAGCAGTACTTCCAAAACGGTGGCTCCGCAGTCATATACGATTTCAATCAGAAGTAATGGAAGCTATCATCTCAATGGAGTGGAAATGAGTCTGGGGAACATTGAACAGGAATTGCGTGTTGGACTTAATAAAGGCGGTAATGAGAAACCTACCATTGTGATAGCTGCAGATAAGACAAGTCAATTGGATTATACTGTTCGCGTCATGGATCTGGCTAATCGGTTGGGCGCTCAGGCCATCATTGCTACCGATCCTGTGAGATAAAATCAAGAATCATGAAAGAATTTGAAACCGATCCACAAGACCGAAAGAAAGCTGTTAGGACGAGTATCATCGTCAATATTATCTTATTGATATTGATGTTGTTCCCCTTTATGTCATTTCAAGTCCCTCCACCAGGTCAGGAAGGGATTCTGGTCAGTTTTGGTATGCCCAATATGGGGCGTGGTGATACTCAGCCAGATACCCAGCAGGAAGAAGAAGTGCCTCCACAACCGGAAGTAGTAACCCCACCTCCGCCTTCGGCTCCTGAAGTGGTGGAAGAACAGGTCGTGGAGGAAGAGGTGATAACACAGGAAGATCCCAATGCTATAGCGCTTCGTAAGAAGGAAGAAGAGGAAGCCCGTAAAAAAGCAGAGGCAGAACGTCAAAAGCAGTTGGAAGAGCAGCGTCAACGCGAGGAAGAAGCCCGGAAGGAAGCAGAATTTGCTGAGACGAAAAAGCAGTTTGGGGACCTGTTTGGAGGGGGCAAAGGTCAGACGGATACCCAGGGAAATCAGGGAGATCCTTTAGGAGACCCCAATGCAGATAATCTGGAAGGATTATCCACGGGAAAGGGTTCAGTAGGTGATGGACTGGAAGGACGTCGCATCCAGTACATTCCCGAAGTGGTGGAGAATTCTCAGAAACAAGGCCGCGTGGTAATTCAGGTGTGTGTAAATAGCAGTGGTCAGGTGATCAGTGCCAATTTCAGGCAAAGGGGAAGCAATAGCAATGATCCCGACCTGGTAAGTACTGCGGAAAAATTTGCCCGGCAATATCGGTTTTCTGAAGGGACAGTGGATCGTCAATGTGGAACCATCACATTTGACTTCAAAGTTCAATGATTGAATTGTCGAAATGTACAGATCATCTGGCTTTATTTCGTCATGATGGATCACGAACGGTATGCGGGTCTGGCCTGAATACACGTTGCTTACAGGCACTTCAAATAGTAACCACGAACAAGGCCATAGGAACCATTGCGGGTGTGGTAAGTGGTAAAACTCAATTTTTCCGGTATTTCGTGTTACTTCATTAAAAGTGCCCCAAGGTGTTTTCGCTGTTTGAGCGATCCCTGACTTATCTCAGGTTTTATAAAGTCCCCATATTCCAGGGTTGCACATATTCCAGGTGGATGGTATCCAAAGCTATCCATGCATTTTTCCTCATACCTCGATTTGAGATTTTCATATCCCTTTGCGTGGAACAGCAACTTTGGAAAATCATCATACAAGAGTAAGTAGGGTTTCTTCATAATCTCATATAGTTCTGAGATTAAGCGTATTAGCCTTCTAATTTGTTTGTTTTAGGGAAGGATATTGATGTAAGTGTACCATAACTTTACAGGTAGAACATCAGACTTCTCCACATCAAGTTAAAAATAATGAATGGGCCAACAACATACTCTAACTCGCAGAACATCAAGGATACATTTTCTGAATTTCTGATCAGACTCTATGTCTGAATAGTTCAACTCCTCCAGAGTTGAGATCGCGCGAGATCTCAATCC
>CAYRRD010000007.1:0-88236 GCA_964426625.1 uncultured Saprospiraceae bacterium | reverse complement strand
CTACTTTTGTAAGTCGTTTTGTGGACATCCGCCGCAGATGCAGTCAAAGTGTCAACGTAACAGGAAAAGACAGGAATTGGAAGAACAGGAATACATTTCAATCTCGGGTGCCCGGGAAAACAACTTGAAGAACATCGATGTCCAAATCCCGCGCAACAAATTCGTGGTGATCACCGGAATCAGCGGGAGTGGTAAATCTTCACTGGCATTTGACACCCTGTTTGCTGAAGGCCAGCGAAGGTATATGGAAACCTTTGGCCTGTATGCACGACAATTCATCGGCAAAATGGAGCGTCCGGACGTAGATCAGATCACGGGCCTCAGCCCGGTCATTTCTATCGAACAAAAAACCAGCGGATGGAACCCTCGCTCCACCGTAGGCACCATCACTGAATTATACGATTTGCTCCGACTTCTCTATGCCCGCATCGGGGAGGCTTTCTCCTGGAAAACGGGCAAGAAAATGCTCCAGTTCACAGAAGAGGAAATCATAGACCGGTTGTTTTCGGAATTTGAGGGACAAAACATCACCATCCTGGCTCCCTTGGTTCGAGGGCGAAAAGGTCATTACCGCGAACTCTTCGAACAGGTTCGGAAACAAGGATTCTCCAGGGTCAGAATAGATGGCACCATGACCGAACTCACCAAAGGAATGCGCGTAGAACGGTACCAGGTTCATGACATCGAGGTCGTCGTTGACCGCATCAAAGTACTGGAAGATCGTCTCCAGCGTATGGAAAAATCGATTTCCACGGCCTTCGACATGGGGGATGGATTGATTTTTATCCAGGATATGGAAAGTGGTGAAGTGCACCGATTTAGCCGGGATTTGATGGATGTGGAGTCCGGGATTTCTTATGAAGACCCTTCTCCCAACACCTTTTCTTTCAACTCTCCCTACGGTGCCTGCCCTCGTTGCAACGGCCTGGGCTATGTCAACGAAGTGGATATGGAGAAGATCATCCCCGACCCTACATTGTCTCTCAGCAAAGGGGGGATACCACCCATCGGCGAAAGGAGGGATAACCGTACTTTTGATCAGTTGAAAGCTCTGGCACGTCATTTTAATTTTACCTTAAATACACCCATCTCTGAAATTCCAAAGGAGGCCATGCAGATCATAATGCATGGGGGTGGCGAGGACGTGGAAATCAGCGCCCGGGGCCTGGATCTTTCCGAAAATTCGATCCTGACCGAAGGACTGATTAAAATGCTCGATCGATGGTTCAATGAAAGTACCTCGGAGCGGATCAGGAAATGGGCCGGTGAATTTATGTCGGTACAGGATTGCAGTGAATGTCAGGGTTACAGATTGAAAAAGGAATCCCTCCATTTTAAAATAGACAACCGCCATATCGGAGAGGTCGCCAATCTGGATCTGGACGAATTAGCCCATTGGCTGGACGACCTGCCCCAGCATCTCTCACCCCGGCAAATGCAAATTGGAAGCGAGGTACTCAAGGAAATCAAATCGCGATTGCATTTTCTCTTGGAAGTAGGATTGAGCTATTTGTCTCTCAATCGGCCTGCCAAATCATTGTCGGGCGGAGAATCTCAACGTACCCGCCTGGCCAACCAGATCGGTTCTCAGCTTAGTGGGATTACCTATATCATGGATGAGCCTTCCATCGGATTGCACCAACGCGACAATCAACGTCTGATCACTGCACTGAAAAACCTGACAGAATCCGACAACTCGGTACTGGTGGTGGAGCACGACGAAGACATCATGCTGGCGTCGGACTATCTGATCGACATTGGCCCCGGAGCTGGTAAGCTAGGGGGAGAAATTGTTTCGGTAGGTCATCCTGAAGAAGTCAAAAATGATCCACAAAGCATCACCGGTCAATACCTTCAGGGCACCAAAACCATCGCCATTCCGGATAAACGTCGGCCTGGCAACGGGAAATCAATCGAAATTATCGGTGCGACCGGCCATAATCTGAAAAATATCTCCGTAAAAATTCCTTTGCAAACCCTGACCTGTGTGACCGGTGTTTCGGGAAGCGGTAAGTCGAGTCTCATCAATGAAACCTTGTATCCCGCCCTACGGAAACACTTTTACAACAGCCTTCAGGGCCCCCTACCTCATCTGGAAATCAAAGGGATCGAACACCTCGATAAGGTTATCGACATCGACCAATCCCCCATCGGTCGGACTCCACGATCCAATCCGGCCACCTACACCAATGTGTTCACCGACATCCGAAAACTCTACGTCGAAGTTCCGGAAGCCAAAATACGAGGCTATAAAATCGGTCGGTTTTCCTTTAATGTGAAAGGAGGTCGATGTGAAGACTGTGGCGGTGCAGGGATGAAAGAGATTGAGATGAATTTCATCCCCAATGTCTATATCGAATGTCCTACCTGTTTTGGCAAACGCTTCAACAGGGAAACTCTCGAAATACTGTATAAAGGGAAAAATATCAGCGATGTCTTGAAAATGACCGTCGATGAGGCCGTAGAATTTTTCGAACCGGTACCCCGGATTTACCGCAAGCTCAAAACGATCCAGGATGTGGGATTGGGGTACATCACTCTAGGACAATCGGCCACCACATTATCCGGAGGAGAAGCACAGAGAGTCAAACTGGCAGAAGAATTATCCAAGCGGGATACGGGCAACACGTTGTACATCCTGGATGAACCCACCACCGGATTACACTTTCAGGATATTGAACGACTGCTACAGGTGGTGCAAAAACTTATTGACAAGGGAAATACGTTTATCATTATCGAGCACAATATGGATGTGATCAAAACCGCAGATCACATCATCGATATTGGTCCGGAAGGCGGTAAACACGGTGGACGCATTGTGGCTCAGGGCACACCGGAGGAAGTTGCCCGGGTCGATGAGAGTTTTACCGCAAAATTTTTAAAGAAATACGTGTCTGAAGATGTGATATTCAAATAAGCGATGAAAGGACTAATCAACAAAACGGTAAAGCTTTTCCTGAAGTCAAAATACAACGCATTGACCCAGGTCCTCCAAGATCCTTTCAAATATCAATATGAAGTCCTGGACTATCTAATCGACACTGCCCAACATACCCAATGGGGAAGGAAATACCATTTTTCTGAGATAAATCATTACGATACATTTCGGGACCGGGTGCCCGTTTCCAGTTATGAAGACCTGCAACCCCAGATCCACAAAATGATGATGGGGGAACGCGATGTCCTGTGGCCGGGACAGATTACGTGGTACTCCAAATCAAGCGGTACCACCAATGCCCGCTCCAAATTCCTTCCGGTATCAGAAGAAAACTTCCACGACTGCCACAAAAAGGGCAGCTGGGATACCCTCGCAATTTTATATCATCACAACCCCGACCTGCAATTATTCGAAAAGAAAAGCCTGATTCTGGGGGGCAGTCTCTCCCATTTCACCCAAAACCCTGAGTCTATTATCGGCGATGTCTCTGCAATCATGATCACCAACCTCCCGCTAATCGGACGACCATTTTACGTACCCGATGTCAAGGTAGCCATCATGGAGGATTGGGAAAAAAAACTGGAGATGACGGCAGACTTAGCCATAGAGGAAAATGAAATTGCAACTATCGGGGGTGTCCCCACATGGAACCTCGTACTTTTTCGAAAAATCCTCGAGAAAACCGGAGCAAAAAACATTTTGGAAGTATGGCCTGATCTAAGACTCTACCTACATGGCGGGGTTAATTTCGAACCCTACAGGAATCAGTTTGACCAATTGATTCCGCGTGAAGATTTTATCTACCAGGAGGTTTACAATGCCTCAGAGGGGTACTTTGGCACACAATACAGACCCGATGATGATATGATTCTGTTACTCGATCACGGGGTATTTTATGAATTTATTCCGATGGAATCCTACGGAGACCCCGATGCACCAGTTATTCCTCTGGAGGACGTTCAATCCGATGTGGATTATGCCGTTATCATTTCCACCTCCTCCGGGCTCTGGCGATATGAAATCGGAGACACCATTCGGTTTACAAACACCAATCCACATCAATTTCGAATAACAGGCAGAACCCGTCAATTCATTAATGCCTTTGGAGAGGAGGTCATGATCCACAATACCGATTCCGCCATCAGCAAAGCGACGGAATTGACCAGGAGCGAAATCAAAGATTATACCGTAGCACCCAAATATTTACAAAGCGGTGAAAAGGGCCGTCACGAATGGTTGATCGAATTCCAGCACCCGCCTGTGGATATCAACCAGTTTGCTGAAATCCTGGATCAGGAACTTCAGAAAATAAATTCCGATTACGCCGCCAAACGAACCCGTAATCTGGCTTTAGAAAATCTTTCTGTGACCACCCTGCCCCCCCATACCTTTGAACGCTGGCTCAAACACCAGAAAAGACAGGGAGCCCAGGTCAAGGTGCCCCGATTGTCCAATGATCGAAGATATGTGGAAGACATCCTGACAATGATCAGACAGAAGCAAAACATAGGCTCATGAGCGATCTGATCCGACATCATTTTGATATCGAACTCACCTGCACACCAGAAGAAGAATTGCGCATCTGGCTGGAAAACCGAATTGCGAAGATGCTGGAACAAGAAACGGACTTGCTCATGAGCACGCTTTACCGTCTCGATGTGGATGAAAGAAAAATCCTCCGCGTTCTCAAACAGACAGATCAGGGCTCAATTCCGAGGGGGTTGGCCAGCCTGGTGCTGGACCGACAACGGGAAAGACAGGCCACCAGGCAGGCATACCGGGGGGATAGAACTACATTTTACTGGGGTGAGGAAGAATGAAATCTCCTATCCCTGCATGGGATAGTGGCTGAGTGTCCAGGATCCATATCCGGTATCAGAATCCCTGCCATTATCCCTTAGAACCCGCCCTACGAAAAATTTTAAAAAGAGGCGTTGCCCGGGGTCCGTGGGAAAGGGATTACATCCCTGATGTTGGACATACCCGTAACAAACTGCACCATTCTTTCAAAGCCCAGGCCATACCCACTGTGCGGACATGAACCAAATCTTCTGATATCGAGATACCAATACAATTCATCCTGCGGGATATTGAGCTCCCTCATCCGTTCCAGCAAGATATCGAGATTGTCTTCCCTTTCGGAACCACCCACAATCTCCCCTATGCCCGGAAACAGTATGTCCATGGCTCGCACCGTTTTCCCATCCTCGTTCACTTTCATGTAAAATGATTTGATTTCTTTCGGATAATCATACAGGATAACCGGTTTTTTGAAATATTTTTCGACCAGAAATCTTTCATGTTCCGACTGTAGATCCGCCCCCCATTCTTCTATGGGAAATTTGAATTTTTTCTTCTTATTGGGCTTGGAATTCAATAATATATCGATGGCCTCGGTATAGGAAATTCGGGCAAAATCATGATCCAGACAAAACTGTAAACGATCGAGCAGGTTCATGGCCGGTCGTTCGTCCTTCGGCTTCTGACTGTCTTCTCTCTCAGCTTGTTCATTTAAAAATTCCAAATCTTTTCTGCAGTGTTTCAATGCGTAGTCGATCAGATATTTGAGCATGTCCTCAGCCAGGTCCATGTTGTCAAATAAATCGTTGAAGGCCACTTCAGGCTCCACCATCCAAAACTCTGCAAGGTGGCGGCTGGTATTGCTATTTTCAGCCCGAAAAGTAGGGCCAAAGGTATATACCTGCCCCAGGGCAAGCGCACCCAACTCAGCTTCCAGCTGTCCGGAAACGGTCAAATTGGTTTCGCGGCCAAAAAAATCTTTTTTGAAGTCCACCTCTCCTTGTTCGTTGAGCGGAATATTGGCCGGGTCCAGAGTGGTTACTCTGAACATCTCACCTGCTCCTTCGGCATCAGATGCAGTAATAATGGGGGAATGGAGATAGTAAAATTTTCGTTCGTGGAAAAAAGTATGGATGGCATAAGCCAATTGATGGCGAATACGAAAGACAGCTCCAAACGTATTGGTCCGAAACCTCAGGTGGGCATTTTCCCTTAAAAATTCCTTGCTGTGTTTCTTAGGTTGGATAGGATATTTCTCTGGATCAGATTCCCCGTATATCACGATTTGATCCGCATGAATTTCTACAACCTGGCCCCTACCCTGTGATTCCACCAACACGCCGGTGACACCCAATGCCGTTCCAGGATGAATTTTTCTTAAAACCGATTCTTCCGTTTTCTCCCGATCAATGACGATTTGTATGCTATCGAAATCACTGCCATCGTTGAGGGCGATGAACTGGTTATTGCGAAAAGTTCGCACCCAACCTTTTACCGTTACAGTTTGCCCCAATGGTTTTTTCTCCAGCAACTGATCGATTCGTATTCTTTTATCCATGTTAAATTCTGTATTAAGCAGCACTTATTGTTTTGTGATTCCCACATAACCAAAGGAGTCTAAATCCCCACATCGTTTCGCATTTTCTCTCTTTGGAACCACAAAAATAAAGGATCATAGCCAATTGAGACCTACCAGAGACTTTATTTAAAAAATTTAATGAAAAATTAAGCACGATCTTTCTGTTGAATTCGTATAATGTATCAGAAAGTAAATTACCGACATGAAAAGAGTATTGATGCTATTTCTCGTATTGCAGTTGGCTTCCTGTGATGTTTTGCAGGAATTGGCCGGAGAGGGCGGATTGTCCACAGCTCAGATAGGCGAAGGCCTCAAACAGGCCCTGTACCAGGGTGCAGAAAAAGCAGTACGTGAATTTTCACAGGATCCCAGCTTCCTTACCGAGGGTTCCAATATCAAAATTCCACCCGAAGCCATCGATGTCATTCGTACCCTGAGCAATGTTCCGGTTGTCAATCAATATGTAAACCAGTTTACCCAAAAAGTCACCCAGGCCACTACGGATGCAGTGGAAGCTTCGCTTCCGATTTTTAAAAAAGCGATCACCGAACTTACTTTTGCGGATGCCTATGATATTTTGATGCGGGGAGAAAAGGATGCAGCGACACGGTATCTGGAAGGCAAGACATACCAACCTTTATACCAGGAATTTAGCACCATCACTCAGCAAAATTTGCAGAATGTAGGAGCTCTGGATGAGTGGGGAAAAATCGCCGATCTGTACAACAGGTTGCCTCTGCGAGAAAAAGTTAACCCCGATTTCAACGGTTTCATTTCTGAACTTGCATTGAAGTCGATTTTTCAACGAATTGAACAAGAGGAGCAAGGTATCCGTGAAAACGTATCCCTGCGAACTACAGACCTCATGCGCAAGGTTTTTGCAAAACAGGACCGGGGTGGGCAGAGTGGTAATTTGATGAATCAATTTTGATCATAAATGATGAAGACAGTTTTTTTTCTCCGGCTGGGAGGAAATTGGACGCTTGGGAAGGATAATCAATTCAACTCAGATTCATTATTCAGTGGAGCTGGTTTGATCGACGAAAGCGATATTGCGCTTCAAACCCTCGAATTTCGTTCTCTTTACCGGAGATTTACGAAATAGTTCTCCAAACTCTTCCGGCGATAAGGCTTTCCAGTCTTCTTTGGTCAGGTTCAATAAGTCGGGATGGGGTTCAAAGGCGGGTTCTTCATGTGGCATTGAAAATCGATTCCACGGACAAACCTCCTGGCAAATATCGCAGCCAAAAATCCAACCTTCCATTTTGCCTTCAAAATGTTCGGGAACAGGACCTTTCTTCTCGATGGTTGCATAGGAGATACACTTGCTACCATTGAGAAGATAGCCTTCTTCATCAATAGCATCGGTAGGACAGGCATCTATACATCGACGGCAGGTACCGCAATAGTCATGAATCGGTAAATCGTATGCCAATTCCATATCAACTATGATTTCCCCCAGAAAAAAATAAGATCCCTGCCGTGGATGGATTAACAGAGTGTTTTTCCCGGTCCATCCGATTCCAGCCCTCTTCGCCCATTCCCGTTCCATGACAGGTGCAGAATCCACAAATACGCGACCCTGAACCGGGCCATAATGATGATCCAGGTCCGTGAGCAATTCACGAAGTTTTTCCTTCATGATCCAGTGATAGTCCTTGCCAAAGGCATAGCGGGATATTTTGTATGAATCCGGGGGGGGAACCTCCCGAGGAAAATAGTTGTAGGCCACCACAATGACAGACCGGCTACCCTCCACGAGCAAGGAAGGATCTTTCCTTTTTTCAAAGTGATTGGCCATGTAGCCCATATCACCATGATACCCCCTATTGAGCCATTCCTGCAACCTTTGACCTTCCTCTGTCAACGCTTCAACTTGGGCAATGCCCACACGGCTGAACCCCATTTCATGCCCCCGCTTTTTAATCCACGCTGATACAGCCAATTTATTCATCATCCCAGATTCTCATAATTCCTGAACACCTGAATGTACTAATTAAATGGAATTTGGCAATGCGGTAGAATTCAAAAATTGATCAATAGGACCTCTCGTGAGTGGAAATTTTCACCAAAAATTTGCAATACATACCAACCCGCAGGAATTTTCATCAGATTGAGCTTATACGGTTGATCTGCATGAATCGTCCCTTCATCTTTGTAATATAACCTCCCTGTCTGATCGTGTATAAATATTTTCACGGCACCCACATCCATTTTCGTTGATTCCAGATTGAGTACTCCCCGCGATGGATTGGGGTAAATCCTGAACTCGGAATTCACTTCATCGCAATTTGGAAACAACAACTTTTCACGTACGGTCTGCAGACCTAATGGATCTTCTACGGCTAATCTGATTCGGTAATGGTAGGTCTCAATACCACATCCCAAAGGTTCGATATGAGCAACCGCAGTTGGCGTAAAATACTGAGCTTCCTGATGAAAATGGGTATTGTGGTGTAGGAAAACCGTCCATTCGAACTGCAAATCGGCCAGTTCATGTTCGGCATCGGAAACCATGGCTTCCAGCGGCCAGGATGTCGATTGGCTTACACTGTACAAATCTTCGGGTCCAATACTGACAATCTCCACTTCAGGAGGGGAATTATTGACCGAGACCAGCACTTCACGTTGGTTAGATTTCCCGGAAGCATCGGTTAAAACAAGCAATATTCTATAGGTTTCCGGGTAATCAGTGGTAAAAGTTTTCTCCAAAATTGGATCGTGGCTCAGCGTGTCATTCCCGAGAATCCAGGTAAACTGAAGCTCCTCCCCCTCAGGATCGTAGGATGCAGAGGCATCAAAAAGGGCAGTGAGCGGTGCAGGACCAAAGAGCGTATCCGGGGTCATCTGGATCACCGGGCGACGATTTCCTTCAAAACTTACTCGAAAAATTCGATGGGGATCGTGGGTAACCACATACACACTCTGGTCGTAAGGATTCTCTGATATGTCCACGACACCCCCTATTTTATCTGTCCAATCCTGTATGGTCTCTACTTCCCGGTTTTCATTGAACGTAAATACGCGCAACCATCCCTGAAAATCTCCATGAAAATAAGCATGGTGAAATGACTCCGGATATCCGTCGAGGGTGTAAAACACGCCTGCAATGGATGAGCTCCCATTGAAGTCATTTCCTTGAATGATTGAAGACCTCGAATCACCAATCGCTATACCCTGTGCATCCCCATTTTCGTCAAAACCGGGTGTAAGTACGGATTTTTTTTCACTCACCCAATTGGCATAAGAGAGGGCAGGCCTCTGATGCACAAATTGGGGAATGGAATCCGGAATGGTAAAATCAGAACCACATGGATGAACAAATCTGGCACTATGGCTTGCATCCCCCTGTACAATGAGATCTTTAAAATAGAAATATTCTTGTTCGCATTTTCTATTTCCTATGGGTGCATCATAATTGGGCACCTTTTTATCTCGAAATAAATAATAGGAATCCTGTCCTTGATACACTGGCCACCCAAAATTGAGGCCAGGACCATCGACGATATTGATTTCTTCCCAACTCCAATCGCCTACATCTCCTACCAGCAAATCCCCAGGGCCATCTGGAGTTTCGTTGGTATTACCCGGAAAAAGGGTCATACGGAAAGGATTGCGAAATCCGAGGGCCCAAACTTTGGAAATCGGACGATCGGGCTGAGAAGGATCATAAAAAGGATTCGTAGACAATCCAAGACCGGTTTCAGGATCGATTCGCAGAATTTTACCGCAGTAGGAATTCAAATACTGTGCGCGATAAGCTCCTACATATTCTTTTTCTCGGAGTATTCCATCTTCCAGAGCCTGATCGTCAAATGCTGCTTCCGGCGTGGGTGTTTGCCCTACGTAATCTTTTCCAGGTGCACTTCCATCTCCCACTGAAAACAGCAAGCTACCATCTCTGCCAAAAAGCAAGGTGCCTATGCCATGGGATTTGGTGGTAATCGGAATGCCGTCACCTGGATTTGTTCCCAGGATAATTTTGCGGCTATCCGGGTCCACCTGATTGTTCCGGATAGTATAGCGGGTAATCCGGGCTATGGTCGCCTGGTTGTATTCATTTCTGGTGGGATCATAATCACTTTGGTCGGCATGGTACAGATGGTATCTATCCACCACGTACATGAGGTATATCCAACCATTATCTGAGAAATCGGGATGTAGCGCCATGCCCAGCAATCCATGATCACTCCAGAAGCCAACTTCATCCGAAATGTCGAGGATAGGTTCCGAGGCCAATTGGCCGTCTCTCACCAACCAGACTTTCCCATCCTGTGTCCATATATAGGAATCCTCTGTTCCTGTATGAGCCATGCCTACCGGGTAGTCAATCCGATCGGTTATTTCTTCCAGATAAAATCCTTCCGGGATATTCTGGGAGGGAAGCTGGAAGGTCAAAATGAGTAGTAGCCATACCTGGGTAAAGTTTCTCTTCATAGTAATCTTACTAACGGATTTGATGCTGGATTTAGTTTTTTGTCTGGAGCGGTCAATCTGCATGGTCAGGCTCAAACAGCTTAGTCCGGAGGATCAAGATGCACCGTGGAGGTGACAATCCGGAGACGGAATGGCGTCCGGAAACGCGTCCGATCACAGATCACCTGAATCTTGTAATTATTATATCCGGTTTCTAGGTGGAAAAATCGCCGCTTGCTTCATCGAAAATACTCGCTGTCCGTACGGATGTCTGCCAGCCTAACCGAAAGCGGTATTTTTCGTTTCCACAACCATCGTATACAGGTATAATGGATCCCGTCAAAAAATTGACGGGATGACATTCTACATCTTCGTCATCGGCGATTTTTCCCAACTTATCGAACCCCGGTACATGATCGTATGGGCCGGACAAACCGAAACGCCCCGGGGATAAAAGTATACACTAACAAATTTGCTGAAATTAAAATGAAGCGCGATATGGTGTGAATGAGAAAAAATAGTCCCCCGAGGAGTTTTGGATAAAATGAGATATAAAATCCAGATAATTCATTTCGCCCGAGGGACTGTGGTAAATGGGATTAGGACAAATTTAAAAACTAATATCTAAAGTGCTTCAAGAATTTTTAACCTTAACGTTTTTAAACGACATTTAATCCACAACTTTCTTGCTTGAAAATGAAGCACTTATAAATTCCCGATTCATCCGGGCAATATGGGCCACACTAATCTCTTTGGGGCATTCGGCCTCACAAGCCCCGATGTTGGAACAGTTCCCAAATCCTTCTTTGTTCATCTGTGCTACCATGCGCTGACTGCGCGTCTTCGATTCCACTTTGCCTTGCGGAAGCTGCGCCAGGTGGGAAATTTTGGCACCGGTAAACAACGCAGCACTGGCATTGGGACATGCAGCTACGCAAGCACCACACCCAATACAAGCGGCTGCATCGAAGGCGCTTGAGGCCTGATCTTTTTCAATGGGCACGACATTGCCGTCGGGCGCCGAACCGGTATCCACGGAAATATACCCCCCGGCCTGGATGATCCGGTCAAACGACGATCGGTCCACAACGAGGTCTTTTACCACAGGAAAAGACCCTGCCCTGAACGGTTCGATTATGATGGTATCGCCATCTTTGAAATGCCGCATATGGAGCTGACAGGTAGTTGTAGCCCGAAGAGGGCCGTGGGGCATACCATTGATCATCATCCCACAGGTACCACAAATACCTTCCCGGCAATCGTGATCAAATGCTACCGGATCCTTCTTTTGCTCGATCAACTCCTGATTGAGTACATCCAGCATTTCCAGAAATGACATATCGGGGTTGGCCACCACCTCATAGGTTTCGAAGTCCCCGCTCACATTTCTGTTTTTTTGTCGCCATATTTGAAGCGTTAATTTCATCCGTTTCGATTTTTTAAATTCATATTTTGGTCTGTCATCTCAACACGGTCTTACATCGAGACACCCTTACTTATAACTTCTGACTTTGAGTTCTACATTTTCAAATATCAATGGCTCGATATACATCTTCGGATCTACCGGGTCCCAGGTCCACGCAGCTACATGTGCAAATTCTTCGTCATTGCGCATCGCTTCTCCATCGGGAGTCTGGTATTCCTCACGGAAATGCCCACCGGCAGATTCTTCGCGGTGAAGTGCATCCAGAATCATAAGTTCGCCCATCTCCATGAAATCTGCGACACGAAGTGCTTTCTCCAACTCTGGATTGTACTCGTTGCGGTCGCCGGGGATATACACGTCCATCCAGAATTGATCGCGCAATTCCCGAACCATTCCACGGGCTTTCAACAAACCCTCCCGATTTCTAGCCATCCCACAATATTCCCACATAATCAGACCCAGTTTGCGGTGGAAATCATCTACCGTCAGGTCTCCCTGAACGCCCATCAGTTTATCGATTCTATCATGAACTGCCTTTTCCGCTTCGAGAAATTCGGGCGTATCATTGGGAATTTTTGGGGTTCTGATCTCATGGGAAAGGAATTGGCCGATAGTATAAGGGATCACAAAATACCCATCAGCCAGACCTTGCATCAAGGCGGATGCACCCAATCTGTTGGCACCGTGATCGGAGAAATTACATTCTCCCAAAGCAAACAACCCAGGTACATTGGTTTCGAGATTGTAATCCACCCAAAGTCCACCCATGGTATAGTGAACCGCGGGATAGATCATCATGGGTGTTTTGTATGGGTTATCGCCTGTTATTTTTTCATACATCTCAAACAGGTTGCCGTATTTCTGTTCCACTACTTCCTCGCCGTATTTGCGGATTGTGGCAGCATCGGGATTCTGGATACCGTGCTGGTGGGCGGCCGCCTTACCGTATCGTTCGATGGCTGAACTGAAATCCAGGAATACTGCCAGTCCCGTTTCATTGACTCCGAACCCCTGATCACATGCCTGCTTCGCGGCCCGGCTGGCTACATCCCGGGGAACCAGGTTCCCAAAAGCGGGATACCTCCGTTCCAGATAATAATCCCGGTCTTCCTCAGGGATATCATTGGGGGATTTTGTCTTCTTCCGGATGGCTTCCACATCTTCCATTTTCTTCGGCACCCAGACTCTTCCATCGTTCCGCAACGATTCCGACATCAACGTCAACTTTGACTGATACGAACCGGATACAGGAATACAGGTAGGGTGAATCTGGGTATAACATGGATTGGCCATCAATGCGCCCCGATTAACAGCACGCCAGGCTGCGGTAACATTACAACCCATCGCATTGGTTGAGAGGTAAAATACGTTGCCATAACCGCCAGTTGCGAGAACCACACAATGTGCGGAATGGCGTTCGATCTCTCCGGTAATCAGATTTCGTGCGATGATTCCCCTCGCCTTGCCATCTACGATCACTATATCCAACACCTCATGGCGGGTATATAGCTCTACCTGACCCGTGGACACCTGTCGTGACAAAGCGGAATAGGCTCCAATGAGCAGCTGCTGCCCTGTTTGACCACGCGCATAAAAAGTTCTTGAAACCTGGACCCCCCCGAAAGATCGATTAGCCAGCATCCCCCCATATTCACGAGCGAAAGGGACTCCCTGTGCCACACATTGATCAATAATGTTGGCGCTTACCTCAGCAAGTCGATATGTATTGGCTTCCCGTGCCCTGTAATCTCCGCCTTTGATCGTATCGTAAAACAAACGATATACACTGTCTCCATCGTTTTGATAGTTTTTAGCCGCATTGATCCCACCCTGCGCCGCAATACTATGAGCCCGGCGAGGTGAATCATGAAAGGTGAAAGTTTTCACCTTATAGCCCAGCTCTGCCAGGGATGCCGAAGCGGAAGAACCTGCCAGGCCCGTACCTACTACGATAATCTCCAGATTTCGCTTATTGTTTGGGGCAACAAGATTCATTTTTCCCTTATAATTCTGCCATTTCTCCTCCAGGGGGCCTTCGGGAATCTTAGAATCCAGTACGATGTTTTGATCGGTGGATACGGCGTTCTCTTTCACGATTGTACTCATCTCACTCATAGATTATTTGACAAAAAATAGGTACAGTGGTATCAGGGCAAAACCCAGGGGTATGACAATGGAATAGATCAGACCCACTCCCTTGATGATCGGGGTATATTTGGGATGATTCCAGCCCAGGGTTTGAAATGCACTGTAAAAACCGTGTTTCAGGTGAAAAAATAAGGCAACCTGACCCGCTACATAAAGCAACACTATCCACCACACATCGAATGCAGTATTGACTCGGGTATACAAATCAGCTACAGCATGATCAAATCCCTGATACTCCACCATAGTCAATTGTCCAAGTTTCATTTTCAACCAAAAATCACCCATATGCATAAGCAAAAAAGCGAGTATCAAAAGACCAAACAGGGCCATATTGGATGAGGCAAAACTCGGATTACGAAACTTATAGTTTTTGTATCTCTTATCCCGGGATTTCCGGTTGTGGATGGTAATGACGATCCCCTGAAAAGCATGTAATATGATAAAAATATACAAACCATAGGAAATCGCCTTAATGAGGCCGTTATGGGTCATAAAATACGCGTAGGTATTGAAGGAATAACCGCCATCATCGTTCAACAGCTGAAGGTTACCTATGAGGTGAATCACCAAAAAGGTAATCAGAAACAATCCCGTCAAACTCATGATCAGTTTTCGACCGATCAAAGAAGTAAAAAAGCGTAATAACCAATTCATATCATACAGCTTAAGCTAATTTATCATCGTCGGGGGCGCTTTCAAATCGCAGCAAACTACCCAGAAGCGCTTTGCCAGCCTTTGTTTTGACTGCCGGCGCTCACCCATATCTTTTCCAATCTCCAAAGCTATAAATTATCATTTCCATACTTCCAATCTGATAAGAATAAATAATTATTTAGAACGCATCTAAATTTTTATTGGAAAATTTCCTGTAATTTTGCAGCATATTACAAATGAAAAAGTTCAGAGGAGGTCAATGTCCAATGCTAAGGTATTTTCAAATTTTATTGAATTATTTCAATCCGTCCCTTTTCCTGTCAACCTCCATCAGGATGCCCATCATGACTTCAGCAATCAGGACAAGGGCATAAAACCCGAATTGTTGGATGCCTTTGTTATTCCCTATATTGGTCAGCAGGATGATGAACTTACGGAGTACGTTCCGTGTTTTCGTTTAAAAGCCGAGAAAAATTTTATCGCCATTGTGTTGTGGAGAGCGGCTTTATTGCAATACGAATATTTCGTAATGACGTACACCAATTCTGGAGAGCTTATCCATCACCAGGTCATTGCGGGAATGAAAACAGATGGCGAAAATATTATTACGCGAATCGCAATGATCGACAATGACTCTGTCATTCATATGGTGGAAGGTATCGTGGAAAATGAAAATGCCTTGAATTACGATCCCTCCATTACCCGTGAATTCACGTTTGAAATCACACCTGATGGATATATCAGTTTAGAACATTAAGAAAGCAATGAGCAAAAAAAAATACCATCGTAAACCAAAGAAACTCAACACAGAAGACCTTCGAGAAAAATTAAAGACAAAATTTTATAAAAATCCAAGCCGGGTGTATACTGCCCACCAACTGATTCACTCAGAATCCTTCTCCAATAGTAAAGATTCGGTCAATCATGCTCTTCACCATCTTTCCAATGAAGGATTCCTTATTGAACTCAAAGAAAATCGTTTCAAATTCAACCAAAACAGCGTGAAAGCCAGTCGAATCTTCGAGGGAATAGTAGATATCACCAAACATGGTTCGGCATATATCATTTGCGAGGGACTGGAATCCGATGTTTTTGTCCCCAAAAGCCGGCTCAAGGGAGCCCTGGACAACGACAGGGTGGAGGTGATGGTCCTCAGTAAAAACAAAAACAAATACACCGGCGAGGTTATTAAAATTGTAGAACGAAACACCAGTCATGTGGTTGGACGATACCAATCCAGTAAAAATTTTGGATTTGTCATTCCCCATAATGCCTCTTTCCAGTTTGACGTATACATCCACGATGCGGACAGCCACCAGGCCAAAGATGGGGATATCGTCATTGCAAGAATAGATAAATGGCCTTCCACATCACGGAAAAGTCCGATTGGAAAAATTGAAAGGATCCTCTCGGAAGATGATTTCAATGAAATTCGGATGCAATCCATCCTTGCTGACCATGGCTTTAGCGAAATTTTTCCTAAAGAAGTGGAAAATGAAGTGGCGAACATGAAATTTGATCTGAATTCGGAAGAATTGGCCCGTCGTCGTGATTTTCGAAATGTCCTTACCATAACCATTGATCCATTCGATGCCAAGGATTTTGACGATGCCATTTCGATCAGACATTTGGACGGGGGACAGGTGGAAGTAGGGGTTCACATCGCCGACGTTACGCACTATGTCAAACCCAACACCGCCCTGGACAAAGAAGCCTATAAAAGATCGACTTCGGTGTATATGGTAGATCGCACGGCACCCATGTTGCCTGAAAAATTGTCCAATGAATTGTGTTCTCTGCGTCCGGAGGAGGATAGCATGACTTTTTCTGCTGTATTTGTCCTCGATCGTGATTATGGGGTAATCAAATCCTGGTTTGGGAAAACGGTCATCCATTCAGATCATCGGTTTAGTTATGAAGAAGCCCAGGAAATCATTGACGGTACCAAACCCAGTGATATAAGAGATGATCTTATATTGCTCAACAAAATTGCCAAAACCCTTCGCACACGCCGGATGAAAAAGAATTCGGTAGATTTTGAAACGGATGAAATAAAAATCATCCTGGATGAGAACAAAGTCCCTATTGACATCAAGATCAAGGAAAGGCTGGACACCCACCTTTTGATCGAGGAATTTATGCTTCTGGCCAATCTCCAGGTAGGAACTTTTATGTCGCAAAGAGACACTCCCAAAGTACCGTTTGTGTACCGGGTTCACGACATACCCGATGAAGAAAGAATGACCGATTTTGCCCTGCTTCTTCGCGAGATGGGTTTCCAGTTTTACATGGACAGCCCACAGGCCATCAAAAGTTCCATCAAACGACTCAACGAAGCGGCGCGGGAGGACGAAGCCCTCAAAATGGTCCAACCGATGGCCATCAGAATGATGTCCAAGGCCATATATTCAACTGAAAATATTGGACACTTTGGACTTGGATTCAACGACTACAGCCACTTCACCTCCCCCATCCGACGATATTCCGATGTATTGGCTCATCGAATCCTTTACGACAATCTGGATAAGATCACCCGTTACAACAAGGCCGAATTGGAACTCCAATGCGTGCATATTTCCAATCAGGAGAAAAAAGCCATGGAAGCGGAAAGGGAATCGATAAAGTACAAGAAAGCCGAGTTCATGAAGCGTCATATTGGCCAGGAATACGACGGTATTGTTTCAGGTATTATCGACCGTGGGGTCTTTGTACAGATTGTTGAAAATCAATGCGAAGGTCTTGTTCCTTTCGATCGTTTTGACGACCAGTACGACGTGGCTGACAGTCGCCTCGAAGCTATCGGTCGTCAATCCAAAGAAGTCATCAAAATTGGACACAGACTTCGGGTGAAAATCGTGGATGTGGACGTGGAACAGGCCGAAATCGATATGGACCTCGTATTTTAAATTATTTCTCTATATTTAGTGGATGAACCCGCAATCAAACCCTGGTTGTGATTGCCGGTAATTCCAGTTAAATCAGAAAATAATTTAAACAATGGCGCATAAACCCTGGATCGATAAATATGCGGCTGGCATCGCTGCCAACGTGGATTATGAAATGTTCAGTTCTTTGCACGAATTTCTGCAGGATTCGTTTAAAAAATTCAAGAACCACGTGGCATATACTTCGATGGGCAAGGAAATGACTTTCCATGAAATCGAAGTGAGTGCAACCTATCTTGCGGCATATTTACAGTCCCGTGGATTGGTACCGGGTGACAAAGTAGCTCTGGTTCTTCCCAATGTCCTCCAGTTTCCTATAGCAGCCTATGCCGTATTAAAAGCTGGATTGGTTCTTGTCAATACCAATCCGCTGTACACTGCGCATGAGATGAAACATCAGTTTAAGGATTCTGAAGCCAAAGCCATTATTATCCTGGAAAATTTTGCAGCTGAATTCGAAAAAATTGCTGCGGAAACCCAAATCGACGTCATTATTACGACGACTATTGGTGAATTGCTGGGAACGGTGAAAGGCACCATGGTGGATCTCGTGGTAAAACATGTAAAAAAAATGGTTCCCCGCCACCACCTTGTCAATGCCGTCAGCTTTAATGAAGCGCTTAAACAGGGAAAGCGATTCACCTTGAAACCTATAGAACGCCATCCGGAAGACACCATCATTCTGCAGTATTCCGGAGGTACCACAGGAATATCCAAAGCTGCCATGCTGACCAATCAAAACATGGTAGCCAATTGTATTCAGGTCATGGAGATCATGAAGCCATTCCTGGTGGCCGGAAAGGAAACCGCCCTTTGCGCACTGCCTCTCTACCATATTTTCGCTTTTACGGTCAATTTCCTGGTAATTTCGGGCTTGGGAATGAAAAACGTTCTGGTCACGAATGCCAGGGACATCGGATCGGTAGTCAAGGCTTTTGAAAAGGAAAAAATATCCTTATTCCCGGGTTTGAACACCCTTTTCAATGGATTGCTCAACAACGACAGCTTCAGAAAATGTGATTTTTCTTCACTAAAAGTTACCGTGGGCGGAGGAATGGCCGTACAGAAATCAGTGGCTCTGGAGTGGAAAAAAGTGACAGGCTGCGTTCTGGCAGAAGGTTACGGCCTCACTGAAGCCAGCCCGGTCGTCAGTGTTAATCCATTCAACGAGGATGCCCGACTGGGAACGATTGGGATTCCCATCCCCTCCACTGATGTACGGATCATTGGGGAAGAAGGCGGAATATTGGGCTATAATCAAATCGGAGAACTCACCGTAAAGGGACCTCAGGTGATGAAAGGCTACTATAAGCGGCCCGACGAGACGGAAAAAGTCCTCAATGCTGAAGGATGGCTCAAAACCGGTGATATGGCGATCATGGAACCGGATGGCTATTTGCGGATCGTGGATAGGAAAAAAGATATGATTCTTGTCAGTGGTTTTAATGTTTATCCTAATGAGGTGGAAAACATCATTTCCATGCATCCTAAAGTGATGGATGTAGCAGCTATTGGTGTGGACGATCCCCATTCCTCGGAGGTCGTCAAAATATTTGTCGTAAAAAAAGACAAGTCTCTTACCGAAAAGGAATTGAGGGAATATGCCAAAGAATATCTTACAGGATATAAAAGACCCAAATACATCGAATTCCGGGAAGAATTACCCAAATCGAATGTGGGGAAAATTTTGAGAAAAGAGCTCCGTAGGGAAGAGGAAGAACGAAGCAATAAATAAACGATTCTTTCGTATTTTTGCCATTAAGACAGTGATGATGGCAAGATATACCTGGATTTTATTCATACTGCTGGTGGCCGGCAATTTGACGATTGCTCAAAATGAATACCGACCACCTGGAATACACAAACTTCCAAGTATCGTAAACACGCCCCTTTCGGATGAGATTGCCCCCATCTGGACATGGGATGGCAGTACGATGTATTTTACCCGAATCAAAGATCCCAAATTCAATAAAACGCTGATTTACAAAGAAGACGATCTTTACAAAACTTTGCCCTACGGCGAATACGTCACCTTCCTTAAAAGCCTTTACCGCGAATTGGGTGACCAGGAACCGCGAACCGAAATTTATCAGAGCCCCTACAATCAGGACGTTTTTTTGATCGAAATGAAAGATGGGGCATACCATCGTTCAATGCACCCTCCCCATCCGCTCAACAATGCGCTTCCCAATTCCGTGTGTGCCATCATGCCCGACCAAAAAACGCTGGTCCTGATGAATCAGTTTTACCAGAATGGAAGCATGTACAAAGGATTTTCAACCACACGCCGGGTGAATGATTTTGAATTCAGTTGGCCCGAGCCATTATTTATCTATGACTTTAAGGAATTGTCTGGTACGGATGCCAATCTGACGCTCTCCCGAAATGGAGAGGTGATGATTCTGGCTTTCGACAGGAATAAGGGAACCGGAACCGACCTCCATGTTTGTTTTCGCGTCAATACCAATACCTATTCTGAACCTATCCCTTTGAAAAACCTCAATTCTCCCCTGCGGGAGTTTAGCCCTTCCCTGAGTCAGGATGGCAAATTCTTGTTTTTTTCTTCTACCCGGGGACAATTTCCATACCGGAGCAATTTATACGTCTCCCAACGTCTGGATGATACTTATACCCGATGGAGCGAACCTCAAAAACTTATCCCACCCATCAATTCCGAGCACAACGATGGTCACCCCTTTTTGCTGGGTAAAAAACTCTACTTTTCCTCCGATCGGGATGGATCCTGGGATATATTTTACTTTGATTTTGATGAGTTCGCTCAGGCCAGGATAGAAAGCGATAATGTAGTGGCGGTGGATGACCTTCCCCGGGATGAAATCCCCGCACCCCCTCCTCCTGTGGTCGAGGAAATCAAAAAACAGCTGGTCAAAACGGCTCGTATCCGGGTCGTAGACTCACAAACCAAGGAACCAGTCAATGCGATGGTTCTGGATGTGGGAAGTGATGGTAAGACCCGGGTGCGATTTGAAGTAGACAAAAATGGGTTTTTGATGGAGTTCAAAAATCCTGAAGTTGTCACGTATTATCCTCAGGTACAGGGGTATATTACCAAACCCTATAGTTATGATATAGCCGCTTTATTACAGGATGCACGCGAAATTCCAACTATCGATATTCCAGTCGATGCGATTCGCGTTAACAATTCCATCAAAATCGATCCCATTTATTTCAAAAAAGGCACGGACCGCATTTTATCGATATCCTATGGTGAAATCCGAAGGTTGGCTGCTATTTTGAAAAACCATGCGAATATTCATATTCTAATAAAAGGCCACTCCGATAATTTTGGGGATATGCAAGCCTTGATTGACCTATCAGAAAAGCGAGCGTTTGCAGTGAAATCATTCCTTCAGGCACAAAATATTGACCCAGATAGAATCGAAATAAAAGGAATGGGGCCCCGGGAACCCATCACGGACAATTCAACCGAAGAACTCAAGGCTCAAAACCGGCGAGTGGAAATCATCATTTCAAAAATCAATGAACCGTAAACTTGCAACCTTGATTTCCATTGTGTTTCATCCCATCTGGTTTCCATTTGGGATGCTGGTTTTATATCTCCTGGCCAATCCCATTGCGTTTGGACAAAGCCAGCCGTTCGAAGATGGAGTACTGGTACTCCAGACTCTGATCATTTGTCTCATTCTCCCCCTGGTGAGCATCTTAATCATGTGGAAAAGCAAATTGATTTCTTCGCTTCATCTGGATCAGCGGATGGAGCGCATCGGACCCTATATAGCCATGTTGATTTTTTTACTGTGGTACTACCTCAATATCAATCAATATGGCGTGGCTCCTGTTTTCCGAATGTACATTTTAGGTGCTCTCATAGCATTGATTCTGGTATTCCTGACCAATCTCTTTATCAAAGTAAGTGCCCATGGGGCAGGAGTTGCCGGCATCCTGATGAATTCGATTGCAGCATGGAAAAAGTTCGATTATGAGGTAGTTCCATTCAGAATCCTGTCCTCCATTTACACCTTGAACTTTGAGATAATCATTGCAATTTTTGCACTAATACTATTTATAGTCTTACTTTCGAGGTTCTATTTGAAAAAGCACAATCTGATGGAATTGTTCGGCGGTGTTTTATACGGCATTTTCGGACAGATTGTCGCGATACGTTTGATCGAAATAATTTAAAAACACATATATTTTAGACATGCACTCATTGCAACAGATTATAGAACAATGTTGGGAGGATCGTTCCCTGCTTCAGCAAAAATCTACCATAGAAGCGATCGAAGAAGTCATTGAAGCCCTGGATAAAGGAAAATTCCGGGTGGCTGAACCCGATGGAGATGGGGGCTGGAAAGTGAATACCTGGGTTAAGAAGGCGGTTGTACTGTATTTCCCTACCCGGGCCATGGAAACGATCGAAACCGGTCCTTTTGAATTTCACGACAAAATACCCCTGAAGAAAGATTTTGCCAGCCAGGGTGTAAGAGTTGTCCCCCACGCCATCGCCCGGTATGGGTCATTCCTCGAAAAGGGAGTTATCCTCATGCCCAGTTATGTCAACATCGGTGCCTATGTAGGTTCCGGAACGATGGTGGACACCTGGGCCACTGTGGGATCTTGTGCCCAGATAGGCAAGAATGTCCATCTAAGCGGGGGAGTGGGAATTGGAGGTGTCCTTGAGCCACCCCAGGCAGCCCCTACGATTATCGAAGACAATGTTTTTGTCGGCTCACGATGCATCGTGGTAGAGGGGGTGCATGTGGAAAAGGAAGCCGTCCTGGGTGCCAATGTGGTGCTTACCCAATCGACCAGGATTATTGATGTGACGGGAGAAGAACCGGTGACATACAGGGGTAGAGTACCAGCCCGAAGTGTGGTGATTCCTGGTAGCTATGAAAAGGATTTCCCGGCAGGAAAGTACCACGTTTCGTGTGCTTTAATTATTGGAGAACGCAAGCCGAGCACTGATAAAAAAGTGAGTTTGAATGATGCTTTGCGCGATTACGACGTTTCAGTATAGCCTCGGGCTGTTTTGTATAAAGTGAACCGTGCAAAGTGGTAAAGGGGTTTCTTGTTTTTTGAAATCGTTCTTTGATTGGCATACGCTGTGCGGGATGCCATCCAAAACAGAAATCGGTGTACGCTAAAAATTAACAGAAGGGTGAAGGAAGCGTTTCTTTCAATGGTGCAATATGAATCGCAATAATTCAACCACGGGTTATAAATATTTTCTCTAAACACCTTGACGCACCTTCTTATATAGTGGTCGAAGAAAGGGTTGCAAAATACTCCACCCGCATCTTACTTAATAACCGCACCAACATGGCATATTTTATTTTAATACTATGAAAAAATTTGGATTATTCGTCTTATTGGCTTTGACCTTATCCTGTAGTGGTACAAAAAAAACCTCTCAGGATCCCCAGGTAATCACAGAAATCAGACAACTCGACACCCTCGTGGTATCATCGGACCCGGAGTACGAAGAAATTCCCGATGAACCGAGATCTGAAATTCCGAATACCCTTCCTGTTTACAATGAAAGCCATCGAAGGGTTGTGGACATCGTGCATACCAGCCTGGATCTGTCTTTTGACTGGGAACGGAAATCTGTGATGGGTGTGGCTGAAATTATCCTCAAACCCTACTTTTATCCAATTCATGAGTTTGTTCTGGATGCCAAAGGATTTGATATTCATTCAATCCAGCGAAAAGACAATAATTCAGACCTCGATTTTGATTACGATGGAAAACAAATAACAGTCAGACTGGACAAGATACGGTATCACGGCGATGAATTCACGATTGTCATTGATTATACCGCCCATCCTACAGGGACCGGGGGCAGTGCAGCTATTACAAGCGACAATGGATTATTTTTTATAAATGAGGATGGAAAACCACAGCAGATCTGGACCCAGGGTGAGACCGAACACAACTCCAAATGGTTCCCAACCGTGGACAAACCCAATGAACGTATGACCACGGACATCAAACTCACCGTGGAAGACCGTTTCAAAACGCTATCCAATGGCATTCTGGTGGATTCAAAACCTGCAGGCAAGGGCAAACGAACAGATCATTGGAAAATGGATCAGCCTCATGCCCCTTATCTGGTGATGCTAGCGATCGGAGAGTTTGTCAAAGTCGAAGATCGGTGGGGCGATATTCCATTGGGCTACTGGGTAGAACCCGAATTTGAGGAAGACGCCCCGTACATTTATGAAAATACCAAAGAGATGCTGACCTATTTTTCCGATCTGATCGGCATCGATTATCCATGGCAAAAATACGACCAGATCGTGGTGCGGGATTATGTTTCGGGGGCAATGGAGAATACCACTGCCGTTATTTTTGGTGAATTTGTTCAGCGAAAAAGGCGTGATCTTATCGATGACAACAACGATCGGATTGTTGCTCATGAATTATTTCATCATTGGTTTGGCAACCTCGTCACTACAGAATCATGGTCCAATCTTACCATGAACGAAGGATTTGCTAACTATAGCGAGCATTTGTGGCGTGCCCACCATTATGGCAAGTACGAAGGTCAGGCCCAATTGTTTGAGGAAAAATATGGCTATTTGTATTCGACACAAACAGGAGACCTCCATCCTCTGATCCGTTTCGGGTACAATGACAAGGAGGAAATGTTCGATGCACATTCTTACAACAAAGGAGGACTCGTGCTACATATGTTGCGGCATGAACTGGGGGATAAGGCCTTCTTTGCCGGACTAAAGTATTATCTGGAGCGCAATGAATACAGCGCCGTGGAAGCCCATGACCTGCGCCTCGCCATGGAACATGTTAGTGGTCGCGACCTCAATTGGTTTTTCAATCAGTGGTTCTTTGCAGCGGGTCATCCAGAACTCGACATCGAATATTCCTATGATACTACAGCACAGGAATTGAACATTCATGTAAAACAAATGCAGGACCCTGAACTGAGCATTCCTATTTTTCAGCTACCTGCCACCTTTGACCTTTATAGTCCGGGAGACACGGTACGCAGAGTGGAGTTTTGGCTCAACCAACGGGAACAGCATTTTACCGTGGAAAATCAAACCACTACCCCGTATGTGGTCAATTTCAACCCCGACCACGTTCTTCTGGCTCCCGCGGAGCAAAATCATGATATGGCGGAAGCGACCCACCTGGTCAATCACGCTGACCATGTAGGGGTCATTCTGGAAAATCTTCAGAAAGCCAATCCTTTATTGATCGATGTGGAGCGATTGCTTCGATTCCCTGCGAAGGATATCCAACTTATTGCCCTTGACATGGTACAGCCTTCAAGTCCTTCTTCCGTTCTTGAAATCGTTCTGGATTTAGCTATGAACGCTGAAAACAGTTTTGTAAGGGAGAAGGCTATTATAATCACGGGCCAATTGGGTCAACCCCTTGATGAGGTTCAATTAATTTCTTTGGCTCAATCCAGGGAGTTGCCTTATCGGATAGTCAACGCAGCCCTGATGTCGTTAAACAATATCAATCCACAAACATCATTAGAAGTTTTGGGAACGATGGATGTGACCGAATCACCTTCCCTGGCCACCGGGGCTGCCAGCATTTATGCCCAGACCCGGGATACGCAATACCTTGCTTTTTTCGAAGAAAATGCATCCGGCGTGACGGGACAAACCGCTATTCCATTTTATGCCAGCTACATGATGCTCCTGGCGGAATTGGCACCCGACAATATGATGGACAGAGCGAGTGGGCTGATGGAAAAAGGAGCGGAAAGTTCGGATCTGTTCCAAAAATACGGGCTCATCAAAGGCGTGGTGGATATTATCCGCGAAAATGGAATCAACCAGGATCAAATCCCGTTGTTAAAAAAGGAAGCCCGAAAGGTGGTGGATTCTGTGGGTAATCCCAATTACCAGCGATTTTTCCAATCCATGCTCGACTCCGTGCATTGATGGTTTTTGGATCTGATATTTGAATGAAAAGTGCGTCTCGAAAATGAATGATATCCTTACGGAATTAAATGAAATACAAAAACAAGCTGTAACGCAAATCGACGGACCTGTCATGGTGATCGCAGGTCCGGGTTCAGGGAAGACTCGTGTTCTCACCTACCGGATCGCATATATGATCCAGCAGGGCATTCCCCCTCAGCAAATACTGGCACTGACATTTACCAATAAGGCTGCCCGGGAAATGAAAGACAGGATATCCCGGGTATTAGGAGGAAATGTAACCGGATTATGGTCGGGCACCTTTCACTCCCTATTCGCACGTATCCTGCGAATGGAGGCAGAACACATAGGTTATCCTCCTCAATTTACCATTTATGACACGGATGATTCCAAAAGTTTGCTCCGCACCATAGTGAAGGAACTGAATCTAAAGACAGATGATTATCCGGTCAATCAGGTATTATCCCGCATTTCGACGCTCAAAACGAATCTGATCACACCAAGATCGTATGAGCAGGATGAAAAACTCATGAACAGCGATCGCATCGCCAATCGTCGTGCATTTCACAAAATTTACAGTATGTATGTGGCCCGATGCAAGCAAGCTGGTGCCATGGATTTTGATGACTTGCTCTACCGGCTCTACGAGTTGATCCAGAAAAAACCGGAAATTCTGGCGAAATACCAGCAGCGGTTTCGCTATATCCTGGTGGATGAGTTCCAGGATACCAACTTTTTACAATATGCCATCATCCGAAAGCTGACCAAATACAAAGGGAGTCCGGAAAATATCTGCATCGTAGGGGATGATGCCCAGAGTATATATGCCTTTCGGGGGGCAACTATCGAAAACATTCTGGATTTTGAAAAAGATTTTAAGCAGGCCAAAGTCTTCAAACTCGAACAAAATTACAGAAGTACCCGATATATCGTTTCTGCGGCCAATGAAATCATAGCTAAAAATAAAAACCAGATAAAGAAAAAGATTTGGACTTCTCAGGACGAAGGTCAAAAAATCAGGGTCGTCAAATCAGTGTCGGATAGCGAAGAGGGAAAACGCATTGCAGATCTTATCCTGGAATGCAAAAACCGGTACCATGTCCCCAATGAAGAAATTGCCATTCTGTATCGAACCAATGCACAGTCGCGCGTTTTTGAGGATTTTCTGAGACGTTACAACATTCCATATCGAATCTATGGTGGTGTTTCATTTTATCAGCGCAAGGAGATCAAGGACCTGTTGGCCTATCTGCGATTGATCATTAATCCCGGCGACGAAGAAGCCTTCAAAAGGGTAGTCAATTACCCGAAACGGGGTATTGGTGATTCGACCCTGGATTCTATTTTGGAATACCGGGCTCAGCACGATACCGACCTGTTTTCCGCCGCCCATCATGTTCCGCTTTCAAGCCGGGCACGGACCCAGCTTACTAAATTTCTGAAGATTATCCAGGCAGGGATCAAAAAAAATGAAACCGCTGGCGCGTATGAGGCCGCTGAGTTTATGGCCAATGCCAGCGGGTTGATCAAATCCTTCAAAGATGAAAACACCACCGAGAGCCTGGGCCGTCTTGAGAATATCGAAGCCCTGCTCAACGGTATCAAGGATTTTGTAGAGGAAGATGAAGTGTCGGAGTTGGGGGTGGACATTGAAGAACGCTCATTAGCAGCATACATCCAACATATCGCACTGCTGACTGATCAGGATAACGATACTGAATCCCTGGATCGGGTGACCCTGATGTCTGTACATGCAGCCAAAGGTCTGGAATTTGATGCGGTTTTTTTGGTTGGAATGGAAGAGAATATATTTCCATCCTTCATGTCTATGGAAAATGAAAAGGATATCGACGAAGAAAGGAGGCTGTTTTATGTGGCAATCACCCGCGCCCGAAAGCATCTTACGCTGTCCTTTGCCAGTTCAAGATATAGATATGGGAAAATGGTCTATAACCGTCCAAGCCGATTTTTGGAAGATATCGAGGAAGAAAATTATGAAAACCCGGGTGTTGTATATGGCAAATCAGGGGCATTCGCGCCGGTGCACCAGATGGAAGCAGTCAGTACTCCCCGTTTGAGACCGAAGAAAGTGACCAAACCCATTGTGGCTCCGGAGAATTTCACACCAGCGGCGGCGGATGAAATCAAAGAAGGCATGGAAGTTGTACACCTCAAATTCGGGAAAGGCAAAGTGCTGAAAATTGATGGTCAAAACAATAGTCGTGTAGCTACCATATATTTTGGAGACATCGACAGCCCGCAGCGGCGGATCATGCTAAAATTTGCCAAATTACAGATCGTGGAATCAGTGAATTGACACGGTATTGTCCGCCGACGGAGTTTTACCAAGGGGATCCTAGTGCTCCCTACAGAGTAAATTCCAGCAATTCTGTAATTTGTACTTCCGGGATTAATTTGTACTTTTAGGTAGGTTTTTAAACAACCCATTATGAAAAAATTCACTATCACCAGCGTTTTTCTATTGCTTATATCCTTTGCTTTCGGTCAGATCGACTTTCGCGATGGGTCGTGGGAAGAGTTATTAAAAATGGCGCAGATGGAAGACAAGCCTGTTTTTGTGGATGCATATGCAGTGTGGTGCGGACCCTGTAAAAGGATGGCCAGTGAAGTCTTCACTCAGGAAAGCGTGGGGGACTTTTTCAATAAAAATTTTATCAATGCCAAAATTGATATGGAAAAAGGGGAAGGTCCTACCATCGGGAGTAAATATGGTGTTACAGCCTACCCCACTTTGCTTTTTATTTCACCGGAAGGGGAATTGATGCATAAGGCCATAGGATATCAAACGGCTGATAGACTGATCAATAATGGGAATATTGCACTCAATAAAACCAACAAATCAAAGGAATTCACCCAGAAATACGAAGGGGGAGAACGCGACCCGGAATTTGTTCTGGAGTATATGAAACAATTAAACAAGGCGGAGAAACCTACCGAAAAAATTGCTCTGGAATATTTTCAGGAGTCCAGGGATATTAACCCGGAAATGAAGGCCATGATCGCTTTTGAGGCTTTAAAAAACATGGATTCCCAGCTTTTGAAATACGTCATGGAAGGAAAAGATGTGATCCGATCCTATTACGATCAGAGTATCATCGACGAGCGGCTGATTACAGCATCCGAAAACACCATCCATACTGCGATCCAGTACAATGCCCCGTCTGTGTTTCATCAATTGATCGAAAGTCTTGAAAAACTGGACATCAGTCCGGCTGTATTGAGTACGATCCAACGGACTTATTACGCCAAAACGAAGGATGAAGAAGCATTCCTGGCCAGCATTCAGTCCTCTCTGGAAAAAGATGAATCCAATGCATGCGATTTGGCTATGGAAATATATAAGGCCTTCCCCAATTCGACTGCTCCATTGGAATATGCTCGCAAGATTTTTGACCAAAAATTCCCGATGGATCTGACCATGGACAATTATGTAACTGGACTGAGCCTGGCCATTGGTCTTCAGGATTACGTATATATGGAACAACTGTTCGGGACTATGCAGATGAAACCCAATCCGAGCTCAACGGAATTGCGTCAGATCGAAGCCTTGTACCAAAAAGCCAGGGGCTTCCTCCAACGTACGGCCAAACAAAATTGATAAGGGCACACCATCAATGCCGGATTTGTTTACCTCAAGACAGGGTTCGGTGATATAGCATTAATCCCGCATACAGTTATAGGGCTTACAGAAACTATTGCGGGGAGAATACCCATCCTGCAATTTCGGTCCAATTCAACCCTATTTTCTGAAGGTAAATTCGGGTAAAGGAATAATAGCGCCACCCTGCAATGCAGATTCATGTGCCAGAATTCCCACACAGGTTATATTAGCCGATTCCCTAGCATCGGGGTAAGCGTGTTTGCCTTCCATCAAAGCTTGCATGAAAGCATGCACCAGGTGGGGATGAGATCCTCCATGACCAGCGCCCTGAGTGAAGGATAAATGTTGGTTGTCTTCGGTATCATAGACACCACGGCGGGTAAAAAACTGGATCTCTTCAGGAAGGAAGTGGGCAAAATCCGGACATTCTACCAGTTCGGGGATTTCCGGTTCTGGCCTTTTGGCTGTGTGCACCACCAGAGGGTTGTGTTCTATCAAAGGCCATTCCACTGACTTTTTGGAACCGTAAACTTCAAAACTTTCCCGGTATTGGCGGGCAACATCGAAAAGCGAACGGTAAACATGCGCGGTGAGGTCACTGTCTTTGATCTTGATATGCGTGCTTTCCACAGCATATGGTGAACCATAATGATGATGTAATGCTTCACGAATGGTACCGGATCCAAAACATGATACGGATTCCGCTTCACCGCGATTAATTCCCAGTACGGGTCCCACGCAATGGGTAGCATAGTGCATAGGAGGCAGACCGGGCCAGTAATCGGGCCAGCCATCCATATCTTGCTGATGGCTGGCTTTCAGAAATTGAATTTTTCCCAGTTCACCCGTATCGTATAATTCCTTCATGTATAAAAACTCACGGGCGTATACGACCGTTTCCATCATCATATAAGTGAGCCCTGTCTCTTCCGTAAGCCGTACAATTTCCTCACACTCCTCTACCGTAGTGGCCATAGGCACCGTACATGCTACATGCTTCCCTGCTTTGAGCGCCTGAATGCTTTGCTGTCCGTGCAATGGAATGGGTGTATTAATATGAACAGCATCGACATTGGGATCTCGGAGTAATTCCTCATAAGAAGTATAGCGTACATTAATACCAAACTGATCTCCAATTTCGTCCAATTTGTCCTGAGATCTCTGGCAAATCGCGTACATATTTGCACCGGGATAGCGCTGATAAATAGGGATGAATTCGGCTCCAAATCCGAGCCCGACAATAGCGATGTTCATAATACTATGGCTTGAGTAGGTATAATAATATTGCCAAAATAAAAAATTTTGAGCAATTCAGCTGCACTTTGTGCAGAAGTCTGCATAATGTGTAATGGACAATGATACCACTTTCATCCAGACAGCCGTCCGGGGGTAGTTAATTAGATTTATCAATCCCCCTGATCATCCCAATCCTACATCCAGGGTCATCATGACTATAAATCCACCAATGAATCCCAGGGAAGCGATATCGGTATATTTATCCTGCTGCGCTTCCGGAATCACTTCTTCTACCACTACAAATATCATGGCACCGGCAGCAAAACATAAAGCATAAGGGAGGATTGGTTTAAAAGTGATCACCGCCCACGCCCCCAACACAGCAGCAAAAGGCTCGACTATGGCTGACAATTGACCGTAATTAAAACTCTTCCACCGACTAAATCCAAGACCGCGCAAGGGCATGGCAACTGCAAATCCTTCCGGGAAATTCTGCAATCCTATCCCCATAGCCAGGGCGACTGCACCTCCAATTGTAGCACCCTCCATCCCCATGGCAGCTCCCCCAAATAATACACCGACAGCCAGTCCCTCAGGAATATTGTGCATGGTGATAGCCAGGGTCAACAACACCGATTTGTGCCACTGGGTCTTTACCCCTTCCTTTTCACTCATCTTAAAATTTACATGCAGATGGGGCAGGACTTTATCGAGCCCAAAAATAAATAAGGCCCCCAGACCAAATCCTATCAGAGCTGGAACGACCTTGCTGAATCCTTCGCCCGGACTCATTTCTATTCCCGGGGCAAGCAAACTCCAAAAACTAGCAGCTACCATCACACCACCCGTGAATCCCAGCATGCCATCGAATAAGGCACGACTCATTTTTTTGAATAAAAACACCAGCGATGCTCCCAGGGCAGTCAAACCCCACGAAAATAGGGTGGCATATAAAGCTGCCCAGACAGGGTCGATGCTGCCAAAATATTCTATTATACTGTCCATTTTAATTGCGTTTTTGAGGTGTTAAACCAGACCCGTCAGGATCAACCTGACAGTCGGATGTACAACAAGCACAAATATATATTACAATCATCAAAATAAAAAGTTAGTATACCCTAATTTTATAAAACTCTCCGTAAGATCTTTCCGCTGAAGGATCGGGCTATTTGAAAGATAGTATGACTATTATAGAAGATAGTATTTGTATTGTTGGAAGATTGGGCTTTAATTTGGGAATCATTATCTTCACTTTCTGTGAAAATTGACACATTCAAAATTCATCAACAAGAACCAAAAATCAAAATCAAAATATGACAACAACGAATCAACCCGTTCGAATTTTGGTCGTAGGATGCGGTAATATGGGTGCATCTCACGCATTAGCTTATCATCAAATGGAAGGCTTTGAGATCGTAGGACTCGTTTCCCGTGGAAATAGCAAAGTGAAGCTCAACGAAAGGCTGGGAGCCAATTACCCACTATATAACGAATATACTGAAGCCCTGGAAGCCACCCGACCCGATGCAGTCAGCATCAACACGTACCCAGAAACGCATGAACCATATGCAATCCAGGCATTTGAAGCGGGTTGTCACGTATTCGTCGAAAAACCCCTGGCAAGCACAGTGGAAGGGGCGGAAAACGTAGTTGCGGCGGCCAAAAAAGCAAATAAGAAACTGGTGATAGGATATATTCTCCGGCACCACCCCAGCTGGATGAAGTTCGTAGAAATGTCTCAGCAATTAGGAAAGCCTCTGGTAATGCGCATGAACCTCAATCAGCAAAGCCAAACAGATATGTGGACTCTTCACCGTAATCTGATGGCCAGCTTGAGTCCCATCGTGGACTGTGGCGTTCATTATATCGATGTGATGTGCCAGATGACTCAAAGCAAACCTATTCGGGTGAGCGCTATAGGAGTCAGGCTGACCGATGAAATACCTGAAGACAATTACAATTATGGCCAATTGCAAATCACCTTTGAAGACGGATCAGTAGGATGGTATGAAGCCGGTTGGGGACCCATGATCAGTGAAAATGCATTCTTTATTAAAGATATTTTCGGCCCCAAAGGATCGCTTTCCATCGTGGCCAAGGATGCCGGAGGAGAAGGTAAGTCTTCTTCGATTGAAGCGCATACCAAAACAGAGTCTTTGTTATTGCATCATGCTGATCTAAATGAGAAAGAAGAATTTGCTAAACCCGATGAGTGGATAGACTTATCCGATGAGCCGGATCACAACGAACTTTGTAAGCGTGAACAGGAATATTTTCTGGATGCTATCCTCCACGACAAAGATCTGTCTCAGCACGGGGAAGATGCCGTCAACAGTCTGCGGATCGCCTTTGCCTGTGATGAATCTGTAAGGACTGGCAAAACTGTGGAACTCGGTTAATCGCACACATGCATAGCATTGGATAGGGAACGAACATGGTCAGGACAGCATGCCGTCATTACAGGCGCTGCGACAGGATTGGGTTTTGCCATAGCACAAAAGTTGGCCAACCTCGGCGTTCAACTCATTTTGATCGACATCGATGGCCAGAGACTGGAGCAAGTACGAAATAATTTTCCCCAGGAAACGCTATTTTTCAATACAGACATCACCTCAGAAACCTCCGTCGGGTCCATGGTGGAAACCATACTGGATCAGACAGCCAAAGTGGATATTCTCATTAACAGCGCAGGCATAACAGGTCGCACCAATATCAGGAGCCATCAGGTGGATATCGGCGATTTGCAACGCGTTTTTGAAGTCAATTTTACAGGCTCATGGCTGACCAGCAAATACCTTATACCTGGAATGCTGGAGCAGGGTTATGGTCGTATACTTCATATCGCCTCCATAGCTGGCAAGGAGGGCAATGCTGGCATGCTTGCCTATTCCGCATCCAAGGCTGCTGTGATTGGTATGACCAAAGTCCAGGGCAAGGAATATGCAGAAACCGGCATTACGGTCAATGCTATCGCTCCTGCTGTCATCCGTACCAATATGGTAGAAGCCATGTCAGCCGAACAGGTTTCATATATGACCGATAAAATTCCTATGAAACGATGTGGCACCCTGAAAGAACTGGCTGATATGGCCGTGTTCATCGTTTCGCCCAGGACCAGTTTCACCACTGGATTTACCTTTGATCTCAGCGGAGGCAGGGCCACTTACTAAAATATTTGCAGCAAGAAAATCCATAACCAGCCCAGACTTTCATCACCCAAAATACAACGTGCCTTGAATCAAAGCCATAAAAATACAGACCCTGCCGAAATACCTGTTGGTGTAGTGGGGCTTGGACTTATGGGGAGCAGCATATGCGTATGTCTTCTAATGGCCGGGCATCCAGTCGTAGCGGTCGCGCCCCTTCCTGTGGATCTAGAAACAGCCTTACCCCGCATCTCCAGGCACCTGGAACATGCCCGAGATCACAATATGCTTAAAAACGAGCCGAAGGATTACCTTAGCCACCTGACGATTACAGAAGATTATGCGCGTCTAAGTTCTTGCAAAATCATACTGGAATGCACCCTGGAAGATATCAATATTAAGAAATCTGTTTTCGACAAAATTGAGCCCCATATTGCCCCGGATGCCCTGTTAACAAGCAATACGTCCGCCATACCCATCACCCAATTGCAACAATTAACCCCGCATCCGGAACGATTTCTCGGATTACATTGGTCGGAACCTTCCCATACTACCCGTTTTCTGGAGATTATCTGTGGAGATGACAGCGATATTTCCCACGCTGAATATCTCTACGCATTATCTCATCAGTGGGGAAAAGAGCCCATTCTGGTACGGAAAGACATCCCTGGATTTATCACCAACCGCCTCATGTATGCCATGTATAGGGAGGCCATTTATCTGGTAGAAAACGGATATGCTACGGTAGAGGACGTAGATCGATCGTGCCGCAACAATGCCGGTTACTTTATGACCCTGGTCGGTGTTTTCCGCTGGATGGATCTTACCGGAGTTAAAGCATATCACACGGTTATGAAAAATTTGTTGCCGACGCTCCACAACGGAACCGAAGTTCCAAAATTGATCGACGATATTGTGCACTCGGGGGGGAATGGTATATCCAATGCACACGGCTTCCATCCATATACTCCGGAAGAAGCTGAGGAGTGGGAAAAGGTATTTACCGAATTCACCTATAAAATTCGGGAACTGGCTTTGCAATACCCCGCTGACATCGTAGAAAAAAGATTGGCCCAAAAAAATAAATCATGACAGAACAAATTTCAAAACGCCCGCTGATCATCGATGCCCATCTCGATTTGGCCATGAATGCCATCGATTGGAACAGAGATCTTCGACAAACGGTCGAAGTGATTCGGCGCAGGGAAGAAGGGCTGACCGACAAGCTCGACCGGGCCAAAGGGGTGGTGTCCCTTCCTGCACTTCGGGAAGGACGCATCGCCGTGGTGGTGGCAACTCAAATAGCCAGATACGTGGCAGAAGGCAACGATTTACCCGGCTGGCATTCACCCCATCAGGCCTGGGCACAAAGCCAGGCCCAACTTGCCTGGTATAGAGCTATGGAAGCGGAAGGGGAAATGGTTCAGATCACAACAATCCATGACCTGGACAATCACCTGCAGATGTGGAACCAGGATGATATTCCGGATTTACAAAAACCCATTGGGTACATATTGAGCCTGGAAGGAGCCGATTCTCTCATCACACTGGATTACCTCGAACGTTCCCACGCAGATGGTCTTCGGGCCCTGGGCCCAGCCCATTACGGACCGGGACGATATGCGGATGGCACGGGTATGACAGGACCGTTACACCAGGCCGGCAAAGATCTGCTCAGAAAAATGGACGAACTGGGTATGATTCTCGATGTCACCCATCTAACAGATGAAGCCTTCGATGAAGCCCTTGACATTTATAAGGGACCGGTGTGGGCAAGTCACCACAACAGTCGGCATCTGGTCCCGCATCAACGACAATTAACCGATGAACAGATCAAACGCCTGATCAATCGTGATGCAGTCATCGGTGCGTCCCTGGATGTGTGGATGATGGTTACGGGGTGGACAAGAGGTGTATCCGACCCGGTCCGGGATGGTGCTCCACTCCAAAGAATTCTCGATCATTGGGATCATATTTGTCAAATTGCCGGCAATGCCAACCATATCGCCATTGGAAGTGATCTGGATGGTGCATTTGGAAAAGAACAATGTCCCTGGGATCTGGAAACGATAGCTGATCTGCAAAAATTCCCGGATCTATTGCGACACAGGGGTTATTCAGACGGAGATATCCATCTGATAATGCACGGCAACTGGTACCGGTTTTTGAAAAAAGCCTGGGCATAAAATATAAGATATCTATTCTATAGGATAGTAGTTTGTTCGTTATAAAACACCCTATACCTTTGTTATCCTAACTAAAATATCCGTACAATAAAATAGAAAATTGATCAAATATGAAAAAAGTCAACCATCCGGACAGAACAGAAGGATTTACCACAGGCGCTTATTCTGACGGCATTATTGTCGATGGGATTTTGTACGTTAGTGGACAGGCTTCCGTGGATTTCAAAACTTCCAAATTCCAACTAGGGACCATCGAAGAAGAAACCCATCGAACCATGCAAAACCTAAAAGCCATCATTGAAGCGGCAGGATCCTCTATGGATCATATAATTAAATGCACGGTTCACCTTGCTGATATCCAAGACTTTAATAGATACAATGAAGTATATAGCTCCTACTTTGGGGATATCAAGCCTGCCCGCACCACAGTCCAATCGGTTCTCGCAGAAAATCTCAAAGTAGAAATAGATTGCATTGCCAAAATACCCTAGTGGTCCATTTCATAACTTCTTCAAAATTATGACGGCTTCTTTTTTGCCATATCTTCTTCATCTAAAGCCTTATGTAGCTAGGGCTATACTCGGTTTAGCTTCTTCGATATGACAAAAAATAACCTCGTCTATTAAAGGGGTTGCCTGATATCGGTGCCACGAAGAGCTGGCACAAATGATGAACAAAAACATGACATGTATTTAGGTTTTCGTGTGCGAATTGAAGGTTCATATCTATGGACAAAAGATGGACGATGGGCAATTCCCAAATGATGGGGGAATCCCCTTCCGCGATGATTAAATCCTTAAATCACGGGTAAAACCAGAATGCCGGTTAATTTGGGATACTTCAGTTGGTGCCTGTTTTGCAGTGAGAATAGCGAGAAATATGGATATTTCGGGTCGACTTCACTGATTATAGTAAAATTCTGTAAGATGAAAATTGATCCTTTTCAAATCAATAAATGCGCTTAAATTGACACATTTCACAGAAGGTAAAACAATAGGCGTAGTAGGCCTGGGTCTCATGGGAAACAGCATCATCACCAGTCTGGTTCTGTCGGGATGCCGTATTGTTGCCCTTGCTCCCATTTCCCAGGATCGTGATAGTGCAGAAGGATACCTTCGGCAGCAGTTGCATCACGCTCAATCCCTGAACCTCCTGGAACAACCGGTGGAAATCTATCTCAATCAGATTCTGATCACAGAGAATTATTCAGATTTAGCGTCCTGCATATTGGTAATTGAATGTGTGGTAGAAGATCGGGAAATCAAAGCATCGGTATATCAAAAAATTGAGAAGGTGGTATCCAGATCCACCATCATCGGTACCAATACATCTGCGATTCCAATAAGCAGACTTCAGGAACACCTCCGGTTTCCGGAAAGGTTTCTGGGCATACATTGGGCAGAGCCTGCTTATGCCACCCGCTTTTTAGAGGTGATTTGCGGAGAAAAAACGGCACCTGAAGTGGCCCAAATAGTATCATCCTGGGCAGAAGGATGGAACAAAGAACCCACCCTTCTCCAAAAAGACATACGGGGGTTTATCACAAATAGGCTGATGTATGCCATATACCGAGAAGCTTTATCTCTGGAAGATAAAGGTGTCATTTCGTTTGAAGATTTGGACAAAGCCGCACGATATGACATGGGATCCTGGATACCTCTTATGGGTATATTCCAAAGAATGGATTACCTGGGATATATCGGAGAAATTGAAAAAAACAAAGCACTATTCCCGCTTCTGGCTAATTTTGAAACATCCCCCCTAGTGATGAAAGCACAAGTTGAGAAAAACCACAAAGGGGTTCACAATGGAAATGGAATATTTTCATATACCAGGGAAGAAGCTGAAAAATGGAAAAATGCATTTAGTGAATTCAACAGAGATATGTATTTTCTCACGGAAAAATATTCCGAATTGAAACCTTCTAAAACCAAAGAAATCGAACCATAACATGAAAGCATCAAAATACAAACGGTCTGCGGAACTTCTGCATCGTGCTCAAAAATCCTTAGCGGGTGGGGTGTCTTCCGAATTTCGGAAATACAATTACCCGCATGCTCTGTTCTATACACATGGATCAGGTAGTAGAATTTATGATGTGGATGGTAATGAATACCTGGATTTCACACTCAGCCAGGGTCCATTGATCCTGGGGCATTCCCACCCTGATGTATTGGAAGAGATAGACAAATATTCCAGGCAAGGTCAACTTTTTGCGGGACAACACATTCAGGAAATCGAACTGGCTGAAACCATCCAGAGACTGGTTCCTTCAGCTGAGTTAATGCGGTTTAGTCTCAGTGGTTCAGAAGCAGTCCAGACTGCATTTCGCATTGCCCGAGCGAAAACCGGCAAATCAAAATTTCTCCGATTTGAAGGTCACTACCATGGATGGCTGGACAATGTAGCCTGGGGTCTGTCCATTCCCGAATCCGAAGATTTGGGCGAAAGAACCTCTCCCAAAGTGTTCCCATGGACGGAAGGATTACCAGTTCATAGCCGGGAAGAATTTGAAATACTGCCATGGAACGACCTTGGCCTGGTGGAAGATTTCTTGTCATCTCATCACCATGAAATTGCAGCCATTATTACCGAGCCAATTATGTGTAATAAAGGATGCATTTTACCCAGGGAAGGATTTCTGGAAGGTTTGCGCGAATTGTGTACCTATTATGATATTGCCCTGATCTTTGATGAAGTAATCACCGGATTTAGGATGCATTTGGGAGGAGCTCAGACATACTTCAACATCAAACCCGATATTTCCATATTTGCCAAAGCTTTGGCCAGCGGATATCCGCTAAGTGCCGTCGCAGGTTCACGAAAATGGATGGAAGTTGTGGTTCAGGGCAAAGCACTCCATGCCGGAACGATGAATTCCGGGAACGGGCCGGTTGCAGCAGCATTAGCCACATTAAAGGTTCTGGAGCGCGAAAAGCCCCATGAAAGAATGTTTTCCCTGGGTCAGCGATTGATTTCCGGACTCAGAGAATCAGCCCGACAACACAACCATAATATGTTGGTAACCGGGCCAGGTCCTATGCTTTGTACAAGTTTTACTGACAAGGAATCGGTGACCGATTTTCGGGATACGCTATCTTCTGATGGAAACAAACTAAGGACATTTATCATTGGATTGCAAGAGGAAGGAATTCGGGTTATAGGCCGGGGGCTGTGGTATATCAGCACCGCCCATACCGAAAATGACATCGATGTAGCCATTGCAGCGGCCGATCGTGTGTTGGCCAGCATGGAAAAATAACAAAATATGAATTACCATAAAAAGCAAAGTTCATTTCCGGAAATCCTGGTTATCGGAAAAGGACGATTAGCTTCCAGCCTTCCTGTTGCTCTGGCCACTGCCGGAAGTAGGGTGACCGTGTGTGCGAATGAAGAAAATAATCTCCGCAGTGCAATCGAAAACCATTGCCGGGATATATACGAAAAGTGTCAGGTTTCCGTATTGGATCATATTTACCTGTATAAATCAGACGATTTCCCGGAAGTCAAGACTTTGACTTTCATTGTAGGGCTTATGGATAAAGCCGAGATTCAGGAAATCCTGGAACGTCTTGAAAATGGGGGAAACACCGATGCGATAATTGCCATTTCCACAGACCATATTCCTTTGACTGAACTTCAGAAAGGACGGCTCAAACCTTCAAACATCCTTATAGTTAATTGGACCGAACCAGCCCATACCACCCTGTTTCTGGAGATCATCTACAATCATGCTACAGATCCGGCCATAGTCCGACAACTGGAACATTCGGCCAGATTCGACTGGGGTAAAGACCCATATAAAGTGGAGGCTGAAATTGGGGTACGGGGCCGGATGACTGCCGCCATGATCCGGGAAGCACTTTACCTTATCGAACATGGGTACGCCAACATTGAAGATATTGACCGGGCATGCCGAAATGATGCAGGTACATACTTACCCTTCGCCGGCAATTTCCAATATATGGATCTGATGGGCACATACGCCTATGGTGTGGTGATGGAAAAGCTCAATAAAGAACTATCTAAAGCTTCCACAGCTCCGGATTTTTTCACGGCCCCTTTCCCAAGTTCCGATCAGGATGCAGAGAGATTCCAACCATTTTTTTATCAGTACACTTCCGGAGATATGGAAAAATGGGAAAAAAGAATGCGAAATTTCAGTTTTGAAATTCGCTCCCTGATGGAGAAATATCCTTTTGAATATTTACGCAATTCGGATGAAAGTCGCGATAATCCATAAATATACCCAATGATTTTCAGATAATCACCCTAAATAAGAATATGGAAACGCTTTCACATACGGGCTCAGGGAGGAGATTGATCATTGATGGTCATCTTGATCTTGCCATGAATGCCATCGAATGGAACAGAGACCTGCGTCAGCCTCTGCAAGATATCCGTGTGCGGGAAATGCATATGCCCGACAAACCGGACAGAGGCAATGGCACCGTTTGTCTGCCCGAGCTCAGAGCAGGTAGGATTGGCCTGGTGGTAGCTACCCAACTGGCCCGTTATACCCCTCCGGGAAGTAAATTGTCGGGGTGGCACTCTCCTCAGCAAGCATGGGCGATGACCCATGCCCAATTGGCATGGTATCGGGAAATGGAAGCTTTGGGCGAAATGAGGCAAATCACCTCCCTCGACCAATTGAATGGACACTTGAATTTGTGGGATAATCCGGGTATTCCCGACGCTGAAAAACCGGTGGGATATATCCTCAGCCTGGAAGGTGCCGATTCTCTGGTTGATATATCTTATCTGGAAAAAGCCTGTAATTATGGGTTGAAAGCGATCAACCTATCGCATTTTGGCCCGGGCAGATATGCACCCGGTACCAGGATGGAAGGTGGATTAACGCCCCTGGGTAAGGATCTGGTTCGTGAAATGAATGGCCTGGTAGGTACGCCTCATCAAATTATTCTGGATGTCACGCATTTGACCGATGAAGGATTTGATGAGGTCATGGAATTGTACGAGGGACCGATATGGGCGAGTCACCACAATGTGAGGAAAATTGTTCCCAACCAAAGACAACTCAGCGATGATCAGATTAAACGTCTCATAGAGCGGGATGCTGTTATTGGAGGAATGCTCGATTGCTGGGCAATGGATGTGCGATTTATCGACACGGTTAGCGATCCCTGGCAGTTGGACATCCGGTTGTCCCACCTGATAGACCACTGGGACCACATCTGTCAAATTGCCGGGAATGCCAATCATATTGCGATAGGTAGTGATTTGGACGGTATTTTTGGTACTGAACAAAGCCCCTGGGATCTCCATTCCATTGCAGATCTCCAAAAATTTGAGGGGCTGCTGGGTGAACGGGGGTATTCAAATGAAGAAATCGACCTAATATTCCATGGAAACTGGCTTCGTTTTATACGAAATGCATGGCGTTGAATAAATTTGATGAGTATGGACCATTTTCCGATCAATCAATTGTATGCTGGGGTAGCCCAAATCGACATTACCCCCGCGCTGGGAACAAGAATCAACGGGGATTTTGTCACGCATTTTGCCACCCAAATCCACGATCCTTTATACGCCAAATGCCTGATTCTCCAGAACGCATATGAAATAATAGCCTGGGTTATCGTGGATATCTGCGTAATGTCCCGGGAATTTATCGATCCCGTCAAAACCGAGATCAACCGACGTACGGGCATACCCAAACGCAATATTTTAATCGCAAGTACGCATACCCATGCAGCCGGATCTATCGAAGAAGTCCACCTAAGTGCGGCAGATCTCACCTATCGGAATGACCTCGCCCGTTGGCTACCCGGAGTGGTGGACAGAGCCAGGGAAAATATCCGTGCGGTAGAAATGTGCTGGGGTTGCGTGGATATACCCGATCATGTTCTCTGTCGGCGGTATTTTATGGACGAAAGCTATCAACCTTTCAATCCGACTACGGGCGGTCAGGACCGAATCAAAACCAATCCCTCTGGGCTTGAGGACCTGATCCTCCATCCGGTTTCTCAACCCGATCCCGAAGCGTATTATCTTGCGATCCGAGATCTGGAAGGACGGTGGGTTTCGATCATAGGCAATTATTCACTGCATTATGTTGGCGACTGGGAGAACGGAACAATATCTGCGGATTATTTTGGCATGTTCGCACAAAGTATCAAAGAAAAACTGGACGCAGATGAAGATTTTGTGGGTATGATGACCAATGGAACCAGTGGAGATGTCAATATCTGGGATTTCGCTGGTCAAAAAGACTATCCTGACGGTCATTTTGAAAAAAGTCGTCTCATCGCGGAAGACATAGCAAGAAAAATATTTAACCACCTCCAATACAATGAGAACTGGCAAAAGGAGGTTTATTTGGGAGTGCTTTCCCAATCCATGGAACTAGGTGTTCGAAAACCGGGACAATCAGAACTTCAGAAAGCACAGCAACTGGTGGAAAATAGCAATTACGAGGAATTTACATATGGCCAACCCGGCCTTGAAAAGGTATATGCCAGGGAACAGATTTTGCTTACCAGGACTCCCGATCACAGGAAGATCCCTTTGCAAGCTTTCCGAATCGGAGATCTCACGGTAGGTGCATTGCCTGGTGAATTTTTTGCTGAGACCGGAAAATTTTTGAAAAGTAATGCACGGTCAAATGGTTATTTTACCATAAGCCTCGCCAATGGGAATGTGGGGTACGTTCCACCAGCCCATGAAATCGGACTCGGGGGGTATGAAACCTGGCGATGTAGGTACAGTTGTTTGCAAGAGGACGCAGAACAGCGAATTGGACAGACCCTAATCAAAATGATTCATGAAGTATCCGACTAGTTCTTTGCGTCCTGACATGATAGACCTGGTCGAAGTAAATATCTGCCACAGCGATGAGTATCGCGAAGACAGAGAAAATCAGGGGTTTTTTACCAACCTGTCAATCCCCTACAATTCATTCAATCCAAATTCTTTAAACCAAATTATCAATGGAAAAGAACTGGTACCATATTTCTAATATTGATCAGATCGATACACCCGCTTTGGTTGTTTACGCTGACCGGGTAAAACAAAACATCCAAACCTTACTCTCCATGGCAGAGGATGCCAATCAGCTGAGACCACATGTCAAAACACATAAATCGCCGGATGTGGCAAGGCTCATGTTGGAAAATGGCATTCGAAAATTCAAATGTGCTACCATTGCCGAAGCAGAAATGCTGGGACAAACCGGAGCTCCGGATGTCCTGATTGCATACCCTCTGCAGGGCCCAAAGATCAACCGCTTGATCCAGCTTATGGAGACATATCCCCAGACTAAATACACCTGTCTCGTGGATAATTTAATTTCGGCGAATGAGATTGCGGTACGTGGGAAAAATCATGGCGTCGTCATCGGTGTGTACGTTGATCTCAATGTAGGTATGAACCGCACTGGAATAATTCCGGGCCAGGAAGCAATCGACCTTATCAAAAGTATTGACGATATGGATGGGATCCGGGTGATGGGGTTGCATGCGTATGACGGGCATATACGACATCCCGACCTGGAAGAACGTCGCAAATTATGCGACGAAGCTTTTTGTGCCGTTTTGGAAATGGACAGGGCAATGCAAGCAGAAGGATATACCTTGTCCATTGTCGCCGGAGGAAGTCCCACCTTCCCTATCCATGTCCGAAGAATGAATGTCGAAAGCAGCCCTGGCACCTTTATATACTGGGACAAAGGGTACGAAGAAACCTGTGCTGAACAGGACTTCAAACCCGCGGCCCTGGTGATCAGCAGGGTTATATCCCAACCGGCACCGAATATTTTTTGTCTTGATCTGGGCCACAAATCAATCGCAGCTGAAAATTCACTTGACCGCAGGATACACTTCCTCAATGGACCGGAGATGAAATTTCTGGGCCAAAGCGAGGAGCACCTGGTAGTGGAATGTAGCGATCCTACCGCTTTAGTAACAGGGCAAATTCTTTATGGAGAACCTATCCACATCTGCCCCACTGTGGCCTTGTACGAGGAGGTTTTGGTATGTGTGAAAAGGAGGATTACTGGCCGATGGCCTGTGACAGCACGAGATAGGAAAATTTCAATATAAGATATCCAAATCAGGGCAATTGATGCGCAACCCGGAACAAAAAAGGGGGTCATCAGAACCCCCTTTGTGTTGTCTCTACAAAATAGCTTTACCCGAACTATTCACCACATACAGTTCAAAAACGATGTATGTATTTGATTGTCAATCTATTATTTGTACAAAATTGAGAAATTTCATTCCTCAATTTTGGGTATGTTTGGTATTTGCTTCATGCATCTGTTTCGTTGCGAACCCCTTGAAATAGCTTACTATGTCTACGGAGTCCGACGCCTCACATCTACATAAAGCAAATACCATGAATAATCCGGGTTTATCCTATGCGGTAGCCCATCGTACTTTTCGAATTATTGCTGATATATGGTCCTACCTCTGACCATTACCCGTGACACGTTTACATGCTCATCAAAGAAAATGATATCCGCATCCTTTCTCGGTGAAATCGACCCTTTATGATCATCGATTTTCATAATCCTTGCAGGAACCAGAGTGGCCATTTTCACTGCTTCCACTAGTGTAACATGGGCTTTGGCCATAATGGTCCGCACGGTACGATCCATCGTCGCTACACTTCCGGCGAATGCCGTTCGGTCAGGCAATTTGGCCACGCCATCCTCGACAATAACCTCCAGACCGTCCTCCCGGGTTCCCAGGATACTCGGGCCTTCTCCCATACCTGCAGCCCGCATAGCATCGGTAATTAAAGCGGTCCGGTCTGTACCCTTCACCTTCAGTATATATTGAAGCAAGGACCCGGGTAAATGCACCCCATCCCCAATTATTTCCACGTCCATGGCATCCAGAACGTAGGTAGCTTCAATGGAACCCGCGTACCGAAAAGCATCGCGACGGGTAACCCCTGACATGGCTGAATAAAAATGGGTTGCCAGGGAAAAACCAGATTCATGGGCTTTGACCACTTCTTCAAAGAGGGCATCCGTATGGGCGATTGCCGTTAGTACACCATGTTGTCTCATAAATGAGCCAAACTCCAGAGCACCAGGGAGTTCAGGGGCAATACTCCACCGCTTTACAAACGGATATTTCCGAATCACATACTCGTACTCTTCAGGATCCGGATTGCGGATATACCTTGGATCCTGGGCTCCCTTCTGACTCATAGCCAGATAGGGTCCTTCAATATGCAATCCCAGAAACTCAGCCCCATGAGTATTGGCTTCCACCGCATCTTCATAAACATCCAGTGCCTGGATAAAATCCTCCCATTTTCCCGATAAGGTGGTGGGAAACATCCCCGTCGTTCCATATCGTGCATGGGTCCTGGCAATATTGACATAAGCGTCCACGGTGCCTTCCATAAAATCGCTGTCACCTCCCCCATGAATATGCAAATCAATAAATCCCGGCGAAATATATTGCCCCTTTGCATCGATGCGTTCCACATCCGGCAAGGAAGCTCCGGATTCAAACACCTCCTTTATCACACCATCTACCACAAGCACACTACCATCCGGGATTTCACGATGTGAGGTAAGAACAGTGCCGCCATGGATCAAAAATGATGTATTCTCCATGCGTATTGAATTAGGAACTTACTTGTTCGGCATAGATTTTTGCAGAAGCTTTATCCAGGAAAAGATAGCATTTATCATGATTCTGCAGAATACTGGCGGGCACATCCGGCGTAACAGGACCTGTGAGTGACCTGGATACTGCCTCTGCTTTGCGTTCGTCGGGTACGCTGCATATAATCACATCACTGGACATAATCTGATGGACGGACATGGAAATAGCTCTCTCTGGTACATCTTCCAGACTTGGAAACCATCCTTCACCCATTTGTTGGGCCCGGCACGCCTCATCCAGGTTAACAACGATGTAGGGATCGGTTGTTTCAAAATCCGCCGGTGGATCGTTGAATGCAAGATGGCCATTCTCACCTATCCCCACAAAGGCTACATCAATGGGATGGCGTCCAATTAAATCATTCAATCTTTTGCATTCTTCCACTGGATCTTTCTCACCATCAATAAGATAGTAGGCCTTAATATTGGGAACCCGCGCCAGGAATCGATCTTTCAAATATTTACGAAAACTCGCCTTGTGCGTTATGGGAAGGCCAATATATTCATCCAGGTGAAACATCACGACCTTGGACCAGTCAATACCCTTATCTGCAATTAAGGTGGACATCGTGTCAAACTGACTTGTCCCTGTGGCCAGAATAATGTTTGCCGCTCCGTGATTTGCAATCGCATTCTTCACTGCCTGCGCACCCAGTTCACCAGCTTTCAATCCCATCTCATGGGGATTTTCTGCAATATAAATTTCCATTTTGCTAATTGACTTTATTTTATTTTTATTACTTACACAGATGGTTTCCAACCCTTTTCATAAGATCGTGACCAAAGTTTCATCGCCTTTTTATTCTTTTTGATATGTCCGTTGCTTGGATCAGTATGCAGCGTTTCCTGACGTCGTACCGCGATATTCCCCAACTGACATAGCAGGGTACTTATGTGGCCGCTTTCGATGTCGGCATTGAGCGGTGCTCCGGATTTGATCCCGTCAAAGAAATTCTGGAAATGCATAGCATCCAGCATCTGTGAAGGATTGGAAGCATTGCGGGGATCCACCTTTACATCGTTCACCACATCCTTGACCACATTATTTTTGAGGTCAAAAATTTTATAGGCATTTCCTCCACCGATCATAAGTGAGCCTTCTTCTCCATAGAAAATGACTCCTACACTGGTATCTTCAATGTGCTTTCCATTGCAGCTTCTTCCCTCCCAGGTCATGGTGGCCTTGTCTCCGAATTCAAGATTGATTACCTGGGTGTCTGGAGTTTCCCAGTCATCATCGTACCGGTATCGTCCACCGGCTGAATTGACCAGAGTAGGGTAATCTACCTGTAATCCCCATCGCATAAGGTCTACCATGTGGGTACCATTGTTGAGGGCTTCTCCTGTTCCCCAATTCCAGAACCAATGCCAGTTGTAATGAATGATATTGTCGCGGTATGGTTCACGCGGTGCAGGTCCCTGCCACAATTCATAGTCCAGCCAATCCGGAACAGGCACCTGTTTGCCTCGCCCAATGGATGCACGATTGTTGGTATACCAGCCTTTAGCAAAGTAAACCTTACCGATGACCCCGTCATGAACGGCCTGAATAGCTTCCCTCACATTGGGCCAGGAGCGACGTTGATTACCCATTTGAATAACGTTTCCGTATTTCTTTTGTACCTGAACGAGCCATTCCCCTTCCTGTGGGCTGTGGCTGGCCGGTTTTTCCAGATATACATGTTTCCCGGCATGAGAAGCCAAGATCGCAGCAGGAGCATGCCAATGGTCGGGTGTGGCAATCACCATGATATCCATGTCCTGTTTCTCCAAAGCAATTCTGAAATCCGGTATTCCCTGCGGTTTTGAATTCTGAATTTTCGCCACTTCCTCAATGCATTTTGCCTGAGCGCGGCTATCCACGTCCGAAATATAGGTCACCAGCGCGTTGGGTTGTCTGGCAAAATTGGTAGCCAAAGCCTGTCCCCGACTGTTTACGCCCATTACACCAATCCGGAATTGTTCGTTCGCTCCAACAATGTTGCGGTAGGATTTGGGTGTAAACCCGGATAACACACCCCCCACTGAAATAGCTGCAGAAACTGCAACTGTATTTTTAATAAATTTTCTTCTTCCTATATTCTTCTGATTCATTTTAAATTTTTTAACAATTAAACATACATAATATTTACCAATAACGAGAACTATCCCCGGATTGCGATTTTTGTGGATACGCCATTGACCAGAGAAATGTCAACAGGTGCATTTGATATCCATGACCCCCCGGTAAAATCGGGCACATCTATAGGTGCGGAGCGATGTTCGGTAGACCATTCGCTTAATGGGAATATGCAACTCCACACCGCAGCATCGTACACATCCATATCCATTGGTAATCCATTGCGCAGACAATCGATCAGTCTCCAGTCCATCAGGAAATCCATCCCCCCGTGACCACCAGCCTGACGGGCAAGATCACCCAGGAGTTTAACGATTTCCGGTGTATATTTTTCCTCCGCCTCTTTCATTTGTTCCTCGGTGAACCACCCTTTGTGATCGGTGGCAATTTTCCCAGGCAAGGGCCATTTTTGTGCAATTCCTTTGGTCCCACTCACCAGATGAATTCTGGAATAAGGTCGTGGTGACGTGGTATCGTGCTGGATCATGATGGTTTTACCCTTATGCGTTTTCACAACCGAAGTATTCATATTGCCACGGAAGGTTTGACCAGCAAATTCCTTGTAAAAATCGTCAGTGGCTGCTAATTCCTCGGCTTTTTTGCCCATCATAAAGTCATTGGTGGACGTCGAGGTAAGGTATTCCATCTTATCCCCCCGATTAATGTTCATGATTTGGCATACCGGTCCTAAGCCATGGGTTGGATAAAGATTCCCGTTCCGACTCATATTCTGTCGCAATCGCCAGTTATTATAGTTCTTGGTTTTTGAAAAACCACCTTCCATAATATCATGGATATAGGCCCCTTCCCCATGGATGATCTCACCGAAAAACCCCTGCCGCGCCATATTCAGTGTGAGAAGTTCGAAAAAGTCATAACAGCAATTCTCCAAAATCACACAGTGTCTGCGTGTCCTTTCGGAAGTCTCCACCAGCTGCCAGCATTCTTCCAGCGTGGTAGCGGCCGGAACTTCTGTTGCTGCATGCTTCCCCTGCTCCATAGCGTACACGGCCATAGGTGTGTGAAGATCCCAGGGCGTGGCTATATAAATCAAATCGATATCGTCCCGATCACACATGTTCTTCCAATCCTCTGGTCCACTGGTATATAACTCGGGGGTATGGCTCGTACCTTCTAGAATCTTAGCAGCAGCCTGGGCCTTCTCAGGCCTGATGTCACATAATGCCTTTATTTCGACGCCATCCAGGTAACTAATTCTCCTAACCGCTGCCGGCCCCCTGTTCCCCAAACCGACAAAGCCTATACGAACAATCGGAATGGGATCGGCTTTATACCCGCTCATGTTAAATTGCTGCGTGTAGGATCGTTGTGCCAGGCTGACTACAGCATCTTTTTGAGCACCATCGCTTTTTGCATCCTGACATCCGGTAAGAAAACCAGTTCCCAACAGGCCGGCACCACCCAGCCCCGTTAATTTTAAAAAATCTCTCCGATTGTTTTTCATGTCGTATTCATTTTGTAGGAAAGGAAAAAATTATAGTCGTTTAATTCGGATGTTTCTAAACCAGGCTTCTGTAATGTGATCCTGAAGTACGATATGACCTTTTCGCTTGTCAATGAATCCAGGAATCTCTGCAAATTTGCTTTTATTATAGGCTGACACGAGGGCTTCTGATCCAAACTGGTAGTTCAGAACCTTTTCCCCATTCAGCCAATGGGTCACCTCATTCCCTTCCACTCTGATACGACTCGTATTAAACTCTCCATTTCCTTTGATTTGACCCCCCATCGCTGGTAATAAATCATACAGGGCGCCCGAAAATTGTTCCGGTTTCAAATCGTTGTATTTGGAGGCATGATCGTCGATCATCTGATATTCAAACCCCAGCGCTGAGTGTCGCGATCCACTGGATACTGACATTTCTTCCGAAACATTGTACTTCAACCCACTATTACCCTCCTCAAATAAAGCCCATTCCCACATTAATTCAAAATTGTCAAATGCCTCCCGGGTCATTAAATCACCACCTTGCAATGGTTGACCATCTGCCCGCACTGGCACTTTCCCACGTTCTATTTTCTTTAAAATCCCATCCTCGATTTTCCAGTAGCTGGTAAAAATAGAATCACTTCCTATCGTTCTCCATTGATCCAGGCTGGTACCGTCAAACAATACGATCCAATCATCTACACGCTCCGATTCTCTGCTTCCTTCATCGGTAGAATGATTGGATTGGCAGGAAAATATACAGCAAAATCCGGTAAAGGCCAGTATCCACCCCCCTAAAAGCCGGACAGAAAAACTTATCCCGTGGCTGGCCTTCCTCATCTTGCTTTACTTATTACCTTGTCTAGTGATACCGACTTTCCTTTCTTCTTCTTGCTCTCGTCGGCCGCTGACATAAATGCAAAAATCTCGATGGTTTCTTCCGGTGTGACGGGCATCTGTCCGGTATCAAAATATTTGACGATGTCAATCAATAAAGGCAGATAACCCTGATATGGCCCCAAATCTATACTTTTCTTATCTCCATACACATGACCACCATAACCCAGTTTTCCTGCGCGCTGACCTCTGAACACACCCACTTTCCCATCATCCCATACCCCCGTGATCACATCACATCCTTCTGTATGTACCCGATAAACTTCTTTACAGCCTGTACCCATCACGGTAAACAGCATTTCCACGCCATGAACGCCATACCAATACATATCTGGATGGGTCTTCTCAAGGGATGCCGGACTCCAGGTGGTAGCCCCCATCACCTTGCCCAGATCGCCATTTCGGGCCTCGCTCGCTCCCTGAATATATCGCAGTGAAGAGGAAGAGAAGAGTGGAATGTTATATTGTTTCGAAGCTTCGTATATAGCCAGCGTATCTTCCAGAGAGGCCGCTACCGGCTTATCAATAAATACTCGTTTTCCTGCCTTCAGTACCGGCAATACCTGTTCCAGGTGCCGGCGACCATCGTTGGTCTCGAGCAAAATGACATCAACCTCGGCCAATAATGCTTCGATGGATTCCACAATGGTTACACCCAATTTCTTTATATCTTCAATATAACCAGGAATTCTGGAAACACTGGATTCTATATCCCGGCTCCCATGCGGATAGGCAGCCGTTACTTTATATCCCAGCAAATCGGGATTGTCCTGTGTATTCAGGGCTTTGGCAAATGCAATACTATGCGAAGTGTCCAATCCTATGATTCCCACACGTTTTCCGTCCGGGGGAGGATTCACTGAATGACTTTTCAGAATATAGGGCATGGTGCCCAGGGCTGCAGTGGTCAACCCTACGGTTTTTATAAATTTTCGTCGTTCCTCCATGGATTTTTGATTGATAATTTTGATCAATACTCGGTAACGTTACCGAATTTACGGAAAATTTCAAAATTTCCAAGCATTTTTGTGGTGAAAAAAGTATAATTTTTCAAAGTAAATTGAAGTTTTTCTGTATTTGACCCGCTGTTTACTGTATTTTTTTCTCTAGTGTATGCATTTGATGGGCCATCCTCAGTCCAAGCTTATGCGCGGATTTGGCAGTAAAATGGGTTCCGTCTTCCATTGGAGAGAGCCCTTTTGAAACTGCAACCGCCGTGTAGGGTATATTTTGAGGAACTTCAGCAAGGATCTGATTAATCGTTTGGTACACTTCTCTATATTGCCCCAGTTCACCAACGACCACCGGTAATTGAGGATTACCCGTCAGTCTGCGTAGCCGATCAATGAGTTCGGTTAAATTGGCTATATATCGTTCTGCCCGATCGGGACGGGCATCGGATTCCCCCTGATGCCAAATTACCCCTTTGACTATACCATGTTTCATCGCTTCCCGGATTCGCCATTCTGCATCATCCCAGGGATGGGTACCGGTTACATCATCGTAAGCACCAGGTGTCCACAATTCAATGGAAGTACCACCCACTGCGCAGGGCACGAGCCCTATCCGCTCTTTCTTGTGTTTACGCGCCATATAGAAACCAAAGGATAATGAGGGGCCCACCCCGATCACACTGGGTTTGTCAAAATGAACAGGGTGTCGTGCCTGCACCCATTCTCCTTCTCTATCCATCATATACACACGGTCGTGCATCATCCGACTGTACTTACCTTCCACTTTTCCCCGTCCGGCCATATTGGATTGGCCCAAAGCCAGATAAATGTGAAAATTGGAATCTACGGTTGCTGAAGTATGAGAAATTTGAGTGTGGGCCGGTGAGATAAAGGGTAATAGGAAACCAAAAAGGAAAAGGTATTTCATCAATTATAATATTTAGACAATACGTATTTGAACATGATTTTTGGGCATGTCTAAGGTATCAATATTTTCAGGTTGTGCTGCATATTCTACACTCATTTTCGCAATTTAAACTCACCGCTCTTCCTGTACTATTTCTATAAAACACCCCGCCAGTCAGGTAAAATGGAAGAATAAGATTAGCTTAGACAAAAAATAAAATTGAGGACCTGGACTCATATGGAATTAGAATTGATCGTCGCTGATTACTTCAGTATGCTTTCAAGAGAATTGTCAGGTGAGAAATACAACAAGTCAGAATACCGCAAAAAATTACTTCCCTTTCTTTCCAGGCGCAGCGACGGTTCTATTGAATTTAAACACCAGAATATTAGTGCTGTTTTGATCCATCTGGGCCTCCCTTACATAAAAGGATATGCACCGCGTTTCAACTATCAAAAGATATTGGCAGATCACGTACTCGAATATTTGGATAATCATCCGTCTATAGAAAATCAATTTAAGCGGTATTCTGAAAGTGATATCTCCCCGTCCAGGCAAAATATTTCATATGAAAAACTGGTCGTTGATCCACCGGCCAAAGCAATGTACACGCTGGAACCACCAGTCTCATACAGAAGTAAAAATCCCATAAAAATTAATTACCTGGAGAAAGAACTGCGAAACTGCAACCTTGGCAAACTCGGAGAACAATACGTTTTGGAATACGAGAAATGGCGGTTGAACATGGCGGGGAAGGAAAACCTGGCGGAAAACGTCCGATGGATTTCACAGGAGGAAGGCGATGGTGCCGGTTTTGACATCTTGTCCAGCAACACCAACGGTACTGATAAATATATTGAGGTAAAAACTACCCGGCTGGGCAAAGAAACACCGTTTTTCTTCTCACGTAATGAATTGTTTTTTCCACAGACTAACTCAGAAAATTACCATTTATATCGTCTGTTCGATGTGGAGCAGAATGCCAGAATGTTCATCAAGGATGGCCGTCTGGACCGCATTTGTCATATGGTTCCCCTGACCTTTAAAGGATATTTCTGATATAAGTTTTCCTCCTTCAACCATCACCCATACAGGTAATTGGGAAAGTCTTTAAATACGATTATTAACATGTTTCAGACCAGATTAATCAGGCACTTTTTAGATCAAACAGAACGAACGAGAGAAATCGACGTTTAAATCTAAATATGGAATGCTCAATCTCCTATTTTAGCACTGTTCTGATCCCCTTTATCATCGCATCTTCTGCCTCCGGCCCCACCATGGTGGCCATTTTGGAAGTTTCATACCCCCCTTGTCTATAAGCCTTCCTGGTTCCGATGTAACCCATGCCAAATTCCTCGTAGCCTGCCGTAGCAACGTGCAAGCCAGGATACATAGCCTGAGCTTCCAATTGGTACTCTACAAAAGGTTCCCCGGGCAAACTTAATAGGCGCACAGTCCCGATATGCAATGCCGATATACGAATATACGGGTTACGATGTACGCGATCCCACCAGGCCATACATGATACAGCTCTTAAATAGGGCAAATCGGGATCCTGGAGTTCCCCTTTTACGATTTTCTCCAACTGATCACGATCCACATATTCGGCCAGTGGCAGATAAACTTCCGTTGATTTCCATAAAAAATCCCTTTTGGTGACCTGGAATCTGACCTCGTTCTCCAGGGCTTCATCCATAGCCATTGACATCCTGGTGGCCAGTGTAAATCGAATACCCTCTGAAAGATTATTGTATTTGCCTACACCGATATTTCCGGCAGCCCCGGTGAAATATACCTGCGGATATCCCCTTTTCATTTCCTGATATTTCCGGGCCAAACCAACAAATTCACTGGATACAATCCCATCACCAAAGTCAGTCACAGGGTGAACTGCATAGAAGGACATCGAAACCAGAGGCTGATGTTTATGATACAGCGTTACCTTTTTGAGCCAGGGATCTATCAAACCTTCCCTTTCATGTCTAAGCAAGAAATTTTCCGTTCTGCTCCATCTCATATTTTCCACCCTACCGTGTGGGCCCAAAATGCGACGGTTGGAAGCTACCCTTTCCACCTTCGCCTCTCCAAATCCAATGTCAGTGACGGTTTGAAGATGTGCGAGGGAAGATTTGACCTCACCTGCAATCCGGTCTATGGTTTCCCTGAGAAAAACCGTGTCATAATACAGTTCAGAACCATAGTATCGATCCAGCAATCGGGGTGTAAGCAAATCACATCGGACAGCATCGTGCTGGTGCAAAGCATGAATGACGACCCGGTCCTCACTTGTACCTGCTGCTCTGGCCAGAGCAATACGAAAAAGATCCATACCCTCATTAGCTACCCCAATCCAATCTATCGCTACCTGGACCACCGGCTTTTCATCAAAAACCCACACAATTCCCCGAGCACTAAGTGAATCCTGGATTCTTCGAACTGTTCCAAAGGCCAGGGGGCTTCCCACAACCGGGGTAACATCGGTTTGGAAATAGGCGATACGAACCGAATCATCGGTAAATTCAATTCCAGCGCTTCCCTGCACCAGATCTCCCAGAATACATATTAGTATAAGAATCGATTTCGGCATATCCACATAACGCCATGGATGGCTTGTGATCGTGAAAGTACCACCATCCTTTAAGCTATCCAAACGTTATTTTACAAATAGAAACACCGAATAATCATTCACATCCACGCATCACTACAAGGAATTCCTTTCCGGACATAAAAATGCATTTTACCCTAATACCCCTGTACCCTTAATATGGGGCCGACTCTGTGGAAAGAAATAGCCTATATGCTTTTTGGAAAACCACAACCCTGGCTTGACCTGTGTTTTCTTCCTCGCAATAGTGCATTTCTTTATCTACAACCTCATCAGCCAATCCAAAATGCCCCCTCCGGATATTAGAAGCACGGGCTTATCTGTGCTGTATAAATCCTTCCAGATAATCGTTTCGTGATCATTTTGATCATGAACTCAGACCAGGTTTTTGCACGGACTATCTGGGGATCTCCACCCATGCCAAATCCTGGATTTCCTTTCCATCCACCTTCATCCGTGCAAGAAAATATACCCTGTCTTCCGTGACGGCAATGGAATTGACATAGGTAGGACGGGTGCCATCTTCATAAAAAATAGGGCCATGATCTTTGTAAGTTTCTGTGGGAAGATGGAAAGTGACCAGGTGCAGATTTTCAAGTCCTTTTGCTGCTCCCTTCGCTATATTTTTAACACCTTCCACGCGTTTCCCATTCTCATAAATCGGTCCGCCTGTCAGATAATATATGGTTTGATTATCTGGACCCAGAGCAAAGCCCAGGTATCCATAACTAAATTGATCTCCCATTCCGCTTTTGCGGGAAGGGAGGGAAGTCAAACGTTCGATGAGTTCAATTCGCTCTTCGTCGAGTGACAGCCTGAACAAGTAACCAGAATTCCCATGAACCCCGATGATAGAATTTTCTGGCTCGTACCAGAACACCTTCCGCCAATGATACCCCATGCTACCCGGCCTTGTCGGATCAAACTGACCAAAATAATCTAATCTGAGATTCACATTTTCCAGTGTGCCCAACTTGCCATCATCGGGATTGTAATACATGATATCTCCTTCGGGTATAGTAAAATATACTGTGCCACTGCGGGGATCTACGACCAGTGATCTGCATAAGGTACGAAAATCCTCACCTGGAGTTCCTCCTTCCCCTTTCATGGATACAGTTCCCAGGTCTTTGAGTTGGTTACCGTATACACTATAATGTATAAAATGCCCTGTGGGCCATGTTAATCCGTAAATATGTCCGCGCTGGATGTCCATAGTCATAGAAACCATGCCCTCACCATGAGGTACCAGGGCCAGATCTTGTGTAGTGCCAGACTTCATATCGTAGGCCAGAATATGACCCCCTGGATACAAACCGAGACCAGCTGGTGGGTTCTCGTACATCCGATCCATCCCATCGATGAGTTCATAAATACCCACGTGGGTGGAGTAATAGAGCTTCCCATCCATCTCAAAAAACTCCACATGGCTTTTTCCCTGACCAATGACGTTTTTACCAACTTCGCTGCACAATTCGGTCAGATCACCAAGTAATCGTGATTGCCCGGTTATGGGATCGAATTGATAGACATGGCCACCAATCACAAAATCTTCGGACGACAGCACATAATAGACGCAACCGTCGCTGGCAGGAGAAAGCGCATTATAGGTATCGTGCGCCAGGGGGAAACCCGAATAATGCTTCTGAGCAATCAAATGAGAATTGTTATTCTTTGTCATAAATCAAAGTTCGTTTTAAGATCAATGAAAATACTGCAGACCATACCAACCTGCCAAAGGTAACCCGGACCCATACGTGGGTAAGTGAGTCAACGAATCACACAAACATCCAAAAAATCTAATTACGCACCGCGTTGGTTGAAATGTAAGATAGCGCCAGGTGAATTCCCGTCCGAATATCCATCAGTTTCCCAACAATTTATTCGTGGGTGGATACAGGTCGATCGTCCGGGCCAACTCCACCATGCCCTGAACTATCGTACTCTCGATATCCATAGACCATTTGGCAGGCAATCCATAGACCATTTGGGCATAAGCTCCCTCATAACCTCCTTCATGAAGAACTCTTGAAGTAGGGATATAACTCATCACATCATTGGTATACCCCATGACAAAAGCATCATATCCAAAAATTTCCTTAAGGCGTATCGTGTAACCTACCAACAGTTCACCTCCCAGGGTAAATATTGGTTGATCACCCAAACTCCAGATTTGAAGGGGGAAAGGATATGCCTCTGGAAGCTGATTCCCGGATCTGGATTCTTTTAACAATCGTTCTCCCCAACGTTTTTGGTAACCCGAAGCTGATTCGCAAAAATGTGCAAGTTCCTCCTCGGATGGGGCCTCTTCCAGATTAAGATCCACCTCGGTATAGGCAAATCGGAGATTGGATGCCAAAGGTTTCATGTCCTCCTCAAGCACTCTGTCCACCGCAGCCGCGAGGGTTCTACCATATTGACGGGCCAGAGGAATAGTTCGGCGAGGGATGGGGTTTTGATCGCCACCACCACCCTGGAAAAACATGGCCTGCATGCCGGGATGATCCTGTTCCAGCTGGATCTGAGCAAATCCAGGGTAGTCACCTGACCACTGATTGAGGCTCAGGACGGTAGGATGGCATGCATAACCAAACACAATAGCCATCAAATCCCCGTTGGCCCGGGCGACTTTAATAACAGGTACCGCGTAATCATTGGGACCATTGAGATCAGAAATCCGGTGTTGGAGCGCTTCAACATTGTTCCTACGGTTTACCTGGAATCGGGCTACCCCATTCTCTGAAAATAATCGAGCCGGCTCCAGATTTTGAATTGCTTCACCGATCATAGCAATGATACGATTGGTCAGATCTTCTGTATACCTGGCGATCTTCCTTCGTCCTTCCTCATCCACCGGATAAATATCAAATAATGCATCGCCCAGTACTGGACCCGTATGGGTGTGTGAACTATTGAGAATAATCTGGGCTTTGGACAAACCAAACCTGGTTTGTGCGGATGCCCGGATTTTATCCGACATCATTTTGGGAAAACCGAGTAAGTCCGACGTAATCAGTACTCCTCTGTTGCCCTGAGCATCCTCAAGTGCCAAAGCTTTGACCCAGATAGGATGCAAGGTACCCTCTGAGGGAGAGGTGCGTGATCCATATCCCGCCATCCACATCGCTTCCTTCGGTGTGATATCGATTTTGGCTACCCCGGCTTTCCAGGTATTTGGAAGAGAAATATGGGGATTATCCCCTGCATCAGGTACCACACTATGTGCAGGAATTATACCGACACCATTAAGGAGCAGGACCACCAGTCCTGAAACAAAAAGTCTGTTGAGACATTTCATATCAATGCAATTATATCTGTTATACGATTGGTGCCCAATAAGTACAATACGCTTCCTCAAATACCGGCCCTTTGAATAAGGCGCATCCACCACAAGGATTTCCTTCTTTGGGTGGTAGGTAAAGCTGACAATTCTTGCAATGCTTATCGGGCATAGGGCTTTCTTCTACATATCCGAATCCCTCCCTTTTCTTTATTTCAGCCTCTGAAGTTTTGGAAAGATCCCCACAATCGGTCACATCCATGGCATTCGCATTATCATCGGAAGTCCCGGAAGAACTGCCCCCTTCAGATTTACAGGATTGAGCCACCAGCGGAATCATCAGGATTCCGGCACCCAACTTCAGGATAGATTGAATAAAAGCCCGTCTATTTTCCTTAGTATTCATATGTTAAAGTTTTCAATTATATGATATCAGCCAGAGCTTCCTTAGTAGAAGCATCGGCGGACTCGGTGACTTTGGCTATTTCTGACTTGACCTTGTCGGAAAGCGTTACCTCCCCTCGCTTCAGACCTGCGGTAAATCCTTTCCACACCGCAGTCTGACTATCAGCAGGAATTCGTCCCATTTCTTTGATCAAAGCCAGTGTGGCAGATTCATCATTTCGGGCAGCGGTAATATAGGTGAAATCATGGATAAATTTCTGTTTGTCACTATCCCAGGCTTCGAAAAACGAAGTCTTACTATCCAGATGTTGCAATAAGGCCATCGAGGATCCTGCTTCAGAACTCAAAATAGCCATGCGCATCCATGGATCCTTATAATGCTTGCTCAAAATTTCAGCCAATGCAGGGACTACCTGATTGGAATTAAAATTCCCCAGGCTTAGAGCAGTCTGCATAACAACCCTGGCGGATGGGTCATCTTTGAGCATGGCCACATCAGCAATCAGATCAGGGAATTTCTCTGCCAGTTGCAGTCCATGTTCGCGCACTCCGGGATCCCCGGACTGAAGAACCTGGCGAACGTGTTCTTTTTTCAAACCTCCAAGTCCATCCATCAGATATACGGCGTGCAGTTGAACCACCGGATTGGTATGAGTATTGAAAATTTCCTCCACCCTGGGAAGAATCGAAGCATCGCCGTTTTGAATGAGAATTCGTTGGGCTTGAAGTCTGTACCATTGGTTGTCTCTTGTCAGCCAGTCCAAATATTCATCCACAGATCGCTGGCCCTGGAGATCATTCAATGACAATGCCGATGTACCTTTAGGAACGATTCGATAGATCCTCCCCATATCACTGCCTGCCAGAAAATCCATATCCTCCATCAAATCCTCGGGAATCGACAGAGGTGTTTCAATGTGCTGCCTGTAGTAATCTACCAGATACAAAGCTCCATCCGGACCGATTGTAAAGTTGGTCGGTCTGAACCACATATCCGTTGAGGCTAAAAATTCCTTATCCTGTTCGCTGGCAGCCCGGCTGGCGGTATAAACCACCTGGTTGGGTTTATATACCAAAACATCCTGATGTACCAGTCCTCCAGCTACTTCACCTGTAAAGATGGAGTTCTCAAACTCTTTTCCAAAAAGTCCTCCTCCGTAGAATGTTCCTCCTGAAGCTCCGGTAAAGTGATTGTCCACGTGCTCAATCCGCCCCAATCCCTGTTCATCATATGATTTTTGTCGTCGGGCAGACCGCTCCTTCCGCCAGTAAGGGGCTTCGGTAAGCTGGTACATACGCAAATCATGGTCTGAAATATTGGTCATCGACCGCACTGTAGGCAGGTAAGGATGGCGGTGGGTGTATCTCCAGGGCATCACCATCTGCTGGATGTGGATGGTGTTTTGAGTCACGAACCTATGGCCATAGTTATCGATGGCATGACCAAACTGTCCCGGCCCGGTCTCTTGTTCAAACTCACCGGTATCCATTCTAAACCGAAAGTCCGCTCCACCCATAGAAATGGGTTGTGTATCTGGATTTCGAGTGGAGGTTACGGTTCCTTGCTGACCATGATTGGTAGCATAGATCCAGTTGTCTACGTTAAATCTCAAATTGGTGATCTGGGCTTCCTGATTGTTCTCGAAAAAGCCGGTGAACAGGATTTCCTTGTCATCTGCGATCCCATCACCATCAGTGTCACGCATATACCAAATATTGGGGGCAGCAGTAACTATGAGACCGTCTTTCCAGGGCAAAATGCTGGTGGCATCCATGATCTGATCGGCAAAGATTACAAAGTCTTCCATATAGCCATCACCATCAGCGTCGATCAATTTCTTAATCCTTCCGGCACCCGGACCCGTTTCCGGCTTGAATGGATAATCGGGCATTTCTACCACATACACCCCTCCTTTTTCATCGAAAATCATGGAAACCGGATCCTGTACTACAGGTTCCGCAGCAAACAATTGAATTTCAAACCGATCGTCCAATTGAAAAGTTGCCATGGATTCCTCCGGAGTTTTGGGATCCGGATACAGGGGCTCGCTGCACGAATACATGCATCCGATAATAAAAAGAAGGGTTGCTGTCTTCAGAAAGTTTTTCATCGAAAATAAATTTGATTAATATGTTTGTTGAATGAGCCAGGCTATTGCCTGATTTAAAATTTTTATGTTGTCTTTATTATTGAAATCCTCCGGATGTCCAACGGACGAATAAAACACCTTCCCACCATATACATTCTCCCATACCCAGACAACTGGCTCATCCAGACCGGCCTCTTCCACCCGACCCCGCAACAATACGGTGGCTTTTTCATCCAGGGTATTGTCCACGATATACACGTTACCGGTCGAATGCCAGAATGTTTCGTCTATACCCTGTAAAATGGGATGATTTGCAGAAGTGCTTTCAATGTAGATATCGGTCCCGGGATCCACGGGTCCATATCCCTTGTTGTTGCTGCCCAAAACCTCCGGAACAAAATCCCACCAATCTGTAAATCCTTCCGGAATTTCGGCATCCCTTACCGAAAAGGCATGATTGGCCGTACGGATCCCCATGACGGGCTTACCGCTCGAAATATAATCTTTGATCTGTTGCATTTGTTTTTCGGAAAGGGCCAATCTTCTACAAAAAACCACCAGCAAATCCGCATCCGCCAATACCGACAGATCAGGAAATTCGTAGGCATGCTGAGGACCATTCCCCAACAATACCTGGGTTTTGAAACGGAAATTTTCTTCAAGTTGCCGAGCAAATTCGGGGATTGTGACGTGAGCCTCGTAGTTGTTGGGATCTTCACTAATCAAAAATACAATCGTACTCATATTATCCGTTGAATCCATTTCGCTCTTCGATTGACATCCGATCAAAATGACAAGCACAGATGCCAATATCTGAACCATGTAAAAGTTTTTGACGTATCTCATTGCCCGCAAAAATGAAAATCTTTTCACCGAATGCTACCTTTTCTTATCCAATTTCTCCAATAATCCAACAGCGGTATTGACCATAAGTCCTCCAGCCTGATCAGATCCCAGGTTGGTTTGTTCTCCGGTTTCGTATCCGCCATGGGCTTTCTCGCCAGGCATACCGCAGTAATGGCCCCCATTTCCATTGGAATATCCCAGTACGAGCGTTTGGGGAAATGGAGAATCCTTCTGGATAGCCAGGTTCAATTCAGTCATTGGTTCTCCTGGCAAAGTCACCAAAGCCACGGTGCCGATAGTGATGGCCATAATTTCAGCATCAATATTCTCCAATCCTGTTCTTTGTTTGCCATAATCTGTAAGGGGTAGACCCACAACTGCCCGGTCGGTCCGGATGGAATCCGTCATTATCTGCGCGCTGTATCGATAGGCTGTCAGGATTCCATGCGTCAAACCCTCAGCCATCTCTTTTACAGCCTCTTCGCCTCTGCGCCAGGGATTCACATTCCCAGCAGTTCCCTGGAGAAACATGTTTTCACCCTCCAGGCTTTGAGCTAGAACCCTGGACACGGCACCCGACCAATCCCCGGAAATACCATCCATAAAAGGATAAATAGATACCGCATGACAGGCCATTTGAAACACAGTACCAATATTTTTACCATCCTGACCCCGAAAAGAAAGTACTGTCATCGTGCGATCCAGTGGTCCGAAAGTTCGATCTCCACTAAGGACCTTTGGATCCCATTCAGCATGAGTATAATTAAAACCCTGAGGAAGTCCGGATTTCATGACCCCCTCCCGAACAGGTCGAGGTCTTCGATTTCTGATGTATTCGGATACATCGTATCGACCCAGCCACATGGTGGCAGGCTTAAGCCGGTTGTAGGCTTGCTCCACAGCAACTACAGATTGGGTAAGGAGTTTTTCTCTCCATCGTTGAAAGGCAGGGTCATTGTCCTGCGCTTCCATGTGTCTGGTGACCCACCAGGGATACCGCTCCTTCCCTCTATGGTTGTCTTCGCCAAATACCGGACACCAGGGAGCGGAATGATTGTGCGCTGCATTGACCAGGATATGACCGGGATCGATATCCAACCGTTGGGAAATTCGTTTTCGGATTTCATCACAGGCAGACTCCCCCACATCCACAAGCTCCCAGTGTAAAATAACTGTCTTATTGACCCCATCGCTCAGGACCAACGCACGGGCAAAAATGGGATCATGTATTTCTGCGTATTCTTTTCCGTTAACCCAGTTTTTGACATCCTCAGACGGAGTAATGTCGGCATGGGCAGCACCTGCATAGATAGTAACCATGGGTGAAGAATCGTTATCGGTCTGAGACCATAGCGGGTTGATAATCAGGTGTGCCAGGATGATTATATAAACAGTATGAATTCTAATTAATACTCCTGGCTGAGGTTTTGTTTTTTTCATCTTCGGACAATTTATTTGCTATTCCATTTCATGTTGACTCGGTTTATGATCCAAAATAAGATCCATAAATTCATATGCCTCTCTGCGGGTGGTAGTGGGAAAATCGTGTTCCGCATCGGGATATCGAACCTGCAATTTATCTTCAGCATTGAAAAACCGGTACACATCGCGGACCATGTCGATGCCCTTTTCTACTCCCTTTACATCAAAATTGGAATCATGGATGGGAGAGTTGGAGAAAAATGCGCGGGGCGCCAGTAAGGCGATCATCTCATGGTAGTCGATGGGGATTTTGTCGCCATCAAATCCGTACTTATCCCGCACCAGGGGCATATAACGATCCTGAGCATAAGGTCCCAACCGACCACCGTATCTTTCCACTGCCGCGGGTCCGATATCGTAATAATCCATCTGATTCCATCCGCTACTGGTTACCACGACCTTCAGTCGCTCATCGAACGCTGCGGTAAATATCGCATTGTGCCCCCCCAATGAATGGCCGATCACCCCAAGCCGATCGGGGTCCACATCATGTCGCTCCAAAAGAAGATCCACGCATCGCATTTGATAAAAGATGGCTGCCATGGTACCAGATTGGTATCGATCCTTCTCGAAATCAAAATCGGAAAGATCCCCAAAACTCGGATAATCGGGGGCGATGACGATATAGCCACGTTGAGCCAGTTCTTTGGCGTAGCCCCGATTTGCTTTGCCTTCCCCATCCACTATAGCTTTACCCTGCGCACCGGTAGGATGCAAAGCCAATACAGCAGGTGATTTTCCAGTGATAGAACTGCGGTAGGGTAAATACAGATACGCCGGCACCCTTTCACCGGGTGCTGCAAGAAAGTCAATCGTAAGTCGTAGATAGGACTCGGTGGATAACGAATCCTTAATCCTCATATCGAGGGGTGGAAGTTGATGCCGATCGGGCAAAGGCCCCATGATCGCTTCCATATGTCTTTTGAGCGTCCAGCGGTATTTCTCCCATGCGGCTTCTCCCTCAATAACCACATCTTCATGATCTGCACTGGAATAGATAGTAATCTGATTTTGGGAGAACCCGGATAAAGGCATGTACAAAATCCCCATCGCAACCAGCAATATCAAAAAGCCACGAAGGAATTTTAGGGAGAAATCCGATTCCGAAGGTTGGGGTAATAAGGTTTTTGACATTTCCTGATTCGATTATACGATGAAAATTTTCAAACAATTCATTCCTAATTTCAAGTTCCGGAAAGGGTTTCCAGAGAAAATAATGAAGCGTTCTGACACAGCCCATTATTTCGAATAACCACGGTTGACCTTTCCCAAACTCGGTAACGTTACCGAATATAGCAAATTTCGCAAACTATTTACAAATTTTGGTGAGGATATTGGTTTTTTTTATGATTCCACTTAAATATGTGGCATATCCGTCGGATACCAGCGACGCTGTGGATAAAATCCCCACCGCGTTCTATTTTTTCTGACTAAGCCAACGAATCACTTCTGTCCTCATTTCACCTGAAAACCGATTGTAATCATCAGGAACCCGCATATCGATAGCCTCCGCACCAGGATATATCCTGAAGACGTTATTCGCCCTTTGAACGGCAGCTTCCACACTTTGAACTTCGGCAGCCTGATCATGTCGGGGAGCGATTACCAAAACAGGACGCGGAGCAATGGATGCCAGCAAATCATCGTAATCAAAGGGCATGCGGTCGATATCCTTTTTGAACAGGCCCAGCCCCGGGATCAACCTATGTCGACGGGATAAATCATCGATATGCCTCTGACCAGCCTCCCCATCACGCATCGACGTAAACCCACTAATACATGCTATTCCCGCAATTCGATCATCCAGTGATGCAGCATAGAGTCCTACCGTCCCACCCAGGGAATACCCTGTGATAAATATTTTATTTTTATCGATGCCCTCCATGTGGGTTAGTGCATCCACTGCACCTTTTACATCTTCCACCATTTTGCCCATCAAAGACCAATGAGGAAATCGATCATAAAAATGAAGACCCTCCTGCTGACGGCTTCCAAAACCGATCATATCAAAAGCAAATACCGCAAATCCGGCCTTCACCAGATCCTGGAAATATTGATTGATACTATGGTTAAGGCTCATCGAGCTAAAACCCTTGGAATAGTCGTATTCATGAAGATAAATCACTACAGGCAGGGGTTCTGAGAGTGGCCTTTCCGTAGGATAATAAAGGTATCCAAACAAGTTGTCTCCAAACCCGTCATAGGGGCTTATAGCCCTTCGCGTCATGTACGAAGTGGATGCCGGCCGTCGGATGACATTGCCGTATTTTTCTTCACCTTCCGGGTTCCCTTCAAAAGTCATCGGCCCCGGATTGGTAACCCCGGCCGGTGCTTTACCCAACATCTTACGAACTTTCCCTAAGGTTGCATGGCGTTCTTTTTCCCACAGGGAAACCGAGGACAGATCAGAATCAAGCAATGATCCTGGTTGAAGATTTGCAACATCAGGGGACGATACCTCAAATGGCAATTCCCAATCCTCTTCCGATCTTACATACTGGTATTTTAGTTCAGGTTTCCGATCAGACCTACCAAAAACGAAATCAAAAAAATCTACATAAGCCTCGATATCTTCAGCCTGTGTTCCATGTCGACCATGACGATATCGAAGGGCGATCCGGTCTTCGGCGTTGAGAAATGTATAGGCTTTACGGGCTGACCAATATGCCTTTTCTATGCCCCAGGGGTTGCTTGCTGTTTCTTCTACAGCCGTACTCAACATCAGACCCCGGGGGGCAATTAATGCCATAAACGAATTTTGGTCGATGGGTAATTTTTGTTCGCGACCGATAAAAAACCGGAGCCGTGGATGCAACCAGGATGGCTGTGCAGGACCCAGCAAAGCGATATCTTCCACATCATATTGATATGCACAATATCGCCACGGAACCTCAGCTCCCGTTCCGCCGCTGCTCGGAATAATGGCTGTAATCCGTTCATCAAAGGCGGCAGCCATCAGGGATTGTTTTCCATTTCTGGAATGACCAGTCAAAGCGATCTGATCTTTATTCACCTGCGGGAGCGTGTACAAATAATCAATTGCCCTGAAACTTCCCCAGGCCCGACGCATCAATCGTGTAAAATCGTATTCACCTGCCCAGATCCTGCTGTAGTCCTCGGTGTCATCCTTACTGTCAGCACCAGCATATATGCAGCCTATATATCCCCTCCGCACAGCAATCTGAGCCCAACCCCGGTGATTCCACTGGGTCAGAAAAGCCGGAAAAGGTCCCTCTCCCGGTGGGATCATCAATTCCAATGTTAACTTGGCCTGGTGGTTGGGGCCAAATCTTAATTCCACGGTTCGGATCGTGACTTCCCCATCCATGATCTCCTCCAGTACCCTGGCCTCCAGATTGTCAGGAGGAGGCGGGAAGGTACCCGTAACATATTTCTGAAGGTTGTCACGCAGTATCTGTCTCTGCTCATTCCATTGGGTCATTGTGGTAACCGGAATATTCCGCCCTCCTTCATCGATCACCAACGGATCGGGTAAATGATGAATCGATGGCATCAGGGAAAAATCAGGAGGCAATTCCCCGGTACGCCGTAGCCAGTCTCCAAACGTTGAATCAAGATAAGATACCCTGCCATATCCCTGCCTTTCTGCAGGCAACCATTCCATAATCTGATCAAGGTAAGCCATACGGCGCGCATGGGACCCTGTGGTGTCCGACGTCTGGGACCACAAGGGGCAACATATTCCAGGGATGAACAGGATAGCTACGAATACACTACGATAGAATAAGGTTTTCATAGACGTCAAGATATAAAATCCCCTACTAATTTTTACCTTCCAGTTTTATCTTTTCCAAATACCTCAATAATGAAAGTCATAACTCATCCATTTAAATACGGCGGGTATATTGCAGCACTACTGATGTTTCTGTCATGCCATCATAGAATGACACCTTCCACCGATATTTTGGTAACACCCAACCAGTTTCAGGGAACCGATACGGAACGCATTCAACAAGCTGTGGATTTTGCCCACCAAAATCGATTACCGGTTCGAATCCCCCAGGCAAACAAAAATGGAAATGAGGTATGGATGATAGATGAAGCGATACTCCTACCTTCCCATACCCACTTGATCCTGGACAACTGTACGCTGAAGCTTTCCGATCAAAGCCGGGACAACATGTTTCGGAGTCGCAATGTAGGTCAAGGAATCACAAAAGTAGACTGGATTCAGAATATTTCCATTGCTGGAAAAGGGCATGTGGTACTTCGGGGTGCTGATCATCCAAGATCAACGGGTGATGGTGGAAGAACCCTGACACTGGACCCCAAAAAAGAACAAGATTTCGGGAACTGGAGGGTAAGCTATGGTCGCGATGCTGGTCAGGAAGGAGTGAGACAGAAAGGAGACTGGCGCAATATTATGATCCTGATGGCCTATGTAAAAGGATTCACACTCCAAAATGTACGCATCGAAAATGCACATGCCTGGTCGATCAGTTTTGAACGGGTACACCATGCCCGATTATCCGATCTTGTGATCCATAATGAAGAATTTGTAATGGTGGATGGCGAGCCCCGGATGACATCCAATAAAGACGGGATCAATTTGAGACAGGGATGCAAAAATTTTATCATCCAAAATATCTCAGGAATCACCGGTGATGATTTTATCGCACTGTCAAATCTGGACACCCAACCAGATGAACCCAAATCGCATGGAGATATTACCTCGACCATGGTGACAGCCAGTAGATATTATGGCCCGGAAGATGATATCGAGAATATTTCAATCACAAACATTCACTGCGCCAACAGGTACCGGGCAATCGCCATCAGGGCCAGTGACCGTGCACGGATTCACCACGTATACATCGATGGGTTGACCTTTAATGCCATAGAAGATCGACACGATGCGGTGCTCCTGGGAGGAAAGGGTTATGGAAAAATGAATATTCGGGGTGGGATCAGCCATATCCATATTTTGAATATCGTCGGCAACGGGCAATCCCTGGTACGGATAGAAGCTCCGGTACGGGATTGTTATTTTTTGAACGGGTTGTATACGGGCCACAATGAGAATCCGACGCTGTACACCATTGATCGCAAAGAGGTAGAAAACGTAAAGGAGGTAAACTGGACAAAATTCTAAATAGCCCGGTTATGGTAAAACTTATGATGCACTATTGACATACGCGTTTGCCACCCGGAGTACATGGTCCAGGAGGGACACTTTGAACTTATGATATTCATTTGTTTTCAATCCAGTAAAATGCTATATTTAAAGTCAGGTCTTTTGTAAAATGAGCAGCCTATGAAATTTCTGATATCCGGTATGATTCTTATTCTTGGCTTCATAAGCTGTGAAAAACACACTCAGCGTTTACCCGAAGGCACTCCGCAATGGCTGAAGGATCGAATTGCACAAACAGAAGAAAACATTATCAATGACCCCACATCCTCGCTGCGGATAACGGCATGGCTCCAATATGAATTCCAAAATGAGCGGTATTACGAAAACGACATTTCATATAGCTCGTACTATCCCCATTTGTACAATAAACACGGACAGGCCCTGGCTGGAGATTCATTTGCTATTGAGGAATATCTGATCACCAAATGCTGTAGGAAACTTATTTGGAAAGGGCCCGATTATCACTGAAGCATGTACGATTACCCTTGTCAAGCACAATATGGCATATATCGCAAGGATAATATGGTGGAGGAAAATTGATATGTCTTTAAAGGACAAATCCGAAAGTCCTCTTCAATCATCAAGTTTCAGGCACCATACATCATTGACCAAAGGGGGCGTCATTCCTCCCGCAATCCATAATTTATCTCCAAAAACAAAAACCGAATGTTCGTGTCGTTCTTTCCATTGCGGACTTTTACTCTGCAATTGTGTCCATTTTTTACCGTCTTTGGAATACCATGTATCCGGCCAGTTTTGATACGGATTGCCGGACCAGCCCCCCATTACCCACATATAGTCCTTATACACCACGGAAGAAAACCAAATCCGCTCGTGCCATGGGGCAGCCGATGTTTCCTGACGCCAGTGGATCCCATCGGCGCTGCTCCATACGTCATTGAGACCATGGTAGTCAGGATCATAATTACCCCCACCCATCACATATATCCTACCATTCAGAGCTACGGCCTGGTGAAAGGCACGTGGCGACCACGGTGCCTGATCCGTGGCCAGGTGCCAATTAATCCCATCTTCTGAAAACCACACGTCATTGAACAGGGCAGAATCCCCTCCATAATAGTATTGGGCGGTACCACCAAGAATCCACATTTTGTCATCAAATTCCACTATCGCTGCCGCACAACGAGGAGACCAACCCGCATTTCCGGTTTCGAGTTTCCATTCCTTACCATCTATGGATGACCACACCTGATTACTTGCAGATCGATCCTCCAACCGTCCATTATACCATCCACCCATCATCCACATTTTTCCCTTATAAGCCATCGACATTGGTAAATCACTGTGCACCCAGGGAGCATCGTTGGTTACCAATTCCCAATGAAATCCATCCGATGATTTCCAAACATCGCGAGGAGGAGATTCGTAAGAGCTTTCCCAGCCTCCAAAGATCCACATATGACCATCAAACACCACCTCTCCCTGAGAATCCCGGGGAGACCAATCTACGGAATCGGCCACCTTTTTCCATTGACCCTTTAAGTTTTGGGCATTGAGAGATACGGGGATCAGTAGCACCCATACCAGGTATATTTTAAGTTGCATATCTGAAATATTTATGGCAATAGACAAACCTATCTACTCAGCAATTCCTGAATGGCGGTCAAGAGCACTGGCTCCACAGTGGGATCCACATTGGATGCACGCTCGCTCACTTCATATCCACCCTTACTGTACTGAAGCGTGGTTCCGATATAACCGGGCCCCATGTCGCCATAAGCAGCCATTGCTATTTTGAGATTTGGTGCCTCAGCCTTTGCTGCCAGTTGATATTCCACAAAGAGTTCACCTGGCATAAACAAGATACGGATATCGTGCGCCTTGAACATCCCTATGTCAATCTTGTGACCACTTTCCATACGATCCAGGAAGGCCATTTTTCTCGCCAACGCATTGTTTTGTATAAGTACGGAATCATTTTTACTGATTTCCTCACGGATCTCGTACAAATGTTTACCCGGTGGCAGAGATACTTTTTCCACTTCCCAGACCAGATCTTCCGGAGAAATGTTATACTTTTCTGTGGACTCCCAGGCTCGTTCCATTCCATCGGCCAATCGTTGGGCCAGGATCAACCGGTTTTCCATGGATCCATCATTGTATTTACCGGCACCTATGTTACCTCCGGCGCCAGTAAAATGGACATGTAACGCCTGAGGTACTGCCAATTGTCTCATAAACCGGGCAATACCGGGAAAATCAGGATTGGGAATGCCGGTGCGGTAGTAACTTTGAGGGTGAGTAGCATAAAAACTCAACACGGCAACAGGTTCTTCGTCATTCCAAAAACTAACTACCGATACCATTGGATCGATGATACCTTCCGGTTCATTGCGAATGGCCGGGTCTTTCGTTGCCGTGTATCGTGTGGCCCTTACCATACCGTTCTCGTCATATATATTGCGGTTCGAAGCAACTTTAAAGACTTCTGCTTCTCCGAAACCGATTTTGTTGACCGGTTTTGTCGTCTTTATGGCTTTTTGGACAAGGTGCCTCAATTTGATAAGAACCTCACGACCAAAGGTAGCGTCAAAATTGACTGGATTATAAGACCCGGGATCCCCACCCACCGCAAGTAGGCGTGCCTCTGCACCCAGATCAAATCGTGGTGCATCATGCTGGTGCAATACGTGTACACTGACCCGCTCGGGTCGGGTGCCAGCAGCCTGAGCAAGAACACCTTTAAATGCATCCATTCCCTCATTTCCTATTGCGATCCAATCCACAGCACATAATACGATTGGCTCACCTGCGCCCTGAATGACAATGCCCTTAGCCCTTAAACCCATATCCCATGTTCCCACCTGGGGATCATAGGTGAGATAGTCACGATCACCCGGAGGTGTTACATCCATATCAAAAGAAGAAATTCGTAGTCCCTCGCTGGGGAACTGAGCCACAACAGGCAACATCATCAGGATAAAAAACATGCAGGTCAGTAGGAAAATCAGTCTGTGTGGCCGGGTAATTTGTTTGTCTTTTTGGTACATAAGGTTAGAATTATTCATGGATCAAAGTAAATATTCCTTGTAAGATATAAGAATGTAAAATCTCAATTGACCTCCCCTACCTGGACACTATCCCCGTAGAATCATAAAAGCATTTGGTTCATGTGATGATAAACTCTCCACATGAACCAAATACAAAGCCAGGTGAATCCAAATCAATGGTTTTTAGAATTCTGACCTGTCTTGGGGTACAGACCCTATATTCATCCGTACCCCAGTCCCCAAAACTCCCCTGTTCAATTCAACAAGGGCATTATTATGCTAAAACTAATAAATTCTTCTCCTTATCTAATCTTCATCATTATGCCAATGCATAATTTATTTTAATAAATTCGATCAATACCCCGGATTCTGTGGAAAATCTGCATCCACATTGAGATCGATTTGTGCCTGGGGGATGGGCCACAATACATGATGTGGCTCCATGCCCGCACCCGGGTTAGCTGGATTATCGTTATATTTCAAGGTTCTCTCCAATAATTTCCCTACCCGACGAAGAGTTACCAATCGCCATTCCTCGCCGTAGAGTTCACGTGCTCTTTCATCCAGGATATAATCGATGTCGAGGTCTGCCGGACTGACAGGTGTGGCCTGTGCCCGTGCCCGGACGCGATTCACGTCTGCAGCCGCTCGTTCAACATCGCCTATACCCAGATAGGCTTCAGCTCGCAAAAGCAACGTTTCTGCAAATCGGAGAGCATACCAGTCTTTGTGTGTTATGCCCCCTCCAGCCCGGTTGGGCTGCAAAAAATAATTCAAAGGATCGAGAAATTTGGTATGCATTGGATACAATATTTTCGTGGTATCCTCCAGTGGATTGGGTCTGGGAGGATCGTACAGACTAAAGTCTATTTTCTGATTGTGGTATGCAGAAGCTGGATTGTCAAAGAAATAATCACGTTTGATATTGTGCTTCGCATTTCTCATATCCGTATCCCAATCATCCTTCCAAATGGTATAATAAACCAGGCTCGTTCCCCGAATATTGGCAGTACCCCGACTAAGGGTATCGTTGAATCCGGTATGTCTTCCGTCGAAGATGGTACCCAATGTAGATTCATAACCGTCGGGGGTCAATCCCAAATCAAAATATCGCGGTCCGAAAATATAGGCACTGCCAATCTGCCCACCACCCTGTATTAATGGTTCCACCTGAATGACCCACATCGCTTCGGTATTCTCGGGCAAATTGTGATTTTCAAATCCGAACAAATCGTAATACGGGTCACCTGAACCAAAAATATCGTTCCCCAGGTGATTCCCAAACCGTCGGGTCATAAGATCGTAACCAAAGTCTTCCACCACCCGATCAAGAACCTGGACAGCAGATTGAGGATCACCGACTTCCAGATAGGTTTCTCCCAGGTAATGCAGAGCAGGGCCTTTGGTAATTCTCCCCGGAGCGGCTTCATTCCCCGGATCTGGTAAATGTTCGGCAGCGAACGAAAAATCTTCGATCATCTGAGCCCGAACTTCACTCACGGGATCCCGGACAAAATCAGCGCGTGCAGATTCCACCGGTTCGGTGAGTAAGGGTATATCTCCGTACGTGGAGACCAGGTAGCGGTATTGGAATGCCCTGAAAAATCGCGCCTCAGCCAGGTAGATATTTTTACCTGCTTGCCCCTGTGCAAATATCTCCGGGTCCAGATCTTCGATTTTATCGATCAGAACATTGGCCATCTGAATAATCCGGTAGCCCATGTTCCAGGTATCAACCACATACCTTCTTGTCGGAGAAATATCCTTATAATTGTTGATATAATCTGGAGTTCGAAGCGGCGACTCGCCTACATAGCCCAGATCACTGCCGTGCGCCCTCCAGTTCATAGTCCCGAACTCCGAGAAGGAATAATAGGCATCTCTGATCCGTTGGTGAACAGCAGTAATACCCTGCACTACGCCATCTTCTGTCAGGAAGGCATTTTCAGGTGAAAAGAAGTCCAGTGGTTTTTCCTCCAGGATGTCCTCTGAACACGATGTCAGCAAGAGGAATAAGGAAAATAACAGGACGGATATATTTTTGATAATTGATATGCTGTGATTTCTCATCTTATTTGATTTTTCTGTGAGCAAAAACTTAGGTTATGACCAGTAATTAAAAGCTGAGTCTGATTCCGGCTATAACATTTCTCATTACTGGTGTATCACTCAAACCGGATTCAGGATCCCAACCCTGCCATTTGGTCCAAACATAGGGGTTTTTACTGGATACATATATTTGTAAACTGTTCATACCCACGGCATTGAGGACACTTTTGTCAAAAGTATATGCGAGGGTAACATCCTGCAACCGAACAAAACTGCGGCTTTGATATATTCCGCTTTCCTGTGGAGGATTATTATAGATTCCTGTGGTGTTGGTCGTAGGAGCATCGGGCCTCCAGTAATCATTGATGGCAGAGTTATTGTGCCTGTTGGGGAAATAAAACAACGGGTTCACGTATTGTGCTATGTTGGCTTTGTAGTATTTATCCCCACCCTGAATAGAATTAATATTCACATCCAGAGAGAAAGCGCCATAGGTTAGGGTATTGTTGATGCTAAACCGGTAGCTGGGATCGGCATAGCCAATGATCGTGCGGTCGTCGGTAGGTGATATTACCCCGTCGCCATTGATATCATCATACCGAAATTGGCCTGGATACCATCCCTGTAGCGGTATTTGACCGGCAAAAAATTCTTCCTCGGTCCATACTCCACCTGTCATCCGAAAATCGTATAAAGCGCTAATGGGTTCTCCCACGAACCAGGCATTTCCGATATCGGCATCATTTTCAGATCCATATAATCTTGTAATTTTGTTTCTGTTGAGCGAGAATACAAACTGGCTTTCCCATCCAAAATTTTGGGTGTCAAAATTGATCGAATTCAATTTGAGATCGATACCCTTGTTCTTCAGAGCTCCGATATTCGCCCAGACACTGGCATATCCTGCCGATCTTGGTAATTGACGTTGTACCAATACATCCCGGGTGTTGGAACTATACACATCGATGGATCCATTCAACCGGCTGTTGTAAAATCCGAAATCGATGCCCAGGTTGACCGACTCTGTGGTTTCCCAGGTCAGATCAGTATTGCCCAAAGTGGAGGGGGAAAGCCCGATGGCGGTAGATTTGTCATATACATAATAACTCGTCGCCATTCGGGATAAGCTCGAATAACGGCCTACGCCCTGGTTTCCATTGAGGCCATAGGACAAACGCAATTTTCCGTAGTAATTACCGAGGTCTTTCAGGGCATTTTCCTCGGAGAAAACCCAGGCCACAGACAACGAAGGGAAGGTAGCCCACTTATTTCCTTCACTAAATCCTGAAAATCCATCTCTGCGAATGGTTCCTGTAATCATGTACCGCGATGCATAGCTATAGTTTACCCGAGCCATAAATGCCAGACTGTTTTCTTCCCATGCACTGGATGTTACACTGGATATCTGACCCAGACCCAAATTGTTGAAGCCGAGAGCAATATTGTCAAATCCTTCTGCACGTGCGGTAGTAGCATTTCCGGATCTGCCTTCGCGGCTAAATAATAAGGTGGAATTGATCTGATGGTTACCAAAGGATCGGAGGTAAGTCACGATATTGTTGAGAATCCAGTCTCTATTCTGAGAAGGGCTTTTGATCGCCAATCCTTTGTTGGAAACTCCTGAAGGGGTATTATAACCATGTAGAGCATTGCTTTCACGGTTGTAGAATCTGTTGGAGTAATTCAATTCATTGGACAAACCTTCGATCCAGGGGATATTGACTTTTATCCGTCCTACGAGGTTCAGTTGATTGCGTTTATCCACATCGTTGATATAGGTATATACCAGTGGATAGGGTTGAAAGAGTTCTCCTCCCAAATAAATATCGTAGGAAGATTGTCCTATGTAATTGTTCACAAGCGGGCTGGCCACCCGAGCACTGGCCAGGCTGGCTGGTTGACCGGAATAATCTGAAAATGTGTAGCCAATATTTGCACCTAGAGTGATCCAATCGTTGACCTTGCTTTCCAGATTGCTTCGCAATGTGAGTCTTTTGTATTTATCGTTGATCTGGATGCCTTCCACATCAGTGTATGAACCCGACAGGAAATAATTGATTTTATTGTTGCTGGAGCCGGATATGCTCAGGTTATAATTTTGCATGGGTGCTACCTGGAGGACTTCGTCCACCCAATCGATGGAATTGCCCGCGAGATAGTTGTCTCTTTCTTCCTGTGTAAGCAGATAGCTGGCTACCAGTTCTCGATTGGTTACATCGGGTCGCTCAGGTCGCCCTTCGGGTCCTTCAGGGTTGGTGGCATACCATTGATATAGCAGGTTTTGGTGGTTGTAGTCTACCAACCGGATAGCGAATTCTTCAGCATTCATGACTCTCATGGGGTTGTTTGTCATGTCCTGAAAACCGTAGTAGGAATTGAAGGAAAAGACTGGTTTTTCCGATTTCCCCGATTTAGTGGTTATAATCAGAACACCATTGGCCGATCGTGATCCATATACCGCTGCAGCGCTGGCATCCTTCAGCACATCAATGGTTTCCACATCATTGATGTTTATATCCGAAATTGATCCATTGTATATAATCCCGTCGAGGACGATCAGAGGCGAATTGCTGGCAGAAAGGGAATTCTGTCCCCGGATAGAAAACGAAGGCTCTCCTCCAGCACCCCCCCGGCTCTCGATATTGACACCTGCGGTAGCGCCTGCAAGAGACTGCAGGAGATTCACGTTGGCCTGGTTTTCCCTGTCTTCGAGGTTGATACGATCGACCGCTCCGGTCAGGTCACTTTTCCGTACAGTACCGTAACCTACTACGACCAGTTCATCCAGAAGCTGGGCGTCTGATTCCAATTGAACATTGATGATGGATCTGCCATCCACATCAACTTCGGCAGTACGGTATCCGATATAGGAAAATACCAAAACAGCATCCTCATCGACACCCTGCAATTGATAATTTCCATCGAAATCTGTCGAAGTTCCATTGTTGGTTCCCTTTACCACGACATTAACCCCGATCAGCGGTTCGCCATCCTTATCAGTCACCAGACCGGTTATATCGATAGCTAAATTATCCACCGCCTCCATGGCCGGTCCAGTGGCTCCATTAGGCACGTCTGCATGGATCATGGGTGACATGATCAGACTGCAAAGACCTAGCCACAAAAATTGCAATACATTTTTTGTCTTCATCTTCAAATAATTTTCGAGTTAGTGTAAAATCCAGGGTTACCTTGGCTTCAAAGTTCCAGAAGAATACTTCTTACCAATCCGGTAACGTACACTAAATTAGTGCTTGTCTTCATAATAAAAAATTATTAGCAAGGTCTTAACTTTATAAGAGGCAAAAGTTGGGCGTTCAAAGCTGATAGCTCATAGGTCAAAGATGAAACTGATAGCTCAAAGCTGAAAGGTCACAGCTCAAAACAGATAGTTGATAAAGGAAAGCTCAAAGCTCAATGCTCAAAGCCGATAGCTGATAGCAGAAAGCCAACAGCTCTGCACGCATCTCTCCTCCTCCCTACTTCACCGGCACCAGCACTATTTTTCTTAAATCCAGCATAGCACCCTGCTCTTTGGTATTGCCTGACCGGAAAACCAGGTTATTCAACCCCTCCTTGAGTTTGATCTGACCAATCTTCTCGGTTCGAAACGTAAACCAGGAACCAGTTTTTCCGATGGTTCCCTTTATTTTATCTTTTTCTCCCTGGAAAATGAAAGCCTTCCCGGACCGGGCATCATCCACAGTCCATTCCAGATAAGCATGGTATGTTCCTGGCTGGGTCACTTCCACTTCCCAATGACATTTATCATCGGTATTGAACCAGCCAAAAGCCTTCCACTCAGGCATATATGAAATGTTGGGTCCCGTGCTTTCGGCATCTGCCGCATGCAGCACAATGCGCCCATCCCGACCCTGCTTCACCAACTTGAGCTGGTTGATTTCCGGACGTTCCTTTTTCAATCTTGTCGGCATGAGATCGTGGACCGCATTTACGATAATCTCCTCTATCTCCGTAGAGTACGGAGATGGCTTATCGTAATAATACATGCTCATATCTGCCTCATACCCGCCTTCTTCAATCACCCGTTTGGACGCAATATAACTCGGGACTTCATTCATGTATCCGTTGACCCACATCAACTCCGCTCCGAGGGATTCCTTAATCCGGTATGAATAATCGACCACCACTTCACCAGCCAGGTTCACCATAGCCATCTGATCTCCAAAAGCCCACACCTGTATGGGATAAGAAACAGAGGACGGGATCGGTTGGCCCCTAAGCACCCGCTCCAGCGCCAGTCGGGCATAATAACCTTTGATCGTATGATCCTCAGTAGCCAAACTGATCAATTCCTCCGTATCGGGCACGTGTTCAAATGGCAGATCCACCCTGGTGATGCGACATTCAGGCACCCCAGGCAAAGTATCCAATTGGGCGGAAAGCAGTTTGTCCACCTGATCTGCAATTGTCAGTCCGTGTGCCTTCATGTCATCCATACTCCCCCGTGGATTGGGATTTGCATCACCTCCACAACCTATAGCAACCATAGCTACGACACCCGGATGTCTTTTTTCTATATTTATTTTGGCTTCACTCATCCAATCACCGTGAATCTCATTGACCGCTCCACTCAAAGTAGTTCCATGACATGCATAATTGACCAATATCCCGCGCAATTTCCCGGATGGACTAGTCACTCTCATGATTGGCAATGCAGGATCTATAGGTCCACCCTGGCGTCGCCTGTTTTTGGCAAACAAAGCCTGTCCCTGACCCCACGCTACTATGGCAGGTGAGCGGTCAGCCATGGCCTGGTCCACGGTTTTCAGAACGGCTTCGATTACCTGATCGTTGTACCGGGCAATGTGTTCCAATTCCACCGGAGTCAGCAATGAGTCGCTGAATTGTTCACCTCGGTACTGGAGAATACTAAGGATGTTTCCCACCTCCGGAGACCCATGGGTATGCGATGCACTTATGGCTATCTGTGCCGGACTCATATTCCATTTATCCTTCAAACCCTGAAGAATACCACCGGTCATATAATCCGACAACCCGACCAGATCGAGCGTAATAAAAACCACGGGGCGATCGGAATCTTTACCCAGCACCATAGATTTGGCTTCAAGCCTGTGAATGATTTTAGTAGTTTCAGATTTACTTCGAGCCCCATACCCGCCCAACCGTATCGGCATTTCAGGGGTTATATCAGCCCTCCCAAAGCCCACCTCGATCAGTGGAGGATTTTGGGCACAAACTTCGGAACAAAGAAGTCCGTATACAAATAGCAATACGCTGTAGAATTTGAAATTGTGCGGTACTTTTCTCATTTATCTTGTCTTTAAAAATGATATTAAATCTGCCATCCCATCCACACTGATGATCTCTTCCCATCCTCCAGGCATCATGGAATAATCGAGTGAATTTATGGATTTAATTTCAGCTCTGCTAATCACACGATCATCAATACCTACATTGCGGACTGTAATGGCGGTGGGGGATTCATCCCCAATCACACCCTGGACTTTATCCCCATTGACCAGTTCTATCTGCCACAGTTCATAACCGACCGTTATGGAAGCATTGGGGAAAAGGACCTGGGAAACGATACCCTCAGGAGTCCAGCTGTACACCGTGCTGAGGTCCGGACCGATAGGCTTGCCATTCTTCCCGTCGATCTGATGACAGATCGAACAATTCTTTTCAAATACCAATCTCCCTTTTTCAACATCCCCTTTCATGGTGAGAGCGGCTTTGTATTCTTCATTCAATTCTCCCTCATCCTTCTGACTAAATATCGACCTGGCCCTTCTTTTGATTGCATCATCGGCGTAAGTCATAAACCGCACCCTGCGGTAAAAGTCCACTGATGATTTTTGCACTATACCTTCTTCCAAAGCATCCAGAAAAAGATTTACCTGTTGAGCTGAGGACAAATGGGCCTGAACAGCGGCCTGCCGAATCTGAGGCGTGAGCCTGGCCCAGTTGGCCAGGACAAACTCACTCATGGCAACACCATCTGCAGCATTAAAGGCATCCAAAGCAGCCAGTTGTACAGATGGATCTTCCTCAGGTTGTATGAATTGCTTGTAAAAATCAATGGCGTCGGCAGGCCGGGTCAAATTCATCAACTGCAAAATCTCGGCCCTTTTGCCTCCTGGTAAATTGGTATCCATAGCCATAAATTCAAGCCTGGATCGGAGTGCTTCATTGTCATCGAGTACTCCACTTACCCCTATAGACCGGAGCATTGCCAGTGCGCTTTGTCGCGTGGATGCATCTTTATGGTCAAGGAAAATATCGAGGAGGACCTCTTTATGCGTGTGAAATTTATCAGACCAGGATCTGTTTTGATTTATGCCACGGGCCAAGCCGTGGAACACTGTGGTTTCCCATCCCTGAGGCCGGTTATGTAGCAACTGGCTTGTGGCTCTTTGAAATATTTGAAGCATAAAATCCTCTTCTTCCCCGGTCACCAGAAGTTCGCTCAGTCGGCCGATGAGTGAATTGAATTGACCGTTGGACGAGCTATAGGAGGCCAGGAGGTCCTTCAACACATCACTCCCTTTGAATCCTGCAGCACTCAGGGCAGCAAATTGTACCCATGGATCATGGATATCCCGAAATAGCAGATCTGTACGGGCCGCTCGTGATTTGTCGGTGTTACCATATCCCAGTGTACAAAGCAACTGGAATCGTACCTTGAGATCAGCATCATCCTTCAATTCAACGAGTGCGTCAAATAGCTCTGGGTTTTCGGTCAGGTATTTCTCTGCTATCCTTATTGCATTTTCCCGAACTCCTGCAATGGGGTCCGTAAAACTGACTTTGAGGGTTGCCATATCCAAAACCCCCAACCCATCCAGGGTCCACAAGGCATGTAATCGTCCCAGATCAGGTCTTTGCTGACTGGTATTTTCTGCATCCTGATCCAGGATCATCCGGACCAACTTTTCGCGAACCGAGGTGTCCTTTCGATCAATCAAAAGTCGTTGGGCATTGAGCCTCCACCAGGCATTGGGGTGCGCCAAATAATCCGCTAATTTACTGGCATTCGCTCCACTTAAGGGCATACCGTTCATCCATGCTTCTGTATCCTGGTCTTCGTGGGTTACGCGATAAATTCTGCCCATATCTCCCCCATGATAAAGTTCTCCAGACTGTATGGCTTCTTCGGACATCCATTCCGGGTGTTCAATGATTTGCCGGTAATAATCCAGTACGTATAATGCACCGTCGGGTCCTACGTACATATTGACCGGGCGAAACCAAAAGTCAGTAGAAGCGATAAATTCTTTGGTCGGTGTTTCAATTCGCTCTGCACGAAAAGTTGTATTGTGATCAACAAGAACGTCCACATGTACGATATTGGAAACAGGCTCCGCCACAAAAGTGATACTCTGGTCGTAGGGAGCTGGGAAAGCCCCACCTTTGTACGCTGTGATCCCGCAAGCGGACGTAAATACACCCTGATTGGTCAGGAGTTGTCTTTCCGGATTGTCGGTAATTGAATATACCTGATTTCCATGATCGGATAAAGTCTGGATGGTGGAGGGGACTACCAGATTGGGGTTTCTGTGCAGATAGGGAGCAGCAAACACTTCGTGATACACATGATTGGAATTATTGCTCAGGATATGCCGTCCCCAATCATCGAAAGCCCGGCTAAACTGGGTAGGACCGGATGTCAATTCAAGTTTGTAAGTATCCGGATTGAATCTCACTGTCCTCCCACTACCCTGTGGAGTCAATCGTGCAGCATCGGGCTGATTGGGAAAATAGATGTCGGTTCCCAGAGTCCCAAATAAATCACTGTACATCTGATAAGTTCCGCCTGCTTCGGAAGTCAGATAAATCCAATTATCCAGACCGTATATAGGACCACCAGCATTCATTTGGGCATTGGAAAAGGCAAAACCCGTGAGCAGGGTATCCCTGATGTCAGCCTTACCATCCCCATCCGTATCTTCCAGATAAAGAATTTGCGGAGCATCGGCCACGATGACCCCGTTTTTCCATTTCATGATTCCAAAGGGCCACACCAGATTATCAGCAAAAATGGTACTCTTGTCCAGCACCCCATCACCATCTTCATCGGTCAGCAATTTAACCCGACCCTGCCCGCTTTTATTCAATGGGTAGCCATGAAGCTCAACCACGAAAAACTTGCCTTCTTCATCGATGACCATATCCACCGGATCGACAATGAGCGGTTCCGCTGCAACCAATTCCACCTTGAATCCGGGAGGAAGACTTAACGTTTGGATTGCCTCTTCCGGTGGAAGTGCTCCGTTGATATAATCTATCCTGGAGCCTGATTCACAACTATAAATAAGTGCACCCAGGGCTATGAGGCTTGTCAGGATGCTTAACACTTGAAATTTGAATGACATGGATGGATGTTGACTTTTACGTGTTTTTTGAAATGATGTGAAATCTAAGATTTACTTCTTTAAGTAATACCATATTACTCTGGTTTTATAGGATCAGGCCCGTATAAATTATCGTATACCTCCCTTTTTTCATAGGGATAGGGACGAACGGCTTTGTCCCTATGGCCGTGCCGGGCAAACCAATTTTGAAATATTTTGCATTCATTCTCCGGTTCCCCACGGATACCCACAGCAAATTCGGGACTTAGGAAGGTATTGTTATAAATTTCAATCTGAGTACCGGCAATAATGGTTCCGTCCTTTCGATCCTTACCTCCGTGCATATCGAAACAATGACTAAGAGAGGTACCAAGTTCTACGTTGTGCCTTGCGATATAACTACCTCCGGCAACCCCGGTTCCTGCAATCGAGTGCCTATTGAAATCGAATAAATTGTATTCGATAACCACTGTAGACTTGTTGGTACTTACACCATACCCCAGGCCATTGTACTGACAATGATGTATAAAATTGTGATGGATGTGGTGATCTTCACCTGCCCTCAGACTCACAGCCGCCTGACTAAATGCAGAGATATCACAATTGTCTACGGTCAGCCGATCGAAATCGGTTTGGATGCCGTTGGAAACCGGAAATTGATAATAGTACTTGTGGCCTGGTCCTCCACTTTGAAATGATTTCCGGTGGTGTTCCATATAGCGTTTGCCATTGGGGCCCTGGATTCGAAGTCCTGTGATTCTCACTCCGGGACCGATTGCCCGGATCATTACCGGGGTTTTGAGTGCATCGCTTTCCAACAGAGCGCCTTCGGATCCATTTTGTCCCCGGGCTCCAGCCAGAGTAACTCCTTCGGGGACTTCCAGGACAAATTGGTCGATGTAAATATATGTGGTCAGATCGATGATTTCTTCTCCCGGGATAAACACGACATCTCCGGGCTTAGCCTGTGATAAGGCTTCAATCAAATCATCCAAATCCGTGGGTTCGAAATCTCCTCCTGTAAAATTTTCCTTATATCCGGCACCTCCGCCCAGTGGACCCAGCATATCGGCTTTGGCCCCATAAATACTTCCCTCGATATCTTTCCAATAACTCATACCCTCCGACTTCCTATCCGATTGAGTCCCAAATTTCCAGGCAGAGGTAAAATCAGGAGAAACAAATGGGATGGCTGCCGCAGACAACGCAGATCTGCTCCAGGTCCTTATAAATTGTCGTCTATGTGGATCGGGTTTTTTCATTAAGGGAGATTATCACCAGTACTCACTCCAGATAAGCTTTCCGAATAGGGTCGAATCGGTATTTGTCAATTTACGGTAACGTCCACAATATATTCGAAAAACCACCCTTTAGACAAATATCTAAAATAATTTAACAATCAACAAAAAAGCGTAGACAAATGGAGAAACACCAATCTGGAAATGGATATCCGGGTGTAAAAGGAATTTCAACCCGGGTTGAATCCCTCGATCATTTCCTGAGAATCCACAGTATACTGACCAAACATTTCAAAAAACAAAATAGCATTCCGGGTTTGATCCAGTGTTCTGTGTGTTTCCGACGATTCCATACCCGTGGTACAGTCCCTGATCACTAAAATTTCATAACCTTTTCTGCTCATGGCAAGAGGACTATAATCCCGGGTGATCATGCATGCATTGGTATTGAAACCCGCAAAGAATAAAAAGAGAATCCCATGCTCTTCACAATACTTATGGAGTTCAAATCCCGTGCCGATAATGGCATCTCCGGCTTCAGGTCCTACATCAGGATGAATGTCCAGGGCGGGAAGATTTTGTCTTTCCTCTTCCCGGATTTCGTGCGGACGGGCGTACTTCCTGTACACACCACTCTTGTTTCGGAAATCACTCGGAGGCCACGCTTCCCGATCCCCTCTCCCGGCTTCCATATTTTTCCCATACCAATTATCATATCCTTTGGCCACAGTTAAAGAGGGTGCATGAATGATGTTCATACCCTGTTCACGGGCAGTATGCAGTAATGGCAACAATCTGGTCTGTATGATTTTTTCCGTCCGTTCTTCTGTATCTTTGAGATAGTGCCTCTGCCATACATCCAGGAGAATCAATGCGGATTGTTCTACAGGAACCACCCAATCCAGGTGATTGTAGGTCGTGTTGGATTCCAGCCATTCCACCCCTGGATCCACATGCCAGCGGTGATATCGGGGTGAAATATGGAGGATGCCCGTATTTGTGGCACTGGATGGGCGGTTTGGTCTGGTCCCGGAAGCTGATACGAACGGGGCCATGGCTACGGACAATCCCGCCAACGAACCATTTTGAATAAAGGATCTTCTTGTCCAGTCATCGTTTCGGTCTTTCATTCTTATCGGTTATGATAATGGTTTTGATTAAAATTATTGTGCGGTATTGCATTCCAGGCAAGTGACACTTCGGAACTGTTACATTTCACGGCATCAGCTCTATATCGCCTGACTTCCCAACTACCCTATGTTTTTGGACCAAAAAAGCAATGGCTTGGGATATTCCTGATCTTCTCCAATTTCCCGCCAGGGAATGGTACAAACTAAGCCATTTGTTTTCCTGTAGCCCAATTTTTCCCAAAATATATCGGTGGAACTATAATTCTCGGGCTTTTTGGGATGATCATCACTACGAATAACCGTGGCCAGAGTAAATACATCATATCGACGCGTATTTTCCACCCAATCCTCTGCAATCCGAAACATTTGTCGGCCAATACCTCTTTTTCGGTAATGATCCAGGATCAGACCTTCACTAAAATAATAAAGCTTATCAAGGGGTTGATCCAATTCAATCCATGGCTTGCACACATCTGGTTCCTCGTATTGCAATGGAAGTCCAGTCAAAGCCCCGATTATACTGTCATTTGAAAAGGCCAGCACCACGATGCTGTCTTCCGTGCCTATAAACTTTTTTAAATAATCTGCCTCGTAATCTTTGTTGCCATCGTACAGATAAGGGTACTCTCTAAATATGGTCAGCCGGAGTCGAGCTATTTCATCTATATACTTTTCGATTTCCCCGTCGTCAAATAGTTTGGTTTTGATTTCCATCGTCTTATACATTTGTATCTAGTGTTCTGGTTCATAAGTTCTTCACACTTATGACGGCTTCCTTTTCGCCGTACCTTCATCACCGAAAGCCTTACGTAGGCCTGTCCTATGCTCGGTTTCGTTTCTTCGGTACGACAAAAAATAATCGCGTCATTAATATTAATTACTTATGAAACAGAGCACTGGTAGAGACATGAATTGTAGTCTACCATTTTCTAAGATACGGAGGATCTGAAAAAAATAATGATAAAATTCGTTGATCACGCTTGGCCTCCAAATTCTAAAATTTTGAAGTCCTTTTGAGGGAATGAATACCAGCGGGGTTGGTTCATCCCTCATTGCCTTGAATACGATTTTTTTATCATATGATGAATAGGGATTTGATTCTCACTGAAGAGCCGCAGCCCTTAAGACCTGTAGATGGAAGGTTCATTTCCATCACCCATGAAAACTCGAGACCATGCAATGAAATCAAAATCGCCACTACCTGTTGAAAGGCTAATTAGGGCCTACTCAGACATGGGCATTTGACTGGATCACAATATGTTATAGTCAAAATCCACCGGTTTTAGACCAAGGTTATTTGTGATTATCTGAAATAACTTTGCATTTGATATATACCAAATTTAGCTGGGTGATTCGGAAAATTAAACATCTCAAGTTTCTAACCATAGAATTTCGAATATAAGTCCTGCGCTTCCAAATCGCAGGCAATGTCTGACGATACATTCTGTGTCCGTATGGAAGCCGACCGTAGGGAGGATTTGGAAGCGTCATTGATTTAAATTGATTTTATGAGGAAACCCTAATTACTGGATCCCACTTCCCCTCCATGACACAGCCTATAATTTGATGAGTCAGCTTATCAATATTTTGCCATCTCGTCGTGTCTATCTTTTCATCCTAAAAATCATATTCAAGAACAGGGGCTCATAATAGTATAAATTATTTTTCATCGGATACCTGCGTCCCTTGCTGATCCCTTAGGAAGGATTTCATCCGTTCATAGTCATTCCAAATGGGATGATTAGGATCTTTAAATTTAAATTTGATCAAAACGGGATTCCTCTCGTCGATACTCTGGATATAGGATTTATTACCGGGAAAATTATTCGATTGGTTGGAAGAACTCAAGACAGACAGTTCCAATTCATTGTATGGGATTACCGAATAAAAATATTCTCCTTGAGCAGCTATGGGCATAGGAACCGTAAATCCATATTTGAAAGAACTCAAAATATTCATTCCATCCATAACTACCCTTTTATTAATCCGGTCAAAAAGCAAGTTGTACTGCCAGCCTTGATATCCAAATACCATGGACAAATAATCAGAAGTAAAGCAATACTGTGATAATAATCCCACCACAGGTTCAACATAAAAATAGTCATTCAAAATCTCTTTGTGAGGAGTTTTGTAAACAGCTTCCACCTTCTCCGGCCTTAATTTGAAAAAACACAGGATTGGATTGCTGTTCTCTGTATAATATTTGAGCTGTTCTCTGGTAGGGGTGTTTTTCATATTCAAAATTAACGGATATGGAAAATTTTCAAGGTAATTCCTGACCTCCATCACCTTCATGGGGTTAATAACAGAGACAAAATAATCGTGATCAGCCATCATTGGAAATATGCATGCAAGGTTACCCGGGTTGGTGGTCTGATATGCTTTGAATACCAGGAATTCATTACGTTCCTTATTGTAAAATACCGTGTACACATTATTCTTTGCCATTGAAAGTATATCAAAATATATCAACTGATCGGTTTGACAATGTCTTCCACCAGTCCAGTAATAATCCTCATCTTTGGCCAGTGCTTTAAACTCATCCGTATTCAACCCCCGAGCTTTCTCAGGATCAATCCTATGCTTACCGAAATTCATGATTAGCTGTGGTGCAATGGTTGATGTTACCCCAAAAAATGAGACAGTAAGTTAAGTCAATTTTTATTCACTAAATTTACTGTTATGAGCAGACGAAGATTCACACCTAAAATGAAGACAAAAGTTGTTTTGGAGGCTTTAAAGGAGCGCCACAGTTTGAATGAACTCGCTCAGAAATATGAGTTGCATGCTACCCAAATAAGCAGATGGAAGCAGGAGTTTTTATCCCAGGCGGAAGGAATATTTGAGAAAAAGATTAAGACGAAAAAGAATGAAGATTCTTTGGAGAAAGACGAAATGTTGAAGGTCATAGGCAAGCTTAAAATGGAGAATGATTTTTTAAAAAAAAGCTTGGACTGATTCCGACCGGTCAACGATATACTATGATTGAAAGAGATCATTCTGAATTAAGCTTGATGAAGCAATGTGAAATACTGGGTATCAGCAGATCTGGATTATACAGGCCTGTCAGAGGCGAAAGTGACCTCAATCTGGAACTCATGGAAATGATGGATAAGCATTATCTGGAACACCCCTATAAGGGAGCACCAAGGATGCATGTTTGGCTTACCAGGGACAAAGGTTACAAGGTAAGTTTAAACAGGATAGAAAGGCTGTACTATGAGGTGATGGGGTTGAGAGCCATTCTTCCTGGACCTCACACAAGTAAGCGTCACAAAGACCATCCGGTGTTTCCCTACCTGTTGCACGGATTGAACGTTAATCGGCCAAACCAGGTGTGGGCAACAGATATCAGTTACATTCCTATGTGGAATGGATACATGTATTTAACGGCAATAATCGATCTATTTAGCCGATATGTGTTATCCTGGAGTTTGTCCAATACCATGTATTCAGAATGGTGTGCAGACATAGTCTCTCAAGCGGTTGAGAAGTATGGAAATGCGGAGATTATAAATACTGATCAGGGTGGTCAATACACCAGCGATGTATTTGTAGAGCGTGTTAAAAGCCACAAGATGAAATTATCTATGGACGGCAAAGGAAGACCTACGGACAATGCTTTTATAGAGCGTCTATGGCGGAGTGTGAAGTATGAAAAATTGTATATTTTCAAACCTGAAAATGGTCTGGAGGCGTATCTGTTATGCGATGAATATTTCACATACTACAACTACGAAAGGCGACACAGCAGCATTGAGGACCATAGACCCGCAGATCTGTTTTACAAGAAAAATCCAGAAAGGGATGCTAGGAGTTTACCACATTACAACACTCAGAAAAATCCTTTTGGAGAGGATTTTTCGAGCATTGAAAGTGGAAAACTCGAGGAAATTTATTAACTAATAAAGACACATTTACTGTTCGTTAAATTGGGGGAAGCTCAGGTGTCGTCCAGTACCTGGAAAATAGTATCGTTAAATATGGGTTGGAAAGAGATCAATCCATTATTATTCATAATCCCATAATGTATTTTAGAGGTATAATTATCCTCAAAAGCACGATCCAGATATCCTCCTGTATATTTAAAGTCACCTCTTGGATTAATAATCAATAGCCTGGAAAAATACGCATTAATGTGCCCGGCAGGGTTACCCGATTTACGTGTGTTAGGTTCTATGTATAGAATGATATCTCCGTCATCTGAAATAGTGAGGGCTTCATATCTGATGGTCAATTTAATTTCTCCCAGGAATTCTCCTTCGAAATTATACCTGATAATTTTGGAAGGGTATCCATGCAAAAGCAGAATTTGACCATCTGATTCGCTGACCTCAATATCATAGGGCTGGGTATATTCTCCAGGTCCTTTCCCCAGACGATGAATACGATTTATATACCTTCCTTCTCGATCAAAGATGAATATACTTTGGGCTTGAAAACGGTCCAGGACGACAATGTTATCCTTTGTCATGACGATCTCATCCACATTTCCAATGACAGATTCGGAATTCGACTCAAGAACAACAAAAAAGCAAGTATCCAACAAACTATCTATACTTACCTTTGAGGAAGGATTCAATTCCCGTATCGGTATCATCTCTCCAGGAGATGAACTAAAGGCAGTTCCATCG
>CAYRRD010000006.1:0-94955 GCA_964426625.1 uncultured Saprospiraceae bacterium | reverse complement strand
GTGGTCTGTTTCATAAATAATTAATATTAATGACGCGATTATTTTTTGTCGTACCTAAGAAACGAAACCGAGCATAGGACAGGCCTACGTGAGGCATTCGGTGATGAAGGTACGGCGAAAAAGAAGCCGTTATAAGTGTGAAGAACTTATGCAACAGAGCACTAGTAGGCCAATGAAAATTTCGAAAGTCCGAGGGATCGGCGTAACTTCCATCCTTGAAATGTATTAATTTCCTAAAGTCAAATTGAATGAAGGACAAATTTCAGGCTGGAATCAATATTGCCATTAAAATTCCCCGGAGTAAGTATGACCAAACGGTAGCTTTTTATCGTGATATTCTCAAATTCGAGGTATGTGAAGTAACAATAGAACATCCTACTGTATCCAAATCGCACAAAGTCCGGTTTGGGGCCAATATTCTGTGGCTTGATTGCGTGGATAATTATACCCAGGGTGAAATCTGGCTTCAGCTTACGGTTCCCGACGTGGAGGCTTCTGTGAAGTATCTACAAACAAACGGTGTGGATACCTGCGACGAAATCGAAGCGCTTCCTCCTGGTATGCATTGGATTCAGGATCCGGCGGGGAACGTGTTCAATCTTCAGAAGCGAACAGATGAGCCAGTCGCTGAATAGGCCCGGATCGTTTTTAATTTTTTAAATCGGGACCATGCTATGCATTTAATTCCTTACATTGAATATACCAGACTGGAACATCAGTCACGCGATTCTACTGCATGGTTTTATATGTCCCACCTAAGCAATGCCTGTGCTTCTGAAGATGCACACCGGACTTCAGCTTATGCTATTTGCCTATTGTACGAAGGAAAGCTTCAACTGGAATCCGATTTATTCGTACATACCACGGAGGCTCCTGCCATATTTACCATTGCTCCTTCTTCTATCAGGAAATTCACAGATTTGGGGGTCATGTACGACGCAAGGATATTGTTTTTTCGGAAAGAGGTTTTTCTGGAAGGCCAGTCCGATGTCACTTATCTTGATAGATTTGATTTTTTCGAAAAAGCGGGTCAGCAGGTTGTCCACCTGGACTCCGAACAATTTGGCAGACTCAAATTGTATTATGACCTGATTTACCAGAAATCCCGTGAACAAAGTCCCAATGCAAGGGCCATCATCCGGAGTTTGATTTATATCGTACTCAATGAAATCGATGATGCCCATCAAATGCTTCACGATACTGCACCACCCCTACTTCCGAATAGCCCCACCCATATCCTCACCCGGTTCAAACAGCTCCTGGCCCAACATTTTATCGAGGAACGAAAGGTGTCGTTTTATGCTGCGAAGTTGTTTCTCACCCCAAAGTATTTTTCAACCGTGATACGAAATGTCAGCGGTAAAACGGCAGGAGCCTGGATCAATGAAATGGTTTTGCTGGAAGCTAAGGTACGCATACAAAATAAAGAACGTACCATCGCACAGATCGCCTACGACCTCAATTTTTCTGACCCGTCTCATTTTGGGAAATTTTTCAAAAAACATGCCGGAATGAGCCCGTTGGAGTACAGGAATTGACAGTTCTCACCCCCATTTCCGACTTTTATACCATGACTACCTACTTGTAACTCTTCCTGGGAGGACCTGTCCGTCTTATTTTTGTATTGATGAATTTTATTAAGATGAATTAGCAAAATTAAATCCACATGAAAACGGTGAAATTTCAATTAGAAACGCTGACTTGCCCGAGCTGTATCAAAAAGATTGAAGGGGCTTTGAACCGGCTACCTGGAGTCGAGGAGACGAAAGTGATGTTCCATACCAATAAAGTGAAGGTCCGGTTTGACCAGGAAAAGAACAGCCAGGATAGGATTGCCCGAACGATTGAAAATTTGGGCTATCCTGTCCTTTCCAAAGCTGCTTAGAGCGCTTTATTCGAAACGCTGATATCGACGCAGGGCTTGTAAAAGCTTAGAAGAGATCCCGATTGTGTCGATTGTATTGATGTGATCTAAGAGGAAAAATGATGAAAACCAAAAATAAAAATATTGTTACTCTGGTGACCGGGAGTCTACTTTTGGTCGCCTTGGTTATCTATGCCTTCAGGTCTTCAAGCCCGATTCTGGATCTGATTCTCGTGATGATAGCCGTCATTGCCGGAAGCCCTATTACCATAAAAGCCTTAATGGCATTGAAGATGCGGGTTTTTAGCATTGATTTGCTGGTGTCTATAGCTGTGGTGGGAGCTTTGATTATAGGTGAATTCACAGAAGCTGCGGTAGTTTCTTTTCTGTTTATCCTTGGAGATTACCTGGAGGGAAGGACGTTGACTAAAACACGATCGGCTTTGAAGTCACTTATTGACATGGCACCACAGAAAGCTATCGTTTTACAAAACGGCAAACGGGTCACCAAACTGGCGGATGAAGTGAAAGTCGGGGACCATATAATTGTAAGGCCTGGAAGCCAAATACCTGTCGATGGTAGGGTGATCGTGGGCCAAGCTTATATTGATGAAGCCGCTATTACCGGTGAGTCGGTCCCCGTATTCAAACGGGAAGGAGATCGGGTGTTTAGTGGTACGGTGTCAGAGGATGGTTATTTAGAAATTCGTGCTGAGAAAGTAGGCGAGGATACTACTTTTGCCAGAATCATTGAATTGATTGAAGAAGCACAGGAAATGAAAGCCCCGACCCAAAAATTTATGGAGCGGTTTGCTTCTTATTATACACCTGCCATTGTAGTTCTTTCCGTAATAGTAGGGTTGGTTACCCAAAATACCCATCTGGCGTTAACCTTCCTTGTTATCGCCTGTCCCGGTGCGCTTGTCATTTCTGCGCCGGTCTCTATGGTAGCGGGAATTGGGAATGGGGCGAAAAATGGAATTTTGTTCAAGGGGGGTGATAAAGTAGAGCGCCTTGCAAAGGTGGATACGGTGATTTTTGACAAAACCGGGACACTGACGGAAGGGAGGCCTGTAGTGACCGATATCAAATCCTTTGATAGGTCAGAGGATGAACTGCTCAAACTGGCCGCAGAAGTTGAAAGCGTTTCTGAACATCATTTAGCCAAAGCGATCGTTGGAAAAGCTGAGGAAAGGGGCATGGTTCCGGATCGTCATCCTGCTGAGGTGGAAATTATGCAAGGTCGCGGATTGCGTGCACGACTGGATTCTCGTGAAATATATATTGGTAATCACGCTGGTGTAGAAGAATTGGGTTTTTTTGTCGATAGTGAAAACCTTGCATATTTGACGTTGCAGCAAAGCAAAGGTACCACGCCAGTATTGATTGTTGTGGACGAGGAAATTATAGGTCTTATATCTATAGCCGACAAGGTAAGAGAGGATGCTCCCGCTGCATTGGATGCATTGCGTGCAGAAGGAATCAACCGCCACATCATGCTCACAGGTGATCATAATGCAGTAGCCAGGAAGGTGGGTAATCAACTGGAAATAGACGAGGTTTTTGCTGGATTGCTTCCTGATGATAAATTGGCTAAAGTGAAAGCATTCAGGAAGTCAGGTCGAAACGTGGCTATGGTCGGAGACGGAGTCAACGATGCGCCTTCTATGGCCATAGCTGATGTGGGAATTGCTATGGGTGGTACTGCCACCGATATAACCATGCAAACAGCGGATGTCATTCTCATGACTGATAACCTGAGTAAGCTTCCTTATGCTATCCGACTGGCCAGGGAAACTCACCGAAATATGAAACAGAACACCTTTATAGCCTTAATTACAGTGATGTTCTTATTGGTGGGCGTATTGACAGACAGGATTCATCTGGCATCCGGAATGCTCATTCACGAAATAAGTGTTGTTATAGTCATCATCAATGCCATTCGGCTGGTGTATTACCCCCGAAATTTTATAGGATGGAGCCCATTTAGGAGGTCAGGGATGGAGGCTCGGTTGACCCCTGAAGGTGTAGGCAAGTCCATCTAAAATTAGTAACAAGATCCGACTTTTGTACCATTTATGGAGCCATCTATCCTGGATATGCTTTGTTCGAGGATTTATATTTGTACGATACAAAAAATTAAAATATATAACATGAAAACGATGAATGTAATGCGAAATGAATTTGGCCGGGTGGCTATTTTGCTGGGATTTTTGCTCCTTATGATCACAACCGCTACTTATGCCCATTGCGATTCCTATGATGGACCCGTGATCCAAGATGCGTATAAAGCATTGGATGCGGAAGATGTGAGTTATGTATTCAAGTGGATCTCGGAAGATCAGGAGGAAGAAATTGAAATTCTATTTAACAAGATTGTCAAATTAAAGGATGTGGATGTGGAGATCTATCAAATTGTAGAAAAACATTTCCTGGAAACTCTGGTTCGGTTGCATCGAGAAACGGAAGGAGCCCCTTTCACCGGTCTAAAACCGGCAGGATCTGTAACTCCTGTGGTCCAAATGGCTGATCGATCGATAGAGAATGAGGAGATGAATACCTTATGGTCTCATTTGGGTCGGCATATCGAGCATGATATTCGACAGAAGTTTGAAAATGTGTCACGATGGAGTAAGGTGAAGGATCACTCGATCGAGGAGGGTAGAGCGTATGTGGAAGCTTACGTCGAATATACTCATACCCTTGAAGCCATTGAACACATTCTGGCTCACGGTGGTCACCATTGAAACTGATCCCTTTGGGTTCAAATAAGTGGGAAAAAGTTGATAAAATGGCCTCTCATTCTGAGTTCAGAGTGGAGGCCATTTTTATTAGGAAAAATTCTACAGCACTCATAAAAAGGGTGGTCAGAATGAAACCGTCTGTTATACTACCATTCCAGCCTTTTTTCGGGGTTTTTGTTTGGTAAAGATATCAGTGATTCATCTGACAGAACTGGTTTATCTCTAGTAGTAATAAAGTATTCCTTGGCGGTTGAAAGATCGGATAAAATTTGCACTGGATAGAAACTACCATCTATGGTAACTTTTAAAATGTTACCTTTCTATGCGCAATACGATGTTGGTTTCCTTTGTATTTTTCACTATTACCATCCTATAGTAGTAAGGAGTTGCAAGGAATATGAATAAACAGTGATCGATTTGAACTATGAACTATAATATACCTCAGCACCTGAAAGGACTCACTGAAGAAGAAGTGATAAATGCCAGGTCCCGGCATGGATTGAATGTGACCGAGGAGCACCGATCCTCCTGGTATGCGATCCTTGTTGATATTTTAAAGGAACCCATGTTGGTTTTACTCCTGGCGGTTACCATTATTTATGTGGTGGTGGGGAATTATTCGGAGGCAGTATTTATGTTGGGTGCCATAGTCGCGGTTTCTGCTATTTCTTTTTATCAGGATCACCGAAGCAAAAAGGCGCTGGAGGAATTGAAAAAGCTGAATGAGCCATTGAGCATGGTGATCAGAGATTCCAAAGTAATGCAGATCCCTACGCACGAAATCGTAGTGGGAGATCTGTATCTCATAGAGGAGGGGAAAATGATCAATGCTGACGGAATTATCTTACATAGCCATGATTTTGCGGTTAATGAAGCTTCTCTTACTGGAGAAAGTTTTGCTGTTTATAAGAGTCCTGAAACTGAGGACCGCAAGATATATAGCGGGACACTGGTTGTTTCTGGTCTGGCTTTGGTGGAGGTGGAGAAAATTGGCAGCGGTACAAAATTGGGACAAATTGGTTCTTCATTGCTGGAGTTGAAGGAAGAACGATCTCCGTTGGACATACAGATTCGCCGTTTTGTCCGGTGGATGGCGGTGATCGGGATTGCAGTGTTTTTGCTGGTATGGGGTTATAGTTTCTGGCAGTCCCGCGATATCACCGAAAGTTTATTGGCTGGATTGACCCTGGCGATGTCGATTTTGCCTGAGGAAATCCCCGTGGCATTCACCACCTTTATGGCTCTGGGAGCGTGGAAGCTGATGCAGGATGGGATCATTATCAAGAGGAGCAGTGTAGTCGAGACTTTGGGTAGCACGACAGTAATTTGCGCAGATAAAACGGGGACCATAACTGAAAATTCGATGCGGCTTCACGCGCTCTATGACTTTGCTACAGATAGGGTATACTATGAAGAGGACTTTGGTGATCAGGCTCTTTCCCAACTGATTTCTTATGCTATGTGGAGCAGCGAACCTGTTCCCTTCAATCCCATGGAGATAACCCTTCATGAGGTGTATGTCAAAACCCAGTCCAATGATCGCAGGAAGGAATTTCGAATGTTTCACGAATACCCCCTCGATGGTAAACCACCTATGATGACCCATTTGTTCGAAAATGAGGAAGGAGAAAGATTGATTGCTGCTAAGGGGGCGCCTGAAGCTATTATTGCCGTATGCCAGCTTTCAAGTCCGGAAAAGACACGGCTAATGGAGATGGTTCGGGAATTTGGAAAGCAAGGTTACAGGCTTCTCGGTGTGTCGAAAGCGTCGTTCGAAGGCAATGATTTTCCATCCAGGCAACAGGATTTCAACTTCGAATTTCTAGGTTTTACGGTGTTTTATGATCCACCCAAAGAGGGGATCCGGGAAGTTTTCCGGCAAATTTATGAAGCCGGCATTAAGATTAAGGTCATCACTGGTGACAATCCGGACACCACACTTGCGATTGCCCGACAGGCGGGCATTCCCACTGATAAACCGGCAGTCATCGGGGCGGAAATTGTTCACCACAGCGAAACTCAGTTGATCGACCTTTCCAGAAAAACGACGTTGTTCACCCGGATGTTTCCCGAGGCTAAGCTGGCTGTGGTGAATGCTCTCAAACGCGACGGGGAAGTAGTAGCGATGTTGGGCGATGGAGTCAATGATGCCCCTGCGCTTAAGGCAGCTCATATTGGTGTAGCCATGGGCAGCAAAGGAACGGAGATTGCCAAGGCAGCCGCTTCCCTGATTATTACAAACGATGATTTGGGAAAACTGGTCATAGGTATTGCAGCCGGACGGAGGATTTATGCCAATGTGAAAAAAGCCGTTCAATACATCATTTCGATCCACATCCCGATTATCCTCACGGTTTCTTTGCCTTTGTTTCTGGGATGGATTTACCCTTATATTTTTACACCGGTCCACGTTATTTTTCTTGAACTCATCATGGGACCTACATGCTCCATTGTCTATGAAAATGAACCGATGGAGAAGAATACCATGAATCAGAAGCCTCGGAAAATGACGGAAACATTCCTGAATTGGAAAGAACTGAGCATGAGTGTCTTCCAGGGTTTGATGATCACGGCTGGTGTGTTGATAGCTTATCAATGGGCTTTAAGTCAAGGTGAGGAAGAAGTCACCACACGAGCTATGGTGTTCACTACACTCGTGTTTGCTAATATATTATTGAGTCTGACAAACCGATCATTTTTATATAGCATTTTTGAAACATTCCAATATAAGAATCGATTGTTCCCTTTGGTGATTGGCATTACGCTACTATTGCTTCTTGCCATTCTTTATATGCCCTCGTTTGCAAATTTTTTCCATGTTACCGGTTTAAATGGAGCACAGATGATGGTGGCCTTCCTGATGGCCAGCTTTTCGGTATTGTGGTTTGAGGTATATAAGTGGTGGAAACGACGAAAGGGAATCTTGAAATGACGGCACGCTTTTCACAATGATATTTTCATCGATTTCATCGTGGATTTTGAGGAACCTTACCGGTCGTGTAGGTTGTTCTTGTAACGGTTAATTCTTTATCTCATGTTGAATTCTAGTTTTGGAATGAAGCGCCAAAAGAACTGTATGTGAAGGGGTGGATCGAAGAGCATATAGGAGCAAATTTCAGACATTATGAAAAACAAATTACCTATAGGATACTATTTAAAGAAAGTGGACAATTTACTAACCTCGGGAATAGAAAAAATCCATTCAGCCAATGAGATCAATCGCCTCGATTGGCAAATTATCCATTCGTTATCGATTCGGAAGGATATGGATAGGAAGAATTTATCAGCACTACTCCAGGAATTTGCCGATGAAGAAACAGTAAATGAGACTTTGAGAGTCTTAATGCAGAGGGGCTATATCAGCCAGCAAAATGGAAACCTTCGTCTAACCAGGGAAGGTCTACGATTACATGAGACTTGTTGGCAGCAACAGCAGGATTTTCGTAAAAAAGCGATGTCAAATGTTTCTGAACAGGAATATATTCAGTTGATATCCATACTTGAGCGGATCATACGTAATCTGGAAGAATCTTATGAATAGATTATTTTTAAACGGTCATTGATTTCTATGAGTTGAGCTGGTGTTTTGTCATCATATTGAATTCCAACTGAAATTGGTTGATCAACATAATGTGCAACGTTGAAGTATGGCCTGGATTCGAGCATATTAGTCTGCTTGATATGAAAACCTGGTTCTGTTTGTACCTCTAATTCTCTTTATTACAAAAGATTATGGACGTGAATTCCGTTTATATAGTAAGATTCATAGTTTCAAGAACGTTACTTCACTGCATTCAGGATGAATTTACCTTTTCAGCCTAATCCATCATTAATATATCCGGAGATCGAGATCCATGCCGGGAGAGACGTGATATGGCGGGTGATCGTAGAAAAAAAATACCATGATCTATGGATGGCAGAATTTTCAGCTGGTACCCTTATTACTGAGGACTGGAAACTGGGAAGTATTGTTGAGTTGAGAGATGGAGGGGAGAAAGTGACTCTGCAAGGGTACATTTCGGTTTTTGGACCTGAATCCCGGTTGAAACTGGAGTATGAGAAAGTTGGATACCATGAGGAATTGGTGCTGACGTCACTCGGAAACATTACGTTATTGTCTGCGGCCGCAGGTCCTGTGGAGGATTCGGATCGGCACCGCCAGGAAGAGATTTGGTCCAGGGGACTTCAGAAGATCAAGGAAATCAGTGAATCTCTTTAATTCTAATAATAGAAAACCCAATCAAGGTTATTCATATTCTGGAAATTGGTAAAAAAATGGTCATGAACATTTGAATTTCATTGGCTTATCAACATTTGAAGTTTGCCAGCGTTCTAATGAGAATATTTTCAAAAACTTATGGAACAGCTCTTTAAAATATTTAAAATGGGGCCTGCCGAAGCGTGTTCTATCTCCACAACACCTGACGAGCCTCATCAACACAATTATGAGGAGTTGATCATAGGCGTGGAGGGGAAATTGGAGCATTTTATCGATTTTCAAACGACCACACTCGAAGCCCCTTACATAAGTTTTGTAACCAAAGGCAAGATCCATCGTGCCATACCCATGTTGAAAGATGGAAAGTGCGATTTGTGGGTAATCCGATTTAAAAGCGAATTTATTCCTGAAACCACGTTCCAGCTGTATGCATCCTATCATGATCATGCCAATATTCAGATGCCACCGGGACATTGTTTTGGTCGCCTGGTACGGTTGTGCGATATCATTGAAGAGGATATGGCTCGATCCGAGCCCGATCTCAGCGTGATACGACATTTGTTAAGTGCCTTGTTCATGATGATCGAATCCGAAAAACAAAAACTGCTACCGCAAGCAAGTAGTAATACTTTGACGCAAAACTCCACCCTGATTCAGTTTTTGAGAATTCTGGAAGAGAATTACCACCGTCCGGTAGGTGCTGATTATTATGCTGAAAAATTGTTTATGTCACCCCGAAATCTCAATCTCATCTGTAAAAACGTCCTGAACCGGACTGTAAGTGAGCTGATCGAAACCCGCCGGCTGATTGAAGCCAAAAACCAATTGATCCATTCCGACAAGAATATTTCGGAAATTGGCTTTGGTCTGGGGTACAACGAAAAATCCTACTTCACCACCGTATTCAAAAAACGCACAGGACAAACCCCTTCCCAATTCCGGGAGGAGATGAAAAAACTCCTTTCCTGATTCTACAACCCATTTTCCAGATTTCAATACCTGACCCCGACCACTTCTTCTGATCTTTGCATAGATGAAAATGACCTTCACCATACTTCCTTTACCCCTCTGAATTTTGAATTGTAGGGTGTTGTGACTGAAGTATTGATTGGCACCTGGTCCGATAGTGGGTTTTCACAGGATCGCGAATCATTCATTGGTGGATCGCATTCGTGAACTTTTAGCAGATGTTGGAATCAAGGGCATTTCGATATGAAGCCCGGTAATCTGTCAGTGGTTGATGACCTTTTATTATGGAGTAAATTATGGAAAAGAAAAATAATCCTATGTTGTGTGATCCCGAGACTGGTGTGTGCGAAATACCATCGAACGTCGGGACGGGAGCGGAAAAAGTCCGCTTATTATCTGTGGAAAAACCTATGCGGGTATTGTATTTTACGGACCCCATTTGTTCTTCATGTTGGGGGATTGAACCCCAATTGAGAAAACTCAAACTGGAATATGGGCATGCTTTGGACATCGAATACCGGATGGGCGGTTTGTTACCCGACTGGAGTTACAATAGCGGAGGGATCAGTGGACCCGGAGATGTTGCCCGGCACTGGGATGAAGTCAGTCAACATTACGATATGCCGATTGACGGGGATGTGTGGCTGGAGGATCCTCTTCATTCTTCTTACCCACCTTCAATTGCTTTCAAGGCAGCACAACTGCAGGATGAGGCCAAGGCCATCGACTTTCTGCGTGAGATGAGAGAAATGGTTTTTCTCAAAAAAATGAACATTGCTCGATGGGAAAATATAGCAATGGCTGCTGTTAGAGTTGGGTTGGATGTAGTCCAAATGAAATCAGATTTTGAAGGCCAGGCGAGGATCTCTTTTGAGGAAGATCTCGATCTTGCCAGGAGGTGGGGGGTGCGTGGATTTCCTACCATATTCTTTATCGACGGGGGTGGGAACCAGGAAATGGTGTATGGTACGAAAAGGTATCCTTTTTATGAAATGGCGATTTTGAATCTGAATCCCGAAATCGAAAAAAGGGACTACAGCAAGGAGTGGAATTCGCTTTTTGAAACTTATCCAACTTTAACCGCCCGCGAGTTTGCTGAATTATCTGGAAATCCCAGGGTTGAAGTTGAAGGCCGTCTGGACGATTTATCAAGAAAGGGGGTTTTGGAAAAATTACAAACCAGGAATGGTTCGATCTGGGAAAGGAGGAATTGATAGTTACAAAGTTTTATACCGTTCGCTGCCATGTTCCGGGATAATTGGGAAAGAAGGATGGATGTGGTATACGGGTGCAACATATGTAAAGGATTATTATATTGACCATTTTTACATTTAACCCAAATTTTAACCATGAACACCTTATTGGAATTTTTATCCCGTAGTCAGTCCCAATTCATTCACCTGATTCGCATCTCAATTTTCATCGTTATGGCGTGGATTGGAGGATTAAAGGCATTTCAGTACGAAGCTGACGGGATCGTACCCTTTGTTGCCAACAGCCCGGTCATGTCTTTTTTTTATGCGAAAAAAGCACCTGAATACCAAAATTACCGGAATCCTGAAGGAAAAACCGTTCAGAAGAATATTGACTGGCATAAGGAAAACAGGACCTACATATTTTCCTATGGGCTCGGAACGGTTATCATAATCATCGGTTTGTTGACTTTATTGGGGATATGGAATGCCAAAATAGGTTTGGTGGGAGGCTTATTGACATTTGCGATGTCGATGGTCACACTTTCCTTTTTGATCACCACCCCTGAAGTCTACGTACCCAATCTGGGGGGTGATTTTCCTACCCCTCACCATGGTTTTCCGTATCTGTCCGGAGCAGGCCGATTGGTTTTGAAAGATGTGATTATGTTGGCGGGAGGGCTGATTTGTGCTTCGGATTGTTCCCGGAGAATTTTGGAGAAATCATGAAAAGAAAAACCTTTATAAGAAAGCTGGCTTTATTGCCATTAACCCTAGGTGCTGTGAAACTGTATGAGCTGAATAGATTGACCCGGCCATGGAGCAAGACCAGGAAAATGCCGGTTTTGTTTTTGGGACACGGTAGTCCAATGAATGCCATCGAAGAGAATGAATTTGTGACGGGTTTTCGCAATGTAGCTAAGACGATTCCAAGACCTCGGGCTATATTGTGTATATCAGCACACTGGGAGACGATGGGAACCTATGTAACTGCAATGACACACCCTGCTACGATACATGATTTTGGTGGGTTCCCCAAAGAACTCTTTGAGGTACAATATCCTGCCCCGGGAAGTCCGGATCTGGCCAGGCAAACAAAGGAACTTATTACGAATACAGAGGTAGGATTGGATGAAAAATGGGGACTCGATCACGGAGCATGGAGCGTCATCAAACATTTGTATCCGGAAGCTGATATTCCCGTCATCCAGATGAGTTTGGATTATCGGCAGCCGGCATCGTTCCACTATGAACTCGGTCGTGAAATAGCATCATTACGCGAAAAAGGGGTCTTGATTATTGGGAGCGGAAACATGGTTCACAATCTTCGATTGGTGGAGTGGAGAAGATTGAATGAGACCTTTGGATTTGATTGGGCATTGGAAGTGAATGAAAAAATGAAAGCCTTCATTCAGGATGGTGACCATCAGCCCCTGATTAATTTTCGTTCGCAGGGAAAGGCTTTTAATATGGCAATACCAACACCCGAACATTATCTCCCATTGTTGTATGCGCTGGCACTTCAAGATAAAGATGAAAAGATTGAATTGTTTAATGATCAACCAGTAGCGGGATCATTAACGATGACTTCTGTGAGAATAGGTTAGTCCTGTGTCGTTAATGGACCTATAAGAAATTTATACAGAAACACATAAAGTAATTGAGTTTGCCGCGATTCAGAAGTGAATATTTCCCCACGGTTCAGGATTGATGATGTTTCCATGGTCCCTGTGTGGGATACTGTATGCAGTCGAAGGGAAGTGGACGACAAGTTAAAAGGGACAAAGGATACATCCTGAGTGAAACCCGTAGTGTAGTCGAAGGGGATTCCAGGGATGGTTTTAAGGAAGGGCCCGTAATGGGTTCAGTTTAGGGGTGTTTTATAGCCCCCGGTTACATCTTGTGCCGGGGGTTTTTTTCTACAAATGGCTTTTTGGCATGAAAGGTTTCATCTTCGTTGGAAGGAGAAAATTCCCTCAAAAGAGAGGTGGTTTCTAATGAATCTCTATGAGATTCAGGTTTAAGGGAGTGAATAAGCCTCTGGGATTTTGATCCCGGGGGCTTTTCACATGTATGGGATCAGGGAATGGGTCTGATTGTCAGAATTTAGATAGTGAGCTTACCCTTTTTGTGTGCTCATATAGGGATCATCCATTATATGGATCGATGAATTGTCAGGGTCATCGGAACGGTCGCGGGTTTGTGATAGAAGAATCGCATTTTTCGAAGCAATCGATTTTTTGAGTTTCAGGATCTTTGGAATTCTTCCTGTTGTGCCATCGTCTCATAGATCTCCAGACTTTCGGGGTTGCGCATGGCATCTCGATTTAGAGATTTTTTCGTGGATTTTCCGAGCAGAATTTTCTTGACCGGTCCCTCCATTTTTTTACCACTGATGGTATAGGGAATGTCCTCCACCCGGATGAACCGATCGGGTATATGGCGGGGTGAATAAGCCGATCTCAGTTTTTGGGAGATAAGACGGATGAGTTCATCAGACAAATGATGGCCTGGCTTCATCTTTAAAAAAATCGGCATAAAATGATCGCCGGAAGCATATTCCAGGTTGACAACCAGGCTATCCTCTACCTGTTCAAAAGTGTCGATGACCCGATAGATTTCAGCTGTCCCGATCCGTACTCCATGGCGGTTGAGTGTGGCATCGGAACGTCCCAGAATCCTGAGCATGCCATCGCGCGTGAATTCAACCCAATCCCCGTGACGCCACACCTCAGGATATTGTTCGAAGTAACTTTCCAGATACCGGGAATGGTCCTTGTCGTTCCAGAAATAGATCGGCATAGCGGGCATGGGTTGTGTGATGACCATTTCTCCGGTCTCATCCCACACTATCTGCCCGTCATCGTCGTAGGCGTACATGGCCACCCCGAGTGCCCTGCATTGAATATATCCCTCTATCACCGGCTTGAGCAGGCAGCCTCCTACAAACGCGGTACACACATCGGTTCCTCCACTCATAGAACACAACCATACGTCTTTTTTAATGTGTCCATAAATCCAGTCAAATGCCTCAGGGGGGAGTGGCGCTCCTGTCGATCCAATGGATCGCAGCTTTTTGAAAGTATGTTGACGGCCGGGATGAATATCGGCTTTCATGCAGGCTACGATATATGGAGCACTGGTGCCGAAATGATGGATCTCTGCTTTTTCCGCAAAATCCCACAGGACTTCCAAATTGGGAAAGGCAGGATTGCCATCATACAGCACTGCGGTGGCTCCACAGAGCAAGCTGGCCTGAACAAAATTCCACATCATCCAACCAGTGGTGGTGTACCAGAAAAATCGTTCTCCACGATGGACATCGTTGTGGAAGGCTAGGTATTTGAAATGCTCGAGCAGCATACCTCCATGGCTGTGGGTGATGGCTTTGGGATTTCCGGTAGTTCCCGAGGAATACAAAACCCACATGGGATGGTTGAAATCCACCGGGGTGAAACGGAGCTCGGGTACAGGGCCATCAAATATGGTGTTCCAGTGGATATAGTCGCCGATGGAACTTATGTTCTCCTCATGGCTGAGATAAGGGATAATAATCACCTTCTCGAGGGATGGAATTTTTTCTTTAACCGCTGCTATCACTTCCATTCTATCAAAGGGTTTGCCGCCATATTGGTATCCATCCACAGCAATCAGAATTTTTGGGTTGATCTGACTGAACCGGTCAAGAATGCTGTCGATTCCAAAGTCGGGCGAGCAGCAAGACCAAATGGCTCCCAGACTGTTGGTGGCCAGAAAACTTACCGTGGCTTCTGGAATATTGGGTAAAAACCCCACGATACGATCCCCCGTTTGGATACCGGATTCCTTGAAAAATTCCCGGAGGTGGGCAGTCTGAGCTTCCAGTGCCTGCCAGGAAACTTCTTGGGTCGGCCTCGTTTCGGATTTACTGATCAAAGCCGGGAATTCGTCGGTTGCGTTTCTGAAAATATGCTCAGCATAATTGATCTGCGAATTGAGAAACCATCGGGTATAGGGCATTTTTTTTCCATTGGTAACCCTATCATAGGACCGGTGATTGATCACATTGAAATATTTCCAAATGGATTCCCAGAAGACTTCCACATGATCGATAGACCATTGATGTAATTGTTCGTAATCACCCGAAAAATTGAGTCTGTACGATGTATTGAGCCAGTTTATATACTGAGTCAGATGACTATTTTGTCGGGTAGTGTGGTCTGCTTCCCAGAGATGTCGTGGTTCCATAAGAAAAAAGGTCGTATCGTATGAAAAATCGATGGGAATATACCAAAAAATTGATCAATCCAGCATCGATCGCCCAATTCCAGATCCAATGATTGAATGCTGGGGATGAAGTAGTCCTCCTTATGCCGACCATTTATGCACAGCGTTGACCTCCTGAATTCTCGAAAATTGAACAGGTGGGTAAAGGTCCGAAGTTCTCAGACATCACAGTTTCATGGGCATGAATGGTAAACAGAATTATTGGAATGTTTACGAAATTCCGGACATAATTAATTGTACAGTCTTTTCACCTGACGCATAAATTGCCGAACCGTATCCACTTTGTCTTCCTCGGTCCATTGATAAGTGTTAACCAATTCACGGGAAGCATAAGAACGCGCTTCATCATAGGTGTAGAAGCTTTCAAATTTCTTCACGCTTTCCTGAAAAGGAATGGCCTCTCCACCAAAAAGGTGATTGATGAACAGTATTTTATCATTGATCGTCAGGATCCTGTTCAGATTCTCTATTTTGGTATTTCCGAGTCGGTCTGAAAGATCCGATGAGACTGTGAAGTTAAATAATTCCGGATAATCTGTTTCTGTTTGGACCAGTACATCTTCGTCCTGGTCATGTAACTGTCCGGTTGACCCATTTTCAGCAGGGGTAGCCGGCGTGGTCGGATGAGCCGGGGCATTCCCTGATGTGGCATACTGGCTTTCATTTCCCGAAGCTGGTTGTTCAAAGGCAACCGTTGCGGCCGTGGACGCAGGTTCCTCTGGTGTAGCGAATTCAGGCTGTTGGGACCAGGAATCCGCAGTGGTTTTTTCAATATTTTCATCGTTCTTCGTTTTAGAATCAACAAATGGCTTTTCGGCGAGCGGTGTTGGTTGATTCTTTGGAGCTTCCGTATTCACATCGGTTTGGGTCTTCGGTACTTGAGCAACGGTATCTATATAGCCAGATTTTGCCGGGCTGATATCGGCTGACGGACCATCGTTGGCGAAAAGTATGGTTTCGTACAAATGCCGGATATCCTCCAGTAAAATATCGCGATCCATGGGAGAAAGTTTATCTTCATGGAGATTGAGAATGGTTTCTATTCTTTTGAGATGGTATTTGGCTTTTTTGATTTGCATCGTGATGACGGGTTTTGTTAATTAACGAAAAACGATCTGGATAGATTGTAAACAGTGTAAAATACCCACCGGAAAGACTGATTACGTACCTTGTGGCGTCACGAAAGGACTTAAACCAGTGCAAATACCGTGGGGTGGGGTTAAAAATACGACATTTTATATGGAATAAAAAATTAATATGTTCTTAGAGCCACATTTTCAAAATCAACGCATCGGTTGGATCGAAGTCATCGTAGGATCAATGTTTTCGGGTAAGACGGAAGAACTCCTGCGCAGGATCCGAAGATCCCAGATCGCAAGACAGAAAGTGGGTTTGTTTAAACCGGAGTTGGACAAGCGGTATAGTGAAGCTGAGGTGGTGTCGCACGACTTTAGTTCCATGCAGGCCAGGCAGGTGGAAAGCGCGCGTGAGATCTTGCGGTGGTCGAACGAGCTGGATGTCATTGGGATCGATGAGGTCCAATTCTTTGAAGAAGATATTGTTAAGGTATGTCATGAGCTGGCAGATCGGGGCAAGCGGGTGATCGTGGCTGGTCTTGATATGGATTTTTCCGGAAAACCTTTTGGCTCGGTTCCTGAATTGCTGGCTATGGCCGAGTACGTGACAAAGCTCCATGCCATTTGTCAGCAATGTGGTCGGTTGGCTCACCATACCTATCGGTTACTACCCTCGCGAGACCAGATCCTGCTCGGTGCCAGCGAGCAATATGAAGCCCGGTGCCGCATATGTTTTGGTATGGGAAATATTTTGGATTTCAAATCTGTAGATAATTGATTTAAAGGATACGATATGTTCTTTGCCTTTTAGGATTTTACTACTTTTGCAGCGCCAATAAAATTAAAACGAAACAATGAAGGATATCAAGATCAAGTCAGCTTTGATTTCAGTTTTCTCCAAAGAAGGGCTGGAGCCCATCGCGCGAAAATTGGATCAGCTGGGTGTGAAAATTCTGTCGACAGGGGGTACCCAGCAGTTTTTGGAAGGGCTGGGCATATCGGTTACAAAAGTGGAAGATATCACCTCTTACCCCAGTATCCTGGATGGGAGGGTCAAAACCCTGCATCCCAAGGTTTTCGGTGGTATTCTGGCTCGCCGAGCGGAAGACCACCAGGAACAATTGAAAACATACGACATACCCGAAATTGACCTGGTCATTGTGGATTTATACCCCTTCGAAAAAACCATCCGGGAGACTTCGGATGAGTCTGAGATCATTGAAAAAATTGACATTGGGGGTATTTCTCTGATCCGTGCGGCCGCCAAAAATTTCAACGATGTAGTGGTGGTACCTTCTCAAAAAGAATATAGTCTGTTGTTGCAGCTTCTGGAAGACAAAGGGGGAGTCACTTCCCTCGAGGATCGAAAGCATTTGGCATGGAAATCATTTTGCGTCAGTGCGGATTATGATCAGGCCATTCAACAATATTTTGCCCCGGCTGATGCTGGAGGAGGATATGAAGTGAAGGCGGAAGGGAAACAGGAACTGAGATACGGAGAAAATCCCCATCAAAAGGGTTATTTTTATGGACCACTAGAGGAGGTTTTTGAGAAATTGGGCGGCAAGGAATTATCGTACAACAATCTGGTAGATATCGATGCAGCGGTTCAATTGATGTCCGAGTTCGAAGGAGAAGCTCCCACCTTTGCGGTGCTCAAACACACCAATGCATGTGGTGTAGCCCAGGCAGAAACAGTACTGGAGTCATGGCTTAAATCGCTGGCTGCAGATCCGGTTTCAGCTTTTGGAGGAATTTTGATTACCAATACTAAAGTAGATCTTGCAACGGCTGAGGAGGTCAATAAATTATTTTATGAAGTGCTTATCGCTCCTGATTTCGAACCGGCAGCGCTTGAGTTACTGCAGAAAAAAAAGAAGCGAATCATTCTTCGGATTCGGGAGTTTTACCGTGCCCCACAGCAATTCAAGTCATTGCTCAACGGGGTGTTGGTTCAGGATGCAGACCTGACGAAAGAAACCTCAGAGGATCTGACTGTGGTGACCACCGCACAACCTACTCAGGATCAGATTCGAGATTTGCTATTCGCCAACATCTGTGCCAAACATCTCAAGTCCAATACGATAGCACTGGTCAAAGATCAACAACTTATTGGGATGGGATGCGGTCAGACCAGCCGGGTCGATGCGTTGCGTCAGGCTGTAGACAAAGCCCGTTCATTTGGATTTGATACCACGGGTTCTGTCATGGCTAGCGATGCATTTTTCCCATTTCCCGACTGTGTGGAGATAGGATATGAAGCGGGCGTGAAAGCGGTTATCCAACCTGGGGGTTCGATAAAAGACCAGGATAGTATTGATTTTTGTAATGCCCACGATATGCCAATGGTGATAACTGGCATCCGCCATTTCAAGCACTAAGTTCTCCATGCTGGTAAAATCTACGCGACGGATGGTCATCGATCTGGGGAATACCAGGATGAAGCTTGCCCTGTTTGAGGGAGATGAAATACTCCAGACTAGAGTTTCCGACCGCGATGAAGATTTGCCAAAGACATGGGAACAAAGCCGCAAGGAGTGGCATCCAAAGAAAATAGTGATCGCCAGTACGGCATTGTTGGGTCCCGAGGAGGATAAATGGCTGGAGAACCATGAAGTTTTAAGGGTGGGATCCCATTTGAAATTTCCATTCCAAATCGAGTATCGCAGTCCGGAGACTCTGGGACAGGATCGTCTGGCAGCTGTATCGGCTGCTGATGCGTTGTACAGAGGTACAAATGTGTTAATCATTGATTGCGGTACCTGCATCACGTATGATTTGTTGTTGTCAGATAGGATTTATGTCGGGGGAAATATTGCACCGGGCATCCATATGCGTTTGAGGGCTATGCATCATTTTACCGACCGACTTCCCCTGGTAAAAATACCTTCCAGGATTGAATGGATCGGTCAATCGACTACCGGTGCGCTTCAGAGTGGAGGTACAGCGATGGCGATCATGGAAGCCAGAGGCTTGATTTTTTATTTGATAAAAAAATATGGATCTTTAAGGACCGTTTTGACCGGGGGTGATGCAGCTCTCTATCAAGGGCTAATACCCGGAGAACACGATATCCAACCAAATCTCGTTGCTCTCGGACTGAACGAAATATTGAAAAATAATGAAGTATAATATCCCGATCATATTTATGATCATTTTTTTGCAATCAGCCTATGGACAGTTGAGTGAAAACCTGCCATTGTCTGCCCTCGGCATTGGAGAATTGTCCGAGCGAGGTACCGTGGCGGGAAATAGCCTGTCAGGTTTGTATGCCACTTATTATAATGGTTACAATGTCAACCTGGTTAATCCGGCCTCCTATGCTGGTCTGGCGGCTACGGCTTTTGATGTTGGTGTGGATGCGTCGTACATCACGCTGGACGATGGTCGGTCTTCACAAAGCGCCTGGGGCGGAAATCTGAAATATCTTTCCTTATCATTCCCCTTATCAAGCCCGGTAAATATTGTGCTGGATCGAAAAGAGCAGCTTTTTAAAATGGGAATGAATATCGCTCTGCTACCAATCAGCAAGATGGATTATCGGATCAATCAAATCGAAAATTCCGAAGAAAGTGGCCGGGTATTGCGGCAATATGGAGGGAACGGTGGACTCAATAAACTGCAATTCGGAGCTGGAGCACAATACCGGAATTTTTCAGCAGGATTGAATATTGGGTTCCTGTTTGGAACGATCGACAATGAAAAAGCCTTATTATTCGAGGAATTGCCCAATGGACATCACACCTATACCGTTCACGCAAGAAGCTATAATGGGTTTTTGTGGGATGCGGGAGTGATGTACCGATACTTTACTCGAAGGAATCCTGAAAATCCAAATCAGAATTCCTGGTTTACGATCGGATTATATGGTAATTCCAAATTACCAGTGAGAATAGACCAAAAGATTTTGACGCTCCGGAAAGCCAACAATTATTCTGGGCTAGATGATGCCAATCCCAATGCCACAACGATCGATACGGTATCGTTGACCGTCGATGAAGATTTCAAAAATCATCTCCCTTCACAAATGGGTGTTGGTATTTCCTATACTGCCGCCAACAAATTACAGGTGGGGGTGAATTATGCTCTGGAGAATTGGAGTGAATTTAATAATATATTAAATATTGGAGAATTGCGTAACTCCTGGTCGGCTGCGGCGTCAGTAGAATATACACCCGATCCCGGCTCCCTGCTTCACTATTGGAGCAGGGTATCGTACAGAGGAAGTATATATATGAGCAATGATCCCAGAATGATCCAGAATGAAGGATTGAAAGAAAGGGGCGTACACCTGGGTTTGGGATTGCCCATTTTCCAGAAAAGGCAGTTGTCGTATATTAATTTTTCAATAGATTATGGTAAATTGGGCAGCCAAAATTTCAGTGAAAATTTTACCCGTTTCAATATTGGGGTAACCTTGAATAACAACCTATGGTTTTATAAGAGGAGATTTGAATAATTATTAATATATTTTTTAATATGAAAAAACTTGCAATTTTTCTGGCGGTATTGTTTGCTGTACAGTTCGAAGCGTCTGCGCAAATTGCAGAGTGTAAGACATGGAACGATTCACCACAAAAAGACGAAGGTGAGAATCAGCATAGTATATATCGACCATTGATAAGAAATCAAAATTATGAAAGGGCTTTTCCACACTGGGAGAAAGCTTTTAGCATTGCACCTGCTGCCGATGGGAAACGCGATTACCATTATGAGGATGGAATCATGATATACAAACATTTCCTGGAGAATGCGACCGATGATGCTAAAAAGGAAGAGTATAAAAAGAAAATTATTGATCTATACAAAGGTATGATCAGCTGTTATGAAAACAGGGTGATCACAGTTAGGGATTGTGACGAATTATGTTACAAAGCGGTGATAGGAAAGAAATACGGGCGTATGGCATACGACATGTTTTACCTCCTCAATGCCCCTTACAGCGAAACACTTGCAGCTATTGAAAAAGCCGTAGAGTTTGGTGGTCCAGGTACGGAATACATCGTACTTGAGCCCTGGGCTTATATCGTAACTTACGAATTTCAGCAGGGGAACAAAACTGCGGATGAAGTGCGAGAGGTTCATGACAAAATTATTGAAATAGCGGATTATAATATCGAAACCGATATGGAATTGGGATCCAATTACGATATTGTAAAAAGGCGATCTCAGGCGGTTTTTAAGCCTATAGAAAAAGAAATATTTGATTGTGAATATTTCAAAGAAAGCCTGGAGCCAATCTATGCTGAGGATCCCAATAATTTTGATGTTTTGAAGTACGTATACAATACGTTGAGGCAACAAGGATGTGATGACAATGATCCATTCCTGACAAAGATCAAAGCCGAATACGAAGCATTGGCAGCCGAATACAATGAAGAACGTATGAAGGAATTTGAAGCTAATAATCCTGCGTACGCAGCCAAAAAACGGTACGATGAGGGTATGTTTGAAGAAGCTGTCGTGAAATACAAGGAGGCGATCGAGAAGGAATCCGATAATGAAAAGAAAGCGCAGTATTATTTTGCAATGGCGTCAATTCAGTTCCGTAAACTGGAGAATTATGCTGAAGCCCGGGAAAGTGCCCGACAAGCTTCTACACTCGATCCGGATTGGGGACGACCCTATATGTTGATCGGGGATATGTATGCGACCACAAGTCGAAATTGCGGTGACGCCTGGAATCAAAGGCTAGCCGTACTGGCAGCCATCGACAAATATGCCAAAGCTTCTTCCGTAGATTCCAATTTCAATCAGGAAGCCAGTTCGAGAATTGCACGATACAGCGCATCCAGACCCGAAAAGGGAGATGCCTTCATGCGAGGTTTTACGGATGGTTCCACGGTTAAAGTGGGGTGTTGGATCGGAGAAACAGTTACCCTTAATTTCTAAGCCTAACACCAATTTAATAGAGCTGAAAGGCTTTTGTATATGGCCCAGGTCGATGAATGGATGTCCCAATCCTGACCGACCTGGGCCATTTATATTTTGCAGTATATTCTCTACCTTGCAAAATATTTCCTATTTTATTCTGGTATGAAGGATATTCGAATTCTGTTGACGGGGGCCGGAGGGCAAATCGGACAGGTGCTAGACGGAGCACTTAGGGAAAAATATGGGCATAGAGCGGTTTTGGCTACCGATGCCAAAGCGATATCTTCATTTCCTGAATTTGAGATCCTTGATGTACTCGATCATGATCATTTTAGGAACCTGGTTGAAAAATTTCGTCCTACAATGATCTATCATTTGGCGGGCATTCTATCCGCAGTAGGAGAAAAGAACCCCGACCTGGCGTGGAGTGTGAATACCCAGGGCTGGATCAATTGCCTGGGACTCGCAGTGCGAAATCAGGTGGAAAGAGTTTTCTTCCCCAGTTCAATTGCGGTTTTTGGTCCCGGATCCCCGCTCAAAGAAACCAGACAAAACGTACCCCTTCATCCATCCACGGTGTATGGGATTACCAAAATGGCCGGAGAAAGACTGGCAGCTTATTTTTTTCTAAAACACAAACTGGATGTAAGGGGCCTTCGATATCCCGGCATCATCAGTTACCAGACCGTTCCCGGCGGTGGCACAACCGACTATGCTGTCGATATTTTCCATAAATTACTGGCCCATGGCCGGTTCGAATGCTACCTTGCTCCTGACCGTAAACTTCCCATGATGTATATCGATGATGCCATCCGTGGGACGATTCAGTTGATGGAGGCTGATCCTGAGCAAATACGAATCCGGACTGCCTATAATTTTGGAGCCATGAGCTTCTCACCAGCAGACCTCACGGAGGTCATTCGGTCGTTTATTCCGGATATCAGTGTAGAGTTTAAACCTGATTTCCGAAACGAAATCGCCGAAAACTGGCCCGAGAAGATAATCGATGAAGAAGCGCGAAGAGACTGGGGATGGAAGCCGCAGTACGGTCTCCATGAAATGGTGCAGGAAATGATAAAGAACCTACGGGAATAATTTCAAATACCAAATCAAAATTGTGGAATATATGTACACGATAAAAGACGATCTCAAGGATGAACTCAAAGAAATTCAGGAACAAGGTCTGTTCAAGAAAGAGCGTATCATTCAATCCCCTCAGCGGGCTGCCATATTAGCGAATGGAAAACAAGTTCTCAATTTTTGCGCCAATAATTACCTGGGGTTGTCGGATGATCCCAAAGTACTGATGGCCGCAAAGAAATTCATCGATTCTCATGGATTTGGGATGTCTTCCGTACGTTTCATTTGCGGAACACAGGATATTCACAGAGAACTCGAGCAAAAAATTGCCCGGTTCGTAGGGATGGAAGATGCAATTTTGTACGCGGCTGCTTTTGATGCAAATGGAGGGTTGTTTGAGCCGCTTCTGTCGAAAGAGGATGCGGTCATTTCCGACGAACTCAATCACGCTTCCATTATCGACGGGATCCGGTTGTGTAAAGCGGAACGATTTCGATATCGTCACAACGATATGGAAGACCTGGAACTGCAATTAAAAGCAGCTTCAGGGAAACGACGCAGATTGATCGCTACGGATGGCGTATTCTCGATGGATGGAACCATTGCCCAGCTTCACCATATTTGTGATCTTGCAGAGAAATATGAGGCAATGGTGATGATCGATGATTGCCATGCCACAGGGTTTGTGGGTCCCAATGGTCGTGGAACGCATGAATACAGAGGTGTAATGGATCGGGTTGACATCATTACCGGTACATTTGGGAAAGCCCTGGGAGGAGCTTCGGGAGGATTCACTGCAGCCAGGAAAGAAATCGTGGAAGTACTTCGACAAAAGTCCCGCCCCTACCTTTTTTCCAATACGCTCGCACCTGCCATAGTCGGAGCTAGCATCACGGTGTTGGATCGTCTCTCCTATACCTCAGAGCTCAGGGATAAATTAGCAGAAAATACAAAGCGATTCAGAAGTCAAATGACCGAAGCTGGTTTTGATATCCTTGAAGGCAGTCATCCTATCGTCCCGATTATGCTATATGATGCCAATGTGGCTCAGGAATTTGCCGCCCGATTGTTGTACGAGGGCATATATGTGATTGGGTTCTTTTATCCTGTAGTACCTCGTAATCAGGCTCGCATTCGCGTTCAGCTTTCCACTGCTCATGAGACCAGCCATATAGACCAGGCTGTGGAAGCCTTTGTTAAGGTGGGGAGGGAAATGAAGGTCTTATCCTTATGATATTCAGGATATTGATTTGAAGATTGTTTACGTTGTGTTATTTTTAATGTTTTTTAAAGAAAAGCGGAAAAATAAGATGCTATGCATATTATAAGATTGGGGGTAATGATGGCTTTATTGTATTCGTGTACGCCCAAGGCGGCCGATGTGGTCAGCACCCCGCAACCTCAGGCACCTGTAGTGGAGGAAGAGGCAGGGCCTTGCGGAACATTCCAGGATAGTAAATGGGGTGATGATGCCATCACGGCACATGTCCTTTACAGAGATCTGTTTCGAAAGGAACGATATGAACAGGCTTTCCCTTATTGGAAAAAAGCATTTTCGATAGCACCTGCGGCGGATGGAAAGCGAAATACGCATTTTGCAGATGGAATTACATTTTATCAATACTTCTACGATAATACAGAAGACAGTTCCCTACAGCAAAAATATGTGGATACTATCTTCATGCTGTATGATCAGATGGAAGAATGTTATGGTGCCAGTGGATATGTATTGGGTCGAAAAGCCTTTGATTTGTACTTCAAGTATAAAGACCTGGCGGACGAGGACGAAGTATTTGACTTGTTCCGGAAGTCCATCGATCTGGATAAGGATTCCGCACATTATTTTATTCTCAATCCATTCACGGATTTGTTGGTTCGCCGATATTTTGATGAGAAGATAGGTCTGGAGGAAACACAAAAATATGTCAATATGATTGTGAGCCGACTTGAAGATGGCCTCGAAAGCGGAGAGAATGAGGAACAGTGGGCCATTATCAATGATTATATACCCGCTCGTCTGTCTGCATTTGAAGGTGTGAAGGGATTTTTTGATTGTGCGTACTATTTGGAGAAGTATGTACCCCAGTTCGAAGCATCGCCGGATGATTGTGACGTGGTGACTTCGGTTTACCGGAGTTTGATATGGGGTGGGTGTAGCGATACCGGCAATGAGGATTTTGCACGGATCAAAGCAGTGTATGACGACCATTGTAATGTGGCAGAAACCGTGGTGGCTACATCAAAATCCCGGGAAGGTTTTCAGGCTCTGGAAGCAGGCGATTTTGAGAAAGCCATAGATCTTTTCAATCAGGCAGCCACAGAGACTGAAGATGTGGAGCGACAAGCGCAGCTTTACTTGCTGATTGCTAAAATATATTATGGTAGTCTCAAACGATTCCCGGAGGCCCGTCAATTTGCCCGGAAAGCATCTCAGGTGCGACCCAACTGGGGAGAGCCCTATATATTGGTGGGGAAATTGTATGCTAGTTCGGGTCCCCTATGTGGGCCAGGGACTGGCTGGGACAGCCAGGTAGTGGTGTGGCCGGCCATCGATGAGTGGGAAAAAGCAAAGAGCGTCGATCCGGCTGCTGCAGCTGAGGCCAACAAACTGATCAGCCAGTACAGCCAGTATATGCCCAGCCGAGGGGATATCTTCCAAAGGACACTCGACGTAGGGGATACCTTTACAGTCAGATGCTGGATTCAACAGCAGACGAGGATCAGACCTGCTACAAATTGATTGACAGAAGCAGCGAGAATTGGCCCGGTCCATTTATTTCTCCAGGAAAGGAAAAAATCAGTCTGGAAGATGCATGATCTATAGCATGGTTCCTGCCCGAAGTGTGTACCTCCTGATAGCCGTGCCCGGTCTACAATTTAGACTACCTTTGTGCTTGTGCCTCGAGTAATAAGATTATCCGCAAGGTTCACCAATGAACAACAAGAAGTCCAACCTCCGGAATGAAAACCAGCCCAATTGTTAATTCGAAAGATCAGACTACCGGTCATTGGCCCTCTTCGGCCGGAATAAGAGCTTCTACCTGTCTTTTTAAGGTCTCTAAGGGCTGTACCCCACTGGCATTCCACTTTAATTTGCCCTGATGATAAAGATGTACAGTGGGTACCGAACGGATACCCATTTCATTGGCAAATGCCTGGTTTTTATCGATATCTATCTTGATAATACGAACCTGATCTTTCATTTCATCCTTGAACTGTTGCAAAATGGGTGCAAATGCCTTACAGGGCCCACACCAGGTTGCTGTATAATCTATCAATACAGGGACATCTCCGCTGATCAAATCTTGAAATGGTTGCTTTGACATATCATTTGATTTTATTTTACATACATTTGAAGGGTCTTTGCTTTTGTCGTATCTGAAAATCCTTCAAACATGAAAAATATAACAGGCCTTTTGTCGATTTGTTTACTCCTTCATGTTTCGTGCCAACAAAAGGAAAAGAGTCAGGATACACAAGTCCAGGCTATGGGTGAGGAAGAACTACGGCGGGTAACGATGTTGATCGATCCGGCTCCCGCAACGTATCAGGAGGGGCAGATAAACGATCTGGTAGAGTACGCCCTGCAACAGGAATGGCCTGTACATAAGTCCCCGTCGGGCTTGTTGTATTGGATCCAAAAGCCTGGAAATGAAGTAAGACCGTCTCGTACCGACGTCGTCATGGTAAGGTATAAAGGCAGCCTGATGGATGGCAAAGTTTTTGATCAATCCCCTGTATCCGGAGAACCTGCTCAGTTTAGCCTGAGGGGGGTGATTCCGGCCTGGCAGGAGGCCTTATCTCTTATTGGGGAAGAGGGTAAGATTACCATACTGGCCCATTCGGACCTGGCATATGGCAATCGACGAATGGGCAATATGATACCGCCTTATACCCCGCTAATCTTTGAGATCGAACTCCTGCATGTCAAAAGACAATAAGGGATCATCCAGGCAGATATAACATTTGTTATGCAATCAGCAGCTAAAAGGACTTGGTATACTAGTGTTTCATAAGTTCTACCCACTTATGACGGCTTCTTTTTCGCCGTACCTTCATCACCAAAAGCCTCACTTAGGCCTGTCCTCTGCTCGGTTTTGTTTCTTCGGTACGACCAAAAATAATCACGTCATTAATATTAAACTACTTATGAAACAGACCACTAGTCAATGATCGTGTTTTTCTGCCTCTTTTTTTGACATCTCCTCGATGCAATATGTGCTTCAAATATCAATAAGAACCCGGCTATCACCGCTATGATGTCTGCCCTACCATTATAGGGTCAGGTGAGGGTGACCAACCAGATTTCCACCGTGGGTCCAATATCTGTCAATTCCCAACGAAATAATGAGAAAACATCTTTCACCGTTTAGCTGTCCGGACACTGACTTTCTGTCCAATACCTAATACGGTTTTATCAAAGGAAGTAAGCTTATTCCTTTTCCTGTTGGATTCGATCAAAAAGGTGGTTTAGACGGTGCATTTCATCCAGCGTATCATCGAGAAAAAAATCGATTTCCGGTATACGCCGGATATGTTTCCGGATTCGGTTGCTCAAATTGTTTTTCAATCGCGATTTCTCCTGGTTTAGTTCCTGGATCACCAGGCTTTTGTCATCTCGGTTGTACACGCTCAGGTATATCTTAGCATAACTCAGGTCGGGACTCATCATTACGTTGGTCACCGTAACCAGGGCGTCTTTATAAATATATGGGCCTTCTTCCTGCAGAACCATGCTGAAGTTTCTTTTAATCATTTCGCTGACCTGGCTTTGTCTTTTGTTTTGCATGATGTTGTGGTTTTGGGTGATCCATGAAGATGGTGAAAAGAATCACGGATTTTCGTTGGATGAGTTCGTCTGACCTTAATATCTGCGAACGCATTGTAGATTAAACCCGGAAAATGGTTAACCATTGCGGGGCCACCTTCTCTATTATATACAAAGATACGATACGAATATTGTTTTGGAGAATTAGTATTTTAGCGGTTTTGAAATAAACATCGTTCTCTTGCTTTTACCCAGTTCATACCTTTCAGGTAAAATAGAATTCGTGAAGGGGATAGGGCCTGCCCGCGCAGAATTGCTCCAACAAGAACTCGGGATCCATTTGATCGAGGATTTGTTGTTGGACTTCCCTACTCGATATGTAGACCGTACGGTGATTACTCCAATTGCCCAATCGCGTCAAGAAGGCGAAGATATGCAGATTAAAGGCGTACTTAAAGACTTTCGAGTGGTGGGGCAGGGCAGGGGAAGAAGACTGGTAGCCCTGATAGGGGACGATACGGGGACTATGGAGCTTGTGTGGTTTAAATCCATAGAATGGATTGCGAATCAATTGAAAAGGGGTGTAGAATATGTGGTCAATGGAAGGGTGTCCAGGTTTCGAAGCCAGTACAACATAGCTCATCCTGAGATGGAGGCTGCGCATCAGAAGAATGAAAGAAATTTTCAGGTTTTTATTCCGATCTATCGAAGTACAGAGAAATTGACCCGTAGGGGACTCGATTCCAGGGGAAGAGCCCGGATCATAAAGCCTGTGATTGAAGCGTTGCCACCAGAGGCGTTCAAAGAATACCTGCCCCAATCCTTACTAAAGAAGTTTAAACTACCCGGAATTCTGGATACCATTCGTCAAATCCATTTCCCTGCAAACCATTCCCAGCTCAAAGCTGCGGAAAACCGAATCATTTTCGAAGAATTCTTTTTTTTACAATTGCGAATGATTAAGCAATATCTAATAAGAAAGCGTGATTTGAAGGGACATGTTTTTGAAACTGTGGGAGCATACTTCAACGATTTTTATCACAAATTTCTGCCATTTGAACTCACGCAGGCCCAAAAAAGGGTCCTTCGCGAAATCCGAAAGGATATGGGATCCGGAAGACAAATGAACCGCTTACTTCAGGGGGATGTGGGAAGTGGAAAAACCATTGTCGCCTTGTTGTCCGCCTTACTTGCCCGGGATAATCAGTTTCAGACGGCGCTTTTGGCACCCACCGAGATCCTGGCCCAGCAACATTTTGAGTCTTTGACCCAACTGGTGGGTAACATGAAATACCAAATTGCGATATTAACCGGGAAAACAAAAACTGCAGCGCGGAAAGAAATTCTTAGGATGCTTCGGATTGGGGCCATAGATCTTATTGTGGGCACCCATGCGCTGCTAGAGGATCGGGTCCAATTTGACAGATTAGGTTTGGCGATTATCGATGAACAACATAGATTTGGGGTTGCACAGCGTGCCCGGTTGTGGAAAAAGGGAAAGGGACTTGCCCCTCATGTGTTGGTGATGTCGGCCACGCCCATCCCACGTACATTGCACATGACTGAATACGGTGATCTCGACGTGAGTGTGATCGATGAATTGCCTCCGGGGCGAAAACCCATACGAACGGTCCATCAAACAGAATATTACCGATCCGAAGTCATCAAATTTATGAAGCAGGAGATTGCAAAAGGTAGGCAGGTCTATGTCGTATATCCTTTGATCGAGGAGTCTGAAAGCCTGGATCTGGAAGACCTGAATAATGGCTATGAAAAATTGCTGACATTCTTTCCACGGCCACAATATCAGATCGGTGTGGTCCATGGACGGATGACTCCGGAAGAGAAGGAAAAAGAAATGGAACGTTTTTCTTCCGGAACTACCCAGATTCTGGTGTCCACCACGGTGATCGAAGTAGGGGTGAATATTCCCAATGCTTCTGTAATGATTATTGAAAATGCAAACCGATTTGGACTTGCCCAATTGCATCAGCTTCGGGGCCGGGTAGGTAGGGGATCCTATCAAAGCTATTGTATTCTCATGACATCTTCTCAGCTCGGCGATGATGCACGCGTTCGGATCGATACCATGGTGCGAACGAATGATGGTTTTGAGATCGCGGAAGTGGATCTTGCTTTGCGCGGACCCGGGAAGATACAGGGAACCGAACAAAGTGGCCGACTGACATTCAGGAAGGCTGATTTGATCGAACATCAGCATATTCTCAAAGCCGCTCGTGAAGTGGCGAAAGCTATACTCCAGGATGATCCTGATCTTCAGAAACCTGAAAACAGAGGTATTTTAACTTATCTTGAATCCCGTTTTCCTGCTTCGGAGTGGTGGGCCAGGATTAGTTGATAGTGGGTAGTCGATACCCAGGAAGGTATGGTGATGCAAAGCCCTGAAAGAGTTCTGAGTTAAAAGTTGAAAGTTGAAAGCTCCAGTCTGAAATGGCCTGGGTAAAAGGTGGAAACTTCAGTTAGTGGTATGGAAATCACTGGGGTGTTGCCAGGGTGAGGACGTTACATTCAATGTGTTAAGGCATCAACTTGGGAAGCATATTTGATTCTGCCTTGTTGGAATAGGAATAATTGAAAGATGAAAGTTCAAAGTTCCGGAGATGGTGTGGGATGACTATTAATGTATTTGGGGGGAGCGGGACACCACTTTTTTGTACCTTTTGAAAATCGCCCTGATGGACTTTCGAAAATCGTTATGAAAGTTTGTACCTTTGCCATTCCGAGACCATGGCACGAAAAGAGTTCGAAGCAATCGTTCAATTATCTACAACTACACGCGCTTATTATGGCCAGAAAATATAAATCTACGGGATGTGCACGAATTTTTATCGTGTTACTTATTGTGGCACCCATCGCTTTTTTTGTGGCTTCGTATATCAATGGATCCGATCCCATTGAAACCATCCGATCTGCATTTGACAGTGATCCTACATCCACCACGAAGGTGATCGATGATGACACCTCTGTCTCGGAACTCCGGGCTCAAATCGAAAGACTTGAGAAAGATGTGAACTACTACAAGGTGGAATCAGAAACCTATAAAAAGCTCCTTGATGAATGCCAGGCTGCAAAAGCCCAATAAAACTCAAATGCGTCCAACTTCCTCCTGTTCCACGCTCCTGGTTTGGAGTAATAAGAGTGGGGAATCCCATATTGATGATAAAATTATTTACTCATTTTCAACTAATACACACCAATAATGAAGAAAATATTAGCCAACGATGGTATTGATCTCACAGGACAGCAAATGCTGGAGAAAGCCGGATTCCAGGTTGATACAGTCAATATTCCACAAAACCAGCTGGTGGCCCGGCTCCCTGAGTACGATGCCATCATCGTAAGGAGCGCAACCCAAGTAAGGAAGGACCTGATCGACCAATGCCCCAACCTCAAAGTGATCGCACGCGGAGGAGTGGGGATGGATAATATCGATGTAGATTATGCACGATCCAAAGGACTATCGGTCATCAACACTCCTGCAGCAAGTTCACAGTCTGTGGCAGAACTGGTATTCGGTCATGCCCTTTCACTTCTCCGATTTATTCACCTTTCCAATCGGGAGATGCCTCAGTCCGGGACCAGTGAATTCAAGCAGTTGAAAAAAGCATATTCTGCTGGTAGAGAACTTCGGGGCAAAACGTTGGGTGTGATCGGACTGGGTCGAATCGGCAGAAAAGCAGCCGAAATGGCATTGGGGATGGGCATGAAGGTAGTAGGTACCGATCCAATGGTTGATGAAGTTACACTGGAAGTAAAACTGCATGCAGATTATAATCAAAAATTATCTGTTACCATTCCATCTATGTCGCTTGAAGAAGTACTAGAGCAGGCGGATGTAATTACGATCCATGTACCTGGTGGTAAGATTCTTGGGGCGGAAGAACTTGCAAAGACCAGGAAAGGGGTAGTGTTGGTTAATGCTGCACGAGGGGGTGTTATCGACGAGGAGGCATTGTTGGCAGCTTTGGAATCAGGTCAGGTTTCTGCAGCCGGCCTCGATGTGTTCGTGAACGAACCAACACCCAATGAAGCTTTGCTCAGACATCCTCTGATTTCAGTGACTCCTCATATCGGAGCAGCCACAGATCAGGCCCAGGAAAACATTGGAATCGAACTGGCAGAACAAATTATTGAAGTACTGGGATAACCACATTCTTTGGGCATGAGGAAATGGAGCATGTGGTTCAAAATTTTGAGCTTATCCTTCGTTTTTGAACCGCCTGATCTCTGCCATGGTTCAAGGGATAATTTCAGATAAACCTGTTATAGTGGGTCGTGTAGGAATTGCACGACCCATTATTTTTGACCGGGGGATAAAGTATGACAATCTTCTTTGAGCAGTACATCGGACATGGGGAAGATGTGTCAATTCACCATAGATTTGCACGGAGTCGGGGTGTATTCAATGGCATGGATGGTGTGTACTTAAATAGAAGATCAGGAAGGTATCCTGTGTTTTCTATCCCTGAGAAGATGGCCTGGGACACGTTCAGGGATGGATCATCAGAACCTGAACTGGTACTGCAAGCTCATGAAATACAAATGCCAGGAAAAATCTTCCGCAGGATTTTTCATCAGTGTGGAAAGGGAACGATGGTAGGCCATGCGCAATCCATGGTGGTAAGTAAACCAAAAACCCATACCACCAAATAGGCTTACATCATTTTGCCTGAAAGAAGTCAAGCGATCCTCCCATTCCGGGAATTGAACGCTGGTGTGAACGATTCTTCCATAGGCCATTCCAATATCAAAGTGAACACGAGCAAGGCCATTATCCCACCAGGTCAGATAGGAGGCATATACTGGGATTTGGGCCATGTGAAGGTTTATAGATCGCTTTATATCGCTAAAAGGACTATTCCGCGACCCGGTATTTCGGTACAACAACCGGACATGGGCACGCCATTGATCCGATAATCTATATGAAACATCCAATCCGCCGTCAATTCCTATTCTATGGTAACCGGCCATTAAATCGCCCCGGATTTGAGAAAAATTAACGCCTGTAATAATTTGTGCCGCAAAAACGTTTTCTTGACTATAGGATTGACTTGTCGTGAAGATTACACAAATTAGTGTTAAATTAGCTACGAGACATCTTGCTCGGGAAACAAATAAGGAAAAGATCGATTGGTATATCGGGTTGACCATGTGTTGAAGAATGAGAGTGCTAACAGTACGAAATATCGTTATTTTTATTACAATGGCATTATGCCCAATGGTCCAAATGTGGTCCCAACAGGTGATTCAATTGGCAAATCCTTCTTTTGAAGATTTTCCACAACATAGTACACCCCCGGTGGGATGGACGGATTGTGGCTTCCCGGACGAATCACCTCCCGATGTCCAGCCATCCGGTAAATGGGGCGTCTTTTGGCCTGCCATGGATGGAAACACCTATCTGGGTATGGTGACCCGTGAAAATGACACTTACGAATCTGTGGGACAGCGAATGAATGGAATATTGTGGGCAGGTACGTGTTATCAGATTTCGTTCTTTTTGTGCAAAAGTCCTGTCTATTTTAGTCCCGCTGTGGTAGCAGGTAGTACCGAACGGATAACCTCCATGCGCAATTTTATCACCCCGATCAAGTTGAGAATCTGGGGTGGAAATGATATGTGTATTAAAGAGGAACTGCTGGGAGAGACCGGACTGGTCACCAACACAGAATGGGAGCGATACCACGTCAAACTTTCTCCACAAAAAGGCAACTATCGCTTTATTTTCCTGGAAGCATATTACGAGACACCCATATTTTTCCCTTACAATGGTAATGTTTTGGTGGATGATGCGTCGGATATCGTAGCACTCGAAAACTGCGATGCGCCATTGAAGGAAGATGATTTGGTTGCAGCACCGGAGGTTCAGATTATCGATCCGGTAGAGAAAGTGGATGCAAACGAGATGATTTATCGCTTGCATGCCAAAATTAAGAACGTGGACTCTCCTGATCGGGTTTTCATGGCTGTTAACGACTATGAAATAAAAGATTTTAAATTCAACGTTGCCCGGGGAGAATTAACCTCCTACCTCAAATTGTCACCCGGGAGAAATATCATCAAAGTCATAGGAAGTAACCGGGCCGGAACCGACACCGATTCAACATTTATCCGTACCGTCGATCCATTGGCCAATGTGAATCCAGCACCGGATCCTCCGGTCGGGAATGCACGTACAACGAAAGATGAGGTAATCGACGTCAAGCCTTATAATCTTACAAATACCAGTGGTGGAAAGTCTCTGAGAAAAGGGGATATTATCAACCTTGAGCACTTGCAGTTTAAAGCCAATAGCAGTGAGCTAAGTGAAGCAGATAGTGAAATCCTGGATGAGTTGTTCCGATTCATGCGCGATTATCCATTGATCGAAATTGAAATAGGCGGTCATACCAATTCGATCCCGGACAGTGATATTTGTATGAAAATCAGCCAGGCACGAGCCCGGGAGGTGGCGCGGTATCTGGTACAAAGAGGTATTGATTACAGACGTATGGTTGCCGTGGGCTATGGTAAAAAATATCCTATAGCCACCAATTCTACACCAGAAGGAAGGGAAAGGAATCAGAGAGTCGAAATCAAAATTTTGAAAACGGGGATGTGATTTTATGAATGGGGTAGAATTGATCCTGATGCCAACTTGAGGCAATGTAATCAGGGGTGTAGGTTGGGCCGAGGGGGTTGAGGATTGAGATAGGATTTACGCTGAAATCGCCTTCATTGAACTTGATTATATGTATTGTGCAGGTATAGAATTTCAGGGAATTCCGTGTTTCCGGTAGCCACCAACCTGGTCCATTCTGTGACATTATGAAAGTAGGATCCCAGGAACAGGTCAGGATAGCCGTCCTGGTCAAAATCTCCCACATCCATCACTAACCATTTACCAGTTGTTGACTCAGGAAGGTAATGTCCGATATACATACCACGCCCATTGTTTTCCAAATATACAAAGCTCTTGCCGGGGTCGGTATTGTAAAAGGCAATAGCCGCTATGTCGAGGTCACCGTCTTTGTCAAAATCATGAGCAATGGCCTTGCTGCAACCTTGCATCGGGTAAAACATACTTTCGTTGAAACGACCCTTTCCGTCGTTGAGATAGATTCTAATTCCGTGATAAGGTTTGTCAACCGGGGAATAATCCCAATTGTCACCATTGGTGATTAATAAGTCAGGATGGCCATCCTGATTGAAATCAGCAAGTTCTATATAACTCAGGCCATGTACCGGTGAAAATTCCAGAATGGTTTCTTTTGTAAATTTTCCATTTCCCTCGTTGTAATAAATATCCACGCCTTCCTGGGCCTGAGCCCTCAAAACCACTAGATCCGGGATGCTATCCAGGTTCATGTCTTGTACGATAGCCATTCTCGTGCCGGGTAGATTATTCAGGGTGTAGGTATCCCCAGAGGCACTATGCCAGGTTAATGATCCGGTATGGTGACCAAACCCACATATGATATAATCCTCATTGCCATCCATGTCCAGATCTGCCACACTAAATGACACAGGTCGGGATAAATTTTGCAGGATAGGATTCATGGTGGAATCGGAATCTGGTCCTGAAATCAACAAGGCTCCTTCTTTTTCGTCCGATGGTGCTATGGATCCGATAGTAAGTACGGCCTTCTGTCCTGTGGGTAAGATTTTGTAGTCACTTGCTGGACTTGGCAGTGACCATATTCCAGAAAAAACCCCTGAGTTGTGTAAGGCATATAGCGTCGTATTGTCACCAATATAGAGGTTGTTCTGAATACTGTCGAAGTACAAAAGCGTAATCTGGGGAAATTCCTGCCCTTCAATGTTGATATAATGTGGTTGGAAGGGAGCAATGGATTCCGATTCGATGTACATTGCCTGAGACTTTTCCAGTTTGTCTGGCGCCAGATTTGCGTAATAATCTACGATGGCATCCCATTCCTGATCTGATATAAAGGGACTATCTGGATATACATGAAGTTCCTGCAATCGTTTTTTTTGTGATTCTGGTAAGTCGGTCCAGGGGTCGTAAGTCGCAGACTGGATGCCCATTCGTCTACCCATGTTGGGTAAGACATGATCGATCCAGGTTCTTTTGTCCAGAAGTAAAGGGGAAGGAAATTGATGGCACGATCCGCATTGAGATCTGGCAAGGACTTCCCCTTCCAGGGTTAATCCTGACATTTTATTCGTGAACTCTCCTGAATAAATGGCATATCCTGTCACGACCAGGAGAATAATACCTGCCAAATATGATGCTATTGTTTTCAACGTCTTTTGGTCAATATAGAGCTCAAAAAATTCTCAATATGCGGAGATGAGGAAATAAATTCTCTTTATCTAAAGGTAGCCGATGCCTTTTCTTCCTGCTATATTTAAAACTCAGAAATTTCCTCAGAAATTTTTTTTAGGACAAATTATTGAGGGGCTGATTTACGGAATGGGATCTGGTCTCAGAAGCGTGCATAGGATTGCTCATTTCCTATTATGAATTTATTATCTATATTCAGTCGCTTAAAGTTTATCGCTTGCTGGTATTTACTACATCTGTAAGTAAAAAACAGGGGCGGATTTGATCCGCCCCTGCTTTTTTACCCGGAGAAAGTATCTGAATCGAAGCTCCGGGATTTTGTAATGAATTAAAATTAACAGCTTTTCCACATCAAATGATCCGTCTTCATGAGTTGGAGTTATTTCCAACTAATCCGGAAGCAAGGGAGAACCTGATCCGTCACCCTTCACATGCCTCTACCCGCCTGTACCACTTTCTCACCCCCCCATCTCCACACCCCAACTCCAACCCGGACGGAACTCCAAAACCTCAACCACCAACCACTAATCACTAATCCACTAACCACTAATCCACCAACCACTAATCCACATCCCAGAAAATTTTCGTGGTCAGATTATCGTTGGATCGAACTGCATCGTAATTGGCCTCATTATAGGTCAATTCTTCCCCTGGAATTCTCCAGCGAACGGGAGGTTGAGTTTGTGTACTGGAATTATCGACCCAAAAGCTGAGTTGTGGAACATTCAACCGACGAACTTCAGCCCAATTCTGATAAGGTTGTACGATATTGAAATGAAGCCACTTTTGCATTCCGATGAGTCTGATTTTCTCCCCTTGAGATGTTGCACCATTCCAGTTCACAGGTGCTGATGCCAGTAAATTGGTAATTTCCTGTTCTGTAGGGAGGGCAGGACTCCCCGATACGGAGCTGTTGCTGTTTTCCCGAATGGTATAGTAAAAGTCAATTGATTGCCTGATGCCCTCTTCATAAGCTGCTTTGGCCTGAGCATCGTTGCCAGATCTCAGATAGTATTCAGCTTTGATGAAATTTACCTCAGATGCACTGATGAGTACGCCCGGGAAGAATTGGTTTTCACTGAAGGTAGATCGGTTGTAATAAGCTATTTCTCCATCATTGACCAGAGCCTGCTGGGTATTGCCAGCCAGCAAAGGATCCAGCCCCACATACACACCATTTGCTGCTGTTCCGGGTTCAAACATAACGCGCAATCGGGGATCGCTGGATGCGTTCAGAAAATCGATCATGATTTTGCTGGCGTCGTCTCCATCCCAACCTGCAGAATTGATTCCTTGCTGGAATCCACTGGAATTGATTGGCGTACTCACGTCGTATACGTCGATCTGAATACCCTCGTCGTTGCTGGTTACGATGGGAAATTGACTTGGATTGGAAAGAATTTCGGCAATCTCAGCGCTGGCTCGGGAAGAGAATGCAGGACTCAGGGATACGCGATTGAGCATTCTGAGTCGAAGCGAGTTTACAAAACGTTTCCAGGCCTGCACGTCACCATGATTGATAATGTCCTGAGCATTGAATGAAGCTTGAAAACCTGGATTCAGTGAAATATTATTCAGTTCGGTAGCTATGGTTTTCAATTCATCGAGCATATAGGTATAGATCTCCTCAGCACCATCGTATTCTGCAAAAGATACATTGTAGTCTCCACCATTGGTGCTTAGCATTCCGGCATTGAAAAACGGAATAGAGCCAAATAGGTCCACCATTCTTTGGGTTTCATAGTATAGGTACGCTGCAGCGGTAAGGTTAAATATTTTACGGTCATTCTGTTGCTGAGGCGTGGATGAACTCCATACCTTTTGGAATTCCCGGTATTGGGCAAGAATGCCGTAGTAATTACTCCACACTGCATCGGAGGCTGCGGAACCAGGAATGTACTGATTGGGTGTGTTGATCCATCCAATGGATTGCGTCCATGGATTGAGCGTTATCCTGAGTACCACAAAATAATTCCAATATGCGGGTACTACGTAATCTATTCCTGCAACCTGTACACCAGTGTATTGTCTTTCAATAGTGGTGTTTGCTATTTTGGACGGATCAGGGTAATTATCTGCAAATTGATCCTCCTGGCAACCCCAGAGTGCAATGGAAAATATGACGAATGTGAAATATATTAAATTCTTCATGATGTCTGATTTTAGGTACATTAAAAACTGGCCTTAAGGATCACCCCAAAGGAACGGAAAGATGGATTGTTTCCGGCGTTATTGATGTTATTGATCCATCTTGAACCGGCTGTTGTTTGCTCCGGATCGATGTCTTTGATAGATCTGTAAATGAAAAATAAATTACGTCCGTAAACAGATAAATTGAGACGCTGAGCCCCCACTCTGGCTGCAACTGTTGAAGGAAGCTGATATCCGAGTGCGATTTCACGTACCTTGAACCAATTGTTTTCGTTGATGTATCGGTAGTACTGGGAATTCCCATACTGAGGTCCACCCCAGTTGTACGTAGCAGCATAGTACAGGGATTGGGGGATGACGTTGGTATTGGGTTCCCCGCTTTGCAATACACCTTCCAGAAGAACTCCATCGTCAAATACCGGCTCACCGTTTGGACCACGGTCACCTGTGGTTTGAACTCCTTTCCCTTCGGAATTGACATAGTACCGAAGACCACCTCGCTCCTCATTCATGAAATTGAGGCTTTCCTCGGTCAATCCACGGCTGGTAAGCCAGTAAACCCCGGTAGGCATGATGGCTCCACCAACGCTAAAGTCTGCAATTACATCCAGTGTGATTCCATGGAAGCCAAAGTTGTTGACAATTCCACCTTCAAAATCGGGCATGGCGTTGCCATAGACCTCCCAACGATCACCATCCAAAACTTCCAGACCTGTCGCATCAATGATCTTTTGTCCATTTTCATTGACCTTCACAGGGTGGGCATAGATGTCTCCCATGGGTCGTCCTACTACGGACCGGATTTGGGCAGCATTGCCGTCGAAATCTGCATGTAAAAGCTCGGTGGCGTTGTTTGCCAACTTTTCAACGACATTGCTGTTTTTAGCATAATTGATGGTGGCTGTCCAGATCGCATTGGGCTTCTGTACAATATCTGCCGACAAACGTACCTCCACACCTTTATTTCTTAAAACACCAATATTGGTAAGGACAGAACTGGCGCCGGAGGAATTGGGGATGGTCACAGGAAGAATCTGATCGACAATTTTGGCGTCATAATAGCTGACATCCAGGTCGAATCTGGTATCTATATTTACGTTGATGCCAAATTCCATCTCCTTCTTCTTCTCAGGTTTGATAAGATCGTTTCCGAAAGAGGAGCTGATGTTGGTGTATAAAATGGGTTGTCCGCCCATGTACTGAATACCCAGTGTATTTTGATTGTAGGCGATGTTCGCCTGATAGATTCCAGGATAGTTTCCTACGATTCCATAAGATGCTCTCAGTTTGGCGAAGCTGATGTAATTTGGGAGATTGAATGCTTCATTAAGAATCAGACTACCATTCACGGAAGGATATGTAAAGGTGTTGTTGAGTGGTGAAATCCTAGATGTTCGGTCTCTTCGAATAGTACCTTGAAGGTAGAGGAAGGTTTTGTAGCTCAAATCCAAAGTAGCCAGCATGGCATCTTTGACCTCAGCTCGACGTGAAGACCCCGAATTGGGTGTATTGATCGAAGCAGCAAGATCGAAGAAATTTTCTGTACTCAAACCGCCATTGGTTCCCCTGTTGATGGTGGTAAATAGGTCTTTCTGGGCGGTATATCCCCCCATAATGGACATACCGATATCTTGTGTCACATTTCTTTGATAGGTAAGCAATACATCCCCATAAATGAGACTATTTACCTCATTGGTCAGTGAAAAACCTCCCCCCGGGTTGGTATAAAGTGTGCTGGGTCTTTCGGTCTTGTTTCGGTTTTCAAACCGAACAGAGGTATAATCGGTAGAAATCCGTCCCTGCAGGTTGAGGCCTGTCACGATATCCCATCGTTGTGTGAGACTGGCAATTACCCTGTTGCTGTATTCATCGGACAAATTGTTGTTCACCCTCCATACATAATCAGCGATATCTCCCTTGAAGCCATTGTAAATTATATTCTCCTCAGGAGTTAGACTGGCATCTGTTCCTGTTACAAAGCGATAACCAAGACTGGTTTGGTATTTGTCAAAATACCAGTCAGCTGACTCAAATCTATCCATCATTCCGGTGAAGTTGTTGATCATCCGATCTACCTTATATGGTCGGTTGTGTGTATACTGGTTGATGTACTTGATGTTTATCGTGGTTTTTAGTTTATTGCTGACGTTAAATGTCGTGTTGAGATCGCCGATATTTCTTTCGTTTTTCGAACCAAATGAGATCATTTCATTGTCCTGCCGGGTAAGCGACAGACGGATGCTGGATTTGTCAGAGACATGGGAAAGTGCCAGATTGAGGTTGGATCCGTTGGCTGGCTGGAATAGGTCGGCGTAGCTGTTTTTAGCTGCCACATAGGGTCGTACCTGCCCATCCCAGGAGAGAATGGGTTGACCATCAAAGGTAGGGCCAAAATTGAGATTGGTGTTGACCAGACCCCGCGTGTCACCAACACCATCTCCGTCGGTATCTACCATGATAAATTTGTTCTCATCCTGTCCAAGGTCGGCATGACTAGTGTAATAGCCCGGCCCCCTTACATTTTGATATCGAGGCAAATAAGCGATTCGGTCACTGTTGTAAGAAGCATTGAAATCCACTCCAAAACCCTTTTGACCTGCCCGCCCTGTTTTGGTGGTGATCAAGACCACCCCGTTGACGGCTTCCGATCCATACAGCGCTGCTGCAGATGCGCCCTTCAGAATGTCGATGCTGGCTATGTCATCGGGATTGATGTCGTTCAAACCATTCCCACGTATCCGTTGATCCCCCCAGTAGTCCGTATTGTTGAAGTCCCCGCTTCGAATTGGAATACCATCCATCACGATGAGGGGTTGGGTGCTTCCCGTGATGGATGAAAATCCCCGGATGTTGATATTCACACCACTAGTGGCTCCACCTGGGGTGGTTCGAATAGAGACACCTGGCGCTTTGCCATACAATGCCGATGCTACATTGGTGACGTGCGTGGTAGATAAGTCACGGGCATCCAGGGATGTCGTTGCATAGCCTATAGCTTTTCGCTCCCGAGTAACTCCCAGAGCGGTTACCACCACCTCATTGACCACAAGACCTGCCTGAAGTTCAATATCCAGGGGCGTTTGCCCCGAATATGAAACTTCCATAGTCTGGTAGCCTACATAGCTGATCTGTAGGACGGGATTCGTAGTTTGAAGGGTAAGGGAGTATTTCCCTTCAAAGTCTGTGGTGGTGCCGTTGTTGTCTGTACCCTTTTCCAGAACTGTAGCACCGATAATAGCTTCTCCTGACTCCGCGTCACGGATAGTCCCGGTTATAGTTTGGGCTATGCCCACAAACCCCATTCCCAGGGCCAGGGCGAAAAAAATGGAAGTCCTCACGCTCACCGGAAACCCAGGCCAGCGGAGAATTTTTCCAGAATCAAAGTTTAGTAAAATTCTCATATTTGTAGATTTAGATTTAGAATATTGTGCTTAGCCTCATATTAATGTTATAACGTATGGTAAATGATAATGTAGGAAAAATATAGTTTCAAATAATTCTGTCGATCCTGTTCAGGTGTTCTTCGGGAATTATTTCTTGTAATTTTTCTACCACCAGTGTGGCCGCACCGACCAATTCTGCCAATGCACCCAATTTGGATATCCTCACTTCGGTATTTTCCGCAAGTTTTCCTATGCTGTATTCGTTGATCGCTTGTTGCACAGGGGCCCACCAATATTTGCCCGGGATCGAACCCGGACCACTGAGAAGGATGACGCCTGGATTGAAAAGATGAATTAAAATGGATATCCCTCTACCCAGATTGTGACCCAGGTAGTTGAGCAGATTAATAGCGTAGGAATCTCCCTGCTGAATGGCATTGAAAATAGTTTCAATCGCTTCGGTTTTGTCTTCAGGCAAACTCTCTGGTAAAATGCTGTACGGCTTATTTGCCATACCCTCTCTTGCTTTTTCAATTAAGACACTTAAGGAACATTCGGTCTCCAGGCATCCCAGTTTACCACAGCTGCAAACCTTTCGGTTATCGAACAATGGAATGTGGCTAAATTCTCCAGCGTAACCATTTTCACCCCGGAATACCTCATGGTCAATTATGATGCCTAGTCCCACTCCCCAACCAATATTAATCACGAGGGCATTTTCCAGATTCCGCGCCAATCCCTGACGAAGTTCTGCCAACGCGATCAATGAGGAATCGTTGTCTATAAAAACCGGAAGACCGGTATTTTCTCTAAGGTAGTCGACCAGACTCCTTCCTTCACATTTAAGGAAGCTGTGGTTTTGACCTTTTTTTACATTGACAAAACCTGGCATACCAATTCCTATTCCAAGAATCTTACCATGGTCAATGCCCGATTTTTCAATACATTCTTTGATGAAAGCTCCCAATTGGACCAAATCCTCCCCAGTACGGGAGAGCACAATATTTCTGGTTTTTGGCTTGAAAACCTGATCTCCATTTAGATCGAAAATCGCAAAGGTGGTTTTTATCTGGTTGAGCGCTACAGCTACGATGTAGAAGACATCTTTCTTAATCGAATACAATTGAGGCCGTCTTCCCCCTTTGGACTCTGCAAGACCACATTCTTCCAGGATTTCGTCCTCTATTAGCTCAGAAATTAGGGTTGTAGTATAGGGTATACTTTTGTGAATGTTTTTACTCAATACCGATACTGGCATTTTGTTGTGTCCGAAAAGCTGTTGTATTATTTTAGATTTATGACTGTTTCCGAGGCTCATATTTTGATCGTAGAGGTAAAAAATCTTGCTTAACAAATATATTACATCCTTTCTAAATTATTACATAACATAATGAGGTATTTTTAGAAGTATTGTAAACTATTTTTTGAAATAATGGATCGGTGTTTGAGAATGGTGAAATTTAATGTGGATTGTGGGTATGACTACTAATGATATCTCGGATAGAATCCATTCTGAAGTTCCTTTTAGGGAGATGGGATTTGAGTCGCAATAGAACTGGGATTCGAGGTTGTGGTAAAAGCTACCGGTAAAAGAGGGCGCTTTTTATTTCCATGTTATACTCTGTTGAAGAGAATCGTTAAAAAAACATGAAATCATATTGATGAGATCTGCAATGTGATTCTTCGATCTGAATTGTGGATTAGGCATTTAAAAAAAGTCGCCTTTTTGTGGCGACCGCGTATCACAGTATATTATTGTTCCAGATGTTGTATTTGTTGACCCATGTTCCCGTTAACTAACGTTGGTAACCTACTGCTGAAAAGGTAGGAGATTCAGAGCTAAAACTCACCTCTCCTCCATTAATGCAGGCAGGCAGCAATGTACCCTGGGAGATGATTTCATCCAGATAGGATTTTTCAACTATTTACAGCACGTCTTCCGGAATGCCATTTACAATAACAAACATGTTTTAGGTGGGGGTGGATCCAATTTTTGGGGGTTGTTTGTACAACTAAAATGCCGCACTACACAGCACGTTTGGGATAAATGGGTTTTGATCAGGTGGGTATAGTTGTACAACGGCCTGTAAGGACAAGCCGGGGTTGACTATTAATATTATCATGATGGGATGTGGAACGTAATCTCCGTTCCCAACCGACCTCATCCGGTTATATCAAATCCGGTATCCCCTTTAGGGGTCTTTTGGTTATAAGATTCAATTGGCTTTTAATTTTCGACGATGTCTCGTAGTCAAGGACTGCCACACTCCTATATTTATACTGCGGATATTCACATCCGTCACGCCTCAATTTTAAACCCCAGCTTTTGTAAATCAGTCCAAAATTGGGGATAAGACTTACTCACTACCCCAGGTTCTTCTATTATAATCGGATGAAGTATAGCTAATGGAGCAAAAGACATGGCCATACGGTGGTCTTCGTATGTAGGGAAAGAAATTACTCCAGGAAAGGATGCCTTGCCCTGGACAATATGATATTCTTCTCCATCAATACCTGTGGTGTTTTTAAATTCCACCCCCATCTTGGCAAGTTCGGTCTGTAAGGCACCGATGCGATCGGTTTCTTTGATACTGAGCGTTTGCAATCCACTAAAAGTTCCTCTGGTGCCCAATGCGGCACAGGTAACAGCCATGGTCTGCGCAATATCAGGACACAGGATGAAGTTGTGCTGAAAGGTAGAAGGAGGGGTGGATGGAGATTTTCTCAGAATTATCCGGTTATCGAGGTAATCGGTTTCGATACCAAAACTTTCATAAAGTCGGGCTACCCGCGCATCCCCCTGAAAACTGTTTTCTGCCAGACCATTCAATTCCAATTCTGTGTATTCTGTGAGCGCAGCAATGCTATAATAATAGGATGCTGCGGACCAATCGGATTCCACGGTAAATTCACGGCTTTGATACGGCTGTTGAGGAACGGTTATCGTCAGATCGTCCCATCGGTATTCGATGCCGTAATGCTTCATAATCTGCAGGGTCAATTCGATATAGGATCGGGAAACCATTTCGCCGTGCAGATTGATCCTTAGGCCCTTTGGTAATGCGGGAGCTATAAGCAACAGAGCGCTGATGAACTGTGAACTGATGTGGCTGGCCACATGAATCTCATTGGTGAGGGTAAGGTCGCCGGGTTCAAATCTCAGTGGCGGGTACCCTTCTTTTTCCAGATATTGAATATTCGCTCCCAGCGATCGTAGTGCATTAACGAGTTCCCCAATGGGGCGTTGTTTCATCCTTTCTGATCCGGTAAGGGTACAAGATTTACCTGATACAGCCAGGTAGGCAGTTAGAAATCGGAATGTGGTGCCTGCAGCTCCGGTATCATATACATCGGATTCGGATTGAAGAATACTTTGCAGTGCCTGGGTGTCATCACTGGTAGAGAGGTGATGAATTGATTGTGGCTCGTGGGTCAGAGCTTGAATGATCAATGCCCTGTTGCTTATACTTTTTGATCCATCCAATTCGATCCGGCCACGAATATCCTTCCCTTTAAATGAAATTTTAAAGCGATCTGCACTCATTATTAATATATGTTCAAGGTCTTATTATTCCTCCTCCGCTACATCAGTTGCAAATGTATCCTTTTTTTGCCTCGTTTGGAACTGTAAATCGTCTTCCTTTTCAAAAGCCCGAATGATTTGTTTGACCAGCCGGTGCCGGACGACATCCTCAGCGCCCAGTTTGATAAAGTCTATTCCTTCTATAGGTTCCAGAATCTTTACCGCTGTTCTAAGACCCGAGTGTTGACTTCGTGGTAAATCCACCTGTGACATATCGCCGGTGATCATACATTTGGCAGAAGGTCCCAGCCGCGTAAGAAACATTTTAATTTGTGGCATCGTACAATTTTGGGCCTCATCCAGTATGATAAAAGCATTATCCAGCGTCCGACCTCGCATATAGGCCAGAGGAGCTATTTCGATGATTCGGTTTTCCATGAAATAATTCAACTTTTCACCCGGAATCATATCATCGAGTGCGTCGTATAAAGGCCTCAGATAAGGATCGATTTTGTCTTTGAGGTCTCCAGGTAGAAACCCTAAATTTTCCCCTGCCTCTACTGCCGGTCTTGTCAAAATGATCTTTCGTACCAACTTGTGTTTGAGTGCCCGCACCGCCAGTGCCACAGCAGTATAGGTTTTACCTGTACCCGCAGGACCTATCGCAAAAACGATATCGTTTTTTTCGATGGAATTCACCATCTTTTTCTGGTTCCTGGTTCTGGCTTTAATGGGCTGCCCGTTGCGTCCGTGAAGTATGGTCGTTTTGGAATTGGAATCCTCAGCGTGCTTTTCAAACACATTTTCGCCCGCCACCAGATCCTTTACTGTAGTGTCATCCAGGGTTTTGTTCATTTGAAGAAGCCGGATCATTGACTCCAGATTTGCTTTGGCATTTTGGGTTGCTTTTTTCTTGCCGTTCAACCGAAGGTAATTCCCCCGGGAAACGATCTGTAGATCCGGGTAGCTTTCCTGCAGAATATCGAGGTTTTTGTTCCGCTCTCCGTATAGCTCCCTGAGATCTACTCCATCTATGGTTAATTCAATTTCACTCAAATGAAATAATTTTAGTTTTTAATAGCAGAAATATACAATGTTTATTACCGAAAATTGGTTCAAATCCATGATTATTTCCATAGCTGGCTGGTAATTTTCTTACCTATTTCGGAGTTAAATAGTAGTTTTGCAGTTGGATCCGGTTGTGTGAAAGTCGTGGTGGAATGATAGAGCAGATATAAGCCGCGTTGGGCTTCATCGATAAGGGGTTGAGGTAGAATTTGCTGCAAAGGGCTTATAGAGGGAAGGATAAGCTGATTGGCTACATCTTTCTGACATAAGACCGAAAAGGTTACGTTGTCCATATCCCTTTTCAAGGTGTTGATTTATTTCGGCTTCGTATACAAACTACTATATCCATGGGAAAGGGGAGGATCGGACATTCAAAACGAATATTTTACAATCAATGAGAACAATAAAATTGCAAGATTACCATGTATCCATTGGGAATATGTGGAGTGAAATCCAAAACGTCATCGATTTCAACGCGGTCAGTAAGTATTTCATACTTGTAGATTCGATGACTAAAGAGTATTGCTTGCCAACTTTTTTGGAAAAAAGTCAACTCAAACCGGATGGGATCATTGAAATACCCGCAGGAGAGACCTATAAGACGATTGAGACTTGTCAGCGGGTGTGGAATGAATTGTTTTTACACGAAGCTGACCGGCAAGCCATGCTGATCAATCTCGGAGGAGGTGTCGTTGGTGATTTAGGGGGATTTGTAGCCAGTACCTATAAGCGGGGAATAAAATTTGTACAGGTGCCCACCACATTGCTTAGCCAGCTGGATGCCAGTATAGGCGGAAAGGTCGGTGTGGATTTTCTTAGTCTGAAAAATGCATTGGGTGTATTTAATAATCCCAAAGCTGTTTTTATCAATCCCGGCTTTTATGATACCCTTTCCGATCGTCAACTCAAAAGTGGTTATGCAGAAGCACTGAAACACGCTCTTATAGCCGATAAGGCGATGTGGAATGCAATGAAAAATATCACGGACCTGAGATCTATTGATTGGGTGCCCTTTCTGGAGGAATCATTGCTCATCAAGAAGCGGATCGTGGAGAATGATCCTTACGAAAGAGGACCGCGCAAAGCTTTGAATTTTGGACATACCATTGGCCATGCCATTGAAGGGGTTCTTCTGGATTCGAAAACATCTCTTTTGCATGGGGAAGCTGTATATCTGGGTATGATTGCAGAAAGCAAGATTGCTCATCTCAAAGGGTTTCTCAACGAGAGTGAACTAAATGAGATTACAGAACATTTACGCCAGTACATCGATTTCAGTTTTGATCTTCGGAATCGGGATATGATTGCCAACCTGATCAAAGGGGACAAAAAGAACGAAGGAGATAAGATATTGTGTACTTTGCTAAGCTCGATCGGGCATTATGCCATTAACCAGGAAATCACCCTGGAAGACGTGGAAGCCGGGCTGATTTATTTGGAAGAACAACTCGATTACAGTAATGTCTGAAAACCGTAAAACAAGAGAAACCACCAAGTCATCAAATCAATCCTGGAAGGACAAAGTAGTCAAAATTCTTTGGATCTGTGTGATCGGCGGGGTGAGCATGGTGTTTCTTGTTTTTATCATTACCAGTTTTACCCGATTACCTACTTTTGAAGATCTGGAGAATCCAACCGAAGATTTTGCCACGGAGATCTATTTCAATGATAACTCGGAGATGGGGCGTTTTTTTGTGAAAAATCGTGTCCCGGTGACCTATGACGAAATTTCTCCCCATGTCATTAATGCACTAATATCTACAGAAGATGAGCGGTTTTACCGGCATTCGGGGATTGATTTTGAGGCATTGGCCCGTGTGCTGGTCAAAAGCATCATTCTGCAGAATAGAAATGCAGGAGGAGGTAGTACCATCACCCAACAATTAGCCAAATTGCTTTTTACTCCCCAACCAGCCTCGACCATTTTGGCAAGAGCCCCGCAAAAGCTCAAGGAGATGGTTACAGCCATCAAACTGGAGCGATCCTACACCAAGGAAGAAATCATAAGCATGTACCTGAATCAATTTGAATTCGGATACAACGCCTGGGGTATCAAAGCGGCATCGGAGACCTTTTTTAACACTTCCCCCCAGGACCTGACCATCAATCAGGCTGCTGTTTTGGTAGGGATGCTCAAAAATCCAAGCTATTATAATCCCCGTCGATTCCCTGAGCATGTCCGGACCCGAAGAAATGTGGTTCTGTATCAAATGTACAAGCACGATCATATTTCGGAGGCACTAAAAGATTCCCTCCAGGCCCAACCTATTGATATGTCTCAGTTTACTATTACAGCGCACAATCGGGGACCTGCACCTTATTTCCGTATGGAACTCAAGAAATACGTGGATCAGCTTCTTTCACAGGAACAATATCGTAAACCCGATGGCAGCCGATGGAACCTGGATAAGGATGGACTTCGAATTTACACTACCCTGGATCCCCGAATGCAAATGCACGCTGAAAAAGCAGTAACTTCACATATGAAGGGACTCCAGGAAGAATTTTTCAAACACTGGAGCTATGGAGCCACGCCATGGAGTTATGGTACCGATAAAGATTTCGTGCGGCTCAAATACCGGCATCTGGAGAATATGAAAATGGAGTCAGAACGGTTTTTGATGATGAAATCGAAGCATTTTGACAGTTTGCTATTGGATATTGACAGGGAGTTTGACAACATTGAATTTACTCCATACACCCTGGAAGTACTTGAAAGTGCGAAAGATGATGACAGCTACTTTCAGGAATTAATTGATGATAAGCTAATCAGCCCCTCAAGAGCGGAATATTTGCGCAAGGTGGCAAAGAGCGAACTTTATGCTACGGTCTCTCAGCACTGGAAGGATTTTAAGAAGAAAGCAGATGAGGTGTTTAATACCAAAATAAACATGAAGGTATTTGCCTACAACCAGGATATGGAGAAAGACACTGTCATGAGTCCGATGGATTCGATTATGTACCATAGAATGATACTTCAGGCTGGTGTGCTCGCGATGGAACCTGGAACCGGGTATGTAAAAGCCTGGGTGGGCGGTGTGGACTTTGATTATTTTCAAAATGATCATGTGCTCAATCGAAGGCAGGTTGGATCCACTTTTAAACCTTTTGTATACGCCACATCGATAGCCATTCAGGGTGTTTCACCCTGTACCAAGGTTCTGGACAGATTGTATACCATCGTTCCTGGTGAAGGGAATTTCAACCTCCTTCAACCCTGGGGGCCCAAAAACTCAGATGGAGAATTCACCTACGAACCGGTTACTTTATATGAGGGTTTACGGAATTCCATAAACTCTGTCAGTGTCCATTTAATGCAACAATTGGGTGACGTTTCACCTGTGATTCGATTGGCATCCAATATGGGTATCAATGAGGAATATTTGCCACGTCAACCATCCATTTGTCTGGGTACACCCGACCTCAGTCTAATGTCCATGACGGGGGCGTATGCTACATTTTCTAACAATGGTGTTTATGTAACACCCACTTTCATAACCACCATCACTGATAGTCATGGCAATGTTATCTATCGTTCCATAACCGAGGAAAGCCAGGCCCTGCAACCTGATGCTAATTATGTAATGGTGGATATGCTGATTAAGGCAGCCCAGGGAAGACCCGGAATCAATCAACTTAAAACAGTGAATGGTGGTAAAACCGGAACCACACAAAACCAGACCGATGGTTGGTATATGGGAATCACCCCCAACCTTGTCGTAGGAACCTGGGTGGGAGGTGAAGACCGCTGGATTCGATTTCGGTCTCTGACATTGGGGCAGGGATCTCGTATGGCACGTCCCATTTTTGCTCAATTTATGAAAGATGTGGAAGCGGATAAAGATCTCGAATTCAATACCCAGGCACAATTCTTCCGTCCACCAGGGGAACTCGATATCAATATCGATTGTGAATTGTACGAAAGAAGCCAACACGATTTGGAAAATCATCCTGAGGAATCATCTTCCGATGATGAATTTTTCGGTGGCTAAGACAGAAGATAAAATTTTCCACATTCATGCGGATTATTCAATATATCGTTCCGGTGTTGGTGTACTTTGTAATGTCTTGTGCAACAGAAGAAAGCCAGGTAGAGGAGGTTCTCCTTACCGAGGTCAATATTTCACTGGATTCTATAAAGTTTCAAAAAGTATACAACCTTATCGATCGATGGCAGCATGATTCATTGGTATCCTACCTGAAACATAGAGATCCTTCTTTCCGGGTCCTTGCTCTAAAAGGTTTTGCAGGGATGATAAACGAGAAATATGTGGATCATATAGGGGAGACTATATTGGATCCGATCGTGGAAGTTCGCCGGATGGCTGCTTATGTTCTGGGTCAAAGCCGGACTTCCAAAGCAGTTCCCTATCTGATGCAGGTTTTCGAGCATCAGGATTCCCTGGGTATCGATCCTCTAACCTTCAGATTTGCATTGGAGGCAGTGGGAAAATGTGCTGATAGTAGCTTCCTCCCCTTGCTGGCCGGAATTTCTACGTATCGGACCCATGATACACTTCTATTGGAGGGACAATGTTTAGGTATTCTTGAATTGGCCAACCTGGGGTACTCTCACCCTCTGGCAACGGAACTCATGATCAGATATGCAACTAATGATACTTTTCCACCTTCTGTCCAACTTATCGCAGCCAATTATCTGGATCGGACCCGGAGTGTGGATCTTACTTCCTACCACCACGAGCTGATTTCGGCATATGAAAACCAGAAGGATCCGGAAATCCGTATGTTTTTGGCGAAAGCGGTTGGTAAGTCGGGGAACCTGGCTGGACCATGGATACGGCAAGTTATGAGAAGAGAAGAAGATGCACGGGTACAAGTGAGTTTGCTTCAGGGGAGTACAACGCTACCTCTAAATGTGCGACATGCCATTTGGGCAAGTGCTTTACGGGATCCCAATGAAAGGGTGGCTACGGTGGCAGCAGATTTAATCGTGAAATTCGGCTCCTCGGAATATGCGGAGACTTATTTGAACTGGGCATTTTCCAATTTCACTCCTACGGTATATGCGAATATACTGGCCGCTGGCAATAAATTTATCACCAATGCTCGCTTTCATGAGATGATTGAGGAGTTAATTATCCAGCGAATTCGCAACACCAATGATCCATATATAAAAACAGACTTTATCCGGGCAGCAAGTCAGCATGGCTCAACAGCCCTCCAATTACCCAACTTTGATGGAGATAACGAGGTCATGGTGGTGAGAACGAGTATTCTCGAAGCATTGGCGGATTATGTGGACCGTACAGGAACCGCTCCGTCCCGAATCCGTGATTTTTTGATTGATAGATGGGAATCTGGAGATGCGGCGGCTTTATCCATTTTGAGCCCATTATTTGCCAGGCATTCGACGCTCTTCCCCACCATCGCCGGAGATCCCACACGCTGGACCCAAATGAGCGAATCCATTTCGATGCCTCAGGGGATCGAAGCAAAGATAGCGGTGGACCAGGCACGGGAAGTTTTGTTTGATTTCACTTATGATCCAAGGTTTTATATGAATGAAATGTGGCACACACATCCCATTGATTGGACCTTATACAACAGTTTGTCAGCACAACCTCGAGCCAAAATTGAAACTACCGCCGGGACGCTTCTAGTGGAACTTTTCAAGGAGGAAGCACCAGGTACGGTGCTCAATTTTATACAATTAGCCGAATCCGGATATTATGAAAACCGGCCTTTACATCGGGTGGTTCCCAATTTTGTGATCCAGGCTGGTTGCAACAGAGGAGATGGATATGGAAGCTTAGATCACACCATCCGTTCCGAAGTCGGCCCTCGGACCTATCATCAGTCGGGACTGCTGGGTATGGCTTCAGCTGGTTTACACACTGAGAGTCAACAATGGTTTGTCACTCTACGACCCACATTACATCTTAATGGTCGATACACTATATTTGGACGAATGGTTGAAGGAGCCGAATCAGCGGCAGATATTCGTCGTGGTGATAGTATAAAAAGTATAAAAATAGTCAGATAATGCGTAAAACACCTTTGTATCAAAACCATTTGGAACATGGAGCCCGAATGACGGATTTTTCAGGGTTTCATATGCCTGTACAGTTCTCCAGGATACAGGATGAACATATGGCGGTGAGGCAAAATGTAGGAATTTTTGATGTATCCCACATGGGAGAATTTCTGGTGGAAGGTGCCGGTGCGCTGGATTTCCTAGAAAAAATAACCACCAACAGGGTGGCAAAATTGAAGGTAGGACAAGCACAATACACCCTCATGTGTAACCCCCAGGGTGGAATTATTGATGATCTTCTTGTGTACCGACTGGGTGAACAATCCTACATGTTAGTCGTCAATGCAGGCAACATTGAAAAGGACTGGGATTGGGTGATCGAGAACAAATCACTGGATACATTTACCCAAAATATCTCTGATCGAATGGGGTTGATCGCATTGCAGGGCCCCAAGGCAAAGTCGATCCTTCAGAGATTGGGGGCAGAAATAGAGGGATTACCCAATTATTATTGCAAGAAAGGGGAGATAGCGGATTATCAGGACATCCTTATTTCTACTACAGGATATACAGGTAGTGGGGGCTTCGAACTTTATGTACCGGTGGACGACCTTGAAGGTTTGTGGGACCTGCTTTGTGCAGAGGGTGAGAGGGAAGGATTGTTGCGGGCAGGGCTTGGAGCTCGTGATACACTTCGATTGGAAATGGGGTACTGCTTGTATGGCCAGGATATTGATGAAGAAACCACACCCCTGGAAGCTGGCCTGGGGTGGGTAACGGATTTGAAGAAAGAATATTTTATAGGGAAAGATGCCCTGATTAAACAAAAATCAAAAGGTGTTGTTGATCAATTGAAATGTTTTGAACTGGAGGATAAAAGAGTTGCGAGGCCCGGTTTTACCATCCACAGAAACGATTACAAAAAAATCGGTGTGGTCCGTTCGGGAACCTTTTCGCCCTGTTTGCAAAAACCCATAGGTATGGGTTATGTCAAAGTGGGTTTGTTGAAGGAGGACTCCCGGGTTATGCTCAGTAATGGTAAGAAATGTTTTGAAGGAAGGATTGTAAAACCACCATTTGTTAATGTAAAAGATTATGGCAGCTGAAGTGACGAAAAAGCCATGCACACGGAAAAATTTTATAGAAGATTGGTCCGAAGTTGCAGTGGCATGGGGGATGAGTAAGAGCATGGCAGCTATACATGCCTATTTGCTTACAGCAGGCGAACTCGTCACGGCCGACGAATTGGTAGCCGAACTCGATTTGTCCCGGGGATGTGTTTCTACCAATCTGAGTCAACTCGTAAAATATGGCTTTGTTGAAAAAGCCGAAGAATCCCAGCGCAGAGATTACTTTCGAGCGCACAAAAATACCTTTACCATATTACAAAGCGTGGTAGCCTACCGCAGGGAAAAAGAACTGGCACCACTTCTGCGGCTGCTGGATCATTATTGCCCCTCTCAGATGACACATGAAGTTCCCCAAGATTCCGTGGAATTGATTTGCGATATTCGACAGTATGCGGTAAAATCAGATCGTTTTTTGACCAGTCTGGAAAATTCTACCGAGTCCATCTTTGTCCGTTCCTTCCTAAGGATGATATGAGCTGGATAGCTTGTTGAGCTATTCACTTTCATCTCTGTTGCTCTATTGTAGATTATCTTCCACCAGGAATTTCATTCCTCACAATTTTTTTCCCATCATAATTTCTCAGCGTTGCAATAGCCTATAGATCACATTCATCCCGGACATGGTGCTGTATTGTTTTTGCCCCCTTCCCAGATCGCTTCAGTTACAAAATTTCTTCGCACTTATTAACTAGAGGACGTGCATCAGCCCATCCTAATTGGTTTGCATATTGTGCTTTGTCCCTAAAGCCTGCCTGACTTTTACTGAAACCAAATGGCCCTTCAGGTTTGTTCACAATGTAGAGACACCTATCCTCCTTGATCATCTTCGATTTTTTTCACGCACGAAAATATGTATATTTCGCCGATGAAAATCAAACCCATTTCATATCTTCAGTTGCAGCATCGCACTCCTCCGGAATCGAAACAAACCGGAATGTCCCCTCTTCACATAAAGGAGGGCTTTATCGTATTTCGAATTTCAGGTCCACTCCCTTCTCACCATACATATGGCCTGTTGGCCTACGTGTTTCCCACGAGTCCGCAATCTATCCGTCCTCACGAACAAGTGTTGAGCAAAAGATTGACAGAAAAAAAACACGAAGTTCTTTCGGCGAAAATGAGGAACAAGCCGGTGGCATTATTGTATCGGTCCAGGGATGAGTTGACTCGTTTGTTGGAAGAAGGATTCTTTTCAGGGGATAGAATTGCTACCTGGACCATAGATAAACATGAATACGCTTATGTAGTGAATACCCACCCTGACTGGAATCGTGAGATGGCGATTGCAATGGAAAAGTTGGATGCCCTGGTCATTGCTGATGGGCACCATCGCACGCATATTTATTTTGAGCGTTTTTACAATCAAAAAAAGGACTACGGTCTTTTCGGTGCCATCATGCCATTGGAACAAATAAGGATACTCGCCTATCACAGAGTCCTGGTATTGAATTCCGAGCTTGGTAGGGAATTTATTCAAGCCCTCTCGAATGGGTACAAGATGTATGACATAGGGGAACAAGGTAGTAACATCCCGGAAACTGATGGCGAATCTATTCTTTTTTTGCATCAGAAAAAATGGAAAAAATTATTCCCTATACATGATGCGCATATACCCCGGTCAGGAAGTCCGGATTTACTCATGCACTTCGAAAACGCAACGTTGATTCCATTCTGTCATAGGAGGGATTTAAATATTTCGGAAGTTTCGTTATATATTTCGGCACCGGAATTGCCCTCTACGGTGGAAAAGATATCCGACGAACAGTGGGTGTTCGTATTTCCTTCTGTTGATCCGGGATTCCTGTGGGATTCCTCCCTGCGTGGTGAAGTCATGCCTGCTAAATCCACCTGGATTGAACCCCGAATGCCATCCGACCTCATACTTGTACCCAATAATTATGAATAACATGAGATTTTTCACAGGATCCCGAATTATCCCGGTGAACGGAGATTTGCCTCATCAGGCAATTTTGGTTTTTGATGGCGATACACTGGTGGATATCACTACCCCTGACCATGTCCCGGAACAACGCGTTGAAACCTTTCAGGGCACACTTATACCGGGCTTTGTCAATGCACACTGTCACCTGGAACTCTCCTATATGAAGGGGAAAATTGAGACGGGAACTGGATTGACACACTTCCTTCAAAGTGTGGTAACCCATCCCGTCGTGGCAGAAGAAGATATATTGGCTGCCATCGAGAGTGCGGATCAGGAAATGTGGGAGTCGGGTATTGTAGCCGTCGGTGATATCAGCAATCGTCCGGTCACAATCCATACCAAGCTAAATAGTCGGATTACATATTATACTTTTGTAGAAATGTTTGACTTTCTACATCCCCAACATGCAGACCCTTATTTTGACCAGTATCATCGGGTTTTTAAACGTTTTGTGGAATCCGGACTTTCCCATGTGACACAGGTACCACACAGTCCTTATACGGTAAGTAATCAACTTTCTGTGAAATTAGCGGAAACGATAAAACCCGGCGAGACGGGTTCTATTCATATGCTGGAGAGTGATGAGGAAGTGAAACTTTTGACAGGGAATTCCTCTGAGTATTATGATTTTTTTAAAAGTGTGGGATATGAATTAGATCATTACGATCCACCGGGATATGGAAGTATGGAATGGTTCCTGCATTCCGGTTATCGACCATCCCGTATGTTGTTTGTACACAATACGATAGCGCAGGAGAAAGATCTGGCATTGATGAAAAAATATAAAGCGTATGGACAACCATGGCTGGTCACCTGTCCCAATGCGAACCTGTATATAGAATCCTGTCTGCCGGATTATGGAAGCTGGGTGAAGTCCGGGATTCCGATATGCATAGGCACCGATAGTTATTCTTCGAATCATCAACTATCCATATGGAATGAAATTTGCACCATAAAGACCGGATTCAAGGAAATAACCTGGGGTGAATTAATCCGATGGGCAACTCTCCATGGAGCACAGGCTTTGGGGATGGAGGAAAGGTTTGGATCTTTGGAGATTGGAAAGAGGCCCGGTTTGGTTTTGTTGGAACATCATCCTGATTCCCGGATCGACCACCATACCGCAGTACGCAGAATACTTTAATCGTTAAAATTGGAGGTGTATTCTAATAGGAGGTAGTAAATGACTATATTGATTTTCAGGGCATGTACTTGTGTCAAAAAATCAGATGTATGGAATATTGGGGTAGTAGAGAGGTGCATAGAACTCCGGGACAGGATACGGAAATAGTGCGGAGTACAGTGTGCAGCAGGAAGGGATTTCAACCCATTTTATTTTGAATGAAATGGGTGAGATTTGTAAAATTAATACGAGAGGTATGCGTTTCAATTGGACGTGTTACACTTATTTACTACCTTTAATGAATCGATTTAGTCAACATATGAAATTGAGGTTATTATCATTACTATTCCTGGGGCTTGTGATGACTGGAGGGTTGAAGGCGCAGGATATACACTACTCGCAATTTTACATGGCACCACTCCATCTCAATCCAGCCATGGCGGGTGTGATGAATTGTAATAACCGGGCCATCGTCAATTATCGGAACCAATGGGCAACGGTACTTACCAATCCATACAATACTTTTTCTGCGTCTTACGATCAGAAAGTACCGGTAGGGCGACAGGATTATTTCGGATGGGGTGCTTCTGCGTGGGGAGATATAGCAGGGGAGACGAAATACAAGCAGTTTATGGGAAGGCTGACCGGTTCCTTTAGTAAAAAATTGTTTGGAGGCCGCAATACTTCGCACTACCTAGTTGTCGGTGCCGATGTGGGAATTAATCAACGAAGTCTGGATAAAGGCGCTTTGCGTTTTGGAAGTCAGTACGATCCTACCACTGGGGTGTTTGATCCCGGAGCACCCACTGATCCCACCCTGGATCTTATTACGCCGACTACTTTTTTTGACGTGTCTGGAGGATTGCTCTGGTTCAGTGTATTTGACCGAAGAACCAATGTGTATGCTGGTGCAGCGCTGGCGCATATAAATCGACCCAATGTATCCATGATCGAACAGGAGTTCCAATTGTACCAAAGACTTACCTTGCATGGCGGCGCAGAATTTCCGGTGAGCCGGACCTTAAGTCTGGTGCCTGGCTTTGTGGTGTTTAGTCAGGGGCCGTCATTTGAAGGAAATATTGGAAATTCATTTCGATTTGATATGGGCTCCACCAACTTTTTCTCCCAATCTTTTGAAGTCGGTGCCTGGGTTCGTGTAGTAAATAATTATATTAACGAAGAATCAAAGAATCTGGGAGCCGAATCAGTGATTATATCTACCCGGTTCAATTACAATGAATTTGGACTGGGTTTTTCCTACGACTGGAACGTTTCCAAGTTGCGGGGAGCTTCCCGTGGAAATGGGGCTTTCGAATTTTCACTCAATTATTTGATCTGTGGTCCGGAAAGTCGTGGACTCTATTGTCCCACATTTTAGGGATCGACAATTATTTTGGATATGTTCAATAAGAAAAGTGCCGACAACGCAAGCCGTGACAATAGTTCGAATCGGTCAGCTCAGAATATGGCCGCCGGTCACAACATGATTGTAGCTAATACCAGATTGACGGGTAATGTCGTAGCGGCCAACGATTTTCGCATTGACGGAGAATTTGAAGGAAGTCTGGATTGTGCTGCGAAGGTGATTATCGGTGAAGGTGGTCGTTTTGAGGGAGATATCAAATGTGACAATGCCGTCGTGGAGGGTTATTTCAAAGGCCATCTCAGTGTCCGTGAAGTACTTTATGTGAAAGAGTCAGCAGAAATATTTGGCGAAGTGGTTACAGGCAAGTTGGTGGTCCAGTCCGGGTCTATTTTTGAAGTGAAGTGTAAAATGACCGATCAGAGTCAACAAGAAGTAACATTTGACGGTTCCAGCCAAAATGGCAACAAAAAAGGGCCTGTCGATAAAATCGTTAAATCCAACGGATAGGGATTTCAGTCTCTTTTGCCCCGGATATTTAGTCTATTTCCCTTCCTCATTCTGGGTTCGGTCCATGGTCGTTCGTATGGATCCGGTATCAAGTGAATTCTGATTATACCCGATGGCAATTTGCATAGCAGATTTTCTATGTCGCAGGGATAATTTTTTCCATGAATTTGCTGAGATCGAACGGTCATCCTCAATCTGTATGAATCTGATCATTCCGGATTACCTCTTTTTGAAGAATAATGCTATATTTCACGGCCTAAATAAAATCCAAACGTGCTTGAACAACGCTTTTTGAAATGGCCTCTTTCAAGTGAAACACCCTGATTTGCATGAGTTACACGAATTTTCAGAGGAAGCTTTGGTGGTTCACTGTGATTTTTTTTGTTCTGCTGGGTGCCCTCTCCTGGGGACTTTGTCAATGTTTCTTTTGGGAACTAACGATCTCACTCTACGTTTTTTTTGTACTCTATTTGCTCTTTACCACGACCGGTAAAAAAATGGTGGATCGATTTCAGCTCAATCCCATGTATTATTCCTTTTTTTCTTTTTTTACCAAAATCATACTTGTGATCGGTTTTGCAGCCAGCCTGATTCATTTTTTTGCTTTATCCCGAAAAACAATCTTGTCCATGTTGATCGTGGGCTATCTTATAGCTGCTTTTTTTGATTTTTTACTTTTAATGCAATCTTCCGAAAATGGAAAATCATGAAAGCACGTGTCAACGATCGATTTGAATATGAACTAAAGGACTTACCTGACATGCATGTGGTACCTCTTGGTGCGAATCGCTATCAGATAAAACACCATGGTAGGAATGTGGAAATTGAATTGCTCAAGCAGGATCTACATCGTAAAAACTGGACGATCGTCATTGATGGGTTTGTGCTTGAAGTCGACCTTGTAGAGGAGTTGGACATGATATTGGATCGTATCCGGCAATTGACCGGTCCCGCTTCCGGCGATATGATTGTTACTGCCCCCATTCCCGGATTGATTAAAGGTGTGAAGGTGGCGGACAATCAGGATGTCGACGCCGGAGAGATCCTCATCATCCTGGAAGCCATGAAAATGGAGAATTATATCCAGGCTCCCGTACCTGCTAAGCGAATAAAACTTCATGTGTTGGAAGGAGAAAGGGTAGTGAAAGGCCAGAAACTATGTACACTCATGCAGTCATAGAAAAGGAGATATTCTGACTATATTCGCCCAAGTTGAATTGCAAATTCCGATGTTGACTTTCAGTTGTTAAACAGCCAGGTTGATGCAATTTAGGGTTTCCTCAAATCTCATATAGTTGTGATATTAAGCGTATTAGCCTTCTAAATTGTTTGTTTTAGGGAAAGGTTATTGATGTATGTGTGCCATAACTTTGCCTATGGCAGATCAGACTTCTCCACATCCACTTAAAATTTAAGAAGGGGCCAATGACATGCTCTAACTTGAAGAACTTCAAGGATACATTTACTGAATTTCTGATCAGACCCTATGTCTGAATAGTTCAACTCCTTCAGAGTTGAGATCGGGCGAGATCTCAATCCCCCCCTCGTAGCCACGTGCGGGATTGATATTCAACCCTTGGCCAAAGGCTCCGTATGGGCGGGTGGACCAGTACGGATATGTCGAAATGGCCATAAAATTGGTCAATCAGAGAATGGTAGCACCCATACAAGTTGTTTATAACCCACTTGATGAAAATGCGGAACTCCTTGATCCAATTTTGTATTTATGAGTAGACCCTATTTATCGACTACGTATTTCTGATTGAATGTGGCTCGACTCTGTTCCGCCAAATACCGGCAACGATCATAGCGATAAAAATAGGAAAAGGTATGGTAGCCAGGAAAATTACCCGAACAAACATCCATGAATTTCCCAATCCCATCCAGGTTGTAATACCGTGTCCAAAGAGAGTAACTTCAGTGATGAAGATGGTCACCATTAAACCCCACCATCCAATAGCCGATAATTTGTTTTGAGGTAAAATGCCTGCTTCAGTGAGAAGCCCGGAAATGGTAATCGTCATCCCCCCCAACAATATGAGATGAATAAAACCGACAATGAATTCCCGGATGGAGTAGGCCACCTCGGTGAGCGAGGGTATAGCTGCGATGCCCTGGAGCAAAACTTTGGTTGCAAGGCAAGCTACTCCAAAATAGATCATCCATCGGGCCCACTGGATATTTGGCCTGGAAGGTATGGTGCCACGGAGGACAGGGAATAAGATCAGGCAAAATCCCCAAATTTGTAGAACACTTCCTATGGCATTGAGTAGAAAGAAAATGGGATGTTTGTTTAGATATGTCACGCTTAAAAAGTAGGTGAGTACCAGACCGATATTTATAAGATTCAGGCCCTGGCGGCTGCTGTGATTCCATTTTGTATGTAGAAATCCCCCCGAATAAAGCAGTCCCAGCACAACATAGACGAACCATCCGTTAAACTGAAAATGAAGGAAAAACTGGATGGAGAGAAAATATAGATCGTGTGTTTTGCCTAGGATGGCAGAGGTAGGCCCCAGAATCCAGATGCCTATTGTTGAGATCACAAACCAGTTCATACTCCAGGGGATAAAGGGGTTGAACTCCGACTTATTTGAATTGGCAAGACTACGCCGAAATTTGTAAATCATCAAGTATGCCATCAGCATCAACACTGTGGAAAAGGCAATGCTGATTGGACCGTAGCTTTGATAAATAAAACTGATGGCCATAAATACCGAAGCAATAATATACCCTACGCCCATTTTATAAAAACCTGGGAAATTCAATGGACGGGAGGATGAGGTGAAAAGATAGCTTCCCAAAACGAATAAAAATCCAAAGCCCAACAAGGCCAAATGGGAATGAGCGTGGAGGATATGGATAAAGGGCAGAATAGGGGAATGGGAAAAAACCACATACCGCATGAGTAGTCCCAGGACGCTGGTCACGAATAATAGAACAAAGGTACCCAGCATCCATTTACGTGCCATTCGGACAGATTTTTACTGGTTAAGATCCGATGTGATACGGCTCTTGTAATTCCGTGGCCGCTCTGGTATTCCGGAAGCTACCCAATGGTACCACGGGGTATGCCATTTTCAATGAAAGACATTGCGTTTTTCCATTGTCTGACATTTTTTACAGTTTCAATACCCCAGTCCCGGAAGTCACAATTCCGGCAATCTCATCCAGCTTCGTTTCGGAAAGGGTGCGATGAAGGTCATTCCGGAGATAGTCAAATTTATGGTGCACGGCGCAGGGTTCCTCCGCCGAACAGGTTTCGAAACCCAGTACACATTTAGTAAACAAACCATCACCATCGATAGCTACCACAATATCTTTGAGATAAATCGGGACCCGTTTTTGATTGATTCTGAAACCCCCATGTGGGCCCCTAACCGATTTCAACAGCCTGGCCCGGACCAATCGCTGTAGAATCTTTGCTGTAAAGGCTTGCGGTGAATCAATTTCCTGGGCAATGAGTTTGAGGCCGATGTGTTCGCCCTTGGATTCTAGTGTTTGTATGAACACCATAATCTTAATAGCGTATTCACATGTTTTGGAAAACATAGTTCGTGGATTTATAAATCACAAAGGTAATAAAATATCAAATAAAGGATTATAGGGTCCAGATAGGGCCTCCACCATGGTTAATCTGAAATTCCGTAATGCTCTGACAGAAACTCTTTATATTCCTCCAGTTTGTTTTCTGTAATAAGGAATCTATAATTGGTAATGGCCAGGGGTAAAAGTGTAGCATTTTGCTTCGCCTGGAATTTATCAATATTATTCTGTGCAACCTGGTAGTACCTCATTGCTGCTTCCTTATGGTCAAATCTACGGATGAGGATAGCGGGAGCTCGTCCGTCTTCTGTGGCTATCTGAACTGTACTTATTGATACATTTTCATTTTGGAAATATTCTTTGTTGAAATCGGAAATCGAAGCTTTGAGCGGATTTATTTCCTGACTGCTTCCTGGCAACACCAGGATATAATGCGGGGTATTATCTATTTTGTCGCTGAATGCATCGGTGGAGGTTGATCTGCCCGATGTAATGTCGGTTTTGACATCGGCTCCAAGCAGTTGAAGGTATTCCCTCGCCGTTTTACCTTCTGGTGAATTTCCATAATTAGCAATAAGGTATTGTAACTTTTCAATATACGGCTCTCGACCATGCAATTTCCCTGTTGCCAGAGCTTCCAGCATTGCGAATTGCGGAAGAAGTTGCTTTTCTTTTTCGAACATGGTCTTAGCCTGCTCGGTCAAAGACAATACCTTGTCATAATTACCATTCTCATAATCTTTTTTCACTTGCTTGAGTGCGCTTTCCCCCACACCATCCTGGCCGATGGCAGTGGTGGAGGTGAGGATTTTTTCAGCAAATTTGGTGTCACCGAACTGGCTATCAAATTGAGATTTGTATTGACTGGCCAATACGTTATCCCCTGCTTCACGTGCGTTCAGGAACAAAAGATATAAGGCTTCGGCATAGATTTCCCGTGCGGGCTGTCTTTCCAGGAGTTTTAATAAGGCTTCGTTGCTTTTTCCCAGCTCGTTGAGATCTGATCGGAAAGCAAAGCCCAATTTGAGCATTGCTGCATCGATAGCTTGTTTGCTGACTTCTTTTTCTTCCGGTGTGACAGGAACGTCCTGTAAAATTTCTTCGATTTCGGTTTGTGTAATTCCCAACGCAATGGTTCTACCTTGTCCGGCAGAATCATCGATGGCAATATTGCCCCCTGTGCCGGAGTATCGCCAGTTATCCGCAAGTTTGCGATCCCCCCAAACCTTAGTAAATTCTCTTTTGCCCTGCGTAACAATTTTTTCATCGTAAGCGAAGAAATTTGATTGAACAGCACCTGCACCTACTCCACCATATCTCGTTGCCATTTGGCCAGGGGAAACGGTATTGGGTCTGCCGGAAGCCGCATTCGTTTCCGTATTTTCAGCTTCCTGCCGGCTTCTCTTGATTTGCATAGCTAAATCCCTTTTCTGCTCATCTGTGTAGTCCGAGATTCTAAGCAGGCTATCCTGACGCTGAATCGTTTCGAGCGAGGTGACTACCTGAGCCAATTGGGTAGATCGGACTTTGGCTCTGTTGTGACGAGGATCATTTGGAGAAATCAGCCCCAGGGCCTGGGTATAATAATTCCTTGCTTCCGTATAATCTTCGATTTCATAACTTATGTCGGCTATTGCAAGGTATGTTTTGGCTTTGGTCGATGGATTGACGACGAAATCGGGGTTGTCTACTTTTTTAAAAGCATCTATTGCTCTCCGATAATCATAAGTAGCCCTGTAAGTCATGCCCATGGTATAATATATGTGGCCTCTATAGGGTGCATTATTCGGATTTTTGAGCAAACTCTCAAATTTTCCTATGAGGTCACCACCACTAAGTCGGGTGATATATAATGTGGCATAGAACTCTTTTTCATATTCATAGGGGCGCAGATCAATGACTTTTTCGAAATACTGAATGGCACTTTGATTCAAATTGAGTTTTTCGGAAAGCTGTCCGGCCAAAAAGGCCAATCGGATTTTGGTGTTTTGATCAATTTTTTGCTCCAGAGCCTCGTCTATAACCTCAACCGCTCGCTGATATTTCTGACTTTTTACGTAGGAGTCGATCAGGGCAACCATGGCCTGATTGCGAATATCCACTGAGGTATTGGGATCACTGATCAGCATCGAAAGTCTGGCTTCAGCACTGAAATAGTTTTCCCGGGCAGTCCAGGTTCTTGCTTCCCACAACAATCCCTCCTGGTAGGCGGGTTTGTGCTTGAGGAAATAGTTGTCAGGATTGGATTCGCCAGGTACCAGACTTCGGGGTGTGCTCAGATCTGGTTCCTGAGATGCAGAGGCCAATAATGGCTCGGAAGAAACCGGAGACTCTTCTACCGGCTTTTGAATTTCTCTGGTTCTCTGACCTCGATTTTTGGCACGGGCTTTTCTGGCTTTTTCCCGTTCTTTCTGAAGTTCCTTTCGGCGTTTTTCAATTTCTTTGCGACGTTGCTTTTGTTCTTTTTCTCTTTGCTTAAATTCCTTCCGGGTATTTTTGCTCCGACGATCATCATCTTTTTTGTTGCGCACTTCTTCATTGGGAGCGATCGGATCAAAATTACCGACCAGGTATCTAAAAGCAGCATCGGCCTCCTTGTAATTTTTTTTGAGGAATTGTGCTTTTCCCAGCATCAGATAATTGTCATCGAGCCAATGACTTTGCCGGTGCAATGAACTTACCGTTGTCACTTTCTCAATGACCTTATCCAGCGTGTTGTATTGGTTTTCCACGTTGGGATTGGCCATATAGGGATAGACCGGAAGCAGGGTGTCGTAATCTTCCACATAACTTTCGTTGAGGGCTGCGACGCTTTCCTGCATAAGCAGATCAGCATTAAAATATCCGTTGTACCGTGCCGTTGTATTATGATAAACCTTACTAAGAAAAGACTGATCCCCCTTGTCCTTGTGAACAGTACATGAGGTTAGCAGCAGTAAGAATAAAATCGCTTTATGATTGAACCGAATCATCAAATTATTTTATAGAATATATTCTGGTAATTTATAATATGATTAGAGACCAGCATTGCATATACCATGCCAATCATTTTTAGCACCATATACCAAGCCAATCGCCAAAATACCATTACCTTTGTCATAACTTACACGGAAGGCATTTTATTTTACGAAAGTCAATGGAAACATGAGTGAAATCTCCGATAACGACAAAGTGTCGTGGTGGCAGGAGGCCTTTCTGATTGAAATGGTAGACCCTGAAACCCTGCAACGCAAACCGATATTCCACCTGCGTCGATGGAAGCTGATTTTCCTCGCTGCAAGTCTGATTATTGCAATCAGTTCCATCGTGTATGTATTGATTGCATTTACCCCACTCCGAAATGTTCTGCCCAAAAAATACTCACCTCTTGATGCAGATGAGTTGGTAGAGCTTCGAAACAGAGTGGATGAAATGGCTACGTTGGTGAGTCAGCAGGAAGTTTACATTACCAATTTACAGGGGTTGATCAGCGGACGTCCGATTGATAGCTTGCAACGGGAGAATACGCCTGTGCCTTCGTCAGATCGTGAAGTAGGTCAGATACATCGATCCCAGGAAGAAGTAGATTTGCGTGAAACTTTAGAGATGGAAGATCGTTTAAGGTCTTTGAGGCAGACCATTCGAAGGGGGGGAGTGACGGATATGGGACAAAATGTCATCGATGGATTTATGGCACCGGTAATCGGACCCATCGGCAAAGGTTATGATCCATCCGTTTCGCATTTTGGGATAGATATCCTGGCACCAAAAAATACAGCTGTCAAATCGATCGCTGATGGATTGGTATTGCAATCGGACTGGACAGTGGAAACAGGGAACTCTATAATGATTCTGCACAACAACGGGGTGATTTCAGTGTATAAACACAATTCATCGCTTTTGAAAGAAAAATATGAAAAAGTCACGCAGGGTGAAGCTGTGGCCATCATTGGAAATACAGGAACTCTGACAACGGGACCGCATGTTCATTTTGAATTGTGGTTGGATGGATTTCCTGTTGATCCTACTGCCTACATTAATATTCAGTAAATGCGGATCATACAGTCTTTAAACTATAAATAAAATCATAATTTTGCAGCATGGAAAATGGAAATCAAAATAACAAGGTGCAGTTTAAGGATATTGTGAACGAAAAAGGGGAGCACCTCAGTCCTGTATTGCCGGAAGAGATCAAGAATTTTCTGATTGATATCGACGGTACGATTTGTGATGACATCCCCAATGAAGAACCAGAGCGAATGGTAACTGCAAAAGTATATCCAGATGCCCTGGAGATCATCAACGGATGGTATGATGAAGGTCACATCATTACCTTTTTTACCAGCAGAACTGAGGTCCATCGGGAGATTACTGAAGCGTGGCTCCGAAAACACAATTTCAAATATCACGGCCTACTTATGAATAAACCGCGGGGAGGTAATTATCACTGGATCGATAATCACATTGTCCGTGCTACAAGATTTAAAGGCAAATTTACCAATCTGGTAATCAAACAAAAGGACGTCGAGGTTTTTGATCATTGATCGTGATCGAGGAAGTTGAGCTCCTCCTGATCTTTGTATTTGATATTTCCTGCCTCGGAACTTAAAGGGTTTTGATGTTTTCCCTGTCCGATAATCATGTGTACTTAGGCACAATTTGTGCTGAATATTCATAAATTCGTCGTACATCATCGGGCTATGAATATGAATAAATACGTATGGGGCTGGGTCTGTTTGATTATGGGGTGTATCATACTTGCCTGTAACGAGGAAAAACCAATTACTCAGTCGAGACCACTGCGGGTTCAGATTAGTCATGAAATTGATATTCTCAATCCTGCCTTGTCCCGATTGAGCGTGTCCACATTCGTTGAAAGTCAATTGGCACTTCCGGTCGCCAAATGGGATGAATCTCTCCGGGATTGGATACCGGTGCTGGTCGAATCCTACAAGCCCGAAAAAACACAAGATGGAGTCCGATACGTTTTGAAATTACGTCCTGAAGCCCGGTGGAGCGATGGAACTCCCATTACCGTAAGTGATTTTCTCTTTACCCTCAAAATGGGATTGAATCCGTACATTACGCATCAATCCTGGGCAGCATACCTGTCACTGATCAGCCGTGTGGAAGCAACTGAGGATTCGTTGGAAATCTTTCTTCAGACGCCCTATATCCTTGCAGATGAGTTTATAGCCAGCCTTATTCCTTATCCATCCCATGTTTTGGATTCGGCACAGTTGTTGAAATCTGTACAATATGCTTCCTTCCTGGATCAGGATTTTTCTTCGGATGAGGATCAGACACTCAGACAATTGGCCCAAAGGTTTAATGCCTGGGGGAGTCCGGCCATGTGGCCATATCCGGTCAGTGGTCTGTTTCAGGTCAGTAGATGGATTCCAGGTCAGCAGGTTACCATCTCCAGAATCCATTCCTTTTGGGGAGGGGAAGTCGAAGCTATTTCCAAATTCTACTCCACCAACTTTGATTCCATTCATTTTGTAGTTATCCCGGATCCTCAAAATGCTTTGCACGCTTTCACGAGTGGATCAGTCGATGTCCTTAGTGCATTGGATCAGGTGGATACAGCCCTGATAACCAGATCTTCAGGGGAAGCCCATGATGTCCCAACCTTGCAAATGCTTTATATTTCTGTCAATCACCATCACGATCTTCTGGAAAATACCCAAATCCGTAAGGCACTCAATCTGGCCATTCACAGACAAGATATTGTGGATCGATTGTTCGAAGGACGTGGCCAGCCAGCATATGGGCCCATTCACCCTGCAAAGTCCTATTATGATCCCATACCAAGCCCTTACGATCCGGAAGAATCGCGGCAAATCCTGCAGAATCTGAACTGTGTAGATAAAAATGGGGACGGAATACTTGAATGTCCCACAAAACGTGGATCCAAACCACTTTCCTTTCAGATTTGGACCACCAGGTCAGAACTTTCAAGAAATGTGGCCACCTTGCTGAAAGGGTATTGGAAACATATAGGAGTCGAACTGGAAATTGAGTCTGCTGATTTCAGGACTTTTTTACCTGAGTTGCAGAACAGAACTTATGATATGGCAGCGCTGGCCCTGCGTCAAAACAATCTGCTCGATGATCCCTACCCCTTATGGCATAGTAGTCAGGCCGATGCTGCTGGGAAAAATTACCAGGGTCTGGCCCATGACTCCATTGACCTGGTTCTGGAGAATCTCCGAACTTCACTGGTTCCTAAACTTCAGGCCCGGTACTATCGGCAATTTCAACAGCTGTTTGCGGACCAGATTCCGGTATTCTTTTTGGTTGCCCCAGGTGAAATGGTGGTAAAAAGGACTGGCGTCGACCTATATTGGACTGCACAGCGTCCTGGTTTTGATCTGCTCAGGTCAAGATTTACGAGATAATATGTGGCGTCGGTTGATATATCGTATTTTACTCGTCCTGCCGATCACGTTATCCATTCTCCTCGTTTCCTTGTTTTTGTTTTACCAACTCCCCGGACTGCATGTGTTGGATACCCGGGAATTCCAAGTGGGTTCTGATCGGGAATTGATCCTCAATTTACGGAGTCAACAGGAGAGAAATCCTTTTGCAGATACCAGAGGACTATTTTATGTGGGAATTTCTCCGGGATACCTTCCTTCCAATATTTATGATATCCCCATGATGTTTCGATCGCATTTTAAATCACTATGTCGGGAGGTAGATAATCCGGAAGTGATGGAGGGCTATGTCATTTGGCTTGAAAAACAGCTGCAAAAATTAAACTCAAACCAGCCAGGGGATCTTACTGTCCGGCAAATGGTTGGACTGTTGCGATGTAGTACAAAAGAGGAACTGACCACCGCAAAGGAGTTTGTTGATAAAAATAATTCAAATGCGGTATTTTACAACGTACTGGAAGCCAATCCCGATGGGAATACTCCCCTTGTAAAGTTGACCTGGAACGGCAAACAAAATATTTTTCACCGATATCTTGAAGCCATGATTATAGGTGAACCTGCCCTAATTGCATCATCTGGCGAGTTGGTTCGACACAAGTTCAATCGTACAATTTTGTGGACAATCGCTTATACCATACCCGGCCTGGTGGTAGGTTGGTTTTTGGTATTTGGTTTTGTGTTGTGGTTCTACGATCGCCCCCGATGGCTGGATATTGTCGATCGAACGACCTTGTTCTGGTATGCCGTACCGACCTTTGTGGTGGCTACGGTGGCACTGATTTCACTGACAAGCCACAGATATGGTATCATTTCACGGACATTTCCATTCCCTGTATTTTCAGAATTTGACGTGCGGAGTTTGTGGGATATTTACCGACATTATGGTACTCACCTCATCCTTCCCATGGTATTATTTGGTCTGAGTCCCATGCTTCTTTTGTACAGGATTTTTATTGAAAAATTACAAGAGATAAGAAGTGTTCAGCCCTCGTTCAGATATCTTTTACATATCGGATTATCCTCCCGTGATTTCCGTTGGGGGTATCTTTCAAAATATCTGGGTGTGGCAAGCCTGGCAGTCCTGTCCAATCTTGTAGTTTCTTTACTGGGAGGGTCCTTGATAATTGAATGGGTTTTCAATGTGCCCGGCCTGGGGCGGTATTTTTATACATCAGTTGTCAATTATGACGTGCCCAGCACAATTTTTTTAATCGTGGTTTTTACCCTTTTCCAGCAACTTGGACATATCCTGGCAGATAGTTTGATCAGTTACTATTATCCCTCATCACAAAGATCAGCGGGTCTGATATGAGATCTCCATTCCAAATATCCGCCTCAAGGCGTATCATTATTGTATGGTACGGGTTGGTCCTTGTGGTTTGTTTTGGATTGTGTTATATACTGGCAACACCCTATGATATCATCAACTGGTGCGATGGGAGTATTCGGTTTTTTGTCAATAGTACTTGTGATAAGGGAATTTCAGCTATAATAGTCAAAATGAATTCGGCAACGCTAGACCCAATGGTTGCATCACATTTACCTCCCTTATCCTACACTTCGGAGGTAGGCTGGCATCTTCTGGGTACGGATGCTTTGGGGCGTGATGTTTTTGCCGGCCTGCTGTACGGAGGTCAGCGATCTTTATTCATTGGATTTGTATCTGCTGGTTTGTCAATAGCCTTAGGATGGTTTCTGGGTCTCGGTTCGGTATATGTTCAGTGGCATAGTGGAAAGTTTCCGTTCTTTTGGTTTATAGTTCTTTTGCTCGTCCTTTTGACCCTGGCAACCCGGGAGTTTTCCATTTTATTTTTCGTAGCCGGATTAGTGGTATTCAAATTTTGGATGAGGGAAAAACGAACCAAACCGCGACCTACTACGGCGGCCTGGTGGTGGGGACGTGGAATTGAATGGTATCAGTCGTTGCCCGACCTGTTGCTTTTGCTGGTGTTATCAGCTGCGTTGGGTAAAATGAAGATTCATGGATTAATAGTTATTATTATCGTCATTGTGTGGCCGTCTATTGCCCTCGTCGCCAGAAGAATGGCCTATGAAATCAGTCGTCAGAATTATTTTACCCAGGCGATTCGCAATAAGATCAACGGATTGGATCTCTTGATCCACTATTTATGGGGAAATACCCGTTCTACTTTTTGGGCTTTGTTTCCATTGGTCGTTGCCAGAGTTATTTTACTGGAATCCACCATTTCTTTTCTGGGTATGGGTTTACCTCCTGATGTGGTGACGCTGGGATCGATGATTTCCTCAGCCCGATACCATCTTTCATCGTGGTGGTTGATCGTGTTTCCGTGTCTGTTTATCTTTATTCTGGTGTTCCCGTTGATTTTGCTGGGGAGAGAATTTTCGGGTAGGAAACAATTGAAATGGACAAAATGAAACTTCTTTACGTTTGGTGCGTTTAATGCGAAACACAGCGAATAGAGCAGACTTTTTACAATAAAAACGAAGCTTCAAAATAGTAAGTCGTTGTAAAAATGTGATATTTGCATCAGAAAGAATCACGTGAGGGAATGAAAGATTATTCATATGTTTTCAATGCACATCCCAATGTCATTGAAAAACTATACAAAACGTACAAAGACAGCCCGGAGTCAGTAGAGCAGGGTTGGAGAATTTTCTTTAGTGGATTTGATTTTCAGGCCAATGGAGCAGCAGCTGCGGCAGCTAAATCAGAAATCTCTTCTACCAAATTACAAAAAGAATTTGACGTACTCTCCATCATCCATGGTTTCCGGGATCGTGGCCACCTGCTTTCTACTACCAATCCCATCAAGCCCCGAAAGGATAGAAGGCCCCACCTGGATTTGGCCGACTACAATTTAGATGAATCTGATATGGATGAGGTGTTCATCGCCGGGGAGGAAATCGGCATGAAGAACGCCTCTTTGAGAGAAATCCTCACCAGACTCCATTCTTTATATACGGGTAACATCGGGTTTGAATATGTTCATATCGAGGACAATGATAAGCGAATGTGGTTGCGGGATAAGATTGAAAATCGAAATCTGGCCGATGACTACGGATTTTCGCTGGAAATGAAGAAGCGAATCCTGGAAAAACTCAACGATGCCACGATTTTTGAAAAGTTTTTACATACCAAATACGTAGGTCAGAAGCGATTTTCCCTCGAAGGGGGGGAAAACACCATTCCTGCGCTGGACGCGATTATCAATTATGGTGCCCAGGATATTGTGGAAGAAGTGGTGATCGGTATGGCCCACCGGGGAAGACTCAATGTGCTGGCCAATATCATCGGTAAAACGTACGAAGAGATTTTCAATGAGTTTGAAGGAACCGCAGTGCCAGAGCTCGCTTTTGGTGATGGGGATGTAAAATACCATTTGGGGTATAACAGTCAGATTGAAGCTACCAACGGCCGGAAAATTCAGATGAGGCTGATGGCCAATCCCTCCCACCTGGAGGCAGTCAATCCGGTAGTTGAGGGATTTGCCAGAGCCAAGGCTGATATCCTTTACGATTCCGAGTACGACAAAATACTACCTATCCTGATCCATGGCGATTCCGCTATAGCTGGTCAGGGCGTGGTTTATGAGACCGTGCAAATGAGTAAACTGGACGGGTATTATACTGGAGGTACCCTGCATTTTGTCATCAACAACCAGATTGGTTTTACCACAGACTTTGATGATGCCCGGTCATCCACCTATTGTACGGGTGTGGCAAACATGGTGCAGGCACCGGTATTCCATGTCAATGGCGACGATGCTGAAGCTGTGGTATATGCTGTCCTGCTGGCCATGGAGTACCGTCAAAAATTTAACAATGACGTGTTTATCGATATGGTATGTTATCGGAAACATGGTCACAATGAAGGAGATGATCCCAAGTTTACCCAGCCGAAAATGTACCAGATTATCAAGGATCATATGAATCCGAGAGAAGTCTATATAAATAAGCTGGTTTCACGGGGTCATGTGGACAAGGAAATGGCTGAGGAATTGGAAAAATCCTTCTGGGGCAAATTGCAGGATCGCCTCGACTTTGTCAAAGAAACCCCCTTACCCTATTCACATCAGCAGCCCGATAAGGCCTGGAAGGCATTGCGGATTACCAAAGACCCGGGAGATTTTTTAGACTCACCCAAAACAGGCATTCCTGCCGAGGAACTTGAAGATATACTCAATCATCTGACTACTTTGCCAGAGGATTTCCATCCTGTACCCAAGGTGCATCGGTTATTTAAAGGAATGCACAAACTACTGGAAGACAATGTCCTGGATTGGGGTTTGGCAGAACTGGCAGCATATGGTTCCATCCTGTTGGATAAGCGGGATGTACGAATGAGTGGTCAGGATGTAAAACGGGGTACTTTTTCACACCGGCATGCCATGATATACGACTCCAAAACCTTCGAACCTTTGAACCGACTCGATGGCTTAGCAGAGGATCAGGGGCGTTTTATGATCTACAACTCATTGTTATCGGAATTTGCAGTTCTGGGCTTTGAATATGGGTACTCCCTGGCAACACCTGATGCGCTGGTGATCTGGGAAGCCCAATTCGGTGACTTCTATAATGGAGCCCAAACCATCGTAGACCAGTTTATATCAGCTGGTGAAAGTAAATGGCGTAACATGAGTGGGTTGGTCATGCTATTGCCGCATGGATATGAAGGGCAAGGTCCAGAACATTCCAGTGCTCGACTCGAACGGTTTCTGATGATGTGCGCAGAGTTCAATATGACCGTGACCAACATCACGACTCCGGCCAACTTTTTCCATGCATTGCGTCGTCAGCTCGATCGTCCTTTCAGGAAACCCTTGATCAATATGGCGCCTAAATCCCTTTTGCGACACCCGAAATGTGTCAGCCCCAAATCTGATTTTCTTAAAGGGCAACGTTTTCAGGAATTGATCGATGATTCCTATACCGCTGCCGAGGCTAAGAAAGTGAAACGTGTCCTGCTTTGCTCCGGCAAGGTATATTATGACCTTTTGGAGAGGAAGGAAGCGGACAATCTGAATAATGTTGCGCTGGTTCGAATCGAGCAATTGTATCCGTTACCCGAAGATAAATTGGATAAGGTTCGGAAAAAATATGCAGGAGCAGACTTTTTCTGGGTTCAGGAGGAACCTGGCAATATGGGAGCGAATAGGTACATCCGTTATAAGCTGCGCAAGTGGACCAATATCAGCAGCATTACCCGGGAAAGCAGTGCTTCACCAGCAACAGGATACAAAAAAATACACGATGAACAGCAGGAGGCACTAATCACCAAGGCCTTTGCAAATTTGTGATTTAATCCAGGATTTGTGGAGATGTCGGTAACTAGTGTGCGGAAATCTAAATAGCTATCAATGTTTTTCAATATATTTTTTCGACAGGTCAAGGCGCAGTGATGGTGACATAGTGGGGGTTATGTGACATCGGTGCAACGAAGAGCTGGCAAAAAAGATGAAGAAAAACATGATATGTATTTAGGTTTTCGTGCACTAGAGTGCCAGGAGAGCCTTGTTTTTCCAGACCTGTCGTGGTGTACCATCAGGAAAAGATGGTTGCGATCCTTCCCTGATTAAAATTGTCAGCATGGTAAAGTGGTCAGTCCGTGCGGTGTAGTGTTGTCCAGGGGTATAATTCGGTGGTTGGTACTTCCTTATTGTTCCATATTCCATATTGTAAAGGAGAGGTAGATTATGTACTGTACCCTGACCCTTCACCCAAAAGTGCTTTGGGATTCTTTTTGTAAAGATCTTCGTTTAATAAAAAGAGATGATCTTAAAGGGAGCTTTCAAAAGACAGATGGAGTCATCCTGGGGTGGCAATAGGTAAGAGTAGCACAGCCTAAAGGTAGTTTACAGAATACAGTTGGAGTCATCCGCACGAGAACACAATGAATTTTGCCTGACATTGTCTCAGTGCCGGAACGCCCTCATCCATGGATCAATATCTGAAAATCCTTAGGACAATCTGATCCTTAAAACTGTTAAAGTTTGTCTGTCTTCATGTGGTGGATTCAAACATCAGATATGGTTTTACTTTCATTTGTACTACTTTGGTGGTCATGCTGTATAGATTCAGACATGCAGTAATATACTATGATTCAGACAACTGGTCAGGGATCTTCAGTTTTGATAACTTTGAAAATATGCATTGTTATTTCGAAATTATTAATAACTTTCACGTCGCTAAATGGTAAGGGAATGTGGATTGAAGTAGTCCAAAATGTTTGGACCTGAAAAATTTCAAAATTTAGTAACTAAATGATCATTGACACACATGCTCATTTATACCTTGACGTTTTTCAGTCGGATATAAATGATGTAGTTGAAAGGGCCCGGGATGTCGGAGTTGAATCGGTTTTCCTCCCCAATATCAACAGTAAAACCATTGATCCTTTGTTTCGATTGTGCGATCGTTACCCCGATTTTTTCAAACCTATGCTGGGACTTCATCCGGTTTATATCAAAGAGGACTATCTTCATGAACTGGATATCATTGAGCGTCGTCTCGATGAAAGACCTATTACGGCCATTGGAGAAATTGGTACAGATGTATACTGGGATACTTCCTTTGTGGAAGAGCAGAAAGAAGCATTTAATATACAATGTAGATGGGCAATAGAAAGGGGGCTTCCGATTGTGATCCATGCGCGTGACTCCATGGAGATGCAAATAGATTTGATTTCAAATCAAAGCAGATCCTTAAGAGGCGTTTTTCATTGTTTCACCGGAACATCGGATCAGGCAAAAAGAATTATTGAGTTGGATTTTTTTCTGGGGATTGGTGGAATATTGACATATAAAAAAAGTAACTTGGACGGCGTTATTGCGGAAATTGGTCTGGAACGTGTGGTACTGGAAACCGATGCACCTTATCTACCTCCGGTACCCCATCGCGGTCAACGAAATGAGAGTTCTTTTTTGCCCTATGTAGTAGAGAGGTTGGCAGATATATGTGAAGTTCCGGTAAATGAAATCGAACGGATTACAAGAAGGAACGCCATGAATATTTTCAATTAAGACCCTGTTTATTGTGTAAATCGGCAAAAAGCAATACCTTAAGGGCTTGTTTGCTCCGGGTGAGAGAATTTTTGGAAAATTTGGTTTTTGATTGAAGTTTCATAAATTTAGCAGAATTTTTAACCAGATGCCCCAAACGCATGGAGAGTTGGCCGAGTGGTCGAAGGCGCACGCCTGGAAAGTGTGTATACCCCTAAAGGGTATCGAGGGTTCGAATCCCTCACTCTCCGCCAGAAAGTGGATTTATTTATTTGAAAAATATTTGTTAAAAAAATGTTTATACCATGCGTAAATTAGTTGCATTAGTAGTTGTTTTTGGATTGGCTGCATCAATTGGAGCTACCGAAATGTTGGCACAAGATGAAAGTGCTACCGGCTTTCAAGTATTAAAAGAGAAATTTATTCAGGGTGACTGGAGGTATATGGCTCCGGTATTGATCTGTCTGATCATTGGTTTGGCTTTTTGTATCGAAAGGATCATTACCTTGAATTTGGCCACCGCTAATACAGATAAGCTACTCAATAGAATTGACAACCGATTGGCTGAAGGTGATTTGGAGGGAGCATTGGAAGTTTGCAGATCGACCTCCGGACCGGCTGCAAGTGTTTTGTACGAAGGTCTTCGCAATGTGGATAAAGGACCTGAAGGTGTCGAACGTGCCATTTCTGCGTATGGCTCTGTGCAAATGGGTTTATTGGAGAAAGGATTGATTTGGATCGCATTGTTTATTGCCATTGCCCCGATGTTAGGATTCATGGGTACGGTAATTGGTATGATTCAAGCTTTTGACAACATTCAGGCTGTAGGAGATATTTCTCCAACCATCGTAGCAGGGGGTATTAAAGTAGCCCTTCTTACCACGGTCTTTGGTTTGATCGTCGCCATTATACTCCAGATATTTTACAATTACATTGTAGCCAAAATCGATGGTTTGGTCAATCGTATGGAGGACGCATCTGTCGGACTGTTGGATGTATTGGCTCGAAATAATTACTTTAAGTAAAAAACAACACCTATGTATAAGTTATTTTCTAAATATGGATTGCTCCTGGCTTTTAGCATAGGGTTGATCTTTACCTTGATTTTTCTCATTCCGGTGCTTTCCGGTTTGCCGGAGGGATTTAGTGAGATGGCAGTAGAGGAACAATCCAATACCAATGTATTTGATGTAGGATTAAAAGCTACGATCGGATTATTGATTGCGGCTGTAATCATTCTCATCCTTGGATCACTGTTAACCCTCGCCAAAAATCCTAAAGGTGCGCTGAAGGGAATTATTGGTATCGCCATATTGTTGGTATTGATATTCGTGCTTTATTCCACGACCGATGATGAGACCAACAGAAGGGTTTTGGCCGCAATGGACGAATTCGGAGTGTCTCAGAACCTGCTCAAATGGATCAGCGCATCTATTCGGGGTGCTTTTGTATTATCAGGAGCTGCCCTCGTGTTGATGTTGCTCGGCGAGGTCAGGAATTTATTTAAGTAGGATATTAAATCATCAAAGATGGCTATTGATAAGAAAACGGCACCGGAAATTAATGCAGGATCAATGGCGGATATCGCATTCCTCCTGTTGATTTTTTTCCTGGTGACTACAACCATTGATTCGGATAAAGGTATAACTGTGCAGTTGCCTCCCTGGTCGGAGGAACCACCAGATCCCACCAAGTTGGCCACGCGGAACGTTTTCAGTGTGCTGGTCAATGCGAACGATCAATTGTTGGTGCGGGATGAGCCTACGGATATCAATACACTGCGTGAAAGGACAAAGGAGTTTATCATTAATCCGCAGGGTCGGGAAGATCTGGCCGCCTCCCCTACACAGGCTATTATCTCATTGAAAAATGACCGAGGTACGACCTATGAGGTCTACCTGGAAGTATACAATGAACTCAAGGCGGCATATGATGAACTGTGGGAGGAGGAGTCTCAGAAAACGTTTGGTGTTTCTTATTCGGATTTGACAACCGATCAAAAAAGAACCATAAGAGCAAAAATTCCTCTAGTTCTTTCTGAGGCAGAGCCCACAAGCTTTGGTGAAGAAGATTGATAATTTGATTTCAAAAATATACTATGGCACATTTTCAGAAAAAAAGGGGTAAATCCACACCGGGTATTTCTACCGCTTCATTGCCCGATATCATATTTATGCTGTTGTTCTTCTTTATGGTCGTTACCGTAATGCGTGAAGGTGAAAGAATGGTACAGGTAGTTACTCCACAAGCCACTCAACTTGAAAAATTGGAGAAAAAATCTCTGGTCAATACCATTTATATAGGCAGACCTACTCAAAAATATCAAGCCATCTACGGTACCCGACCCAGGGTTCAACTCGATGATAAATTTTCCAACCACCTGGATGCTGATATTGCTCTTTTTCTCGAACAACATAAATTGAGAGTGAATGAGCAACTGTGGGGGCAAATTACAACTTCTATCAGAGCTGATCGTGAAGTTACTATGGGTATTGTGACAGACGTTAAAACAGCATTGAGAAAAGCTAATCAGTTAAAAATCAATTATTCAGCTACGCCTGATGCAGCACGTTTAGCCCAAATGAATTGATCATTTTCGCATGGAATGACTGACTAGCTATTATAACAGGTAGATATTGAGAATAAAAAAAGGTTGTAATGTATTCATTACAGCCTTTTTTATTGGGCGGAAGAGAGAAAGCAGAGATAGGGCCAGTTGTTGGAATGGGCATGGACAATGATAAAAAGTGCTGTATTTCTCTTCTGGTCAGGAATATCTGTGGCCGTTGAGGACCTTAAATTGGGGTCGATCAAACTTGACGGATTGGGGTAGTAAGGGTAATCCTGATTCCACGGCTTCTTTTTCGTCATCACCAAAAGCCTCACGTAGACCTGTCCTATGCTCGGTTTCGTTTCTTCGGTACGACAAAAAATAATCACGTCATGAGTATAAATTACTTATGAAACAGACCACTAGGGTAGTACCGATGACTAACCTTGGCACCCTCCAGGGCTGCTTTCTGAGGTTACTGAATAAAAGGTAATTTTGGATTGGTATCGCGCTATACAATCATATATCCTATTAGGACAATTAATCCTTATCGCAACCGATCCATGGATTTGACAAGCTTCTCGTCTTTTTTAATGCTACGAATTGCCATGACCAGCATTAAAATCGCCAATACAGGTAAGATCAAGCCAATTTTGAGCCCCAAATTTATCGAATCCATCAAATTTTGCAACTCAGTATAGGTCAGATAAATTACGAGCAAAAGGAGCAACACAATTGAATATAAGCTAATCCGACTAAGCATAATTTGTAATTTTCTGTTTCGGAATAGGAAAATGGCGAAAAGTGCAAATATTAAGGCTATGATGGTTAAAATGATTAGAAGATTTTGATCATACACGTCCAATACCATATCGTGGTAATATTCCAATTCGCTCAGTAATGCGGGGTTTGAAGTATCCACCTTGAACAGATCAGTACGCTCCAGGAACAAGCTACTCATAAAAATTACTGCCAGGAATAGGTATATGGTTTGAATGCGTTGAATCATGTTTATGCGTTTTGGGCAAAAATAGGAGATTTTGGAGACTTTATTCCAAGATTCATACAAATGAACCCCGCAATCAAAAGGTTGAATGACTTACAGTATGGATAAGTGGGATAGCAAATAGAGGGTAGATCGAGGACTTTATTCTGCCAGATACATATTGAATTCCATCGATAGCTATACAGAGCGCATATTCATGGATGCGATTTCGTTACATAGTAGATAGTCATTCTTATGAAATTTTGAATGTTATGAGCTCAGAGTGTCTATATTGTCATAATTTTGCAACATGGTCAGTGACTGCTATTGGAATGATCTTAATTGGGGATTAAAATATCCTGATGCTGGTGTCGCACGATTCCTGGCTATAGTATTGATATTCCTGTTTGAAGGTGGTGCCTTATGGGGGCAGAAGCCAATTGGGGTAACAGAACAGGATACCACCAGAAAAGCAACCATTGTAATTTTGGATGAACCTGCTGATCGAGTGAGGTTGTACACCCGGGATACGGTCCAATATCAACAATTGGTTGGGAATGTACGGATGCGTCATGACAGTACGTTTTTTCGAACGGATTCTGCAATTATTGACAATCGTAATCAGGTGGAAGCTTATGGGAATGTTGTAATACAGGAACTGGACAGTACCCATATTTTTGCAGATACCCTATGGTACAATGGCAACGATAGACTGGCAGAACTGCGAGGTAATGTGGTATTGGAAAAGGATTCTCAAAGGCTTTTTTCTCCATATTTGTGGTATAATCTTGATACGAGGGTAGCCCGCTACACGCACAAGTCCTATATGATGGATGGAAATATGCAGTTGAGTTCTATTGCAGGCGTTTTTTATGTTAATGAAGATTACATCGTATTTCGGGATAGTGTATTGGTCCTTAGCGATTCCTTTAATCTCAAAGCCGATTCTATGGCTTTTTTTACCGAAGAAAGAAGAGTAAATTTTATTGGTCCTACAGTGGTGTACAATGATACAAGCCGTCTGTATGCTGAAGATGGGTACTATCTGGTCGAAGAGAAGGAGGCACTGTTTTACACGGAAGCTCAGTTTCAGTCCGGAACAACCATCGGATATGCTGATAGCATTTATTTTTATGGGAACGAAGGAAAATACATTATGAAAGGAGATGCCTTTCTCAATAGAGAGGGGCAGATTGCGACCGCACGGGAAATCATCTATGAAGAAAAGGAAGGTTTAATGTATTTGTATAAGGATGCAGTAGTGACGGGTGAGGATGTAAATGCGACCGGAGATTCATTAGTTTACAACACCCAGACAAATTCTGTGCGGGCCCGAGGACGTTCAAGGGTTGAACGTCCTGATTTTACATTGATTTCTGATTTCATGGATTACAATGATGACAACGAGGAAGGAGTTGCCAGGGGCAATGTTATTTGGGAGGATAGTACTGGAATGCGTAGAATAAGAACAGATAGCCTCTCGTATCGTGGTGGAGGACAAAGTGCCAAAGCGATTTCAAAGTTTCAACGACCTTTGCTTGAATGGACCAACGAGGAAGGGGATACGCTCTATATGATCTCCGACACCCTGCTTACTTATCAGACTGTGACATCCTGGAGTGATACTACCAATCAGATTGTGTCCGATACAACTCAGGATTTCACGGCATATTACAACGTGGCTTTGATAAGGAACGATTTTCAGGGTAGAGCTGATTCTCTGGCATATAAAGAAGCTGATTCATTGATCGTGCTCTATGGAAACCCGATTCTATGGATGGATACCACACAACTCAGCGGCGATACCATATACGTATCCATACGGGATGGAAGTATTTCTGAAGTGTTGATACGGGGCAACGGATTTATTATCACTTCTCCGGATAGTATTTTCTTCAACCAGATCAAAGGTCGAACCATTACAGCCTATTTTAAAAATGGCGACCTGTATCAGACTGATGTAGAGGGAAATGCGGAGTCGATTTATTTTCCTTTGGATGACGAAGGAGGATATATTGCGATGAATAAGATCATATGCAGTAGGATCGAGATGACCTTTGAAGATAACCAGGTAACTGGGGTGGCATTTCTTGAAAATCCTACGGGGGACCTATTCTCCATGACCAAAGTGACCGCGGAAAATTCCATATTAAAAGGATATCAGAATCTCAGTAATTTGCGTCCCATCCGTGTGGATAAGGAGCGTGAGTTAAAAAATGTGGTGGCAGGAAGTTCTCAACCGGCGCTGGAGCAATAAAAAAACCTTCTGACCTAATCCCAGACCAGAAGGTTTTTAGATATTTCTTTCAGTTCATGGTTTATTTAATCATGCTCAGAGATACAAAGGCGTTAGGTCAGAGCAATATTGCGTTCTTCAACAATTTTTCTCATGTTGATCAATGCGTATCTCATTCGTCCCAACGCTGTGTTGATGCTTACCCGGGTTAGTTGAGCAATTTCCTTAAAGCTCAGGTCAGCGTAATGTCGCAATATCACCACCTCTTTTTGTTCGGGTGGCAACAGGTCGATCAAATGACGAATCTTGGTGAACGTTTCATTCTTGATCATTGTTGTTTCCACGTTGTCATCTTCCACTTCGAGTACATCGAAGATGTCGAACTCTTCTGTGGGGTTGATTTGAGGACGTCGCTTGGATTTTCGGAAGTTATCCACACACATATTGTAGGCAATACGCATAGCCCAGGGGCCAAATTTGCCTTCGTGGTTGTACTTTCCGGCTCGAAGCGTTTTGATGATTTTGATGAATACCTCCTGGAAAATATCTTCAGCCAGTTCAGTGTTCTTTACAAACATATATATGGATGTAAAGATTTTGTCTTCGTACCGACTAAGAAGTTCCTGGAAACATTTTTCATTACCGTCCAGGTAAGAATTGATGAGGTCTTTGTCTGAAAGCATAGTTATTTGCATACCAAATCGTTTTCAGGTTATTTAATGTTAAATAATAAGGTTCGATTCAGTGTAAAGTTCTATGCTATAATGACAGTTTTTGGACGATTAAAAATAGATTAACGATATCAAAGTTAGCAAAATAGTTTTTATACCACCAATTTCTTTGAACAAATTAACAGATAGTATTTTTTATATACGTTCTTTGCTGGAACTAATATAAGGGATAAAAGATCAAAATTCCAAATGAATATCAAGAAAATTGAAATTAAAGGCGCTAGAGTCCACAATCTCAAGGGAATAGATGTGGAAATTCCAAGAAATAAATTGGTTGTGGTATCAGGCGTTTCGGGATCTGGCAAGTCTTCTCTGGTGATGGATACCTTGTATGCCGAGGGACAACGAAGGTATGTGGAAAGTCTTTCATCGTATGCCCGCCAGTTTCTCAACCGAATGAAAAAACCCGAAGTGGACTTCATCAGGGGCATTGTGCCTGCTATTGCTCTGGAACAAAGAGTGGGAACCAATAATGCCCGAAGTACCGTGGGGTCGATGACTGAAATTTACGACTACCTCAGGGTTTTGTATGCCCGAATAGGCCGAACTTATTCCCCCATATCAGGAAATATGGTGCGCCGACACCAGGTCAGCGATGTGGTGGATTTTATTCTAACCATGAAAGATCAGACCAGGGTAATCCTGCTGACCACCTTGCACAAGCATTATCCCAAGCGAAATATTCAAACGCATCTGGACTTACTACTTCAGCGGGGATACAATCGAATCGTAGTGGACAACCAGGACTGGCGAATAGAGGATTTTATCGAGCAATCCAAAAAAACGTTCCTCAAGAAGAAGCTCGAAGAAGTGGACGAAGAGAAGATTCTCGTGGTCATCGACCGTTTTGTGGTTCATCATGGGGATGAGGAAAATACCAACAGGATCAGTGATTCGGTCCAAACCGCTTTCACTGAGGGAGGTGGCGCATGTTATGTTCGCGAGTTTCCAGATGGTGAATTGCACTACTTCAACAACCGATTTGAGCTGGATGGTATCGAATTTGAAGAACCCGATCCTCATTTGTTCAACTACAATAATCCCTTTGGTGCATGTCGAACCTGTGAAGGTTTTGGCCGGGTGATGGGAATTGATGAACACAAGGTGATACCAGATCACAATTTGTCGATATATGATGGGGCTATTGCACCATGGAAAGGCGAGACAGCTGAGAAATATCTTGATCCCCTGATCCACAATGCCCATTATTTTGATTTCCCTATTCACAAAGCATATAAGAATCTATCTGAAAAGGAAAAAGAATTGTTGTGGGCTGGGAATAGATATTTTAAGGGGTTGGATTACTATTTTGACGATCTTAAAAACAAGAGCTATAAGATCCAGAACCGGATCATCCTTTCCCGTTTCAGAGGTAGGACCAAGTGCCCCGACTGTAAAGGTCGACGACTTCGTCCTGAGGCCTTGTATGTCAAAATCAATGGTTTTCATATTGCGGATCTTACCCAAATCCCAATCGATCAGCTTTATGAACTTTTTCAAAATCTGGAACTTGAAGAACATGATGCTCAGATTGCGAAACAATTGCTGTATGAGATCAAAATAAGATTGAAAGCAATGAACCAATTGGGCCTATCTTACCTTCACCTGGACCGTATCTCAGGAACCTTGAGTGGGGGGGAAACACAGCGAATCTATTTGACCAAATGTCTGGGAAGTAACCTCACTTCATCGCTCTACATTCTTGATGAACCCAGCATTGGGCTACATCCGAAGGATAGTGACCAGCTGATTCAGGTACTCAAGGATCTTAGAGGATTGGGAAATACAGTGGTGGTGGTGGAGCACGAGGAAGAAATCATTCGAAATGCAGATTACCTGATCGATATGGGGCCCTATGCTGGTGAGCATGGAGGAGAGGTAGTATATCAGGGAACGATACCCGATTCTCCCAATGGTCATGCTCCGCATAGCCTGACCCTGGCATATCTGGCTGGTCGTGAATCGATAGCTTTGCCCAGTCGCAGAAGGACATCTAACAATAAAATCGTGGTGGAAGAAGCCTTTTTACACAACCTTAAAAATATTTCGCCCATATTCAAATTGGGGGTTTTTAATGTGTTGTCAGGTGTGTCAGGTTCTGGAAAATCTACGCTGGTGCATGATATTTTGTATCCTGCGCTCAACCAGCATGTAGAAAACATCAATTCCGGACAAAAGAAAGGATTCAAATCTATTTCCGGGGACCTAAACCTGATCTCCAGCGTGGAATTTGTAGGACAGAAAGCCATAGGACGTTCGAGTAGATCCAATCCGGCGACGTATGTCAAAGCGTTCGATGATATCCGCAATACCTTCGCCAATCAGAACCTGTCCAAGATCAGGGGATATTCAGCCCGCCATTTTTCATTCAATGTGGAGGGTGGTAGGTGTGAAAATTGTAAAGGGGATGGTGAAATCCAAATCGAAATGCAATTTTTATCTGATGTATATCTGGAGTGTGATGTATGTCATGGAAAAAGGTTCCGGAAGGAAATTCTGGAAGTCAAATACAAAGGAAAGAATATATACGAAGTCCTCGATATGACCATAGACCATGCCCTGGAGTTTTTCAGTGATCGGCATGAGATCGTCGCCAAACTTGAACCCCTTTCCAAGGTGGGGCTCGGTTATCTCAGATTGGGCCAATCCTCAAGTACATTATCCGGAGGGGAAGCTCAGCGATTGAAACTGGCTTTTTTTCTTGGTCAGGAAAATTCCACTCAACACATTTTGTTTATTTTTGATGAACCTACGACAGGTTTGCATTTCCATGATGTTCGTAAGTTATTGGTCGCATTCAATGAACTGATTGAGCTGGGACATACAGTTTTGGTCGTGGAACACAATATGGATATCATCAAATCTGCAGACTGGGTGGTGGATCTGGGGCCTGAAGGGGGAGTGCATGGAGGACACATTGTGGGAATGGGAACACCCGAGGAAATTGCTGCCCTGCCCGAATCATATACCGGACAATTTTTGAAATCCAAACTACAGCAATGAAAGTGGTCTAACCTGGTTGAGAGATGCATCATTTTTTAAACATCCATTTTTGAATGGACATACATGGATAGGTTCATATGGAAAAAAAGGAGGAGTTTTCAAGATCAGAAAAGCCTGACTTCTTAGGGGAAAAACATGAAATTAAAGCTACGCTTCCATCCCACGCTGCTCAAGCTCGCACCACTTCGGAATTGATCCGGGGCTCGAATATACCATTGTATATGAATAACGCCCTGGTGGAACAGCCCCGGGCAGCCGTTATCCTGACCCATGGAATTGGGTCCCATAGCGGACGCAATAGCGGTCTTGCCGAGTGGTTTAATAGGGAAAGAATCTCGGTATTTGCCTTTGATTTGCCCGGACATGGACGAACCAGGACAACGAAATGGCTATTTGATGATTTTCAAAATTTAACAGAAGCCCTGCATCAAATTTATCAAAATGCCATCGAATACTGTGAAATTAGAGATGTTCCACTTTTCCTATTCGGACATAGTATGGGAGGGTTGATTACGCTTGATTTTGTAATTCAGTTCCAACCCAGGGTGGCTGGTGTCATACTTTCTGCTCCTGCGTTGGATCCGGGTGACATAGTAAAACCCTGGATGATACGTCTGGCAGGTCAATTGCGAAAGTGGTTTCCCGGTTTGCCTATATTGAAGATTCCGCCCACTCAATTGTCCCGTGATGTGACCGTGGTAGAAGATTATCAGAAGGATCCTTTGGTTTTCCAGGGAAGGATTAAGGTTGCAACCGGCTATGAAATGCTCACCCGAATGCAGTATGCCATGGAAAATGCGGTAAGTATCACCCACCCAGTATTGATTGTACAAGGCAAAGCAGATAAAATTGTTCGACCAGATGTCACCGGCAGATTTTTTGATTTGTTGGGATCCAGGGACAAAACTTTGAAACTATATCCTGAAATGTACCACGAATTATTGAAGGACCATGGGAAAGAAAGGGTGTTTCATGACCTCTTGGCCTGGCTGGAAGAGCATATACAAGAGTAGGAAGGAGAATTCAATAGCCGGATTACCCAGGAATTGGCACACACAGACTGAGTTACATCCTGGTAAATTCAATCTTTAAATCTTGAATCTGTGTAATTGCGGTACCAGCGATTGGTCCCACTTCTGGAATGACAAAGGTTGAAAAAGATTTGTTCTTATCGAAGAATGATATAGGACATTGGGTAAGATATGACCACCCAGCATCTTTAGATGCGGTGTTTCCTGTTGGCAATCGATTAATCGATAATTCAAAGCAAATAATATCTGATTCAAAATTATTACTGCGAATTTCGAGGCATTCGATGTCAGAGAAAACATGGATTCACCACTGAAAATTCGTCCGAGCCCCAGCCCGTATAAACCTCCCACAATTTCGTTCCCATCCCATACCTCGATAGAATGGGCTAATCCTCTCTCATGCAAATCGACAAAAGCATTCTTCAGATCTTCGGTAATCCAGGTTCCTGTTTGGCCATCGCGTTTTATTTTCTGACATTGGTCAATTATGTACTCAAAGTGTTGGTCCAGGGTGATGGTGAAAATCCTTTGACGAAGGTATTTTCTCATGGATTTGGGAACATGAATTTGGCCAACATTGATCACAAATCGTGACCTGGGTGCAAACCACATTATAGGCTTTCCTTCCGCGTACCACGGAAATATACCAAAACGATAGGCCAAAATCAACCTGGGTAGCTTCAAGTCCCCGCCCACAACCAACAATCCGTCGAACCTGGCTGTCAGGGGGTGAGGGAATAAAAGTGGTGGAGTTGTGGTGTCTGATCGTCGCATCACTCGATAACAGCGGACAGTCCTCGTTCTACTAAAGCGTCTTTATAGGGTTTGAGGACCTTAAATGGCGCTGTTTTGACGATGGCTTTTCCATTGAAATGGATCATTAGAGACAATTGTTCTGCCTGTGTGGAGGAATGCTTTAGAATGTTTATAAAACACTCTATTACATAATTGAAGGTGTTGAAATCATCATTGTACACCACCAGTTCGGAAGGTGAATCGTTGTCATTGTCCTCAGCGACCAATACCAATTCTTCCTCCTCAGTGGAAGTGCTTTCATTGAAGATGTATCGATATTGTTCAGCGATCATTCTCATGCTTTTCATTTCTTTAAACGGATTCACGAATATGAATTACGAAGATACAAAATGTCACCTATAATGCCTAACGGAGATTAGGTATAAAAATGTATCCCGGATGTTTTCGTCCCATTTTTTGTAATGACAGGTCATTTACCGGTCAGATCGGTTTTGTATCTTCGCGGGGTTATCGTAAAATATGAATCCACGACAAAAAGCATTCGCCAGTTTACACATTGCCATCGTTATTTTTAGTTTCACAGCCATCCTCGGAGATTTGATTTCCATCGACGCAGTAGCATTGGTATGGTGGCGGCTGGTCATTGCCCTGGCTTTCTTTTTACCGGTACTGCTCTACAGAAAATTGATACGATGGCAGGAGTTCAGAGCAGTTCGACGCTCCTTGATATTGGTCAGCATTTTCCTGGCCTTACATTGGGTTACTTTTTTCAGTTCCATCAAGCTGTCCAATGCATCGATAGGTGTTTTGTGTCTCGCAACCACATCTGCCCTGACAGCGGTCATCGAGCCTGTAATTACCAAACGACCATTTCGATGGGCAGAGCTTATTATCGGGTTGTTGATCCTACCCGGAATGTTTCTCGTAGTTTCCTCGGTAGATGCTTCCATGTATCTGGGTATTGTTTTTGGTATCCTGTCCGCTTTGTTTGCTGCTTTATTCACCACCCACAATAAATCCATTGTGGGTAAGGGAAGTACTTTGTTCTTTACCTCAATTGAACTGTTTTTTGCCTTTCTCCTGCTCTCCGTCCTGTCAATCGTGGTTCGACTATGGGAACCTGCGTTTCAGCTATGGCCGGTTCCGTTTTCAGACTGGAAATACCTCCTGGTACTTGCTGTAGTTTGTACTACGATTGCCTATACCCTGGCTTTTGATGCCCTCAAACACATGACAGCATTTACGGCAAATCTTTCTGTAAACCTGGAGCCCGTTTACGGAATTATATTGGCGGCCTGGATACTGAATGAAAATGAAGAAATGCACAGCAGGTTTTATCTGGGCGCCGGATTGATTTTGTTGATCGTTTTTATTTTTCCTATTTTTGAAAAAAAAGTTCTGAACCGAAAGCCAATCAAACCCAATGCAGCTACTTTCCCCTGATTTTTGGTGAGATGGTCTCGAACCGATTTCGCGCTTTGCGTATTCATCAACGATTTTCTGACCTTTAAGTCTTCAACAATGCTCGAGTTTTTTTCAAAAGAAGTTGTCGCCTACTGTGAAAATCATACAGTCCGTCCCAACGAAGTCCTGGATAAAATTGAGGCCTCCACCAGAGCCCATTCCAATGCCAGTAGTATGCTTTCAGGCCCGTTCCAAGGGACATTGCTGAGAATGATCAGCCGAATGATGCGACCGCGGCGAGTTCTGGAAGTGGGTACCTTTACCGGGTATTCTGCTGTATGCATGGCGGAAGGTCTTGTGGAGGACGGAAAATTGATCACCCTGGAAAAGGATACTACCTTACAGCCCCTGATCGAAAAGCATTTATCATGGACTAATTTGCGGGAAAAAATTGAGGTGATTTTTGGAGATGCCCGGGTAGAGATGAAAAAGTTGGAGGATATTTTTGATCTCATTTTTATTGATGCTGCTAAAAAACAATACGGTGAATATTACGATCAGTCATTGGCTATGCTTCGTTCAGGCGGATTAATGATCATTGACAATGTCTTATGGAGGGGTAAGGTGGTCGATGAACAACCGGATAATAAAACCCGGTCTATTCAGGAATTCAACAACAAGGTATTTGAGGACGACCGTGTCATCCCCTTTCTAATGCCAATCAGGGATGGTGTTTTTCTTGTCCAGAAAAAATAGACGTTTGATAAAACATTGGGGGGATTATATTTATAAGCTTATCCTATTTCGCCCTGGCCTGCCAAAATTTGAATATATATCGTTTGCTAGATATAAAGCTGGGTTAAGTGTCTGTCATTATAGAATGCTGATATCCCTGCCTTGGAAGTCCGATAACGCATGTGTGGGCGGGACAGCCTTATTTTATATCGCACAGGGACATTAGTCCCACTTTCCTCACGGTTCACATCACTGTCGTCACCACATTTTTTCCACCTGCTGAATCGAATCCATATCCAGTGATCCGGTCCATTTTTGTAATTTTTGGCGTGCTTTGATTTTCACATCATCGGTGATATAGGCACTGATCGTCACCAGCGCAAAGGACAATACGCCGATGTCGTCGGTATAGCCGATGAAAGGGGTAACATCCACTATAGAATCAATGGGTGTTAAAAGGTACCCCAGGGCACCTAAAATGATGTTTTTAGCCCACCGGGGTGTTTGTGGGTTATTATATGCATAAAATTGTAGCAATACTATGTATGCAAGTTTGAATCCCAGAGCCTTGATTTTACTCTGCACATAGTTTAAGATTTTATCTGTTCGCATACTTCCTAGATTGATTTCAGTAAAGGAACAGACTATATTGCAATTTGGTTTCCTATCGTCTGGAAAATGGTGTCTATTACCGCTTTGCGGTCATCCGATAAATCATAACCTCCACATGAGCAGAATGGCCTGAAAAAACCGGTACTATTGAGAAAAATGGGGGGCTGTAGCGTATTCCCGCGAATGTTCCAGTGCGTCAAACCGGTAGTTTTGTTCTGAAAAATAATCGAGTACCCTGGGCAATGCATACAGTAATCGCTTAGCGGCTTTGGTGCTGTCATGGAAAACCACGATCGATCCGTCTTTAACATATTTTTTCACATTGTCAAAGCATTGATTGCCTGTGAGTGTCGTATCGAAATCTCCACTGAGCACGGACCACATGATTATTTGGTAATGTTTCTCAAGAATACCGACCTGGGAAGGTTTGATTCGCCCGTAAGGAGGACGAAAAAGGTTTGTACCTGCCAGGGTGGCGGCACGTTTTATATTTTTGAAATATTCCATGTTGTCGCTTGCCCACCCGTTGAGATGGTTGTAGGTATGGCTTCCAATTCCGTGGTTGTATTTTTTTAAAAGACTAAAAGTGTCTGGGTACTTTTCAATGTTTTCCCCAACACAGAAGAAGGTGCCGGAAGCTTTATAGCGGTCGAGTATTTCCAAAACCTGAATGGTGACTTCGGGATGCGGACCATCGTCAAAGGTTAGATAAATGGTGCGATTCCCTGGCGGGCCGTCCCAGGTAAGCTGTGGAAAAAATTCCTTTACAAATCCTGGTGTCTTTATCAAATACATTTTTATGTCATTAGGGATGGGAAAATAATTTCATACTTTTGTGGGCGATATGTTCATCGGCTAAGGTAGTTTATTCAGATGTCATATTAGATAATATCGTAATATTTAACAGAATAAAGATAAGAATATATGGAGGCAGGGAAGAAGGTGCGCGTGCGGTTTGCACCCAGTCCTACCGGAGCGTTGCACATCGGTGGGGTGCGTACAGCGCTTTACAATTTTCTCTTTGCCCGAAAGATGGGTGGGGATTTTATACTTCGCATTGAGGATACTGATCAGACAAGGAAAGTGGAAAGGGCGGAGAAATATATTCTTGACAGTCTTAGATGGCTGGGACTCAATCCGGATGAAGGACCTGAAGAAGGTGGTCCCTATGGTCCGTACCGACAATCTGAGCGGAAATCCTTGTACGCTCAGTTTGCCCAATTATTGCTGGAAGAAGGGTATGCTTATTATGCTTTCGATACCGAGGAGGAATTGGCCTCGATGAGGCAGGAATATGAGTCCAGAAAATTGACATTCAAGTACGATGCCTCGGTACGTCATAGATTAAAAAATAGCCTGAGTCTTACATCAGAAGCAGTTCAGGAGAAAATACAGGCTGGCGAACCCTATGTAATCCGGATGCTGGTTACGGAGGATGAGGAAGTGAGTTTTTCAGATACCGTACGTGGGCGTGTGACTTTCGACACGGATGAGCTCGATGATAAGGTCATTCTCAAAGCGGATGGGATGCCCACTTATCATCTGGCCAATGTAGTGGATGATTATCACATGAAGATAACCCATGTCATACGAGGGGAAGAATGGATTTCCAGTACGGCACATCATGTATTATTGTACAAAATGCTGGGTTGGGAAGATCACATACCTGAGTTTGTTCATCTTCCATTGATATTGAAACCCGGAGGAGGTGGAAAGTTGGCAAAACGAGATGGAGCTAAAATGAATTTTCCGGTTTTTCCCCTGGAATGGACCGATCCAGAATCCGATCAGGTTTTTCAGGGCTTTCGTGAATCAGGTTTCTTACCCGGGGCTACGATCAATTTTTTGGCATTACTGGGTTGGTCGCCCGGGAATGATCAGGAATTGTTTACATTGGAAGAACTTATCGAGGCATTTTCATTGGATCAGATTGTCAAGAGCGGAGCAAGATTTGACATTGAAAAGGCACGATGGTTCAATCAACAGTACCTCATTCGTTCCGATACCAAAGATTTACTCGATTATATAATGATTCATTTTCCGGAACTCTATGCCAAAGGAAATCGTTCATACCTCGAGAAAATAATTCCTTTGTACACTGAAAGGATTCACCTGATCCCTGAAATAATCGATCAGGCCAGGTATTTCTTTGAACCTTGGCCAAATTACGATACAGATCAGGTCAAAAAAAGATATAAAAAGGAAAATGCCAAACTGTATTCGGATTTATTCCAAACCCTGATTCGTGTTGAACCTTTCAGCCATAGCGAACTCAAAGCAGCGGTGGAAAAGTTTATCGAAGTTCATCAAACCAAATACGGCGTCGTTTTGCCCGTTTTGCGATTGGCCGTAACCGGTGTACTGCAGGGGCCTGACTTATTCACCACAATGGAAGTTGTCGGCAAACCGTTGATAGAAAAGAGATTAAATAAAGCGTTAGACGTTTTCCCAACTTTAAATTAATAGGGCATGACGGACAAAAGAGCAGATGATAAAAAGGAAAAACCCCGAATTCATGAAGATCTTAAGGGATTCAATATTCATATCGATGAGTTTGGCCAGGTAAAAACCACACTCAGTCAGGAAGAACTCAATGCTTTTCTCAATGAAAACGTGGAAGATAAGAAATTCTCCTCTAAAGTGCGAAAGCAATTGGAGAATTTGTACGATGAAGATGAAGAAGAGGAGTAAAAGTCGAAGTTCAACTTACGATATCGACATGAAAACACGCATGTTGGCTGATTTTTCTTCGCTTCTTCTTCGATAGACCCTACTTTGAGATAAACAGAAAAATCATTTCTCATTTTTCGTGTTATATAACATAAAAGTAATATTTTAGCGTCGAGTATAACCTAACAAATTTATTGATTTTAAAAAAACATGACCGTGAAAACCAATTTACTATTATGCCTGATCCTGGCGGTGTCGATGAGCATGACGTCTTGTGTGAGCAAGAAGAAATATACCGCGTTGCAGGAGCAACTAGAGCAAGAGAAACGGGATTGTGAGCAGGAAATTGCTTCGATCCTTGCGCAGAAAGAAGATGTGGATCGACGTTTGGTAGATCTGAATTCGCAATTGACCCAATCCAGAGCTGCTGCTTCAAGCAACCAGGACCGGGTAAGAGAATTGCAGGAAGAAATAGACTACCTGAAGAAAACCAACACCAACCTTCTTGGACGATTGGAAGAACTTTCTGTGTTGAGCAGAACCGGTGCAGAGAGCATCAAACGATCTCTGGACGCCTTGGACCGTCAGGGGAAATATATTCAGGATCTCAATACCACCATGCGTAGAAAGGATTCCTTGAATCTGGTCCTGGTCCAAAAATTAAAGAGATCTTTGTCTGATGTCAACGATGATGATGTGAATATTGAGGTGAAGAAGGGTGTAGTATATATCTCGTTGTCTGACAAATTATTGTTCCGAAGCGGAAGTACGGCTATTACAGCTGAAGCCAATTCCGTATTGGGTAAGATTGCCAAGATCGTGAACGATCATGCAGAGTTTGACATTCTGGTTGAAGGTCATACCGATACTGTGCCGATAGCCACTGATTGTATCAAGGATAATTGGGATTTAAGTGTATTACGTGCGACCACTATTGTACGTGAACTTCAATCCAAACATGGTATCAAACCGGAAAGGATGACTGCTGGTGGACGGGGAGAATACATTGAAAAAGCCACCAACGATACCGCAGAAGGTCGGTCTTTGAATCGTCGTACCGAAATTATCGTATTGCCAAAACTGGATCAGTATTTCAGTTTGATGGCACCATAAGATCTATATCTTAGACCAAAATAAGTGAAGGTAAAAGAGCGAATCACGTAGAAGTGATTCGCTCTTTTTTTATCGCATTATCAACAATTCACCCGATTGGAAATTGGATTTATTGTTATAAATCCAGGTTACTTTATACACAAACATCCCATCCAACGGTTGACCTGAAGCAGAATTGCCCTCCCATAATAGCTGCCCGTCAACCAATTCTGGTTTGGTAACCTGAACGATCTGATTTCCCCATTTGTCGAATATTATTAAATCGATGTGAATGCTTCCTGATGGTAAATTAATTTCCCAGAAGTCATTTATCCCGTCTTGATTTGGTGTAAATGCGTTGGGAAAAGAAGAGGTAAGACTCACGCAAGGTCGAGGGACATCCAGGATGGTATCGCATCCTCCAGGATTTATAAATTGAATGGGTATGGTTTCGTTGTGCTTCCAATTGGGGTTAATAGCCAGGCTGTGTCGTCCAGCATTGCCCACCTCGTAGGTGTTGTTGCCCAGGACCATTTGTACGGGAAATGAGCTGCTCCAAATTTGATAGATCAAAGAATCGGAGGACTCGATTGGAGAATTCCTATACTTGCAGGAGGTCCAATCCAGGGCAGTTACCTCTATCCGGCACGTATCCGTTGCCAATTTGGGACATGAATCGTGAATTGGATTTATAGGGATTACTTTCTTACACTGGGTGGAGGCGGTGACATTAGTGATAAACAATTCTCCGCTGTCCTTGACCTGGAAAGGTCCAATAGGGATTTCGCCCGAACCCGGAAGGACGTTCATCAATTTTTCATCAAAATAAAGTTCATATAGGGTTGTTCCAGGTTCAAGACCATCATTCAGAAAGTAAAATATATCATATTCCCCATTTGCATTTTTCACACAAGAATCGGTGAGTTGAATGTTGAGTGGGCAATTTGATTCACAATTTTCAGGCGCAACCATCAGTATCGTGTCCTGGCAGGATGGATAAACCAGATCATGAATGACCATTTTTTGGTTTCCCCCAGCAATGGGAAAGGGGCCCACGCGGTATTGATTTCCATAAGTCCCCGTATAGATATCATCTGAAACCCAACCGGAGGATCCATTGACATTGATGACCTGAAGCTCAATAAAAAATTGATCATCTGTTACATCAGCAGGTGTACTATTGTCATCACACCATACAGATGAACTTGTGGCTGTAATGCTACATGATCGGGAACATAATTTCGTAGGTTCCACACCGAAGGTGGTTTGACAACCGGTGTTTTTATCGTCGTGTAAGATTAAGGTAACTGATTCCTCATGGAAGGGGAAGGGACCTAGGGTTGCAGTATTACCGTATGTTCCGGACCATAGACCGTTTGTCGTGGACCATTGGCTAGAGGTGTTGGATCCGGTGACGGTGAGATCAAAATAGAACTGATCATCCGTGGAGTCGGCTGGGGTGTTGTTGTTATCGCAGGTAAGGTTGGTGATTGCTGCTTCGATGGTGCATTGATTGGAACAGGTTTCTGGGGGTTCCACATCGAAGGTGGTTTGACAACCGGTGTTTTCATCGTCGTGTAAGATTAAGGTAACTGATTCCTCATGGATGGGGAAGGGACCGAGGCTGACAGGATTGCCATATGTTCCGGACCATT